>JAKFCD010000095.1:0-27101 GCA_036676805.1 Elusimicrobiota bacterium
GATGAGCCCGACCCGCAGGGGATGGCCGTCGGGCAGGAGGTCCATCGCCATCAGCGAATGGACGACGGGGACGCCCAAGGCGCCGACGAGACCGCGGAAGGCGTCGGCCGCGCGCGCGGACCGGACCCCGCCGCCGACCAGCAGTAGCGGCCGCCGCGCCTTCGCCAGCGCGGCGAGCAGGCCGTCGAGCGGCGGCACGCGCGAGGGCGCGGGCGCGGGACGGGCCAGCCGGCGCGGCTTGCGGGCGATGTCGGCGCGCTGGAGGTCCATCGGGATGTCCAGCAGGACGGGACCGGGGCGGCCGGACAGCGCGAGGCGGAACGCCTCTTCGAGCA
This sequence comes from Elusimicrobiota bacterium, assembly GCA_036676805.1. Classification (GTDB taxonomy): domain Bacteria; phylum Elusimicrobiota; class Elusimicrobia; order UBA1565; family UBA9628; genus GWA2-66-18. The sequence goes on from JAKFCD010000095.1 coordinate 336, forward strand.
TGTCGGGCAGGTCGCCGGCGGCGCGCAGGCGCAGGGCGGCCTTGGTGACGGGACCGGCCATCGCCGCGATGTCGGTCTCCTGGAAGCCAAGCTGGCGCACGGCCCGGGCGCCCTTCTGCTCGGAACGGTTGACCTGGCCGGTCAGGAACACCGCGGGGGAGGAATCGAAGTGCGCTCCGCCGACGCCCGTGAGCAGGTTGATCGCGCCGGGCCCGCTCGACGCCATCGCCACGCCCGGCACGCCCGTGAGGCGGCCCACCGCGTCGGCGGCGAAGGCGGCCGCCTGCTCGTGGTGGACACTGACCAAGCGCGGCCGGCCGAGGCGGTCCATCGAGTCGAGCAGGTGGGCGATGACGCCGCCCGCCACCTCGAAGACCTGGCCGACGCCTTGCGCGTGCAGGTATTCGGCGATGAAGTCGGAGGCCTTCACCGCGATCGGAAGAACGCGGCGAACCGGTCCAGGACGTAGACGACCATGTCCTCGGTGATGCCGGGGTACACGCCGATCCAGAACGCGTCGCGCAGCGCGCGGCCCGTGTTCTCGAGCGCGCCCGTCCTGCGGTACGAGACGCCGCGGAAATAAGGCTGCTTGGTGATGTCGCCCGCGAACAGGGGGCGCGTGCCGATCTTCGCGGCCTCGAGAAAAGAGACCAACTCCTCGCGCCTCACGCCCGCGCCCTCGCGCAAGGAGAGCGGCAGGCCGAACCACGAAGGCTTCGAGCCGGGGGTGGCCTCGGGCAGGACGAGGCGGTCCTCGAAGGCCCGGAGGCCCGCGCGCAGGGCGTCGAAGTTGCGGCTGCGGGCCGCGACGAAGCCCTCCAGGCGGTCGAGCTGGACCACGCCCACGGCGGCCTGCAGGTCCGTCGCCTTGAGGTTGTAGCCCGCGTGGGAGTACACGTACTTGTGGTCGTAGCCATGGGGCAGGTCGCCGAGCTTCCAGTCGAAGCGCTTGCCGCAGGTGTTGTCGCTGCCCGGGGCGCACCAGCAGTCGCGGCCCCAGTCGCGAAAGGACTCCGCCGCTTTCTTGAGCCGCGCGTTGGCCGTCACGAGCGCGCCGCCTTCCCCGGTGGTGATCTGGTGCGCGGGGTAGAAGCTGAAGGTGCCGAGGTCGCCGAAGGTCGAGACGGGCTTGCCGTCATACCGCGCGCCCAACGCGTCGCAGCAGTCCTCTATGAGCCACAGGTCCCGCTCGTCGGCCAGCGCCTTGACGGCGCGCAGGTCGAAAGGGTTTCCGAGGGTGTGCGGAATGAAGATCGCCCGGGTCTTGGGCGAGAGCCCGCGGCGCAGGTCCTCCACGTCCACGTTGTAGGTGGGCAAGGAGATGTCCGCGAACACCGGGACCAGATTGTTCTGCAGGATGGGATTGACCACCGTGGGAAAGGTCGCCGCGATGGTCAGGACCTCGTCGCCCGGCTTCAGCGCGCGGCCGCCCAGCGCCGGGCTGGTCAGCGCCGAAACGGCGAGCAGGTTCGCGGAGGAGCCGGAGTTGGCGAGCAGCGCGTGCGGGAGGCCCAGCGAGCGGGCCAGGCGGGTCTCGAACTGCTCGGCGAAGCGTCCGGCGGTCAGCCAGAAGTCCAGGGCGGCGTCGACGAGGCTGGCGACCTCGCGCTGGTCGAAGACCTTGCCCGAGGCCGGGATGTAGGTCTCGCCGGGCTTGAACGGGGCGGGAGCGAAGCGCGCGCGAGCGTACTCTCGCGTCTGCTCGAGGACCGCCTCCCTCATCGAGGCCTCGTTCGCCGTCCTGGCTCCCTTCATGGGATCCGTTAGACCTTCACGGGCGGAACGGGCAAGGGCGAGCCGTCCAGCATCTTGATGAGCTTCGCGGGCACGCCCGCGGCCACGCCGTAATCCGGGACGCTCTTGTTCACCACGGAGTTCGAGCCGATGATGGCGTGCTTGCCGATGGTGACGCCCTCCATGATGACCGCGCCCACGCCGATCCAGGTCTGATCGCCGATCTTCACCGGCCGCCCCTCGGTGTTGGCCGAGAGCGTGATGGGCAGGCCCAGGTTCATGTAGTGATGCCCGGCGTCGCCGATGTACACGCGCGACGAGATGATGAGATGCTTGCCGATCTCGATGGAGTTCGTGCAGTTGATGAACACGCCGTCGCCGACCGTGGTGCCGTCGCCGATCTTCAGACGCGGCTCGCGGGGGCCGAAGGTCTTGGGGTCGTAGTCGTGCGCGACCTCGGGGTAGTGCTGGATGCAGCGCTCCTTGAACTTCGTGAAGTCCGTGTTCATGAGCACGCGCCCGTACCGGCCGAAGGAGACCCAGTTGCCGAGATGGATGCGCGAGGGCGCGTTGAGCTCGAAGGGGCCCATGATGCGCGACTGCGTCCCGAAGTAGCCGAAGGAGTCCTTGGCGGACTCCGTGATGTCGTTCTTGAAGTTGAGCAGGTCCACGCGCTGCGTCTTATGGCGCAGCTCCTGCATGCGCCGGTACTTCGTCGCGCAGGCGCCGCGCTGCGGGCCTTTCTTGCTCCACGGGAGCCAATCGGTGCGCACGATCTCCACCTTGGGCGCGACGCCCGAGGCGAGCGCGTTCACTGCGTCCTGCGCGCGCCGCGTGATCTCCTGCGCGTCGTTGACCCGGACCCCGTCGAACTCGACGAGGAGCCTGGGCCCGTCCTGCCCGTCCACGAGCGCGGCGCGCCCAAGGCGGGCGCCCGCGACGGCGGAGGCGGCTTGTTCTAGAGCGTCCGTGGCCCCGGTCATGTCAGCGGCCCGCCCGAAGAGCGGCCATCTCGCCCTGGTCGAGGCGCTCGGAGCCTTCCTTGACGTCCTTACGGAGGGAGACTCCCTGGCCCGGCGGCGCCTTCTGGACCATGACGATCGTCGTGAGCTTCTTCAATTGGAACGCGAAATACTCGAGGAAGTTCCTCGAGCCGGCCACGAATCCGCGGGTCCTCATCTCCTTCAGGCCGACGTAGATCGGCATCAAGCCGCGGAGATGGTAGAAGAGCTTCGGGTACCGCCAGAGGATGTTGTGGCTCACCTTGGCCCCGGGGATGTTTCCGGCGCGATAGTCCCGGTCCATCTCCCGGATGGCCGCCTTGATCTCGTCGTAGGACCCTTTCATCTCGGTGATCTTCTCGGAGTTGCAGAAGTACGAGTTCCCCTGCTCATCGCGCACGGAGACGCCGAACGGGATGGACTGCACGCGAACGTAGAGGGAGAACGCCTCCATGCCGAACTTCTTGATGTAGGCGTAGTTGGCGCTGGCGCGGATCTGCTGGCCCCACGACTTCCAGATCAGGTGCGGGATCTCGGTGTGGTTGACGGTGGCGTCGAGATCGCGGGCGTTCTTGTCCGACACGCGGAACAGGTACGCCTCCTCTCCGTCCACGGTGGGCTCGATGTGGCCCTTGAGGCGGCCGGACTCGTACAGCGGGGTGCCCGGCAGCGCCTGCGCGTAGTTGACCTGCAGGTTGGCGGGGTGATAGTAGGAGTCCTCGGTGTAGACCGCCGCGAGGAAGCGCTTCGTCTCCTCGATCGTGGACTCGTCCTCGCCCGGCATCCCGACGACCATCTGGGGGATGTAGAAAAGGTTCGCTGCCGGGGTCAACTTCGTGATCCGGTAGTTGTCGGCGAGCGTTACCGCCTTCTCCATGACGGCGAGCATCTTCTCGCTTCCGGTCTCCGTGCCGTATGCGACGCTCGTGCAGCCGGCCTCGCGCATCATCTTCAGGGAAGCCGCGCTGATCCGGTTGACGCGGATGCCGCCGACGCTCCACAGGATGTCGAACTTCTTGATCATGTCGCAGAACGGGTGCAGCCACGCCGGGTGCGTGCCGAAGTTCTCGTCGGTGAAGTACACGAAGCCGATGTTGTAGCGCTTAATGTACGCCGCCAAGCGCTTCTCGAGCAGGTCCACGGGCACGTAGCGGATGCCCTTCGTGAAGCGGTGGCAAAAGGTGCAGCGGGCGACGCAGCCTTTGGAGGCGTAGAAGTGAGCGAGCGCCTTGCCCCGGCGCTTCGGGTCGTAATAGCGGATGTCGAACAAGAACGTGCTGTGCTTGGAGAATTTGTTCGGGAAGCACCGGTCGACCCCGGTCGCCTCGTCCGCGAGGTCCCAGTCGATCTCGAAGATCGCCGTGTCGTCCAACTGCGCGGAGTAGGGCGTGATGACCATCGCCTTCTTCTCGTCGCGGAAGGCGATCCCCTTGATGGCGCCGAGGTCCCGGGGCGACATCTTTCCGGCGACGTAGTGATCGACGATCTCGCACATGGTGACTTCGCCTTCGCCCGTGCAGCAGATGTCGATCTCCGTCTTCGCCATCAGGACGTTGACGTTGGCCACGAGGTTGCCGCCGCAGACGATCAGCACGTTCGGGAACATCTTCCTGAGGTCGGCCGATAACTTCTTAACGAACGCGTAGGAGGTCGAGACGACGGCGCTCAGGCCGACGATGTCGGGCTTCTGCTTCCGGAAGTACTCGAGGGTCTGCTCGTACGTCGGCCGCAGGACGTTGATCTCGTACAGCGTGACGTTGTCGTAGCCGTGCCGCTTCAGCGCGGTCATGATGGCCAAGGAGGCGATCGGGAGGTGGGACGAAGGCGCCCGGAGCGGAATGGTCGCGAAGACTATTTTAGGGCCCTTTTTCGTTTCAGACATATCGCTCTTTCCTCTCGATTCTCAGACGGTAATTATACTAAATCCCGGGTTTGCCGGGCTCGAGAGATCGCAGCCACAGCTCGAGGTTCACGAGCTGCCAGAAGAACATCATGTGGTTGTCCTCGGCCGCGCCGCTGGACACGATGCGCTCGTGCTCGTCGGCCAGGCGGCGGACCTCGGCGGCGTCATAGAGACCGCGCTCGCGGAACTCGCGAGAGGCCACGAGGTCGCCGACGAGTTCGCGGCCCTTGCCCGAGAACCAGACGTGGGCCGGGGCGTTCCACCCGGTTTTCTTGACGCGCGTGCGCGTCTCCTCGGGCAGGATGCCTTTCATGGCCGAGCGCAGCAGATATTTGGTGACCCCAGCGCGGATCTTCAGGCGCGAGGGCACGCGGAACATCAGCTCGACGAGCCGGTGGTCGAGGAAGGGCAGCAGATGCTCGAGGCCGAAGGCCGCGCCGTGGCGGTCCTGGGCCCGCAGGCAGCAGGGCAAAGTCTCGAGGAACAGGTCGTGCCAGGTGCGGTTCTTGAGCCAACTTGAAAAGGGCCCTTCGAGGGGAGGCTCAAAAGCCCTTATATCGTAGAACGCGGGCGACAGGGCCTTGGCGTAGCGCTCGAGGCGGCGGCGGTCGGCCTTGACCTTCCCGGGGATCGAGAGGTCCGCCAGGCGCGCGAGACCGTCGCGCATCACGGCCTCGTTCTTCTTGAAGATCGGATGATCGTGGTGTCGCACCCAGGCCTCGGTCTCCCGTTTGAGCCCGGCGTCGTCGCCCGCGGCGGCCAGGTCGGCGAAGAAGAAGAAGAAATATTCGTACTCGCCCGCGTTGAGCTCGTCTCCGCCCAGGCCGCCGAACAGGCGCGAGAAGCCTTCCTTGCGCACGGCGTCGCACAGCGTGTAATGCGACAGCCAGGTCGCGGTGGCCACCGGCTCGTCGTGGGCCTCGACCATCTTCGCGACGAGCGACGGCACGTCGGGCGTGCCGAGGCGCACGGGCGTCCAGGTCTCCACCGTGGAGTCGAGCATCGTGCGGATCTCGGCGGTCTCGTCGTAGGTGGCGTCCTCGTAGGTGGTGGAAAAGGCGCGCTGCTTGAGGCCCGTCTCCTTCACCGCGCAGGCCAGGACCGAGGAGGAGTCCATGCCGCCGGAGAGCGTGAACGCGTGCCCTGCGCCCGCCTTGACCCGAAGGCCCGTCGCGTCGAGCAGGAGGGCGCGGTAGCGCTCCGCGAGCTTCTCCTCCGGCTCGTCGAGATCCCCTTGGTCGGTCAGCGTCCAATAATGCCCTTCGCTCGTCTTGCCCGACTCGTCCGCCTTGAGCCAGGAGCCCGCCGGGAGCTGGAATATCCCGTCGTAGGGCGAGAGCGCGGGATGCACGTCGAAGGTCCGATAATGCGAGCCCGCGAACAGCGCGAGATACTCGCGCCGCGGCTTCGGCGCCAGGCCGGGAAGGGCGAAGAGGGCGCGGGGCCGCGAGGCGAAGGCGGTCACGCCGCCCGAGGAGGCCCAGTACAAGGGGCGCACGCCGAAGCGGTCGCGGCCCAGCCACAGCGCCTTGTCGCGCGAGTCCCACGCCGCGATCGCGAAGTCTCCGTTGAGCTTTTCCAGCGCGGCTGGAAAGCCGTGCTTGGCGATCAGCGACAGGACGAGGGCGGCGTCGTCGCCCGCGCCGCCGAGCTCCTTGCGGTTGAAGACGGTGCCGTCGAGCACGACCGACCAGCGGGCGTCGCGCGCGGCGGCGCCGTCGGCGCGGCCCGTCCAGGCCAGCGCCTCTTGCCGGCCCTCGCGCCAGGCGGACGGGTCGACGGCGCCCGCGCGCAGCGGCGGCAGCATGGCCTGCGTGACGGCGGCGGCGCCGCGTCCCGCGGCGCCGCAGATCCTAGCGAGCATCCATTTTCACGACGCAGTCGGCCTCGACGTCCATATCGAGAAGTTGACAGCCGATGGTCGTGCGCGCGGGCGGCACCGGGCCCCAGAACTTGCCGTAGACCCGGTTCATGGCGGCGAAGGTCTCATGGGTCAGCGGTTGGAGATACATCCGGCAGGACACCGTGTCCTCGACGCGGCCGCCGGCCGCCTCGATGACGGCCTTCAGGTTCTCGAGCGTGAGCTCGGTCTGGCGCTCGATGGTCCCGCGGTCCTTCTTGCCGGTGGCCGGGTCGAAAGGGCCCTGACCGGTCACGAAGAGGAAGCGGCCCTCGGCGAGCACCGCGAGCGAGTACTGCGGCGAGGCCGTGGGGCCGTTCTTGACGTCGTTGAAGGGCTTCTTCATCACTTCACCGCGTGGACGATCCACATGCTCTGCCTGTAGCGGTCATAGCCGCGCTTCTTGGCTTCCGCGGCCGGGATCTCGTAGGTCGACAGGCAGGGGTCGATGGTCTTGAAGCCCCGGAAATAATCACGGTACTCCTCCTTCGAGAAGAAGTGGCTCAGGCCGATGTTCGTCAGATGGAGCTTCGAGGTGCCGTCCTCGAGCATCAAGGTCCCCGGATCGTCGGGCAGCTGCTCGGCGGAGCGCTTCTGGTAAACCGTGTGGCCGCGGTCGAGCATGTGGCCCACGAACAGGCCGCCGGGCTTCAGGCAGCGGCGAATCTCGGCAAAAGTCTTCTCGCGGTCCTCGCGATTGAGGTGCTGGAACACGCAGGACTCGACGATGCCGTCGAGGCTCTCGTCGGCGAAGGGCAGCGCCGTGACCGAAGCCTCCACGAGCTTGCCCACGCGCGCGGAGAGGCCCTGCGACTTCATGTTGGCCTTCGCGAGCTTGAGCGCGGTCGGCGAGATGTCGACGCCGCTCACCTTCATGCCCTTCTGCGCGAGCCAGACGAGGTTGGGCCCGGCGCCGCAGCCCATCTCGAGGAAGTGCAGCTTCTTGAGCTCGGCCGGGCCGCGTCCGCGCAGATGGTAGGACACGTGGCGGATGACCGCCTCGACGGCGGCCGTGTTGTAGGCCGAAGCGCGTATCTGCTCCCGGAAGCTGTCGTCCCAGGTCTTCTTCATCTTCCGTTCGGTCACAGTGGGCATAGTATTCCTCGCAGCGTGTATTTGCCGCTCGGCTCGCGCAGGGTCTCGAGGGCGGCGACGCGAAAGCCGGCCCGGGAGGCCAAGACGCAGTACGAAGCGGCGGAAAAGACGTGGTGGTGGTCGATGAAAAATTCCTCGCGGCCGGGGCCGTCCTTGGCCGCGCCCCCGCCGTCGGGCAGTTCCACGTAGACGCAGCCGCCGGGGGCCAGGAAGTCCTTGGCGCGCGCCAGCATGGCGACGGGGTCGGCGACGTGTTCGAGCACTTTGTTGAAAGAAATCAGGTCGAAGCGGCCCAGGTCCTTCGCCTTCATGAAATCGGCTTGGACGGCGTCCACGCCCACGACGGTCCGCGCGTGCGCGGCCTGGCGGGGGTCGGGATCGAGCGCGGTCCCCGCCCAGCCCGCGGCCTTCATGCGGTGGAGGAACACGCACAGGCCGGAGCCCACGTCGAGCACGGTGCGGCCCTTGGCGTGCGCGGTCACCCAGGCCACGCGGCCCGCGTTGTCGGACTTCTCGTCGGGCAAGGCGACGATCTTATCGAACGTGGCCTTGAGCTTGTCCCCGTAGGTCGCGTCGGCGTAGTCGCCGCCGTACAGCGCGCCCATGTCCATGCCGTGCACCGAGAAGCTGTGACCGCAGGCGCGGCAGCGCAGGATATCGCGGGAGTAGCCCGGCCCGGAGAACTTGAAACGCACCTCGCCTTCGGGCGGCGCGTCGTAGTGGAAGACCTTCTCGAAGGAGCGGCCGCCGCACAGACACGCGCGTGCGCCGTCGTCGAAACGCGCGAGCGCCTCGGCCTCGTCGAGCCAGGCGACCACGCTTTGACCGGTCTCCTTCACGTACGCCTCGAAGGCCTTCTGCTGGTCCTTGAGCACGGCCATCAAGAAATAGGTCCCGTTGAGCGAGCTTTTCACCAGCGCGGGGCGTAGGCCCAGGCGGCCCATACGCGCGTTGAGCGAAGGCGAGGCGTAATAACCCCAGGCCTTGCGGCAGAAGTCGTACTCCGAGCCCTCGGCCGCGAAGGTCACCTGCTCGTCGGCCGACAACTCCACGCGGCCGCAGTCCTTGAGCACGATGCCCATGCCGGGCGTGAACTCGCGGGGCGGGTCGCGGCGCTCAAACCTCACGACCAAGTCCTATCAGACACGATGAAGCCCGGGATGGTCCAGCGCCCGCCGGTTTTCTTCCAGACTTTCTTGCTGCGGAAGCGTTCGGCCACGGCGTGGAACTGCTTCACGCTTTTGCCGGCGAACGAACAGAACTTGGCGATGTCCCCGGCCGGAGTCTCGTCGCCGCGGCGGCGAAGGAAGGCAACGGCCTGGGCCCGCTTCATGCGGCCGTTGCGGATCTCGAGGGACAGGTTGTCGAAGGTGCGCGTGAAGCCGAACTTGTGCCACTTGAGCCAGTGGTGGATGGAGATGAAGTCGTCGTCGAGGTCGGCGTAATCGTAGAGGCCGGTGCGGGCGCCCTCCGGACGGGCCGAAAAGCCGTGCGCCATGGCCACGCGCGCGGTATTCTCCGGGTCCCAGCGGAAGTAATGACCGAGGAACACGGCGCGCACCCCGGCGGAAGACAGGTCTTTGGCCGACGGGCCGAAATACGGCGTAAGCGCTTTCGCGGGCAAATCTTTTGAAACCCAGTCCTTCGCCGTGGTGCCGTGCATCACGCCGTAACGCTTGAGCCAGTCCGCGTCGAGAGCATGGCCCTGCTTCGACGCTTCGCCGCCATACTCGACCGCGGAGTTCTCCCCCCACACCACGAGCGGGATGCGGTAGCGCACGGCGATGGTCAGAGGGATGTTGAACAGCGCCATGTGCATGGGGATGGCGGTGGAGCCGTAACGCTCGAAGGCCTTCCACATGAAGCGGGCCTCGACCTTCGGGTTCACCTGCCAGTCCACGTGGTCCACGCCGAGCCGGACCAGGTTCTCCAGGTTGCGCCGACCGAGCTCGGTGCGGCCGGGCGTCTTCCAGGTCACGGCGAGCGGGTTCAGCCCGGCCTTCAGGCACATGACGACCTGCCAGGTGCTGTCTTTGCCGCCGCTGACCGGGATGAGGCAGTCCCAGCCGCGCGAGCGGCTCTTGGCGCGCTTCACGACCTGCTGGAAATCGCGGGCTCGGGTCTTCCAGTCCACCCGAGCGCGCAGACCGTGCGTGCGGCAGGCCAGGCAGACGCCGTCCGCGCCGAGGCGCAGGTTCGGCCGCGTATCAGGGAGCACGCACTTCGCGCAGTACTTCACGCGAACTCCTCGAGAAACAGCTTCGTGGTCAGGAAGTAGAACAGGAACTTGCTCTCGCTGTTGGGCAGGGCTTCCTTTTCGAGCAAGGCCTGGATTTTTTCCTTTTTGAGCAAGTCGAAGACAGGGCTGTCCCGGAACAGCTCTTTCATGACGGCCGAGTCGGACATGTCGAGGAATGAGAAGATGGGCGCGTTGAAGCCCACCTTGCGGCGGCTTTCGAGCACGACGTCGGGCACGATGCCCTTCATCGCGTCGCGCAGCACGGCCTTGGCGCGGCCGTCGCGCACCAGGTGGCGCGTGGGGATGGTGTTCGCGAAATCGAAGAGGCCGCGGTCGAGGAAGGGCGAGCGGTTCTCGATGGAGTAGTACATCGCGTTGAGGTCGTCTTCATGCAGGACGACGGGCGTCGCTTCGTGAAAAAGCTCGTTCATCATGCGGTTGCGCAGCAGGTCGCCCGTGAAGCGCTCCTCCGCGAAAGGCTCGGACCACGGCTTGCGCAGGCAGACCGCGAACTCCGCCGCGTTCATGAAGATGTGGCCTCGGAACTCCGGGTCGCGCACGAAGGCGTCGGGATCGCGCAGGAACGGATTGCGCACGATGGGCTTGATGTGGCTCTCCCAGGCCGCGCGCGAGGCCGCGTGAAGCGCGGGCTCCTTGCGCACCTCGTACAGGTACGCCAGATGATGGTCGTAATAGCCGCTGAACAGCTCGTCGGCCGACGTGCCGCTCACCGAGATGCGGTAGCCGTGCGAGGCAACGGCCTCCATGAGCAGCCAGTGCGCGTAGTAGTTGATGGTGCACACCGGCGAGTCGTGGTAGCGCACCAGCTCGCGCAGCCGAGGCAGGAAGCGGTCGGGGTTCACCGGGATGGAGGTGTGGCGCAGCTTCTGCAGCCGCACGGCCTCCTCGACGACGGCCTGCTCTTCGTAGCGCTTATCGGTGTTGGCGATGGTGAAGCCGTGCACGTCGTAGTTGAAGACGTTCTTGGCGATGGAGATGAGGGAGTTGGAGTCCACGCCGCCGCTCATGCAGAAGGCCAGCGGGACGTCGGCGCGCAGGCGGAGGCGCACCGACTCGATGAGACGCTCGCGCGCGCCTTTGACCGCGGCCTCGTAGGTCATGGCGTCGTCGGGGCGATGGGCCGGGGTCCAGTAGCGGCGCTCGGTCTCCTTGCCCTGCGCGTCCAGGCGAAGCCAGGTGCCGGCGCGGACCTCGGTGACGCCCTTGAAGAAAGTTTGGCGGCCCTTGTAGAGCGACTTGTAGCCGTTGACGAGGAAGCGCGAGAGCTGGTCGAGGTCGGGCTCGAGGCGCTTGCCCAGCAGGGCGGCGAGGAACTTCGGCTCGGAGCCGAAGTAGACGCCCGTGTCATCGCGATAGAGATACAGAGGCTTCTCGCCGAAGCGATCGCGGCACAGCGTCAAGGCGCCCTTGGCTTCGTCGTACAGCGCCCAGGCCCACATGCCCTCGCACCGGTCGAGCGCGTCGAGGCCGTCGCGGTTGAGCAGCCGCAGGAACACCTCGGTGTCGGAAGTCGTGCGGAAGGTCTCGCCGCGGGCTTCGAGGTCCTTCTGCAGCTCGACGTAGTTGTACAGCTCGCCGTTATAAGCCAGCCATGACGATCCATCATGGAACGGCTGATTGGCCCTGCTGTCGAGATCGATGATGTTGAGGCGGGCGTGCAGCAATGTCGCGCGGCGCCCTGAAGGTCCCGTCCAGGCGCGCGCCGTCGCGGCGTCGGGGCCGCGCCGGTTCATGCGGCGCAGGCACTCGTCGATGGCGGACGAAGGCAGGTCGCGCGTGCCGAAGTAGCCGGCTATGCCGCACATGTCAGAGACCTCCGGCATGCCGGTGAAGGACGTAAGCCGCGCGGGAGACCCGGAAACCGCAGGACTCATACAGGCGGATCGACGGCGCGTTGGCGGCCTGCGTGCCGACGAGCAGCTCGTCGTAGGCGGCGAACTCGCGGATGAAGAAGCGCGTCAGGTCGCGGCCCAAGCCTCGGCCCTGGCTCGCCGCCGTTACGCCGATGAGATCGATGACGGCCTGGCGTTTGCCGCCCGTCTCGGCCGTGAGCACGGCCAAAAAGCCGGCGGGCTTTCCGCCGTCGAGCGCGGCCCACAACGAATGCCCGCGGCGGCCTTCCGCGTAGGAACGCGCCCATTCGCGCTTGATGCGGTTGGCCAGCGCGTCGTCCACGGACGGGTCCAAATGGAATCGCGAATATCGGAAGCACGAACCCGCGATATCGAGCACGGCGGGGGCCATCGCGGCGTCGACGCGCACGATCGGCGCCGAAGGCGCGGGGACGTCCCCGCCGCCTCTCGCGAGGATCATGTTGACGTCCACCGCGCGAAAGCCGGCGATCTCAAGGCGCGAAACCTCCGCGACGTCGCCGACCGGCACCTTCGCGTAGGCGAAACCCGGCGAGGGCAGAAACGAGACGTCCGCGCCCGGCTCCACGCGTGAAACGGGCCGCCCGAACAGGCCGGTCAGCCAGGCGTCGGCGGAGACGCCCGGCCCGCTCACGCTTCGACGGGCGCCGGGGCCGGCGCGCCGGTCAGCGAGCGGTACCATTCGATGTACTTGGGGACGCCGAGGTCGATGGAATGCTTCGGCGCATAGCCGATGAGGCGGCGCGCCTTCTCCACGCTCAGCGTGCCTCGGAAGGGCATGAGCGCGTCGCGCGGCACGCTCTCGATCTTGATGCCGGGGAAATGGCTTTGGACGATCTCGCCCAGGTCCTTGATCGTGCGCGCCGCGCCGTAGGTCAGGTTGAAGATCTCTCCGCGGGCCTTGGGGTGCGCGAGGCACAGGCCGATGCCGTCCACGAGGTCCTCGATGTAGGTGAAATCGAGACGCTCGGAGCCGTCGCCGTCCATGCGCAGAGTCCCGCCTTTCAGCGCGGTCTCGATGTAGATCTGGACGACGCGGCGGCTCACGCAGCGCTGTCCGTAGAGGGCCGAGGGACGCAGGATGGTGTAGGGCAGGCCGAAGACCTGGTTGTAGGCGATGACCATCTTCTCGCCGGCGAGCTTGAGCGCGCCGTAGATGCCCATGGGCTCGAGCGGATGATCCTCGGAGACCTCGTCGGTCTTGAAGTTGCCGTAGGCCATGCTCGAGGAAAGGAACACGAACTGGTCGACGCCGCCGCCGCGAGCGTAGTCGAGGGCGTTCTCCAGCGTGCGCAGGCTGTGGTCGAAGGTGCTGAACGGGTCCTTGTTCGACTTGCCCGCGTGGGAGACGGCGGCGAGGTGCACGATCGCCTGCGGCTTGATGTCGACGAGTATGCGCGACAGCGCGTGGTAGTCGCGCGCGTCCACGGGATGAAGGTTGATCTTCGCCCCGCGCAGCAGGTCCAGGCGCTGGTTGAGCATCTTCATGTACATCTCGCGGTCGGGCACCCCGCTGCCCTGCGAGGCGAACGAGAGCAGGTTGTTGACCTGAAGGCTGTCGACGATTTCGACGACGGCCCCGCGCGCCGTCAGAGACAGCGCGAGATTGTGTCCGATGAAGCCGCCGCCCCCGATGAGGGCGACCTTGCGTCCCTTCAAGTCCTGAAGCGGGCTCATCCCAGCACCTCGGCGGCGCCGCGGCGCACCATCTCGGCCACGTCCGCCATGTCGGCGGCGTTGAGGTGGACGCCGCAAGGCAGCGCGACGCCCTGGTCGCTGATCTTCGACGCGCCCGGGTAGCGGGCCGCGTCGTAGCCGTACTTCTCCTGGTAGTACTTCATGCGGGGCACGGGCTGGGGGTAGTAGATGCTGGTGCCCAGGCCCAGCGCGTTGACCTTGGCGACGAACTCGTTGCGCTTGGAGGCGAGCTTGCCCTCGAGGATGAGGCAGCCGCAGTAGGGGCTCGTGTGCATGCGCGGGTCGCTTTCGTCGAGGAAGCGGCCGTGCTCGAAGCCGGCGAGAGCCTTCTTGAGCGCCTCGAAGTTGTCCTTACGCCGCCCGAGGTTCTCGTCGATGCGCTTCATCTGGGAACGGCCCAGCGCGGCCTGCATCTCGCTCATACGGTAGTTGAGCCCGAGGGAAGGGACGTCGTAATAGCCGGGTACCGCGCGCTCCGCGTGCGTACGGTCCACGCCGAAAGCGCGCAGGCGGGCCACGGCCTCGGCGACGGCCTTGTGACGAGTGACGAACATGCCGCCTTCGCCGGTCGTGATATGCTTGACCGGGTAGAAGGAGAAGGTTCCCGCGTCGCCGAAGAGGCCGACGTGGCGGCCGTCGAGCCGCGCTCCGAGCGCGATGGCGCAGTCCTCGATCACCTTGAGTTTGTGCTTTTCGGCGAGCTTCATGATCCGGTCCATCTTGCACGGGAACCCGACGAAGTGGACCACGGAGATGGCCTTGGTCTTCGGAGTGACGGCGCGCTCGATGGCCTCGGGCAGCATATTGCCGGTAGCCGGATCGCAGTCCACGAACACCGACGTCGCGCCGACCCACTCGACGGCGTGGACGGTGGCGGTGTGGGTCTGGGCGGGAACGATGACCTCATCGCCCTTGCCGATGCCGAAGTGCAGGTAGGCGACGTGCAGCGCGCCCATGCACGAGCTCATGCTCACGGCATGGGCGTCGGGTCCCAGGAAGGCCGCGAATTCGGCCTCGAAGTTTTTACACTCCGGGCCATGGGTGAGCACGTGGCCATCGAGGACCTTCATGACGGCTTGCTTGTCCTCGGCGGTGATCCAGGGGCGGGCAAAGGGAATCTCGCGGACTTTGATGGTGGTCATTTGTTGGGCTCCAGGGTGACGCGCCGGTCGAGGCCGCGCGCGGCGTCCGCGGCCAGGCAGGCCGCGATGAGGTCGGATTCCCGCTGCGCCGCCGGGGCCGGGTCGGCGCCGGAGACGATCGCGGAGATGAGATCGGGGAGGAGGACGCCTTTGTCGGCGGGCTTGGCCGCGAGGTCGATGCGGCGCGCGGGGACGACCGGGTCGCGCGAGACATGCAGGCGCGCGCCCATGTCGTCGTAGATGAAGGTGGCATTGGTCCCGAACACGCGGAGCGCGTGCTGATGGCGGTGCACGCAGCCGAAGTTGGCCGTGACGCGCCCGACCAGGCCCGAGGGAAAGCGCCACTCGGCGGCGGCGTAATCGTCATAGCGGAAGGCGGTGCCCGCCGCCGCGATGCGCGAGGAGGACGCGGAAACCGAGGCGGGGCGCTGCCGCGCCAGGCCGAGCATGAGGTCCACGAGATGGACACCGCCGCCCTGCATGACGGAATAATCCGGCACGTCCTTGCGCCAACCGTCGGTCATCTTCTCCAGGCGGCCGAAGAGATAGTCGCCGTCGACGGCGTAGAGCTCTCCCAGCTCCCCCGCCGAGGCCGCCTCGAGCAGCCACCGCCACAGCGGGGCGGCCCGCAGCACGAGGTTCGAGCGCAGGTGAAGGCCGCGCGCCGCGCGCGCCTCGGTCAGCGCCCGCAGCTCGTCGAAGGAGCGGCACAAGGGCTTCTCGACGAATACGTGCTTGCCGGCCTCGAGCGCGGCCTTGGCCTGGGCGAAATGGTCGTCGTCGAAGGAGGCGATGGATACGAGCGAGACCGCGGGGTCGGCGAGGATGGCCTCGAAGGACGCCGCCTTCGCGCCGCCCAGCGACTTCCCGAGCGCTCCCGCCTTCTCCCGGTCGTGATCGCAGACCGCGACCAGGCGGCAGCGCGGGTCGGAGGCCAAGGTCCGGGCATGGGCCTCCCCGACGCCCAGACCGACGACGGCCGCTCCCAAGGTCGCCGTGCTCGAGCTCACGCGGCGCTCCGGGCGGCGGGCGCCCACGACGGCAGCGGCCGGCCCGCGGGATAGGCTGCCTCCAGACGGGCCAGGTCCTCGCGCGTATCCACGACGAGCGGCGCGCCCGGCCAGTCAGGGCGGCCTGACTCGACGTTCAAGATGCGGTAGCGCTCCGGATGGTCATAGAACGCGGTCGTCACGTGCTCGCGCTGGCTGGCGGTCAGGACCGCGGGGTCCACGGCCAGGAAGGCTGCGGCGCGCAGGAGCTCCGCGCTCTGCCCTTTAGGGAAGCTTCGCGGGAACACGTTCGTCACCAAGTCGAGCCCCGGGACCGCCAGCGGCAGCATCGCCTTCATGATGGCCGGGTCCACGAGCGGGCTGTCGGCGCTGACCCGGAAGAACCAGTCGGCGGGATGGGCCAAAAGACAGGCCCGCAGACGCCCGAACACGTCCTCGAGAGGACCGCGGAACACGGCGGCGCCGCGCTCGCGGGCGTGCGCCGCCACGGCATCATCGGTCGGATCGGTGCTTGTGGCCACGACAACCCGCTCCAGGCCGACGGCGGCGGCGCAGCGCTCCACCACGTGGCCGAGCACCGTCCGCCCCCGAAACGGGGCCAGAACCTTGCCGGGGAACCGGGTGGAACTGAGGCGAGCCTGGATGAAAGCGCGGTGGGGGACACTAGCGTTCAAGAGATGAACATTGTAGAAAAAGCGCCCCCTTCCGTCAAGGAACGTAGGCCGGGACCCTTCAGGCCCGGCACAAATGCGCGGAGGAAATCCTGATAGCATTTAGTATGATGTTCATTAATTGAACAAGAATGACACGACGGGCTTAGCCGAAAACGAGTTCCTGCTTATCCAGGAAATCTCCCGAAATCCCGAGGCCACGCAGCGCCATCTCTCCGAGAGCCTGGGCGTCTCCCTCGGCACGACCAACCTGCTCATCCGGCGGCTGGCGCGCAAGGGGCTCCTCAAGGTCCAGCAGCTCGACTGGAAGCGCACGCGCTACCTGCTGACGCTCGAGGGCGCCGTTGAAAAGAGCCGCAAGGCCTACCATTACACCGTCTACACCCTTCGGCTCTTCCGCCAGCTCCAGGCGAACATCATGTCAGTGCTCAACACGGAGCACGCGGCGGGCCGCCGCGACTTCATGTTCGTCGCCGATCACGAGCTGCTGGACCTCCTGCGCGAGACCGCCGAGGCTCGCGGCCTCGAAGGCGCCCGGTACACCTTCGCGGCCGGCTTCGACGACGTCCCGGCCGCCGCGGACGTCGTGTTCTATGCCTCGCTCGAGCGGCCGCCCGAGAAGAAAGGCCGACGCTTCGTGAGCATCGTGGACTTTCACAACATCGACTACCGCCTATCGTGACAAGACCGCCGGAACCGCCGGACCAGGTCGTCATCCTCAGCAGCATCGATTGGGACACGGCTTGGCAGCGTCACCAGATCTTCGCCGCCGCCTTCGCGGCCGAGGGACGCGAGGTTTTCTTCGTCGAGAACACGGGCTTTCGCAACCCGGCGTGGAAGGACCTCTCGCGGCTCGGGCGCCGCGTCCGCAACCTGGCGTTCCCCAAAGCCGCGGCCGGGAGCAATTCCAGCCCCGAGGACGTTCGCATCCTCTCGCCGCGGGTCCTGCCCCCGACATGGGCGCTGTTCCGGCTTTTGAACTCGCGCCTGTTTCTTCCGGCCCTCCGCCGGGAGTTGGCCGCGGCCGGGCTCAGGCGCGGCGCCTCGTGCGTCGTATACGTGCCCACGGCGACCACCGTCGAGCTCGTCCGGACCTTGAAGCCCGGCGCGGTCCTCTACGACTGCGCTTCGAACTTCCGCGATCATCCCCAGGCGCCGCCCGACTTCGCCCGGCTCGAGCGCGAGCTGCTGTCCTTGGCCGATCAAGTCGTCTGCGATTCCGATTTCCTGTTCGAGCAGAAGAGGGCGGAGCACGCGCGCGTCGACAAGATCCATCAGGGCGTGCCGAAGGAGTTCTTCGGGCTGCCCGCGCCGCGCGGGACGTGGGATGATTTCGTTTATTATGGGACTTGGAGCCGGGACTTGGACGAGCGCTTCGTCGACGCGCTCGCCGGAGCGGGCTTCAAGACGACGGTGCGCGGATTCGCGAAAGCCGACGCTCCGGCGCTCGCTCCGGCCGTGAAGCGCCATGCTCCCATCGCGCCCAAGAAGCTGGCCGCGAGCCTGGCGCCGTACGAAGCCATCATGCTGCCGTACCGCGTCAATCCGTTCCTGCTGGGCGTGATCCCCGCCAAGATCTACGAATGCCTGGCGACAGGGCGCCCCGTGATCGCCACGCCGCTGCCGTCCTTGAAGGCGCTCGAGGGGCTTATCTACATCGGCGAGACGCCCGAGGACTGGGTCCGGATCGCGCGCGAGCTGCCCCGCACCGAGACGGCCGAGCTGCGCGCGGCCCGCGTCGCCATGGCGCGCGAGCATGCGGCCGAGGTCGAGTTCGGGCGCTTGAAGGCGTCGCTGGCCGCCGCCGCGAAGCGGCGCGGGGCGCTTCCAGGCCGGGACGCGGTCATTTTTTCCCCGGTCCCCTGGTCGCGAGCGCCCGCCGCGCGGAAGGCCGAAGCGGCCGCATGGTCGGTGACGGGCCGTCGCGTCTTCTTCGTCGAGCTCGGCGGCGAGCGCGGCTGGCCCCGGCTCCTGAGGCGCGCGCTGTTCGGGCCGCCGGCCGCGGAGGCCGAGGCGTTGCCCCCCGGCGTCGAACTCGTGGCCGCGCTCTTTCTTCCGGCCTCGCGCCGTCTTTGGCGCGAGACGAACGCGACTTTGCTCGCGCCGCGCCTCGCCGACCTGCTCCACGACCGCGGCCTCGACGCTTCCTGCGTGGCGATCCTCACCGGCCACTCGCCGCACGCGGCGGTGCTGCTCGAGCATCTCAAGCCCGGACTGACGCTGACCTCGGAGGGCCCGGCGCCGGACGCCGAAGGACTCCTGTCCCGCGCGCGCGAACCCGAGGCGCCGTCCGCGTCCGATTCGGCGGCGCTGCCCGCCTTGCTGAGCGGCCTCGGCTGGATCGGGCTCTTGTACGGCCTCGCCAAGGCCTCGACCTTGCTCACGCAGATCGCGGCCGGCCGCTGGCTCGGTCCCGAGGAATACGGGCGCGCGAACCTCGTGCTGGCCGCGTCGGCCTACCTTCTGATTGCGCCGATGCTCGGATTTCCCACGGCAATGGGCAAGTTCCTCGCGCCCGAGGCCGACGAGCGGCGCCGCGCGCGCTTCGTCTCGACGGCCCTTTTCGCGTTCGCGGCCTGGACCTTGCTGTGCTTGCCCGCGATGACCGCGGCGCACCACGCGCTCGAGCGAGCGCTGAATCTTCCGCACTCGCTATTTCTGCCGTCGCTCGGGCTCGCCACGGCCAACGCCGTGTACGTCGTCGTCGCGAGCCCGCTGCTCGGCTTGCACCGCTTCGCCCACCGCGGCTTGGTCGAGGCGGTGTACGGCTTGTCCGCTCCTCTCGCGCTGCTTGCCGCGGGCCTCGCGTTCGGGCCGGATCACCGGACTCTTATCGCGGCGCTCGGTGCCGGCTTCATCCTCGGCTCGGCCTACGCGCTGTGGT
Organism: Elusimicrobiota bacterium; assembly: GCA_036676805.1. GTDB lineage: Bacteria > Elusimicrobiota > Elusimicrobia > UBA1565 > UBA9628 > GWA2-66-18. The sequence continues at coordinate 19,505 of JAKFCD010000095.1, forward strand.
GCCAGCGGCGCTACCTCGTTCCCGCCTTCGAGCCGGAAGTCCTCAAGGCCGTGTGTCGGTACGCCGCCGTCGCGTCGCTAAACCTGCTCGCCGTCGCCTGCGTGCTGGCGCCGGCCCGCTTCATCCTCCACGCGGTCAGAGGCGCCGAGGAGGTCGGGCTGTTCAGCGCCTATTTCACCGCGACGATCCAGGTGGCACTCGCGTTCCTTTACATGCTCCAGTCCGTGATCGTGCCGATGGCCAGCGACGAACGCGGCCAACGCGAGACCTGGGCGCTCGTGCGGCGCTGGGCCGCGCCCGCGCTCGCGGGCGCGTGGCTGTTCTTCCTGGCCGGGCTGGCAGTCGCGCTCGCGGTGTTCGGCCGGCGCTATCCGATGCGGCTGGATTGGATGCTCGCCTTTTCCGTGAGCGCGGCGCTCGTGCTTGCCCATGGAACCTTGTCCGCGCTCTACTCCGCGCGCGACTTCTCGGGCTTGCGGATTTCCGTGGCGGGAAGCCTGATCGCGGGCGCGGGCAACGCCGCGCTCGCGGCCCGGCTGATCCCCGTCTACGGCGTCACGGGCGCCGCGGCGGCTCTCGGGCTCTCGTTCACGCTCGGCCTCGCGTTTTTCCTCGGCATGCGCGCGTTCGACGGCGCGAAAACGTGAAGCCCTCGCGGGCGGCCGCCGTCATCGTCGCGAGCACGCTGGGTGCGGGCGCCTGGCATATCATGAGCAACGCCGCGCCGCCCGCCTTCGATGACGCCTGGTACCTCGAGACGAGCTTCCGCCTCTTTCAAGCGGTCAAGCGCGGAATCCCCGATTTCGCCTCCGAGTACGCTTCCGCCTTCCGGATCAAGGCGCCGCTGCTGAGCGTCCTCCCGCTGCCGCTCTACGCGCTGTTCGGGTCGGGAGAGCGCGTCGCGCCATGGATCAGTCTCGCGGCGTTCGGCGCGGCGTGCGCTTCCGTTTTCGGCGCCGCTCGAGCTCTCTGGCCCGCGCATCCCCGTCGCGACCGGATCGCGTCCCTGGCCGCCTCCTTGACGGCGCTGATTCCGCTCTTAAACGGCCTGTCTCGCGCCTTCCTCGTCGAGTCCCTCCTGACCGCGCTCGTCGCTGAGTCGGTGCGGCGCGTCGCAGCGGCGCGCCGCGCGGAGCGGCGGGAAAGCCTCCGGCTCGGCGCGCTGCTCGGGCTAGGCCTGCTGGCCAAGATCCTGTTCCCTCTCTACCTGGCCGGACCCGTCTGGCTGCGCCGTCGCGCGCTGCGGCCACATCTCGCGGCGGCGCTGCTCGTCGCCGTCCCGCTCGCGGCGACATGGTACGCGTTCAATCTGCCGTACGTCCTGGGGTTCGCGTGGAGCGCGGGCTTCGGCCGGATCGGAGCCGATTACTCCTCCGGCGCGGGCGCCGCGTCTCGTGCTCTAGCGTTCTTCGTCTCGCTTTTCGGCGGCGCGCTGTCCTGGCCGCTGACCGCGGCCGGAGCGATCGTCGCCGTGGCGGCCGCGCGCCGCGGCCGCCTCGACGAAGGGTCCCGCCTGGCCTTCGCGTGGTCCGCCCCTTTCGCGCTGCTCGCGCTCGGCGTCAATCAAGAGATCAGGTTTGCCGCCCCCGCCCTCCCTGCTCTCGCGCTGCTGGCCGCGCGCGCGGCCATGTCCTTCGACTCGAAGCGCGCGCGGACCGCCTCGGCCTCCCTGCTTCTCGCGGCCGGAGCTGCCGTCTTCGTTGAGCAGACGTTCCTCGTTCCCGCGGACAAAGCCCTGCCCTGGTGCGGCGCGCCGTCGGCGGACGCGGGCTGGGACCGCGGCGCGCTCGTCGACGCCGCGGCCGCGGACGGCGGCAAGGTTGCGGCGATCGCGCTCGAGCACCGGCTTCTCAACGCGAACAATCTCTCGTCGCTGGCCGCGGCGCGCGGGCTCGGGCTGCGCTTCGTGAGCCTGGGCTACGCGCAGACTTCCGTCGAAGCCGCCTTGATCCGCCTCAAGGATAAGGACGCGGATCGGCTGATCCTCGTCTCCGGCCTACCCGACGCCGAGCTTCCCGCGTTCCTCAACCGCGCCAACGCGGGCGTCGCGGCGGCGTTGTCCTCGGGGCGGCTGCCCTCGCGACTGCGAGCGCGCGTGCATCTCACCGACGGCGTAGAGGCGGCGGTCTACGACCTCCGGGGAATGTAGTAGACTGAGCGGCGCCATGACTCCTCGACGAGCGCTGTCCCTCTGTCTCGCCGCGCTAGCCTTTGCCCTCCCCCTTTCGATCGCCGGCACGAACATCGCCCTCGCGGCGACGAGCGCGTGCCTGCTCTGGTGCTTGGCTTCCGCGTCCGCGAGGACCGTCGCGGCCGCCGCGCTCGCGCGCGAGGCGCGCGGCCCGGTGTTCCTCGCGCTCGCCGCGTACGCGGCGTGGAGCCTGCTCTCGTCGTCGTTCGGCTACGATCCCGCCGCGGGCTTTCGCCTGTTCCCCAAGGACGCGCATAAGCTCTGGGCCTTCATCACGATCGCCGTCGCGCTCGCGGCGTCCGAGCGCGTCTTCGTCGCGGCGCCCTTCGCCGCGGGCCTCGCGGCGCACGCGTCGTACGGGATCGTGCAGGCCATCCAGCAGTGGATCGGAGGGGATTACCGCGTGCGCGCGCAGGGCTTTCTTCATCCGGTCTCCTACGGCGAGGTGCTCGGGATGGGGCTCATCGGAGTCGTCGCCTGGTTCGCGCGGCCTCGAGAGGGAGCGCCGCCCCGTGAGCGCTCGGCCGCGGCCGCGCTTGCGGCCCTGACGGCCGCCGCGCTCGTCCTTTCGCAGACGCGCGCGGTGCTGCTGTCCCTCGGGGCCGCGTTCGGCGCGGCCTGCCTCATCGAGACCCGGTGGCGCCGCCACGTCTGGGCGGCCTTGCTGTTCACGGCGGTCGTCGTCGCCTTCTGGGAGGTGATGCCGACGGGCGGGCGCAATCTGAGAAATCTGCTATCGCAAAGCGCCGGTACGAGCGCCCATCGCACTCGATTAGTCCTCTGGGACGTCGCGCTGCGCGCCTTCGCGGAACGCCCGCTCGCCGGCGTGGGGCCCGGACAATACCGGCAAGCCTTCGAGCGTCTTCACCCGCAGCGGCTCGACGGCGTGCGCTCGTGGGGCGACGCCCACAATGCGTACTTCCACCAGCTCGCGGAACGCGGAGCGCTGGGGGTGCTGTTCCTTGTCGCGGCGCTCGCGGCGCTCACGCGCGGGGCTTGGCGGGCCGAGGCCGCCCGCCGCGACGCGTGGTCAGTGTGGGCGGTCGGCGCGACCGCGGCGTTTCTCGTCATGAATCTGACCGAGAACGCATGGCAGACGGAGCAGGTCGCCACGCTCTTTTTCTTCATCTGGCTTCTCGGAACCGGAACGCGCCCGGCGCGGGAAATCCTATAATCGCCCCGTGACGAAGATTCTCTCGATCATGATCCCCGTCTTCAACGAGAAAGCCACGGTGCTCGAGCTCCTGCGGCGCGTCGAAGCCGTCCCGCTTCCGCTGGGCAAGCAGATCATCATCGTCGACGACGGCTCGACCGACGGCACGCGCGAGCTCCTCGCGGGGCTCGGCAGCCGCGCCACGGTCGTCCTCCACGAGCGCAACCGGGGCAAGGGCGCGGCTCTGCGCACGGCGCTCGAGCGGGTCACGGGCGACTTCGTGATCATCCAGGACGCCGATCTCGAATACGATCCCGCGGACTTCCCGGTGCTGCTGGGGCCGCTGCTCGACGGCCGCGCGGAGGTCGTCTACGGCTCCCGGTTCCTGGGCGGCCCGCACCGCGTGCTCTTCTTCTGGCATTACTTCGGCAACCTGATCTTCACCCTGATCACGAATGTCCTTTACGACATCAACCTCACGGACATGGGGACCTGCTACAAGGCGTTCGCCACGGGCCGGCTGAAATCGATCCCGCTGCGCAGCGAGCGCTTCGGCATCGAAGCCGAGCTCACCGCGAAGATCTGCAAGCGCCGCCTGCGCCTCTATGAGGTCCCGATCTCGTACTCCGGCCGCACCTACGACGAGGGCAAGAAGATCACGTGGCGGGACGGCTTCTCGTATCTCTGGTGCCTCCTGCGCTATCGTGTCGCGGACTGAGGCCCGACGCTGGCTTTTTCTGGGCCTGGCCGCCTTCGCGCTGAGGGCGGGAGCGGCCGTCCTCACCGAATACAAGCCGCTCTTCCCCGCGTACTATTATAACGACGCCGTCTTCATTGAGGGCATCGCCTGGGACATGGCGCAGACCTGGCGTTCGGGGGTCATGTACCGCTCGCCGTACTCGACGGCACAGCGCGCCCACGCGGCCGCGCTCGCGCTCCCTTACGCGGTCGTCGGCCGCCGTCCTTTCGTGAACAAGCTGATAAACGTTTTCCTCGGCTCGGTCTCCGTCGTGCTGCTCGGTCTCGCGTTCCGTTCGCTCGTCTCGGACGACGCGGCCTTCGCCGCGGCCGCGCTCGTCGCCGCGTGGCCCTCCCACGTGTTCTACACGTCGCAAAACTTCAAGGAATCTCCGGCGCTCCTGTTCGCCTTCGGCGCACTCGCCCTTTTGCTTCCTTCGCTCCGTTTAGGGGCGAAGCCCGCCCCTTCGCGCGTCGCCGCAGGCGCGATTTTTCTCGCCTTCGCAGGGCTGCTGCGCTCGTATGTCCTCGTCGTCCTCGCCTCCTCGCTGGCGATCGGCGCGGCGCTCGCCTGCCGTAAAATAGCGGGGCGCAAGGCCGCGGCGCTGACGCTCGCCGCCGCGCTCGCTTCCCTGGCCTTGTACCGCGGCGCGGAGTTCGCCGTCTTCCGGCGATTGATCTCCGTTCCCGACGGCTTGCCGCAGGTCATCGCACCGGCGGCCGGGCCCGCCGTCGAGCAGCCCGGGCGAGCCCCGTCTCCGTGGACCCCCGCGGGAATCGGGAGGCGGCGCGCCGCGAGCCAATACTCCGATCGCGCCTACGCGGTGGGCATGGGCCGGGAGGTCGGGACCCAGATCGAGCCGGACGCCCGCCTCGAGACTTGGCTCGACTTGGGCCTGTTCCTGCCGCGCGCCGCGTTCCAGGTCCTCTTCATGCCGCTGCCCGGCCTCTACCCGATGGACGGCAAGTTGGGCCGCTGGCTCGCGGCGGGGGAAAACGTCGCGCTGCTGCTCTTGGCCGCGATCGCCCTGCCCGGGCTGCTGCGAACGCGGCACGGACCTCCGAGCGCGGCCGTGCTCGCATTCTTTCTCATCATGCTCGCCGGCTCGGCGCTGCTCGAGTTCGACCTCGGCTCGAGCTCGCGGCACAAACTCTTATATCTTCCGATGCTCTTCCCCTTCGCGGCCGAAGAGCTCCTGCGGCGAAGACGAGCATGATCAAGGTCTTTCAAGTCGTCGAGTGCGGCGGCCCGGGCGGGACGGGCGAACAGGTCGCGGCGATCTGCAACGGACTCGATCCCGCGCGCTTCGAGGTCACCCTCGTCTACGCGACGCGCGATGCCTCACCCGACGAATACCGGGCCAAGTGCGCGGGCGCGCGGAACGCGTACCACATCCCCGCGATGACCCGCGAGATCTCGCCGGCCAGGGACCTTGAAGCCGTCCGCAAACTGAAGGAGCTCTTCCTCTCCCACCGGCCCGACGTCGTGCACGCGCATTCCTCGAAGGCGGGGGTGCTCGCGCGCGCCGCGGCCAGGGCCGCGGGCGTGAAGACCGTGTTTTACACCCCGCACGGATACGGGTTTCTTCAACAGGACCGGTCAGCCGCCTCGCGTTTCCTTTATAAGACCTTCGAGAGAGCCGCCGCGCGCCTCGGCACGACGATCGCCTGCGCTCCAGGCGAGGCCGCCGCGGCCAGGGCGCTCGCCGGAGGGCGGCCCGTGCACACCGTGTGCGACGCCTACCTCGGAGATTTCGGCGATCCCGTGCCGCACGACGGTCTCGTCATCGGCTCCTGCGGGCGCTTGACGCACGCGCGGAACCCCGACGCCTGGCTCCTGCTCTCGCAGCGCCTGACCGACTCGCGCAACGGCCTCAAGTGCGTCTGGATCGGCGGCGGCGAGGATGAGCCGCGCATGCTGGCCCAGCTCGAGAACATGAACCTCGCGGGACGCGCCGGCGTGACGGGCTGGCTGCCGGCTGCCGAAGCCCGCGAGCGCATGCGCGCGCTCGACCTCTTTGTCCATTTCTCGCGATGGGACGCGCTGCCGAACGCGGTACTCGAAGCGATGGCCGCCGGCCTTCCCGTCGTCGCGTCCGACAACGCCGGCAACCGAGACGCCGTCGCGGACGGCACAACCGGCTTCATCGTCAAGAGCGAGGTGGAGCTGCTCGAACGCTGCCAGCAGCTCATCGACGATAAGGCCTTGCGTTTGAAGCTCGGCGCCGCGGGCCGCGAGCGGGTGCGGCGCGAATTCTCGCGCGAGCGAATGCTCAGCGCGCTCTCCGGGCTCTACGCAAACGAGCGATGACGCCCGCTCGGAAGGGCGACCGCGCCGCTCGCGGTGAAGTGATATAATCCTCTCCAGCATGGCCCTCCAGAACCGCGCCGTCCGAGCGGCAGTTTCGCCCTCCACGCACCCCCGCGCCGTCGGCCTTCCTCCCTGGCTGCGCCACGGCCTGCGCACCGTGGGACACCTCGCCTTCGACGCGCTCGCGATCACGGCGGCCTACCGTCTCGCGTTCTGGGCGCGGTTCGAATGGTCTTGGCTCGTTTCCCGCATCCCGCTCTCCGGCGATGCCGCAGCCTGGGAGCAGTACCAGGGCCTGCTCTACGCCGCCGTGCCGATCTGGCTGCTCCTGCTGCGCTCAAACAGGGTCTATACGGCCTCCTACATGGGCTCGGCCGACCGGCTGATTCAGATAGCGAAGGCGGCCGCGCTCGGCACGCTCACAACGCTCGCCGCCGCTTTCCTGTACGAGCGACTCGCCTACTCCCGCGTCATGCTCGCGCTCGCGTTCCCCATCGGCGTCGTTTTCCTAGGCCTTTCGCAGACGCTCGCCCTCTGGCTTGACGATTGCATGGCGCTGCTCGAGACCGCGCGCCCCGTCCTTCTCGTGGGCGGAGGTTCGGTAGCGGAGGTGCTCAAGGAGCGCATTCTCGCGCGCCACCCCGGCGCGGAGGTCCTCGAAGCCTCTCATCTCGGGACCGAGGCCGAATTCGCCGCCCTGCTCGAACGCAAGAACTGGTACGAGGTCATCGTCCTGCGCACGCGCGACGCGCACGAGCGCATACTCGCCGCCGCCGAGGCCTGCGACGCGCGCGGCATCCGCTTCGCCTTGGTGCCCGACCTGCTCGAGATCCGCATGGGCGAGGTGCAGATGGATCATCACCTCGGCATACCCGCCTACCGCATCAAGCACGCCTCGTTGACGCGCGCCAACTTTCTGGCGAAGCGCATCTTCGACGTCATCTTCTCCGCCGTCCTCCTCGCCGTCACGGCTCCCCTCTGGCTCGTCATCTGCGCCTTGATCAAGCTCGACTCTTCGGGACCGGTCCTCTTCAAACAAGGTCGATACGGATACAAAAGAAAAGTATTTCAGGCTTTCAAATTCCGCACCATGGTCGTCGACGCCGAGAAGAAGATCGATTCGATGAAGGGCCTCAATGACCAGAAAGGCGCCTTCTTCAAGGCGAAGAGCGACCCGCGCGTGACGCGCGTCGGCAAGTGGCTG
>JAKFCD010000096.1:0-49286 GCA_036676805.1 Elusimicrobiota bacterium
GAGCGGTCGTAACCAAAAATCCTTTGTGTCTTGGTGTCTTTGTGGTTTATCCATTATTATTCATACGATCCACCCCACCAAAAAATTCCCTCGCCCCTGCCTCAAAACTCCATGAACTGGGAGTTGTCGGCCAATCGGCGAAATGCTATTTTAGGCGCATGTCCACCACGGCGGTCGCGCGTCGCACGGCGCTGTACGAAAGCCATAAGAATCTGGGCGGAAAGATCGTCGATTTCCACGGGTGGGAATTGCCGGTCCAGTACGAGTCGGTCATGAAGGAGCATGAGGCGACGCGCCATCGCTGCGGCCTGTTCGACGTCTCCCATATGGGCCAGGTGTTCGTCCACGGTCCCGACGCGCTCGCCTTTCTGCAGAAGGTCAACGCCAACGACATCTCCCGCGCCGGCCCCGGCAAGGCGATCTACTCCCACCTGCCCAACGAGAGGGGGGGCGTCGTCGACGACGTGATCGTCTCGTGCCTGGGGAAGGACCGCTACCTGGTCGTCGTCAACGCGGCCACGGCCGACAAGGATTTCGCCTGGTTCCAGAAGCACGCGAAAGGCCTCGATGTGACGCTCGAGAACAAGTCCGATCACTTCGGCATGGTCGCCGTCCAGGGTCCGAAGGCGGCCGAGGTCGCCTCGCTGATCGCCCCGGGCATGGCGGCGCTGCCGCGCTTCGGCGCGCTCGAGCTCGAGCTGTACGGCCAGCCCGCCTTCATCACGCGCACCGGCTATACCGGCGAGGACGGCTGCGAGTTCATCGTGCCCAACGAGATCGTGGTCCGGGTGTGGGAGGACCTGCTCGCGCAGGGGCGCTCGCTCGGCGCGGCTCCCTGCGGCCTCGGAGCGCGCGACGTCCTGCGCCTCGAGGCGGGCTACCTGCTTTACGGCCAGGATCTCGACGACGAGCATACGACCTATGAGGCCAATTACGGCTGGGTCGTGAAGCCGGATAAGGGCGACTTCATCGGGAAGGCCGCGCTGCTCAAGCAGAAGGCCGAGGGCATCAAGAGGAAGCTCACCGGCGTGAAACTCTTGGAGCGGGGAGTCCCTCGAGCGGGGGCGCCCGTCACTATCGACGGCGCGGAGATCGGGAAACTTTGTTCGGCGACGTTTTCGCCGAGCCTTCAAGCCGGGATAGGAACGGGCTACCTTAATAGACCGGACCTCGCTCCGGGCACGAAATGCAACGTAACATTACACGGCCGCGAGATCCCCGCCGAGATCGTGAAGACGCCGTTTTACATCTCACCGAACCTCAAGAAGGGGGCCTGATTTATGCTTGATCCGAAGAAATTAAAGTACATGAAGTCCCACGAGTGGCTGGACCTGCAGGGCGACGCCGGCACGGTCGGCATCTCCGACCACGCGCAGAAGGAGATCACCGACGTGGTCTTCGTCGAGCCCCCGAAGGTCGGCCGCAAGGTCAAGCAGGGCGAGGCGTGCTGCGTCGTCGAGTCGGTGAAGGCCGCCTTCGACATCTACGCGCCCGTCACCGGCGAGGTCACCGCCGTGAACGCGGACGTGGTGAAGGACCCCTCGCTCGTCAACGCCGAGGCCTTCGGCAAGGGCTGGCTGTTCAAGCTCAAGGCGTCCGCGCCCGACGAGGCGGCGAAGTTGTTGGACGCCGAGTCTTACGAGGCGTTCCTCAAGTCCGAGGCGGCGCATGGAAGCCACTAGGGAGAGGGGCGTGAAAGCCGCCCTTCCTCCCGCCGACGACTTCTCCCGCCGCCACATCGGCCCGGGCGCCGCGGACCGGGCCGCGATGCTCGCCGCGCTCGGCCGCCCGTCCCTCGACGCGCTGATCGACGCCGTCGTGCCTCCCGCCATCCGCCTGAAGAAGACGCTCGACCTTCCCGCCGCCGCGTCCGAAGCCGACGCGTTGGCCGAGCTGCGGCGGATCGCGTCGAAAAACCAGGTGTGGCGCTCGTACCTCGGGCAGGGCTACCACGACACCGTGACGCCGCCCGTGATCCTCCGCGAGATCTTGGAGAACGCCGGGTGGTACACCGCCTACACGCCTTATCAGCCGGAGATCGCTCAGGGAAGATTGGAGGCGTTGCTTAATTTTCAGTCGATGGTCATCGATCTGACGGGCCTGCCCGTCGCCAACGCGTCGCTGTTGGATGAAGGCACCGCCGCGGCGGAGGCCATGGCGATATGTCTTCACGCCAGTGAGGACCCCGCGGAGAGGATATTCTTCGTCTCGAGCGAGTGCCATCCGCAAACGATCGAGGTGATCAAGACGCGCGCCACGCCGCTAGGCGTGAAGGTCCAGGTCGGCAAACCCTCGGACATCGCGGGGAAAAAGCTGTTGGGCGCCTTGATCCAGTACCCCGATACGTTCGGCGCCGTCAAGGATTGGTCCAAGTTCGCGGACGCCGTTCACGCCGCCGGGGGCCAGCTGGTCGTGGCGGCGGATTTGCTGGCCCTGACCCTGTTCAAGGCCCCGGGCGAGTTCGGCGCGGACATCGCGGTGGGCTCGACCCAGCGCTTCGGCGTGCCGCTCGGCTTCGGCGGGCCGCACGCGGCGTACCTGTCGGTCAAGTCGGAGTTCCAACGGCGGATTCCGGGACGCATCGTCGGGGTGTCGAAGGACTCCCACGGCAAGCCGGCCCTGCGCCTGGCCTTGCAGACGCGCGAGCAGCATATACGGCGGGAAAAGGCGACGAGCAACGTGTGCACGGCGCAGGTCCTGCTGGCGGTCATCGCGGGGATGTACGCGGTCTATCACGGGCCCGAGGGGCTGACGCGGATCGCCCTGCGGGTTCGGGCGTTGACGCAGAAATTACGGAACGGATTGAACGATTTGGGGGCGGATACGGGCGCCGACCTGGCGTTCGATACCATTCATGTTCGCGTCGCCTCCGGCGACGCGGCGAAAATAAAAGCGGCGGCGGAATCCAAGAAGATCAATCTTCGGTTTTACGGCAACGGAGTGGTGATCTCTCTGGACGAGACCACGACGGAAACGGATATCGCCGATATTTTGACCGCCTTCGGCGGTCGGGCGATATCCGACGGGCCCGTCGTTGAGATCCCCGCCAACCTAAAGAGAACGTCCAGATTCTTAACCCACAAAGTTTTTTCCGAACACCGTTCGGAAACCGAGATGTTGAGGTACCTGCGCAAGCTCGAGGGAAAGGACCTGTCTCTTGTTCACTCGATGATCCCGCTCGGTTCGTGCACGATGAAGCTCAACGCCGCGGCCGAGATGCTCCCGGTGACCTGGCCCGAGTTCGGCGCGCTGCATCCCTTTGCGCCTTCGGCGCAGACGGCCGGATATCAGGAGATGGCCTCTCAGCTCGAGGCTTGGCTCGCCGAGATCACCGGCTTTTTCGCCGTCAGCCTTCAGCCGAACGCCGGCTCGCAGGGCGAGTACGCCGGCTTGTTGGCCATACGAGCGGCGCAGATCGCGCGCGGCCAGTCGCACCGCAACGTTTGCCTGATCCCGGTGTCGGCCCACGGCACCAACCCCGCGTCCGCGGCGATGGCGGGAATGAGTATCGTCGCGGTCGCGTGCCTGGAAGACGGCGACATCGACCTGACGGACCTCAAGAAGAAGGCCGACGAGCACGCCAAGGATCTGGCCTGTCTAATGGTCACCTATCCCTCGACGCACGGCGTGTTCGAGGAGGGCATCAAGGAGATCTGCGCGGAGATCCATCGTCACGGCGGCTTCGTCTACATGGACGGCGCCAACATGAACGCCCAGGTCGGCCTGTGCCGGCCCGGCGACATCGGCGCGGACGTCTGCCACCTGAACCTGCACAAGACCTTCTGCATCCCCCACGGAGGCGGCGGGCCCGGCATGGGGCCGATCGGCGTGGTCAAGGAGCTCGCGGCCTTCCTGCCCGGTTCGAAGGAGGTCGCCGCGGTGTCCTCGGCGCCGTTCGGCTCGGCCTCGATCCTGCCGATCTCGTGGATGTATATAAGAATGATGGGGCCGGACGGATTGGCCGAGGCGACGAAGAACGCCATTCTTAACGCCAACTACATAGCCAAACGGCTTGAGGCGACCTTCCCGGTGCTGTATAAGGGAAAGAACGGCCTCGTGGCTCATGAGTGCATCGTGGATCCCAGGGCTTTGAAGGCGACGGCGGATGTGCTGGTCGACGACATCGCCAAACGCCTGATGGACTACGGATTCCACGCCCCGACCGTCTCGTTTCCCGTCGTCGCGACCTTGATGATCGAGCCGACGGAGTCCGAATCGAAGGCGGAGCTCGACCGGTTCTGCGACGCGATGATCTCGATCCACGGCGAAGCCGAGAGGGTGCGCAGGGGCGAGTGGCCGAAGAACGATAATCCGCTCAAGAACGCGCCGCACACGGCGCAGTCCGTCGTCTCGGACTCCTGGCCGCATCCGTACTCGCGCGAGACCGCCGCGTATCCGGCCGCCTGGCTGCGCGAGCGGAAATTCTGGCCGTCCGTGGGCCGGGTCGACGGCGCCTTCGGCGACCGGAACTTCTTCTGCTCGTGCTCGGCGCTGGGCTGACCGTCCCGCTCGCCCTCGACGCCGCGGGCCACATGGCTCTCGACGAGGCCGTGCTCCTGGCGTCTGCGCCGGACGCTGTGGTCCTGAGGGTCTATGAATGGAAGGGCGAGGGCTGCACGTTCGGCTACTCGCAGAAATACGCCGACGCGAAGAAGCTCTGCAGGCCGGGCCTCGAGCCGGTGCGCCGGACGACGGGCGGGGGGGTCGTCCATCACGACGGGGACGTGACCTTCAGCCTGGTTTTCCCATGGGACAGGACCTGCGCGCCGGAGACGATCTACAAGAACATCCACCGGGGCATCCATCAGGCGTTGAAGGCGCGCGGCACGGCCAACGGATTGTGGAGTCCCGAGGAAAAGGCCCCGGGAATAGCGGTCAGCTGTTTCGCTCGGGCGGAAAAAGCCGACCTCGTGGACGCGGAGGACAGGAAAATCCTCGGCGGGGCCTTGCGCAAGAAAGGCGTTAAAGGGTTATATCAAGGCTCGCTGCGGGTCCGCGTGCCCGAAGCGGCGATCATCGACGGCATCACGCGCGAATTCGGACGGCCTTCGACGGAGATCCTTCCGTCGTGGCTCGAAGCCGGAAGAGCGCTCGAAGCGCGCTATCGTTCGGCCGAGTGGAATACGAGGAGATGAGCATGAAAACCTTCGTCTTGTGCAAGCTGACCCCGGGCAAGGAGCAGACGGCCGTGCGCGCGATCCGCGCGATCGAGGGAGTCACCGAGGTGTACATGGTTTTCGGCGGCTGGGACATGATCCTCGCGGCCGAGTCCGATACCGTCGACAAGCTGTCGAACCTGATCGTCAGCCGCATCCGGGCGGTGGACGGCGTCGCCGCCACGGAGACCTTGGTCACCACGAGCTTGTGAGCCGGCGCGATCGGGAGCTGGCGGTCGTCGTCGCCGCCGCGCTGCTGATCGCGCTTCCGTTCCTCGGCAAGGGCTTTCACATCGACGAGCCGTTTTTTTTGGACCGCGCCCGCGAGCTCGCGGCGGAAGCCCCGTGGAGGCCGCGCTCCTGGTCCGAGCACAACAACAACCCGCCGATGATCCTCTGGCTGCTGGCCGCGGCGACCCGGCTGGCGGGGGAGAGCGAGGCGGCCCTGCGCGCGCTGTTCCTGCCGCTCGACGCGCTCGCGGCCGGCTCACTGTATCTGCTCTTCGCCCGGTTCCTCGAGAAGCCGCTGGCGTGGGCGCTGCTCGCGGTGCTCTCTCCCGCCTTCGCGCTGAACATGGGTCACCTCATGGCGGAAAAGCCCGCGATGGCCTTCGGCGCCGCCGCGCTGTACGCTTTGGTCCGGGGCGCCGAGGAGCGGCGGACGGTCTGGCTCGCCGCCTCGGCCGTTTTGCTTTCGGCCGCGGTCATGTCGAAGTACGCCGCGGTCGCCCTCCTCCCGGCCGCGGCATGGTACCTGTGGCGGCGAGGCTTCGGCGCTCGCGCGCTCGGGGGCTTTCTCGCGCTGGCGGGGCTCGCGCCGGGCGCCTACCTACTGGCGAACACTTTGCAGGGCGGCGGCGTCCTGAGCGGCGTCGCGGCGACCATGACGGGAGCCTCCTCCGGAGCGTGGGCGAGCGGCCCCCATCGCGCGCGGTCGCTCCTGGCTTTTTTCGGAGGGCTCGCGGTATTCCCGATGTTCTGGCCGCTGACCGCGCGCCCCGGCGCCCTGCTCGCGTCGGCGTCCGCGGCCGCGCTCGTGTTCTCGCCCTGGCTCGATTCGGCGCCGGTGCGCCCGCTCGATCGCGCGTTCGGGGCGTGGCTCGCGGCCGGGACGTTGGCCGCCGCCTTCGCGCTCGCCGCGTCGCCGCGCGGACGCGGACGGGACCTGTGGCTTCCCTGGCTGCTCGGCTCGGCGGCCGTCGCCGCGGCCTATTGGTCGGTGATGGCGCGCGTCGTGCTGTTCTCGATCCCTCCCCTGATCCTCGCGCTCGGGGAGTCGTTTGAAGGCCGCGCCGGGAAGGCGGGGAATTCCCTCCTGCCTTGGGCCGCGGCGGCCGCCGCGGCGTGCCTGTCGCTGTCGCTGGGCTGGGTCGACTTCCGCTATGCGGGCGCGCAGAAGGACCTCGCCGAGGAGCTGTCGGCGCGGGGCCGCCCGGTCTGGTGCGCGGCCAAGCTCGGGCTGCGCCACTACCTGCTGCGGGCCGGCGCGAAGCCGCTGGATTCGGAGGCCGACTGGGAGAGGGTAGGTCCGGGAGATATCGTCGTGTTCGCGAAGACCACCACGAGCTTCGCCCCCTCGCGCGCGCGGCGGGTGAACGCCGAGCGGCGCGTCGTCTCCAGCCGCGTGCCGCTGCGCCTGATCAGCGGGTTCGGCGGGGAGGGCGGCTTCTACTCCAACATCGGAGGATTCCTGCCGTTCTCGCCGAGCGCGGAGCCGGTGGAGGAGTTCACCGTCGTCGAGCCGCTGTAGACCGCGGGCTCGAGAAGCGCCATCCGACCGATGATCCGCCTCGAGTTGCGTTCGACGTAAGGGCCGCGCTTGGCCGGGCTCCAGCGGCGGGGGTTGGGCAGCACGACGGCCATCGCGACCGCCTCTTCGTAGGTCAGGTCGGCGCAGGATTTCGCGAAATAGGCCCGCGCCGCGGCCTCGCAGCCGAAGATTCCCTTGCCCCACTCCACGACGTTGAGATACAGCTCCAGCACGCGTCTTTTGCCGAGCTCACGCTCGAGCCGCCGCGCGATGAGGATCTCCTTGGCCTTGCGCAGGGGATTCTTGCTCGGAGACAGATAGAGGTTGCGCGCGAGCTGCATCGTGATCGTGCTGCCGCCGGCGGCGAAGCGCCCGGCCGCGCGGTTGCGCTCGTAGGCGGCGCGGATGGCGGCCCAATCGACCCCGTCGTGCCTCCAAAACTCGTCGTCCTCGGCGGTCACGACGGCTTTTTTCAGGTGCTCGGAGATCGCGGCGGAAGGGACCCAGGTCCAGCGCAGGCCGAGCTTTCGGCCCGCGGCCTCGGCCTGTTTTTTCCGCAGCTCGATGTAGGCGGTGGTCTTGGGGGGGCGCTTCTTGAGCGGCGCGACGTCCGGGAGCCACGCCACCCAGAGGGCCGCCGCCGCGGCGGTCAGGAGAAATCCCGCGGCCAGCCGGCGGAGGACGGGGGGACTGGCGCGTTTCATCTTCAGGAGGTATGCTAGCAAGTCGGGCGCCGTACCCATGGAGACAACGATATGAAAATCATGCTGTCGGCCGCTTTGCTGGCCGCCTTGACCGTCCCCGTCCGCGCCGAGGACAAGCCCGCCGGCGGAGGACCGAAGGCCGAGGTTCGCGCCGAGCATCGGGAATTCAAGAAGGAGATGAAGGCGGACCGCAAGGAGTTCAAGGCGAAGCAGCGCGAGAAGCGCAAGGCCCATATGCGCAAGATGAAGGACAAGCGGCACAAGGCCAAGAAGCAGCGCAAGGCGGCCAGGACCGAGGCCGCCGCCGAGGCTCCCCCCGCTCCCGTCGCCCCTTAAGCGCTCCATGCCGTACTACCTCTATGAGGGGGGCAAGGCGGTGGGTCCCTTCGAGCCCTCCCAGCTCGCCCTCCGTCCGGGATTCCGCAGGGACACCTTGGTCTTCCCGGCCGGCGCGACCACCCAGGACGCCTGGAAGCCGGCGGCGAGCTTCCCCGATGTGGCGCGGGCGCTGGATCCCGACTCGAGCGGGATATTCCTGACGGCGGCTCCCGCCCGCGCCGAGGTCCCGGCGCCCCCGCCCGCGGCGGCGCCGCCGGCCGCGGCGGCCGCTCCCGAGGAGGCGGGCCCGGTCCCGGCCGCTCCGGGGGAGAAGCTGATCCTCGTCGTCGACGACGACGAGACCGTGCGGAGCTTCCTGGAGATGAGCGCGGGGCTGCAGGGCTTCCGCGTGCTCACGGCGGTCGACGGCCTCGACGCGGGCGTCAAGCTCGAGTCCCAAACGCCGGACCTGATCATCACCGACCTCATGATGCCCGGGCAAGGGGGCTACGAGTTCCTGCGCTCGCTCCAGGGCTCCTCGAACGGGCGCATCCCGGTCTTCATCGTCACCGGCAGCGCGCTCGACGACTCGACGATTAAGATGATCCGGGCCGAAGCGAACGTCGTCGAGTTCGTCGCGAAGCCGGTGAAGATGGCCAAGTTCGTCGCCGCCCTCCACAAGACGCTGAAGACGGCTCCGCGCTGACGGGAACGCTCGCGACGGCCCGGCGGCGTTCCTGGTTAGGCGACGCGGCGGAGGAGCTTGAGGCGGGCTTCGAAGGAGTGGCGCTCGGAGAGCGTGGCCTCGGGGCGCTCGAGCAGGGCCTTGAGGATGTCGCGGCTCTCGTCCTTGCGGCCGAGGCGCATCAGATAATCAGATTTGCGGAAGGCGGCCTGAAAGCGGCGGTGGGGCGTCTCGAGGGCGGCGGCGCGGTCGTACGCCTCGAGGGCCCGGTCCGTCTCGCCGAGGCGCTCGTGGGCCGACGCGGCCTGGCTCAGAAGGCGCGCGCGGTCCAGGTCGGGGAGGTCCGAGCCGGCGAGGCCGAGGAGCTCCGCCAGGAGGGCGCGATCGTCGCCGGACGACGCGAGCTTGTCGATGCTCTCGACGCGGCCGCGGAATTCATCGAAATCCATGCGCGGCCATTATAGAACAACGGGCGCTTATTGCGCGCCCGGAGGATCGACGATGCCGGCCTGGGCCTCGTCGAGATGCACCTTCTCGCCGCCGGCGGGATCCTTGCCCAGGACGCGAAGGTGGGTCTGCTCGAAATTCACGGCTTCGCGGCCCTCCGCGGACAGCTTGATGCGCCAGCGCAGGACGACGGTCTGTCCGGGCGCCAGGCTCGGGACCGTCTTGAGCACGGGGGACGACAACGGCGCGCCGGGAGCGCCCGTCGCGGTGTGGTCCTCCTGCACGGACGCGACGCGCAGATCCGTCAGCGCCCGCGGGCCGTCGTTGCGCAGACGGACCTCCAGGTCGACGGAGTCGCCCGCGAAGTAAAGCGGAAGTTCCCGCATCAGCGACTCGGGGATCGCGCCCCGGTTGGGAAGGAGACGCTCGTAGCCGTCGGCGAGCTTCACGCGGAAGCCCTTCGCCTCGCCGCGGGTGACGCCCAGCGGCTTGAGGTAGTCGACCCGCGCGCGCAGGTCGCCCTTGCCGACCCACAGGCCGATGAAGCTCGGGCGGATGGGCAGGAGGTCGGCGCGGTAGCGCAGGACGGACGAGATCTGCGCCGCGAGGCCGGAGGCGAGGACGCGCCGCCCCTCCATCGCGATCAGCATCCGGTCGGCCGGCGGCTGCGGGGCGGGCAGCGACGCGACGGCGACGGCCTGATTCCGCGCGATGGCGGCCAAGGCCGCGAGGGCCTCCGCCGACGGCATCTCCTCGACGGCGGCGGGAACGGCGACGGCCGCCGCAAGGCGCTCCCGCGTCCAGCGAGCCACGACGCGCGCGGAGGCGAGCCACGAATCCCCCTTGGGGTGGGCGGCCGGCCGGGCGGCGCCGGCGGGCGGCATGGGGGCCATGCGGCCGGGCGGCGGCAGCATCATGCCGCGGGCGAGGGCCGGGGCGAGATCGGCGGCGCCGGTCGACTGCACGAGGAAAACGGCGCACAGGAAGGCGGCGAGGGCTCGGCGCATGGTGGTACCTCTCGGCGCAGTATAGCCCCGCCGATCGTCGCGCGCCATATCCGGACGGCAAAAATACGGTAAAATGGGGCATGGTCGAACCCGGAGAGAATGCGAAGCTTGTCCTGATCATCGACGACGACGACGGCGTCCGCGATCTCCTGACCTTCCTGGTCAAGAAGGAGGGCTTTCGGTCCGAGGTCGCCGTGGACGGCGAGGACGGCTTCCAGAAGGCGGAGCGGCTCAAGCCCGACTTGATCCTGCTCGACTTGATGATGCCGCGCTACGGCGGCTTCGAGGTGCTGCGCCAGCTGCAGGGCAGCGAGCTTTCCCGCATCCCGATCGTGATCGTCACCGGGCGCTACACCGACCGCTCGACGGCCGAAATGATCCGTCAGGAGTCCAACGTGGTTGATTTCCTCGAGAAGCCGCTCAAGCCGCACGTGCTCGCCTCGACGCTCGAGCGCCTGCTCAAGCGGCGGACGCCGGAGGCCGCGTGAGCGGGACCGCCGGCGCGCCCGCCGCCAAGCTCGTCCTGCTCGTCGACGACGACGAGTCCCTTCTCGACCTGATGGATCACGTCGTGAAGAAGGAGGGCTTTCGCACCGAGCGCGCCGAGGACGGCATCGAGGCGCTGGCCAAGGTCGCTGCGCTCGAGCCCGACGCCATCGTGCTCGACTTCATGCTTCCGAGCATGGGCGGCTACGAGGCCCTCCGCGAGCTTCAGTCCCGCGGATTCAGCCATATCCCGATCATCGTCGTGACCGGCCGCGCGATGGACGCCAAGAGCATCGAGATGGTGCGCCAGGAGCCGAACGTCAAGGATTTTCTCCAGAAGCCCGTGCGCCCGGCGATGCTCGTCATGGCGCTGCAGCGCCTGCTCAATCCGCCGCAGGAATCCTCCCCGGCGGGCGACGCTGGATGACCCGCGCCGCCGGACGCCCGCTCCTCGTCGCGGCCGCGCTCGTCGCGGCCGTCTACGGGATGGCCCGCGTCGACCTGATCCTGCGCGCTCGCTCCGCCTACCTCGAAGGCGAGAAGTGGTCGCAGTGGAGCCGCGAGCCCGAGCTCAAGAAGGCGCATTTCGACGGCGAGCTCGCCGCGCGCGAGGCCGAGCTGTCCGTCGAGCTGGCGAAAGGCCGGATCGACCGCGCGGCGTACGAGCGCAAGGCCGGCCTGGCGCGCTTCGAGCGGGATCAGGCGGTGGCGGAGAGCTCGCTGAAGTACGCCTACGTCTGGTATCAGACGGCGGCCGAGCTGTTCAGCCCTCCGGAGAACCGCTGGAGCGTCCTGGCGCGCGCGAAGATGACGGAGACCCGCGCTCTCTGGAAGAAGGAGCTGGACGCCCGCAAGATCCCTTACCAAGACTACATGCTGGAGTAGCCGGGTGCCGCGCCTGCTGATCGGCGTCCTGCTCCTTCCGCTGTCGGGTTCCCTGCTGTGGGCGGCGGCGAAGACCCTCGCCGGCGTCGCGGTCCGTTCGTCGACCGCGGCGCCTTTCGGAGCCGGGCTCGGCCTCGTGTTCGCGCTTTGGGCGATCCGCCGCTGGCTGATCGTCTCTCCCGGCGGCCCCGCGGCCTGGGCGGCGCGCGGCGCGCGCTGGAGCTACGTGCTGGGCCACGAGCTCACCCACGCGATGGCTGCCTGGGCCGCCGGGGGGAGCGTTTACGCGATCTCCGTCGGCGAGAAGGAAGGCCACGTCGATCTTTCGCATTCGAGCGCCTTCGTGGCGCTCGCGCCCTACTGCGTGCCTTTCTATGCGCTGGCCGTCGCCGTGGCCTACCGAATACTGCTGTTCGCGCGCCCCGACGCCGGGGGCTCGGCGCTGTTCCTCTTCCTGTTCGGCGGCGCGCTCGGGGCGCACCTTCTGTTCACGTGGGATTCCCTCACGCAGATCCGGCAGCCGGACCTCGACGCGGCGGGCGGCGTCGTGTTCTCGCTCGCGCTGATCGCGATCGCGAACGCGCTGATGGTCATGCTCCTGCTCAAGGGCCTTTTCCCGGACGCGGTGCCTCTGCTGGCCAGCCTGCGCGAGGCCGGCGGGCTGACGAAGAGCTTTTGGAGCCTGGCCTGGCTGTGGAGCCGCCCCGCGTTCGAGGCGGCGAAGAAGGCGGCGCTGGCGTCATGAGCGAGCTGCGCCGCGAATTAGGCCGCAAGACCTTCCACATGCTGTCCTTGGTCTACCTCGTCGCCTTCCACCTGCTCGGCTGGCCGCTCATCGGATGGGCGATGGCCGCCTGGCTGCCCGTCGTCTTCCTCATCGAGGCCCTGCGCCTGAAAGTCCCCGCGATCGAGCGGGCGCTGCACGCGTTCTTCCACGGGATGATCCGGGACACGGAGCGCAGGCACTTCAGCGGCATTTTTTACACGACCGCGGGCTGCCTGGCGGCCATGCTGATCGCCCGGGGCGAGCCGATGATCGTCGGCGCGGCCATTCTCCAGCTGGCGCTCGGCGACGCGGCGAGCGCGCTCGTCGGCAAGGCGTTCGGCCGGGTGCGGCTTTTCGGCGGCGAGAAATCCCTCGAGGGAAGCCTCGCGGGCTTGGCCGTCGGGTTCGCGGCGGCGCTCGCCTACGGCCTGCCTCCCGGCGCCGCGTTCGCCGCCGCGCTCGCCGGCGCGCTCGCCGAGCTCCCGCCGACGACGCCCTGGTTCAACGACAACCTCTGGATTCCGGTCGCGTCGGCGACGGCCCTGGTCCTGATGGGGATCCGGTGAAAAGGCGCCTCGCCGTCGCGTCCCGCCGGGTCCAGGGATTCTCCGGCGCGGCGCGCATGATCGTCGAGCACGCGCGCCGCCTCTCCCGCGGCGATTGGGAGGTGCACGTCTTCGCCGAGAAGCTCGACCGCAAGGCGCTGCTCGAGGCGGGCGCGGTCCCGCATTGGGTCCCGGCCTGGCCGTGGGGCTCGTGGATGAAGAGGCGCGCCTTCGCGGCCGCCGCCGACGGCATGACGAAGACGTTCGATCTCGTCCACGGCCACGGCGACCTGCTCGACCAGGACGTGCTGAGCCTGCACAACTGCGTGCATGCCGCGCATGAATCCCTTCATAAGCGTCCTCTTCCGCAGTCGGACGCGGTGGGGCGCATGCACGCGCTTCAGCTCGAGGGCCGGCGCTTCCGCGCGCTCGTCGCGAACTCGAAGCTGATGAAGGACGACGTGACGCGCCGCTTCGGCGTGCCCGCGGAGAGCGTCTCGGTGATCTACCCCGGCTACGACTCCTGCCGCTTCAATACGGGCGGGCGCGAGGATTTCTCCGCCCCTATGCGCGCGGAGCTCGGCGCGAAGCCCGGCGACCTTCTCTATGGGCTCGTCACCTCCGGCGATTTCGAGAAGCGGGGCCTGAAGCCCTTCCTTCGCGCCTTCGCAGCCGTCGCGCGCAAGCGGCCCGAGGCGCGGGCGGTCGTCGTCGGCAAGGAGTCTCGGCCCGGCCCGTACCTGGCGCTCGCGCGCGAGCTCGGCGTCGCGGATCGAGTCGTCTTCCGCGAGCCGCTCGCCGAGGTCTGGCGCTTTTATCATGCGCTGGACGTCTACGTCCATCCCGCCCGGTGGGAGGAGTTCGGCATGAGCGTGCTCGAGGCCCTCGCCTGCGGCCTGCCCGCGATCACCGGCGCCTCGGTCGGCGCCGCCGAGCTGCTGAGGGGGGAGGCGCGCGATTTCGCGCTCCCGGACCCCTCGGGCGAGGCGCTGGAGGCCGCGATGCTTTCCCTCGCCGACCCTCGGACGCGCGCGCGCGTCGGAGCTCTGGGGCCGGCGGCCGCCATGCCCTGCGCCTGGGACCGGAGCGCGTCCGCCCTCCTCGGCCTGTACGAAAGCCTAATAAGGTAAAATCATTCCTCATGAGGATCCATGGAAGGCCGTAAGGGCGCGCTGCGCCTCCTCGCCTCCGCCTTCCGGACCGTGCTGCGCGGCTTCGGGCTCTCCTTCATAGTCCTCGTCCTGCTCGTCGCCGCGATCGCGGCCTATGTCCAGCGCCGGTTCGGTCCGGAGGAGGCCCGCGCCATCGCGATCGCCCAGCTCCAGGGTCTGCTGAACCGAGAGGTCATGATCGAGAAGCTGGTGCTCAGCCCTCGAGGCCTGAAGATCAAGGGGCTGAGAGTGCGACGGGCCGCCGGCGCCGAGGGGGATCAGCTCGTCTGCGACACCGCGCTCGTCACCGTCAAGCTGGCCCCTCTGCTCGATCGTCGGCTCGTGTTCGACGCCGTGCGCCTGGAGTCGCCGCAGATCTTCCTCGCTCGAGAGCCCGACGGCGCCTGGGACATCGCGGACCTGTTCGCCTCCACGAAAGCCGCGCCGAGCGGCGCCCTGCCGCTCGCGCTCGCCGCGGCCGAGACCATCGTCAGCGACGGCGTCCTCCGGTTCGACGACCGCATGCGCGGCCGGAAGATCTCCTTCGAGAAGCTGGCGCTGCGGGCCGAAGGCTTCGACCTGTCCGAGCCGTTCCCGGTGTCGCTCTCCTTCGTCAACGCCGTCACGTTCGGCTCGCACACCGTGACGACGACCGTCTCCGCCGAGGGCGCCATGGACCTCGCCGGCCTGCGGTGGTCGAGCGCCACGGTGCGCGTCGACCGCCTCTCGGCCGAGGCGGACGGCGTGCTGGTCGAGGGCAGCGGCTCCGTCGAGGGGTTCCTGCGCCCCGTCTTCGAGGTCTCCGCGTCGGTGCCCGCCCTCGGCCCCGGCCGCTGGTCCAGGTGGACGGGCCGGGACCTGAAGCTCTCACTTCCCGCCACGAAATGGGCCGGCCGCGTGAACTGGTCCGCGCCCGCGATCTGGGACGTCGAGCGCCTGGCCGTCGAGACCCCCGCGGGGACGGCGACGGCGAGCGCGGTCTTCGACCTCAGCGCGGCCACCGCCTCCGTGCGCGCCGTGCTCGCGACGAAGGACGCGGTCCTCGACGATCTGGCGGGCTGGCACCCTTCCTGGGCCGCCCGCGAGCCGCACGGGAAGGCCGCGCTGAGCGGCACCATCGAGGGCAAGCTCGGCGCCCTGCAGCTCAAGGAGGCCGTGATCAGCCTCCGGGGCTTCGGGGCGGACTGGGGAGACCGGCGCGTCGAGCTCCTCGATCTCGACGCCTTCGTCACCGACGAGTTCGCCTCGGTCAAGGCGATGGTCACCAAGGGCCGCGTCGTCGCGTACGGCAACGCCTTCGACGATCTCGCGGTCACGCTGTCGGTCGCCAATCAGACCTTGACCGTCGAGAACCTCGCCCTGCGTTGGGGAGAGTCCCGCCTGCGCCTGCGCGGGCGGGTGGACCGCCTGTCCGCGCCGAAGGAGGTGCTGATCTCGGGCAACCTCGACAAGGTCGTGTGGGAGGACGCGCAGCGCCTCGTGACCGGCATCGCCGCCTCGGTGTCGACGCGGACCGTCTCCGATTCGGCGCGCGAGGCCCGGCCGTGGGTCAGCACCTTCAAATACGTCATCCCCCGGAGGTTTCCCGATACCGCCGGGCACCTGCGCGTGACCGAGGTGAAGCAGGAGAACTTCTGGTGCAGGGACCTCGATCTGCTCTGGTCCATCCGCGGCGTGACGCCCGCGCTCGACAAGGTCGGCGGCGAGGCTCGCGTGCGCTTCGGCCCGGGGCGCGTGGCCGATATCCCGGCCGTGCAGGATTCCCACAAGCTGCTGCGCGTGATCTTCCTCCCGTTCATCTACATGCACAAGATGAACAAGTTCTCCATCTTCAGCACCGCGACCGCCTACCCGAAGACGCTCGACTTCGCGAAGATCGAGAGCGAGTACGGCCTCGCCAAAGGGGTCGCCACGACGCGCTACTTCCACGTGGACTCCCCGCAGCTCGCGGCGTTCGCCGAGGGCACCGCCGACTTCGCGCGCGAGCAGGTGGACATGAACGTCCTGACGCGACTGGCGAAATACGACGGCGTCCTGCCCGAGTGGTGGGTGGACGAGGCCGGGCGCCCTTCGATCGGCTTCCGCGTGAAGGGCGACCTGAACCGCCCCGAGCTGGAGCCGCGATTCAAGAAGATTCCGGTGGATGAAATCGAGCGCAAGCTCAACGAAGGCCGCGCGTCCGGCAAGAAGCGATTCGAGGCGATCGAGAAGCTTCAAGCCTTATAGGGGCGTCAAGTCCGAACAGGAGAACGACATGAGCAGATTGAACAAGATGGACGTGCTGGGGCTGCTGCAGGAGCACGGCGCGGTGGCGAGCGGGCATTTCCGTCTCGCTTCGGGCCTGCACACCCCGGTCTACCTTCAGCCCGCCCTCGTCCTGCAGTATCCGCACGTCGCGCAGAAGGTCGCCAAGGCGATCGCCGCCAAGTTCATCGGCGCCGTCGACGTCGTGATCTCCACCGGCATGAGCTCCGTCGTCCTCGGCCAGGAGGTCGCCCGCGCCAAGAAGAGCCGCGCGATCTTCACCGAGCGCGTCGGCGGCTCGATGGCGTTCCGGCGCGACTTCCGCCTGGAGCGAGGGGAGCGCGCGCTCGTCGTCGTGGACGTGCTCACCACGGGGCGCTCCAACGGCGAGGTCGTGGCCCTCGCCCAGGCCTACGGCGCCCGCATCGTCGGCGTCGGCGCGATGGTGGACCGCTCGAAGGCGCCGCTGTGCCTCGGCGTGCCCGTGCGCAGCCTCATCGGCTATCCGCTCGAGGCGGCCTCCCCCGAGACCTGCCCGCAATGCGCGGCCGGCGTGCCGCTGTCGACGGCCAAGCGCGAGATCGAGCTCGGGTCCGACGGCGAATGACCCGGCCGAAGACCGCGCTCCGGGCCCTTCTGCTCTGCCAAGGCGTTCTGATAGCCGGGCTGGCGTTGTCTTTCCCGTTTCTCACGCTGTATTTTTTCGATAAGCGCGGCCTGCCGATGGGCCTCGTCGGCCTCGCGGTCAGCGGCGCGGTGGCGGCCTCGGCGGTCGGCCAGGCGCTGGGCGGGGAGCTGTCCGACGTGTGGGGCTGCAAGCGCGTGATGGCGCTCGCGCTCGTCTGCCGCGCGGCGTTCACGGCGCTGCTCGCCGCGGCGGTCTGGGGCGTCTGGCCGGTCTCCGTGATCGTCGGGCTTCACGTCGCCGCCTCGTTCTCCGGCAATGTCTACGGACCGGCCGTGCGCGCGTGGATCGCCCATGAGCACCCGCCGGCCGAGCGCGTGCACGCCTACGGCTCGCTGCGCGTGGCCACGAACGCGGCCTGGGCGATCGGGCCGGCCGTCGGCGGCTTCATGGCGGGATACTCCTACGGCCTGATGTTCGCTGCGACCTCGGCTCTTTCCTTGGTCTGCCTCGGCCTGCTCCTGGGCCTCGTGCCCGCAGCACCCGCCGTCCGCTCCGGAGAGGCCTTCGCGTGGAGCGGAAGCTTCGCGGCGGCGCGCGACCCGCGCTTCCTTGAACTCGGAGTTCTGAGCCTGATCGTCGCGTGCTCGATGTCCCAGCTTGTAGCACCCATGTCCGTGCACGCGACCGCGCACGGCGGCCTCACCGAGAGCCAGGTCGGTTTCCTGTTCGCCGTCAACGGCGGGCTCGTCGTCCTGTTCCAACAGGCGGCCACGCGCGTCGTCGCGCGCGCGGCGCTCACCCGCGCCGCCTCCGCGGGCTGCCTGTTCTATCTCGCCGGCTGGTCCTGGATCGGCTTCGCGCGCGGCTGGTGGCCGCTGGCGCTGGGCATGGCGATCGTGACGGTCGGTGAGATCGTGCTCTCGCCGAGCCTCGAGGCGCTCGCCGCCAACCTCGCGCCGGCCGGGCTGAAGGGCCGCTATCTCGGCTTTCAAGGCCTGCTGCAGTCGCTTGGCCAGGCGCTCGGCCCTCTGCTCGGCGGCCTCGGCCACGAGCATTTCAGCGGACGGCTTACGCCCGTGCCGTGGCTGGCCGCGGGGGCTCTCGCCGGCGCCGCGGGCTGGGGCTTCTACCGCCTCGGGCGCCGGCTCGACGACGCGCAGGAAGGTCTCGTTCTCCAGGAGGTCGCATCATGATTCCACGCTACACCCGCCCCGCGATGGGCGAGATCTGGTCGGACGACAACCGCCTGCGCGCGATGCTGCGCGTCGAGGAGGAGCTGCTCAAGGCGATCGCCTCCGAAAAAGGCGTTCCCGCCTCCGAGCTCAAGGCCCTGCGCCGCCTGCTCGAGAAGTCCCTGCTCGACGCCTCCCGCCGCAGGGAGTCGAGCGCCGGGCACGAGGTCATCGGCATGCTCTCGGCCGTCGCCGGGGAGCTGAAGGCGAAGGCCCCGAAGGTCGACCGCTATCTGCACTTCGGGATGACCTCCTCCGACGTGCTCGACACCTCGATGGCGCTGCAGCTGCGCGACTCCGCCGACCTGCTCGTCGCCGGCGTCGAAGCCGTGCTCAAGCGCCTGAAGTCCCTGGCCAAGAAGCACGAGCGCACTTGGATGGTCGGCCGCACGCACGGCGTCCACGCCGAGCCCATCACCTTCGGCATCAAGGTCGCCGGCTGGCACGCCGAGGGCCTGCGCTGCCTGCGCCGCCTGCGCGCCGCGCGCGAGCTCATCGCCTACGGCAAGATCTCCGGGGCCGTCGGAGCGTTCTCGCAGCTCCCGGCCGAGGTCGAGGCGAAGGTGCTCGACGTCCTCGGCCTGCGTCCGGAGCCGGTCTCGACCCAGGTCGTGCCGCGCGACCGGTACGCGGAGTATTTCCACGCGCTCGTGCTGACGGCGTGCTTCGTCGAGCGCATCGCGCTCGAGATCCGGCACCTGCAGAAGACCGAGATATTGGAGCTCGAGGAGCCTTTCTCCGAGGGCCAGAAGGGGTCGTCGGCCATGCCCCACAAGCGCAACCCCGTCCTGTGCGAGAACCTCTGCGGCCTCGCGCGCCTGATCCGCACCTACGAGTCGGCGGTGACGGAGAACTGCGCCCTGTGGCACGAGCGGGACATCTCGCACTCCTCCAACGAGCGCATGATCCTTCCGGACGCGCATATCGCGCTGGATTTCATGCTGGCACGGCTCGAGAACGTGCTCGACGGCCTGCAGGTGTATCCGGAGAACATGAAGCGCAACCTCGACAAGATGAACGGCCTCGTGTTCTCCCAGAAGGTCCTGCTGCGCCTCATCGACGCCGGCCTCGGCCGCCTCGAGGCCTACGACCTCGTCCAACGCAACGCGATGAAGACCTGGAAGGACGGCCGTCCGCTGCGCGACCACCTCAACGCCGATCCGGACGTGTCCAAGCGCCTGTCGCCCAAGGAGCTCGACGCCTGCTTCTCTCTCGAGCCCTACGGCGCCTCCGCCCGCGAGATCCTCAAGCGGGGAGGCTGCCTCTAAGTCAACCTATGGGGGGTCTGACCCCGCAACGCAACAACGGGGTCTGACCCAAGTAGATGGAGGGGCGGCCGCGAGGCCGAACCCTGACGCAAGGAGAATCAAATGTCCGAAGCCGCCAAAGCCGCGCCCGAAGCCGCCGTCGCCGAGAAGCCCCTGCGCATCATCCTCAACCCGGACCGCGACAAGCGGGTCAAGGCAGGGCATCTGTGGATCTTCTCCAACGAGATCAAGGAGGTCCTCTCGGACCATCCGCCGGTGCCCGGGGATCTCGGCGTCATCGTGACCGCGGCCGGCGTCTCGCTCGGCATGGCCTTCTACAACCCGAACAGCCTGATCGGCGGCCGCGTGCTGACCCGCGATCCGAAGGAAATCATCGACGAAGGCTTCTTCAGGCGTCGTCTGGCCGAGGCGATCGCCTATCGCGAGAAGGCTCTCCCCGGAGAGACCTCGTACCGCCTCTGCTACGGCGAGTCGGATGGTCTTCCCGGGCTGGTCGTGGACCGCTACGGCTCGTACCTGGTTCTTCAGGTGATGTCCGCCGGCATCGAGCGCCGCATGCCGTGGATCCAGGCCGCCCTCGAGGAGCTCGTCAAGCCCAAGGGAATCTACCTCAAGAACGACCATAAGGTCCGCTCGCTCGAGGGCCTGCCTCTGGAATGCCGGACCTTGACGGGCACGGTGCCTGAGCGCGTTCCGATCACCGAGAACGGGCTGCGCTTCGCAGCGCCTCTGGGCGAGGGCCAGAAGACCGGCCATTATTTCGACCAACGGGAGAACCGCGCCTATCTGCGCCCCTGCTTCGTGGGCCGCAGCGTGCTCGACCTGTACTGCTACACCGGCGGGTTCGCGATCGCCGCGGCCAAGGCGGGGGCGAAGTCGGTGCTCGCGCTCGACAGCTCCGGTCCCGCGGTGCAGCTCGCGCGCGAGAACGCGAAGTTCAACGGCGTCGACGGGATCGTGTCGGCCGACGAGGGCGACGCCGAGGCGGTGCTCGAGTCGTTCGCGCGCGGCCAGCAGCCGTTCAAGCCGGACATGATCGTCCTGGATCCGCCGAGCCTGGTGCCCGCGAAGAAGCACCTGCCTCAGGCCCTGCGCCTGTACACGAAGCTCAACGCCCAGGCGATGCGCGCCCTGCCCAAGGGCGGCCTGCTCGCGACGGCGACGTGCTCCCATCACGTCTCGCGCGAGGACTTCGTGCTGATGCTGCGCAACGCGCAGGCGAAGGCCGAACGGCCTATCCGCTTCGTGACCTTGCGCGGCCAGGCCGTCGACCATCCGATCCTGCTCTCGATGCCCGAGACCGAGTACCTGCACTTCGCGCTGCTGGAGATGATCTAGTCCATGGACAATCCGCCGCACCTGGAGGAGGATCGCTCCTCCAAGTTCTCGCCGTCGAAGCTCTCGGTCTATCAGAACTGCCCGAGGCGCTACCAGTACCGCTACGTCGACAAGATCTCGCGCCGCCGCAAGACGCCCGAGACCGTGGTCGGCACCGCGGTGCACTCGACGTTCGAGGAATTGTACGCCCTCGTGACGGGAGGGAAGGTCCCGGCCCTCGACGAGCTCCACGGGATATTCGAGCGCGAGTTCGCGGCGGACTGGGACGACACGGTCATGGAGAAGGACGGGCGCTTCGTCCGGGACGATTGGCGGAAGGTCGGGAGGGACTGCGTCGCGCTCTACCACGCCGCGCATCACCCGTTCGCCGCGGACCGCACCGTCGCCGTCGAGAAGCGAGTCGGCTTCCCGATCATGGTCGATGGGCATGAATACCGCATCGAGGGCTTCGTGGACCGCCTGGCGCTGGCGCCGGACGGGGCCTTCGAGATCGTCGACTACAAGACCGCCAAGTCCCTGCCGAATCAAGAACACGCCGACGAAGATTGGCAGCTTGCCTTGTATGAACTCGCGGTGCGGCGGGAATGGCCCGACGCGAAGGAGGTCCGGCTCAAGTGGCATTACGTGCGCCACGGCAAGACGCTCGTCTCGATCCGCGACGACGCGGCGCGCGCGAA
This sequence comes from Elusimicrobiota bacterium, assembly GCA_036676805.1. Classification (GTDB taxonomy): domain Bacteria; phylum Elusimicrobiota; class Elusimicrobia; order UBA1565; family UBA9628; genus GWA2-66-18. The sequence continues at coordinate 21,288 of JAKFCD010000096.1, forward strand.
GCTGCTCGCGGACGCGGGCGCCTTGATCTCGGCGATCAAGCACGACCACGCCTTCGAGCCGCGGCAGAGCCCGCTGTGCGACTGGTGCGAGTACCGCGACCTGTGCCCGGTGTTCGCGGACGCGGTCCGCGTCGCGGCGCTGCCGCCCGCGGAGCGCTCGAAGGACGGCGGCGTTAAGCTCGTGGCGAGCTACGCGGACATCGAGGACCGGCGCAAGCGCCTCAAGGACGAGCTCAAGATGGTGGAGGCGGAGCGTGAGAAGGTCGAGAGGGACCTCGCCGACTGGGCCGAGGCCGCCGGCGTGACGACCGTCGCCGGCGAGCGCGCCCAGGCGACGGTGACGGTGAAGGACGAGACGCACCTTCCCACGAAGACCGGCGAAGCGGGGCGGCACTCGGAACTGGAGGCGGAGGCGCGAAAGACGGCGTTATGGGCTGAGGTCTCGCGCCTGGACGGGCACGCGCTGCTCGACGGACTCAGGGCCCGCAGATGGGCGGGAGAGCTGCTGGCCCTGGCGGAGTCCCTCGTCGCGCGCTTCGGGCACCGGGCCCGCAAGCGTACCGTGCGCCTCAAGCGCCGCGCCGACCCCGAGGAGGACTAGCCGCAGTCCTAGTCGTAAGCCGCTTTGTCGGATCCGCCGATCCCGAGCTGTACCGCCAGGCTCATCCAGTCGGTCTTCAGGCGGTCATGCTGGGCCTCGAGCTCGTTCCAACCCTGCTCGAACTCGAGCGCCTTGCCGCCCTTCGCCTTCCGAGAACCCTTGTGGTGCCGGGCCGACTTCGCCAAAGTTTTCTTCATTCTTGTCGTCCTCGTTCGCAGTATAGCCCCGGCGTCCGTTTTCGTCAACGGCTTTTTCCGCCGGGCCGCTCCTCATATAAGCTCCGCGGCCGCGAGCGGCGCGCGCATGGCTATTTCAGCAGGTCCGCCGCGGAGGGATGCCCGCGCTTGAGCGCGAGCTCCCGTGCCGTCAGCCCGTCTCCGCTCCGGAGGCCGGCGTCGGCCTTCGCCGCCAGCAGGACCGTCACCGTCTCGGCGCGTCCTCCGTGGGCCGCCCACATCAGGGCCGTGTAGCCGAGCTTGTCCTTTACGTCGACCTTGGCGCCGGCCGCGAGCAGCCGGCTTACGGCGGCCGCGCGGCCGAGCTGGGCGGCGCGGATAAGGGGCGTGAGGCCGTTCGCGTCGCGGGCGTCGACGAGGGCCTTGCATGACAGCAGCGCCGAGATGGTCCGCGTTGAGCCCGTCGCGGCGTAAGCGAGGGCGGGCGTGCCGGAGGCGTCCTTGGCCGAGCAATCGAGGCCTTTCGCGGCGAGCAGCGGGATGTTATCCGCCCGTCCGCCCTTCGCGGCCTCTACGATCGCCGACCAGCCCGCCTCGTCCTTCGGCGCGGGATCGGCGCCCGCGTCGAGCAAGGCCTTCAGCGCGGCCGCGTCGGCGTGCCCCGCGGCCCACATCACGGCGGTCCACCCGTGGCGATCCTTCCCGCCGAGGTCGGCGCCCGCGGCGAGCCCGGCCTTCAAGGCCGCCGTGTCCCCGGCCTTCACGGCGTCCACGAGCGGCGGATCGGGGACGGGCTGGGCGGACGCGACGCCGGCAAGTAGCGCGAGGACGGCGAGGTGTTTGATCATCGGAATCAGTATAGACCGCGCCGGCCGGGGAGTCAATACGGGGTTCCCGGAGGGCCTAAAAAAATTGACCTATTGGGCCCAAATTCGGCTAGGCCTTTCGGACCCGACCATGCTAGAATCCGTTTAATTCGCAGAGACGTCTCGGAGGAGCAATTCATGAAAAAGCTGATCGCGTTGACGGTTCTCGCCCTGCTGATGCCGGTGTGCGCGTCCGCCGCGGGAGCCAAGCGCTACCTGATCGCCTTCAAGGACGGCACGTCCTCCGCCCAGCGCGAGGCCGCCCTGCGCTCCCTCGGCGCGACCAAGGCGGACGATCTCTCCGAGATCGGCGCGCTGGTCGCCGAGCTGCCCGAGGCCAAGATGTTCTCCGCCTTCGCGGAAAAAGCCGCCCTGATGCCGGAGGTGCTCGAGGTCCAGGAAGACATCTATAGGAATTGGCTTCTCGAGGCCCCCGTTTTCCGGGCGCCCTTCCCGTCCTTCGAGGCCGTGCGGGCCGCTTTGCCCGCCGTGACCGCGCCGCCGAAGCGCCCCGAGTTCCCGCTTCCCGCGGGCGTGGACGCCGCCGAGGTGCCGTGGGGCATCAGCCGCGTCAACGCCGCCTCCGCCTGGGCCGTGACCAAGGGCGACGGCGTCAAGGTCGCCGTCATCGACACCGGCATCGACTGCGGTCACCCTGACCTGAAGGCCAACTGCGCGGGCGGCTACAACGCGCTCGACTCCAAGAAGCCGCCCATGGACGACAACGAGCACGGCACGCACGTCGCGGGCACGATCGCCGGCGTCCTGGACGGCAAAGGCGTCGTCGGCGTGGCCCCGAAGGCGCGCCTATACGCGGTCAAGGTCCTCGACAAGGACGGCGCGGGCGGGCTCTCTTCCATTATCAAAGGGCTGATCTGGTGCGGCAACAACAAGATGGACGTCGCCAACATGAGCCTCGGCGCCCCGATGGGCACGATCTTCATGCGCGCGGCGCTCAAGTACGCGACCATGCGCGGCGTGGCCGTGTTCGCCGCCGCGGGCAACGACGGCGGCTCGGTCAACTACCCGGGGGCGTATCCGGAGGCGATCACGGTCTCCGCGCTGGCGCCGAACGAGACCATCGCCAAGTTCTCCAGCCGCGGCAACCAGGTCGCCTTCATCGCGCCGGGAGTGGACGTGAAATCCACCGTTCCCGGCGGCCGCTACGACAGCTACGCGGGGACGTCGATGGCGACGCCTCACATGGCGGGCCTGGGCGCGCTCGCGGTCGCCCGCGGCGCCCGCGGCGAGAAGGCGGTGCGCGCGGCGCTGAGTCGCGCGGCCGTCAAGGTCCCCGGACTTTCCGCATCCGAGCAGGGCGCCGGCGTCGTGGACGCGGCCAGGCTCGTTCGTTAGGACCTAGGAAGAGGGCCCACGCGTTCGAGGCGCAGGGCCTAGGGCATAGGACTTTGGGCCTAGATGGAGCTGGGTCTTATGCCTCAGGGCGGAAGTGGGCCTTCCGCCCATAATACGTGCAGACTTAAGACCTGCTCCGGGTCCCCTCAACGGAGCGCAAGGGGAGAACAAAGTGAAGAAACTGATGACCGGAATGATGATCGCGGCGCTCACGGCCGCTACCGCCTCGGCGACACCCGCGCCTAAGGGCACCAAGCGCTACATCGTGACCTTCGACGCGAAGGCCAAGAAGGCCGACCGCGACGCCGCGCTCGGCGCCTTGAGCCTGACGGCCGCCAAGCATATCGCGACGAACGGCGACACCGACAAGGAAGTCTCGGTGGCGCTCGTGGACGTGCCCGCCGGCCAGACCCTGTGCGACGCCCAGGCCTGCTCGGAGCGCATCGTCTCCATCGAAGCCGACCGGCGCGTCAAGTGGATCGAGTCCGCGGCGGTGTCCTTCCAGGCGGCCCCGCTGCCTTCCTTTAATGGGGCCATGGCCGGCTTCAACTTCGGCAAGCTCCGCGCGATACCGCAGAACCCGCTGGGCTCCTCCATCGCCGCGCAACGCAAAGAGGAGACGTGGGGCATCAACCGCGTCCACGCGCCCGCCGCCTGGCCGCTGACCGAGGGCAAGGGCGTCAAGGTCGCGATCATCGACACCGGCATCGACACCTCCCACCCGGATCTCTCGGGCGGCGTGGACGGCGGCTACTCGGCGATCACCAAGACCGAGAACCCGTCCGACTATCAGGACGACAACGGCCACGGCACGCACGTCGCCGGCACCGTCGCCGGCAAGCGCGACGGCAAGGGCGTCGTCGGCGTGGCACCCAAGGCCCGCCTGTACGCCGTGAAGGTCCTCGACGCCGACGGCTCGGGCAACCTGTCCGACGTCATCGACGGCATCGTCTGGGCCGCGAAGAACAAGATGGACGTGGCGAACATGTCCCTCGGGGCGCCGGTCAACAGCGAGGCCATGAAGCGCGCGGTGCGCTACGCTCGCGGCTCCGGGGTCGTCGTCGTCGCCGCGGCCGGCAACTCCGGCGGCTCGGTCGGCTTCCCGGGAGCTTATGAGGACGCCATCGCCGTGGCGGCCTCGGACTCCGAAGACAAGCTCGCGGGCTTCTCCAGCCGCGGGCCCGAGGTCGACTTCATCGCCCCCGGCGTGGACGTGCTGTCCGCCAAGATGGGCGGCGGCTTCGCCTCCTACTCCGGCACCTCGATGGCGGCCCCGCACGTGGCCGGCCTCGCGGCGCTGGCGGTCTCCCAGGGCTACGTCGGCCTGAACGGACCGGACGGCGTGTTCGCCCAGCTCAAGAAGGCCGCCTCGAAGCTTCCCGGCGAGCTCACCGCCGAGATGCAGGGCATGGGCATGATCGACGCCGGCAAGCTGGCTCGGTAAGCTCTCAACCCCGTACCCGCCCCGACCGGCACCCCTCCCGGTCGGGGCGGTTCTATTTACGGTGTCAGGCATGTCGTTCTTTGCATAACGTCGATACGGGGAGGGGCGCCGGCATGACGCCCGGAGGGACCGCTCGGCATTGAGCCTCGCTCGGGGTCGACCGCGCTTCGAGCGCAAACGGCGCGGCGACCCCACGTCCCTCCGGCCGTCATTCCGGCGCCCCATTTCAACCTCAAACAAAACGCTAAACTATGGTCCACCGAATGAGAACTTTATTCATCGTCAATCCGGCGGCGGGGCATGGGAGGGCGGGGGGGCGCTGGGAGAAGGCCCGGGCGCTCGCGAAGAACCTATACCCGGACTTGGACCTGGTCCGCACGGAGAGGCCGGGGCACGGGCGCGAGCTCGCGCGCGAGGCGGTGAGCGACGGCGTCGACCTCGTGGTGGCGGTCGGCGGGGACGGCACGCTCGGCGAGGTCGTCGACGGCTATTTGGCGGTGCCCGAGGCGGTGCGACGGACCACCACGCTCGCCACCTATCCGGCCGGCTCGGGCTGCGACTTCGCCGGCCACATGGGCGTGCCGCGCGAGCCCGAGGCGTGGGCCAAGGCCTTCGCCGAGGGCAAGCGGCGGCGCCTCGACGCGGGGCGCGCGACGTTCCGCGCGGCGGACGGCGCGCCGCGCTCGCGGCATTTCCTCAACGTCGCGGCGCTGGGCCTGCCCGGCGAGGTCGCGGTCACGATGGCCCGGCGCGGCAAGCCTCTCGGCGGCACCTTGTCCTACCTTCTCGAGGGCGTTCTGGCCGTGGCGACGGCGAAGGCCCGGACCATGCGCTTGACGGTCGACGGCGTCACGGAGGCTTCCGCGGCCTATCACCTGGTCGCCGCGGCCAACACCAGCACCTTCGGCGGAGGAATGAGGCTGGCGCCGGACGCTGACGCCGAGGACGGCCTGCTCGACCTGCTCACCATCGCGGACATGACCCGGGCGGACTTGCTGGGGCTGCTGCCTCGCGCCTATTCGGGCGGCCATATCGGCCGCCCCGGCGTCGTCCTGCGGCGCGCGCGCCGCGTCGAGATCCACTCCGAGGAGGGCCTGCCGCTCAATATCGACGGGGATGCCGACGGGCTCGCTCCGGTCGTGTTCGAGACCTTGCCGAAGGCGATCGCCTTCCGGCTTTAAGGCTTGGGGGCGGAGGCGGCGTCCTTCATGTCGAAGGGGCCGTTGAAAGCGGCGAGAAACTCCGCGCCGCCGAAGCCGGCGGTCTTCAGGGAGAAGACCGTCCCGCCTGGGATCACCGCGTAGCCGCCGGCGGCGATGGTCTCGCTCCTGCCCTTGATCTCGATGGCGAGCTTGCCCTTCAGGACGAGGATCGTCTCGTCGGCCGTGTGCCAGTGCGGGGCCAGTCCGTAGCCTTTGGGGAATCGCACCAAGGTCTGAACCGCATGCGTCGAGGGATCCTCGTAAACCAGGTGGTACTCGGCGCCTGGAGGAAGGCTGCCGGAGGCTTTCCAGTCGATCTTCGAGGAGGGTTTCACGACGGGGGCCGCGGCGTTCTGGGCGAGAGCCCAGGACGCGAGAACCGCGACGACGGCGAGAGGAATGGCGCGCTTCAAAAAATGGTGGCGGGGGACAGGATCGAACTGTCGACACCCGGTTTTTCAGACCGGTGCTCTACCACTGAGCTACCCCGCCGATTCGGAGATCATACAAAATCACGCCGCGCAGCCGACCGTTGACATTCCCGCGCGTACGTGATATACTTCGAAAGTCGAAGCATTCGAAAACCGAACCATGAACCTCGAAGAACGCGCCCGGCGGCTCACGGACCACCTCCAGACGGTCATGGAGGAGGCGGAGAGCGCCGACAAGAGGAACTCGGCGGTGCGCGAGAAGCTCAGCTGGCAGGAGATCCGCGTGCTGCGCGCGGTCGGGCGCCAGGACTGCTGCCCGATGAGCGGGCTGGCCGACATGATCTGCCTGTCGCTGAGCTCGGCCACCGGCCTCATCGACCGGCTCGTCGGCAAGAAGCTCGTCAAGCGCGACCGCTCGAGCGCGGACCGGCGCGTCGTGCAGGTCGAGCTCACCGAGCAGGGGCGCGCGCTCAACGAGGAGGCGATGGCGGGGCCCGTGGAGTTCGCGCGCGGCATGCTGAAGGGGCTCAACGCCGAGGAGCAGGAAGCCCTGCTCGCGCTTTTCCGGAAGATCTCCGAGCGCATCAAGCGGGAGAAGGCCGCCGCCTGATTTTTTTTGCCGTAAACATTTCGAAAGTCGAACTATTCAAAAGGAGAATGAACATGGAGAATGAAAAGAAGGACGGTCAGGACGGAAAGGCGTGCTGCGACGCGAAGAAGTGCTGCGGCGGCAAGGCGCTCGCGGTCGTGGCCCTGCTCGCGGTCGGCGGCGCGGGCGGCTATCTCGCGGCCAAGTGCGGCCTGGCGAAGTGCGCCGTGCCGGCGGCCGTCGAGGCGACGGCGAAGTAAAGGAGCGGACGCGCCCCCGGCGGGATTTGAAAAGTAATTGAATGGCGCCCCGCCGGGGGCGGGGCTATACTTTGAGTGCCGGTAAGACTGAACTCGAGAATCATTTTCTCGAGCCGCTCGAAAGAGACCGGAAGTCTATCGGCCCTGGCCGAACGTATCGAAAGGTCAACTCGAAAGAGAACCCAGGGAACCCCGCCGAGGGGGCGGAGATCCCAGGAGAACCACACGGAACTCCATCGAAACGATCGGCCTCGCTATTTGAGGGGGGGAGCTCTCGCCGGGCTACAGCCCGGCGAGGGCTTTCTTGTAGGCGGGCTCGGAGGCGCGAAGGTCGTCGGGATCGATGCCGAGGCCGCGGCAGGCGTCGATGGTAAGGCGCTGGCCCCACAAAATCTGGGCCAGCCAATCGGCGCCGGCGACGTCGAGGAAGGGCACGCCGATCGCGTCGAGATATCGATGCGCCGCGTCCCATCTGGTCTCGCCGACGGTGGAGAAGCCGATCACGAGCGAGCCTTTGCCGACCGAGATGTGAGGGCCGTGCAGGAACTCCTCGAGGCCGTAGGCGCGCGCGCGCAGGTGCGCGGTCTCGAGCAGCTTCAGCGCGGTCTCGCAGGCGACCCACTCGCGCAGTCCGTCGCCGAGCAGGACGAGGTCGGTGTCCGCCGCCACCTTCGGCGAGTCCGGGCCCCAGTTCAGGCTCGTGCCCGCGCGGAGAAACGGCGCCAGCAGCGCGGGCTTGCCGGCCCAGCGCAGGAGCCAGACCATGGTCGTGGTGAAGGATTTCGTGAAGGCGCCCGTGTCCTCGAGCTCGCAGGTCTCCAAACGACGGCTTGCTCCCTTCCATAGCGCGCCGACAGCGCACACGGCGACGGTCGTTGCGCCGGCGCGGCGGGCCATCGCCTCGGCCTTTACCGTATAAGACTTGGTCCCGCCGCGGTGAGAGAGGAAGATTCCCATGTCGCCTTTCGACAGCTTGTACGGGCGTGAAACGAAATCGTAGGCGTGGACGGCGCGCGCGTCGAAGCCGGCGCCGCTCCACAACCACGCGGCGATGCGCGCGGCGTGATGGTTGGTGCCGACGCCGACGAAGAAGACCTTTTGCCCTTTGGGCGGCTTCATCCAGGCGGGCAGCGGCGCGCGCAGGGCCCGCGCGATCAATTCCGGCTGGGCGAAGACGTTGGCCTCGAAGCGGCTCATCGTCCGGGCTTGTGGCCTCGGGCCATCATGAACTCGTACGGAATCTCGATGCCGGAGCGGACCTTGTTCTTCGCGGCGCGGCGCAGGACGGTCTTCTTGACCCAGGCCTGGCCCTTCTCGTCGAGGCTGCGCAGCATGGCGCCCGTGCGGCCCGCGCCCTCGGTCATCGTCGTCCAGTATTCCTCCGGGGAGGCGAAGCGGAAGACGCCGGTCAGGCGCTTGGTCGAGAGCTCCTGAAGGCCCGCGCGCGCGAAGGCGGCGTCGAGGGCGCCGTCGGGGCCGAAGGAGTAGATCGTGGGCGCTCCGTAAGGGGCGCGCAGGTCCGGGTCGCACTCGGTGATCGCGTGCAGGACGAGCGAGGTGAACAGCATCTTCTCGCGGCGGCCCTGGACGAGGCAGGCCACCACGCCGCCGGGTTTGACCACGCGAGTCATCTCAGAGAGGGCCTTGTCGGGCCGGGCGAACAGCATCAGGCCGAGCTGGGAGATCGCGGCGTCGAAGGAGCCGGTCTCCAGCTTGAGATCGTGCGCGTCCATCTCGGCGTACTCGATCGGGGCGCAGCGCTTCGCCGCGGGGACCGCCTTCGCGCGGGCGAGCATGCCGGGAGCCAGGTCCACGCCGAGCACCGAGCCCTTCTCGTCGACGCGCGCCGCGGCGGCGCGGGTCGCGATGCCGGGGCCGCAAGCCACGTCGAGGACGCGCCACTTCCGGCGCAGGCCGGCGAATTCGGCGAACTCCCCGGCCGTCTTCGCGAAAAAGGAATTGGACAGCTTCTCGTAGCGTTCCGCGGCCTCGCTCCAGACCTCTTTCGACTCGGCGGTATGCGCTGCGGGATCGAACGCGGTTTCTTTCACGCGGTGATTATACGATTTGCGGGCGTCGCCTGGGTCTAGAAGCCGGCCAGCAGCAGGTACGCCTCGGCGACGAGCTCCTCGTCGCGCAGGCTGCGCTCGTCCTCGTCCCACGTCCGGCTCTGCTTGACCAAGGCGCCGAAGCGCTCGACCGACGCCTCGTCGGCGTCCTCGGACACCCTCGCCAGGAAGCTCTCCAGCACGCGCGGCCGCCGCAGGCTCTTAGCGGCATGCCCGGCCAGAATCGGATGGGTGCCCTCCCATATCTCGTTGACGATCGCGTCGTCGGCGAGTCGGTTGAGCGGGGAAAAGTCGTCGAGGATGCCGTGGCCGCCGACGAGCAGCTGCGCCTCGCGCACGAGCTCGCTGCCGCGCATCGAGATCTCGACCTTGAGCATGGGCACGAGCGCCTCGGCGTCGGCCTCGCCCGCCTCGAGCGCGTGCAGCCCGCGGTAGAAGGCGGTGAGCATGCCCGCGTGCAGGGCCTCCATCGTCTCGAGCCTCGTGCGCACCGAGGGGATGGCCGTCAGCGGCCTGCCGTAGGCGAGGCGCCAGTCGGCGAAGGTCCGGGCCTCCAGCACCGCGCGCCCGGCGAAGCCGAGCGCGGCGGCGGCGACGTGCAATCGTGATACTGATAGTATTTCGTTGACGAGCAGGACCAGCCCTTCGCGCGGCTTCCCTATCATCTCGGCTTTCGCGCCCGCGTACTCGACCTCGACGGTGGCCTTGCCGCGCGTGCCGCCGATGGGCTTGAGTCTCAGGATCTTGTGGCCGTTGAGGCTCCCGTCGGGATTCTTGCGTTTGACGAGGAACAGGGCGACCACGCCTTGCGGCGTCTTAGCGGTGGTGACCCAAAGCTCGCCGGGGTTGGAGCAGAACCATTTGGTTCCCTTCAGCGACCACGTTCCGTCGGAATTCCCGCTCGCCGTCGTCTCGTTGGCCGCCACGTTGGAGCCGCCCTGCCTCTCGGTGATGAACTGTCCGCCGGTCAGCGCCCAGTCGGGATCGTCGGACTTCAGCCGGGGGAGGAACTCCCGCATCTGCGCCGCGGTCCCGCGCTTCTCTAATAGTCCGATGAGGCCGTCGGTCATCGCGAGCGGGCAGGTGATCCCGCCCTCGCCGCAGTAGTTGGCGATGATCGCGCGCGTCATGCGCTCGACCAAGGTCAGCGGGCCGGGGCCGCCGTAGATCGCGCGCGCGAGATGGCGCCGGGCCTCGATCTGCTCGGGGCAGTACTTGACCGCGCCGTCAACGAGGCGGGGGAGGTTCTCGGCCTTGTGCGCCGTGTCGATCAGGGCGTCGAGGGCGCGCCCCGCGAAGGCGCCGAACTCCGAGGACCGCGCGACCCCTTGAGGGGTGAGCATCGGCGAGGCGACCTCGCGCAGGGAGGCGTCGGCCTCCCAGAAGTTCATGCCGCGCGTTCCGGGGTAGCCCGGCAATGCTTCGTTGTCCATGCACCGAGGATAGGAAATTTGCTTCAATGCGGCCATGAACCTGATCCCCCAAGTCATCGAGCGCGCCACGCAGGGCTCCGTCATCGGCTACGACATCTATTCGAGGCTGCTGAAGGACCGCATCATTTTCGTCGGAGGCTACGAGGGCGAGTTCACCACCGATTCGGCCAACACCCTCATCGCCCAGCTGCTCTACTTGGACAGCGACGACAGCACGAAGGACATCAACCTCTACATCAACAGCCCGGGCGGCATGGTCACCGCCGGCCTTGCGGTCTACGACACGATGCAGTTCATCAAGTCCCCGATCACGACGATCTGCATGGGGATGGCGATGAGCTTCGGCGCGGTCATCCTCGCCGCCGGCTCCAAGGGAAAGCGCTACGCCCTTCCTAATTCGCGCATCATGATCCACCAGCCCCTCGTGGGCGGCATCTCCGGCCAGGCGACGGACATCCTCGTCGAGGCCAAGGAGATGGCCCACACCCGCAAGGTTCTCGAGGAGATCATGGCCAAGCACACCGGCCAGACCTTCGAGAAGATCAACCGCGACATGGAGCGCAACAACTACATGTCCTCCGAGGAAGCCTTGAAATACGGCATCATCGACGAGGTGATTATGGGCGCGAAGGCGATCGCCCTGCACGCCATCCCGAACAAGTAGGCCTTCCCGATGAAAGATCCGGCCCGGCTCGATAGAGCCGGGCCGGATCTTTCTCGGGAGCGTCTACTTCTCGAGCTCGAAGCCGGCGGACGGGGCTTCGTCAAGCTTGACGACGAACGCGCAGCGGCCGTGCCCCGTCTGGAAGCGCTCCTCGCGGGAAACGCGGCGACCGAGCAGCCGGCTCATGGCGTTGACCGTGACGCTGCACAGCGCCGGCCGCCGGCTCGCCACGCCGAAGAAGGGACAGTTGCGTTCGACCAGACGGAGTTCCTTGCCCCGGCGTTCCACGCTCATGAAGGGATCCTCCGCGAGGTAGAGCTTCTTGAGGCGCGCGAGCCTCTTCTCGAGCGGCAGGCCGCGCATTTGCGGCTCCAGGCGCTCGACCCTGGCCGCGACGAGGGCGGCGAGTATCTTTTCCAGCGCCTCCGGCCCCATCTGGTCGGCCACGGCGTCGAGCAGCTCGACGGCGAGAGCGTCATAGGCCTTCGGGAACAGCTCCTCTCCCGCGGCCGTCAGCGAATAGAGCGCCGTCGGGCGGCCGCGGGCTTCGATGCGCGGACCGGGACCCCGGCGAATCCAGCCGTCTTTTTCCAGAGAGGCGAGTTGCTGGCGAACGGCCTCGCCGGTCACGCCGAGCGGCTTGGCGAGGGAGGAAATCGCGGCCGGGCCGCCGCGCTTCAGCGCCAGCAGCAGGGAACGCTTTAATTCGGCGAAATCATCGAGGCGCTGACCCATGCTTTCCATTATAGCCTTCCTCGAGGCCCGCGCCGTGGGTGTAGACGAGCCGACCGCCGAGCCAACCGCCCACGGAGAGGACCGCGAGGCCGGCGTACTGCAGCGCCGCCGCCGGGATCGCGTGATCGGGCGCCGACCAGCCGCCCCGGGCGATCAGGCTCGCCGCGTAAAGCAGCCAGCACGCGGACATGAGGCCCATGTGCCGCAGCGCGGCCGCCTCGACTTCCTCGCTCTCGAGGGCGAGGAAGTCGAGGAAGCCGGTCGCGAGCGCGGGCAGGGCCGCGGCGCAGCCGAGCCCCAGGCAGCCGAAGCTCAACGTCCAGAGCTCCGGCCGCCCGGTCGCCGCCGCCGCCGCGTCCCAGACGGCCGCCGACGCCCATAGCCCGAGCGGCGCGTGCACGGTCGGCGGGTGAAGCGGATGCCCGAGGACGCGAAGGCGCTTCATCAGACGAGCCCGATGACCGCGGCCGCCAGCAGGCCGAAGGCGGCCGCCGCCGCGAGCGCGTGGACGACGACGATGGGGGACGGCGGGCGCTTGCCTCGCAGGTGGAAAGAGAACAGGAAGAATCCGCCGAGCGCCGCCGCCGTGAAAAGGCCCAGCGCGACGACGCCGGGTCCCGAGAAGCCGGACTTGCCGAGCGCGAAGGCGAGCGCGGCGAGCCCGGCCGCGCCGAACGCGCCGTGCGCGAGCGCCGGCCCCATCTTCAACTCCAGCCCGCGGAAATGCGCGACCGCCAGGTACAGCCCCGACACCGCTCCCATCGCGAATAATCCCAATGCCACGTTCATGTTGCCTCCTTTTGTAATCGGCTCAATGAGTGAAGCTTAGCACGGTCAGATATAATATACAAGTAAAAACTTTGATAATTATGAATCTAAATCAGCAATTGGCGGGGGGGATTGACAACTTTGGAGGGTTCGGCTAAAATATTAGCAGTCGATTGAGCGGACTGCCAGTATACGTCCAAAAAAATGAGACAACTCAAGCCCGAGGTCGTCCAGGAGCGCAAGCGCCACCTTCTTCAGTGGATCGTCCATTATTTCATCAAAACCTCGAAGCCGGTCTCGTCCGCTTTGATCGCCGAGGAGGCGGGCCTCGACCTGTCGAGCGCGAGCATCCGCGGGATTCTCCAGGAGCTCGAGAACGAGGGCTACCTGCATCAGGCTCATACCTCCGCCGGCCGCGAGCCCACCGACAAGGGCTACCGCTTCTTCGTGGACTACCTGTCCGGCGTGCAGCGCCTGGCGGCCTCCGAGAAGGAGAGCATCGAGGTGCAGTACAAGAACCGCATCGAGGAGCTCGACACCTTGCTCTCGGAGACCTCGCGCCTGCTCTCTCGCGTCTCGCACGGCGCGGGCATCGTGCTCTCGCCCCATATGGGCCGGCAGTCCATCAAGCGCCTGGAATTGCTGCCCCTCGGCGGTCGCAACGTCCTCGGCGTGCTGATCACCGACTCGGGCATGGTCCGCCATTGGCCGATCCAGCTCGGCTACGCGCCGAGTGCCACCCAGGTCAACCGCATCAACCGCTTCCTCAACGAGAACATCCGCGGCGTCGGCGTGGACAAGGCCGAGGCCCTGGTCATGGCCAAGCTCGCGCAGATGGAGCGCGAGTTCTCCGAGCTGGCGAGCCTGGCCCACGAGCTGCTCACCGAGGTCGGCCGCGTCGCCTCTCCCGAGTCGATCTACGTCGAGGGGGCCGACAACATTCTGAGCCAGGCCGAGCAGTTCGGCGATCTCAAGACCGTGCAGTCTTTGATGCGGGTGATCGGCGAAAAGGACCGCCTCGCCGTCATGCTGGAGAAGGAGCTCGAGGAGGACGAAATCATGTCCCCCAAGGGCGTGCGCGTGCGCATCGGCGCCGAGAGCGGCCTGCCCGAGCTGGCCAGCGCGAGCGTCATCACGCACGTCTACCGCCACGGCGACCGCGTCCTCGGCGTGCTGGGCGTCATCGGCTCCAAGCGCATGGAGTACTCGCGCATGATGGGGCTCGTCGATTTCGTCGGCCGCCTCGTCGAGACGCGGCTCAACGAGTGGGACATGGAGACGAGGGGCCTGGAGGGACGCAAGTGAGCGACGACGTCAGCGACCAGGCCGAGGCCGAGCCGATGGACAAGCCCCCGGAGGCTCCCGTCGTCGAAAAACCGGCGGAGCCGGACTACTACTCCCAGCTCCTGCGCCTGAAGGCCGAGTTCGAGAACTACCGCAAGCGCGTGGACCGCGAGAAGCCGGACTGGTACAAGCTCGGCGCGGCCGGCGTGCTGTCGAAGCTGCTGCCGCTGTACGACCTGCTGAGGCACGCGCACGAGGAAGTGAAGTCCGGCCACGGGGACTCGCCGCTGGCCGCGGGGATGGAAGCGATCTTTCGCGAGTACGACAAGCTTTTCAAGGAAGAGGGCGTGACGAGGATGGATCCGCTCGGCAAGGGGTTCGACCCGCATTATCACGAGGCCTTCGGGTTCGTGGATAAGCCGGGCTTCGAGGAGGGGACGGTGGCCGACGTGCTGCAGTCCGGCTTCCTTCTCGGCGACAAAGTGCTGCGCACCGCGAAGGTGCGGCTGCAGAAGAAGTCTGAGTCTGCTGAATCTATGGAGGAAAAATCATGAGCAAGATCATCGGAATCGACCTGGGCACCTCGAACACCGCGGCGTCGGCGATGGAAGGCGGCAAGGCCACCATCATCCCCTCGGCCGAGGGCACCAGCATCGGCGGCAAGGCGTTCCCGTCCTACGTGGCGTTCGCCAAGGACGGGCAGCTGCTCGTCGGCGAGCCGGCGCGCCGCCAGGCCGTCGCCAACCCCGAGGGCACCTTCATGGCCTTCAAGCGCAAGATGGGCACCGACCATAAATACAAGGCCCCCGACGGCAAGGAGTACACGCCGCAGCAGCTCTCCGCCTTCCTGCTCCAGAAGGTCAAGCGCGACGCGGAGGCCTTCCTCGGCACCACCATCGACAAGGCGGTCATCACCGTCCCCGCCTACTTCAACGACAACCAGCGCCAGGCGACGAAGGACGCGGGCACCATCGCGGGCCTCGAGGTCGTGCGCATCGTCAACGAGCCCACGGCCGCCTGCCTCGCCTACGGCATCGACAAGAAGGGCAAGGACGAGAAGATCATGGTCTTCGACCTCGGCGGCGGCACGCTCGACGTCACGATCATGGACTTCGGCGGCGGCGTCTTCGAGGTCATCTCGACCTCCGGCGACACCCAGCTCGGCGGCACGGACATGGACCGCGCGCTCGTGGACTTCATCGTCGCCGAGTTCAAGAAGGAGACCGGCGCGGACGTGAGCAAGGACCCGATGGCCTACCAGCGCGTGCGCGAGGCCGCCGAGAAGGCCAAGATCGAGCTCTCGACGACTTTCGAGACCGACCTCAACCTGCCCTATCTCACGGCGATCGACAACGCGCCCAAGCACCTCGCGCTCAAGATCAGCCGCGCGAAGCTCGAGACGCTCGTCGAGCCCATCGTCAAGCGCTGCAGGACCAGCATCGAGCAGGCGCTGACGGACTCCAAGCTCAAGGCCTCCGACATCACCAAGATCATCCTCGTCGGCGGGCCGACGCGCATGCCGATCGTGCAGAAGTTCGTGGAGGACTACGTCGGCAAGAAGCTCGAGCGCGGCATCGACCCGATGGAATGCGTCGCCGCCGGCGCGGCCGTGCAGGCCGCCGTCCTGACCGGTGAAGTAAAAGATGTTTTGCTTCTCGACGTGACGCCGTTGACGCTGGGCATCGAGACCTTGGGCGGCGTGATGACTCCCGTCATCGAGCGCAACACGACGGTTCCCGTCGAAAAGTCCCAGACGTTCTCGACCGCCGCGGACAACCAGCCGGCCGTCACGGTCAACGTCCTCCAGGGCGAGCGACCGAAGGCGTCGGACAACGTGCCGCTGGGCAAGTTCGACCTCGACGGCATCCCGCCGGCCCCGCGCGGCACGCCGCAGATCAAGGTGACCTTCTCCATCGATGCCAACGGCATCTTGTCGGTCAAAGCGGAAGACCTCGGGACCAAGAAAGCCCAGCATATCACGATCAGCGCCTCCAACAAGCTGGACAAGGCGGAGATCGAGAAGTTCGTCAAGCAGGCCGAGCAGTTCGCCGAGGAGGACAAGGCGTTCAAGGAGAAGGTCGCGGCCAAGAACGAGTCCGATACCTTGCTCTTCTCCGCCGAGAAGGCTCTCAAGGAGCACGGCGACAAGGTGTCGCCCGAGGACCGGCAGAACATCGACCGCGGCATCTCCGAGCTCAAGGAAGCGCTGAAGGGCGACGACCTCGCGGCCATCAACAAGGCCAAGGAGGCTTTGCTCAAGGCGTCCCATAAGCTCGCCGAGGAGATGTATAAGGCCGAGTCCGCGAAAGCGGGGGCGGCCGGAGCGGCGGGCGGTCCCGCCGAGGGCGACGCCGCCGGCGCGGCCTCGGGCAAAGGCGGCGAGAACGTCGTCGACGCGGAAGTCGTCGACGAGAAGAAGGATAAGGAATAAGGCGGCCGGGGCGGTCCGGGTGACAAATGGCTGAAGACTACTACTCGCTTCTCGGCGTGGCGCGCAATGCCACGGACGCGGAGATCAAATCCGCGTACCGGAAGCTGGCCATGAAGCATCATCCGGACCGCAACCCCGGCGACAAGGCCTCGGAGGCGAAGTTCCGCTCGATCAACGACGCCTATCAGGCGCTGTCGGACCCGAAGAAGCGCAGGCTGTACGATCAGTACGGTGAGGCCGGCGTCAACCAGGGCGCGGGCGGCTTCGGCGGCCAGGGCGGGCCCGGCTTCGAGGGCTTCGGCCAGGGCGTCGACGTCAACGAGGTGTTCGGCGACCTGTTCGAGAACCTCTTCGGCGGCCAGGGAGGGCGGCAGGGCGGCGGCGGGCGGCGCCAGGCGCGAGGCAACGATCTCAAGTACGAGACCACGATCTCCCTCGAGGACGCCTTCAAGGGCGTCCAACTCCCGCTCCATTTCCAGCGCGTCGAGTCCTGCGGCACCTGCCACGGCACCGGCGGCAAGCCGGGCTCGGGCGTCAAGCGCTGCACCCAGTGCCGCGGCGCCGGACGCGTCCAGGTCTCCCAGGGCTTCTTCGCGATGTCCCAGACGTGCCCGCGCTGCGGCGGCGAGGGCCAGATCGTCGAGGACCCGTGCAAGGACTGCAAAGGCCAGGGCCGAGTGCGCAAGGAGGCCGAGCTCAAGGTCAAGATCCCGCCCGGCATCTACCACGGCGCCACCTTGCGCATCTCCGGCGAGGGCGAGGGAGGCCCGCGCGGCGCGCAGCCCGGGGACCTGTACCTCGAGATCCACGTCAAGCCCGACCCCCGCTTCGAGCGCAAGGACGACGACCTGTCCGTCGGCGCGACCGTAGACATCGCGACGGCGGCGCTCGGCGGCACGACGAC
Organism: Elusimicrobiota bacterium; assembly: GCA_036676805.1. Classification (GTDB taxonomy): domain Bacteria; phylum Elusimicrobiota; class Elusimicrobia; order UBA1565; family UBA9628; genus GWA2-66-18. The sequence goes on from JAKFCD010000096.1 coordinate 38,501, forward strand.
GGTGCCCACCATCGACGGCGAACCCGTGACGGTCAAGATCTCCCACGGCACTCAGCACGGCGCGACTTTGCGCGTGCGCGAGAAGGGCATGCCCAAGCTCCACGGCCGAGGCCGCGGCGACATGCTCGTCCACGTCCGCGTCGACGTGCCGCGCGACCTCACGTCGAAGCAGAAGGAGCTCCTCGAGGCCTTCCAGAAGACGCTTCACGATGAGCACGTGAAGGGCGAAGCCGGCGTGTTCGGCCGCCTCTTCGGCAAGGATTAAGCCTTAGGGCAAGTAGTAGAATCGGCGCATGCCCCAATTTCTCGTCGCGCCCGAAGATGTCGGTCAGGGAGTCTTCGCGCTGAAAGGTCCCGAGGCTTTTCACGTCGCGAAAGTCATGCGTCTCGGAGCGGGCGCGGTGCTCGATCTCTTCGACGGCAAGGGCGGGCGCTTCAAGGGCGTCATCGAGGCGGTGCGCGCCGACGGCACGGTGACCGGCAAGGTCACGGAGACGCTCAAGGCGGACGACCGCCGCGCGCCCGTCGCCCTTAACCTTTACCTGGGCCTGCTCAAGGCCAGCCACTGGGACTACGCGCTCGAGAAGGGCACCGAGCTCGGCGTGTCGGCGTTCATCCCGCTGCTGACGCCGCGCACCGTCGTGCTGCTCCACGAGATCGAGCGCACGAAGGCCAAGGCGGAGCGCTGGTCGCGCCTGATCATGGCCGCCTCCAAGCAGTGCGGGCGCGCGGACCTGCCCCCGGTTCGTGATGCGATTCAATTCCGCGACGCGATCCGTTCGGTCAAGGAAAAGGGAATCACGCTTGTCGCCTGGGAGGGAATGAAGGGCTCCGTGGCGTCTCAGACGCTCGGACCCGCTTTGCGCACGGCGGACGCCAAGCGTGGAACGGACCCGCTCGAGGTCAGCCTGTTCGTCGGCCCCGAGGGCGGCTTCTCCGACGAGGAGGTCGAGCTCGCCGAGGCCGAGGGCGCGGTCCTGTTCGGCATGGGCCCGCGCGTGCTGAGAGCGGAGACCGCGGCCGTCGCCGCCGTCGCTCTCGTGCAGTACGAGCTCGGAGGCGTATGAGCGTCGTCGAGTCCGGGGACGGCGTCCCGCCCACGGTCGCGCGGCAGCTTCAGGTCATCGCCTTCGCGATGGGCTCCGGGCTCGCGCTCATGGCCGGGCTCGTCCTCTGGGCGCACCACAACGCGGCCGCGGCCGTCCCGAGCGCCGCACAGGTGAAGTCGGTCAACGCCTTGACCGCGATCATGACGGCCGCCGCGCTGGTCCTGATCGTCGGCTCCGAGCTGGCCTGGCGCTCGCTGCTGCTCAAGTCTTCGCGGCCGCTGAGCGGCCGGGTCCAGGCCGCCTTCATCGTCCGCCTGGCCTGCCGCGAGGGCGCCGGCCTGCTGGGCCTGACGGTCGCCTACGTCGCCGCGGTCAGCGGCGTCCTGCGCGTCTACCCCGCCTACTGGGTGAACCTCGCGCCTTTCGCGTTGTTCCTCGTCTTCCTGGCGACGCATTGGCCGACCGAGGACAGGTTGGCGGCCGAGGCGCGTGATGTTCTCGGTGAAGATTCCTCGTTTTTAAAAAAATAACCAAAGAATAGAACGATAATCCACCGTCGGCGCCGGTTGTGGATTCTGCTTTTAAAATATCGGTTATTTTTAAAAAAACGAGGGGTCATTCCTGAGCCACCATTGGACCCATGCCGACGGGGGAGCCGAGGACCCTTGCCGGGGGGGACCCAGAAGGCTATAATTGTCGAGTTGCAGGAGTGCCTGTTCTGCCGTATCGTCCGACGCGAGATACCCGCCCAGATCGTCCACGAGGACGAGCAAGCGCTCGTCTTCAAGGACATCACGCCCCAGGCGCCGACGCATTTATTGGTGGTCCCGAAGAGGCATTTGGGCTCGCTGAGCGCGTCGACGGACGGGGATGCTCTTTTATTGGGTCATTTGCAAAGGGTCGCGTGCCGCCTCGCCGAGAGCGCCAAGCTCGCGTCTTTCCGGCTCGTGACCAACAACGGCAAGGGCGCCGGGCAGTCCGTCGAGCATCTTCATTATCATTTGCTGGCCGGCCGGCCGATGTCATGGCCTCCGGGCTGATTTCTTCGTTATTTTGCGTTCCATTCGTGGAAAGGTGGTGAATTTCTAACTATGGTTTTCATTAAACTGCGTGAAGGCGAGGGTCTCGAGGAGGCCCTGCGCCGCTTCAAGCGGGAGTGCGAACGCAACGGCGTGCTGAAGGAAGTCAAGCGCCGCGAGCGTTACATGAACCCCGCGATGAAGCGCAAGCTGAAGGCCGCCGAAGCGCGTCGCAAGCTGCGCCGCTCCAAGCGCCGCCGCACGCCTTAGAATCCGCTCGACGGGCCGGCGCCGCTGCGTCCCGCGGCGTCGGTCCGTCCGATTTTCCCGAGAACATCATTTGGCCCTGATACCGCCCGAAACGCTGGAACTCATCCGCTCCCGGCTCGACATCGTCGAGCTGGTGGGGGAGTACGTCCCGCTGACGCGCGCCGGCCGCAACCTCAAGGCGCGCTGCCCGTTCCATCAGGAGCGCAGCCCGTCGTTCATCGTCACCCCCGAGCGCCAGACCTTCCACTGCTTCGGCTGCGGCGAGGGCGGCGACGCGTTCTCCTTCGTCATGAAGTCCGAGAGCCTCTCGTTCATGGAGGCGGCCGAGAAGCTCGCGCTGCGCGCGGGCGTCAAGCTCGAGGCCGCCCGCGAGCTGGGGCCGGCCGACAAGGAGCGCATCCGCATCCGCGAGGCCAACGAGTTCGCGGCGGGCCATTATCACGAGCTGCTGAAGAAGGATCCTTCCGCCGAGTCCGCCCGCGCCTACGCCGCCAAGCGCCGCCTCAGCAAGGAGTCCGTCGAGGGCTTCCTTCTCGGGTTCGCGCCCCGCAACGGGACTTTGGTCGCGGCCGCGGGCCGCAAAGGCTTCCCGGAGGAGATCCTGTTGAAGGCCGGCCTGGCGGCCCGGCGCGCCGACGGATCGGTCCGGGACTACTTCTTCGATCGCTTCATGTTCCCGATCCGCGACGCGAAGGGCGCGTTCGTCGGCTTCGGGGGCCGCACCCTCGGCGACGGCGAGCCCAAGTATCTCAACACTGCGGAAACGCCCGTGTTCTCCAAGAGCAGGGTGCTCTACGGCCTCTATGAGGGCCTGCCCGAGACGCGCAAGGCCCGCAAGGCGCACCTGATGGAAGGCTATATGGACGTGATCGCCTCCCACCAGCACGGCCTGAAGACCGCGTGCGCTCCGCTGGGCACCGCGCTGACGCCGGAGCACGCGCTGCTGATCAAGCGCTACGCCGACTCCATCGCCATCGTCTTCGACGCCGACAACGCCGGGCAGAACGCCGCGGTGCGCGGGGCCGAGGTCGCGCTCGAGTCCGGCCTCGCGACGCGCGTCGCCTCCGTGCCCGAGGGCAAGGACCCGGATGAGTTCCTCCACGCCAAGGGCCTCGAGGCCTTCAAGGCCGTCCTCGACGGCGCGCAGGACCTCGTGGCCTTCAAGACCGAGCTCCTCGTCAAGCGCGCCGGCGAGCTGACGCCCGAGGCCAAGTCCGCGATCGCGAAGGATGTTTTGGCGACGATCGTGCGTTGTCCCGACGAGGTTTTGAAGGACGAATGGGTTCGGCGTCTCGCCGCGCGCCTGGGCCTCAACGAGGACTCCTTGCGCCGCTCCGGCGGTAAAGCCCTTCCGCAGAGTTCCCGCCGCCCTGCGGCCGCCGCCGCGCCGTCCGCCGTGGCCGCGCCGGTGAAGCCCGCGATGCTGCCTCCCGCCGACCTGCAGCTGCTCGGGCTCCTGTTCAAGACGCCCGCCACCGCCGCGGAGCTCCAGTCCGCCGACCTCGAGTCCGCCTCGGCCCGCGAGATCGTGGCGGCGCTGCGCGGGCTCGCGCTCGACGGCCATTGGGCCCCGCGCCTGCTCGACGCGCTGCAGCCGGCCGAGCGCGCCGTGGCCTCGCGGCTGCTCAACGACGACCTCGGCTACGACGACCCCGCGGCGACTTTGCGCGCGATGACGGCCAAGCGCCGGGCTCAGCGCCGCATGAAGGAGCTCGAGCCTCTCGTTTTTTCCGGACAAGTGGACCCGGGCCTGCGCGATGAGTACCATCGCCTGGCCGCGGAATTGAAGGGCACCAAGCGCACGGCGTAAGGAGAGACATGGCGATTCAGACGAGTCAGGCGATGAAGAACTTGATCGGCCTCGGGAAGGAGCACGGCTACCTTACCCTGGAGGAGATCAGCCGCACGGTGTCCGCCGCGAACATGAAGTCCGAGGAGATGGACGAGCTCATGACCGCGCTCGAGGACCTCGGCATCGAGGTCGTCGACCGCAAGAAGCCCGCCGCCGCCGCCGCGCCCGAGCGCGGGCGCGAGCGCTTCTCCGAGGACTGGGGCGGCTCGTCGGACATCTCCAACTCGATCCGGATGTACCTCTCCGAGATGGGCCGCGTGCCCCTGCTCAACCGCGAGGAAGAAGTCACGCTCGCCCGCAACGTCCGCGAGCGCGAGAAGGAGCTTCGCATGCTCGTCCTCGAGTCGCCGGTCACGATGCGCGAAATCCGGTCCTGGGAGACGCTCATCGAGGCGCAGGAGATGACGCCCAAGGAGCTCATGCCCCGCGGCCGCAAGACGAACGCCGAGCTGTCCGGCATGCGCCGCAAGATGAAGTCCGTGGCCCAGTTCATCACCAAGGCCGAGAAGCAGATGGCGGCCCTTCGCACGAAGCTGCTGCCCGAGAAGCTCAAGCCGCAGCGCCGCATCAAGCTGCAGAAGAAGATCGAGCAGATCAACAAGCTCGTGATCGCGCGCATCCTGAACCTGAACCTCAACCAGGACAAGATCAAGCGCCTGACCAACAAGATCAAGAACCTCGCGGGCAAGATCGAGGAGTGCCGCGACGAGATGGAGCGCTACCAGCGACGCTACGGCTGCTCCTACGATGAATTGAAGACGTACTTCGCGGCTCTCAAGAAGGGCAAGATGCGCGCCGAGGCCTTCCGGGCGAAGACCGGCTACGCCCCGACCGCGGTCGAGGCCGCGATGGAGAACATGGAGGTGGTCGTCGACCGCATCGATCGCATCCAGAACACGCTCCCGATCCCGATCGACCGCTTCCTCGAGCTCAACGACAAGATCATCCGCCTCGAGGACACCATCCTCGAGGACAAGCTCAAGCTGATCAAGGCCAACCTCCGCCTCGTCGTCTCCATCGCCAAGAAGCACGTCAACTCGAACCTCGAGTTGTCCGACCTGATCCAGGAAGGCGGCTTGGGCCTCATGAAGGCCGTCGAGAAGTTCGAGTACAAGCGCGGCTTCAAGTTCTCCACCTACGCGACGTGGTGGATCCGCCAGTCGATCAACCGCGCGATCGCCGACCAGGCGCGCACGATCCGCATCCCCGTGCACATGAAGGAGCTCATCTCCAAGCTCACGAAGGTGACGCGGCGCTACCGCCAGGAGTTCGGCCGCGAGCCGAGCCTCGAGGAGTACACGCGCTCGCTGCACATCTCGATGGACAAGGTGAAGAACGTCCTGAAGATCATGCAGGAGCCGGTCTCTCTCGCCACGCCGATAGGTGAGGATGAGGATAGCTACCTTGAGGACTTCATCGAGGATAAAACCACCGCGGCGCCGTCCAATACCGCGTCGAGCTTTCTCCGAAAGACGGAGATCGAGAAAGTCCTGTCGTCCTTGACCGATCGCGAGGCGAAGATCATCAAGCTGCGCTTCGGCATCGACTCCGGCTATCCGCGCACGCTCGAGGAGGTGGGCCGCATCTTCCGCGTCACCCGCGAGCGCGTCCGCCAGATCGAGGCCAAGGCCATCCGCAAGCTGCGCCATCCGTCGCGCAGCAAGGGCCTGCGGGATTACCTCGACTAGGATGCGGCGCCGCCGGAATCGTCATCCCGCCCTGGAGGCCGCGGTCTTCGCCGCGGCCATCCTGCTGGCGGCGTTCATCGGCCGCGAGCTCTGGAGCCGGCGCGTCGTCCCGGCGGTCTCTCCCGAGGCCGCCGTGATGGAGCCGGCGAGGCTGGTTCCCTCCTACCCGCCCGTGCCCGGCTCCGCCGTCGGCGGGCGGACCGAGACCGCCGTGACCGGCGTGCCGCCCTTGAAGCTCACTCGGGTGCAGCGCCGCAAGCCTCGAACCGCCGTCGTACCGCCGCCGAAGTAGGACGGCGCTAAGCCGGCGCGACGGCGCGCGAGACGGCCTCGCGCAGGCCGGCCGGGGTGAAGGGCTTCTGGAAGAACCCGGCGACCTGGGGCATCGCCTCGAACAGCGGCCGAAGGTCTCCCTTGGCCGTGACGATGAGGATGGGGATCTTGCCCGCGCGCGGGTGCTCGCGCAGCGCGGCCGCCGTGCCGACGCCGTCGAGGACCGGCATCATCACGTCGAGCAGGATCAGGTCCGGCAGCGGCGCGGACGGGTCCTCGGGGGAGACGCCCAGCTTGGCCAGGGCCTCGGCTCCGTTGGAGGCGTCGGCGACCGAGTGTCCGGCCTTCTCGAGGACGGCGCGCATGAGCAGGACGAGAGAGGGCTCGTCGTCGACGATCAGGAGGCGCGCCATCTACTTCTGCGGCCGCAGGAGCTCGCGCAGGCGCTCGGCGGCGAGGTCCTTCGCCCCGAGCCCGAGCGCGATCGCGACGGCGAGGCCGATCGAGCCGATGAAGATCTGCACGGTCGGGAACAGGATCTGCGGGCGCACGCCGATCTGCTCGAGCGCGAAGACGCTCGCGGCCCCGATGGCGACGGCCTGCGCGGCGACGGCGACGGCGCCGCCGCCCCGGATCGAGTTGGCCTCGGCGGCGTTGCGCAGGATGTGCGCGAGCAGGCGGCCGAACAGCAGCCCGCCGAAGAGGATCAGCACGGCCGAGATCAGGGAGGGAAGGAAGCCCACGAAGCGCTCGAGCATCTCGGAGACGACGGGCATGTTCACGGCGTTGGCCGCGGACACGATGAAGAGCACGAGGATGAACCAGTGCGCGACCCAGGCGAGGACGAACGTCGGGGACTTGCCGAGGCCGAGCCGGGAAAGCACCTCATTGATGCCGACCCGGGAGGTGTGGTCGTCGAGGCGCAGCCTGCCGCAGACGGCCTCGATCAAGGTCCGCACGCCCCGGGCCAGGAACATGCCGACCAGCAATAAGAGGAGGGCGGCCGCCAGAGTGGGGATGGCGCCGGCGAAGCGGTGGAAGGCGCCGAGGAACGGCTCGACGAAGAGGCTGACGAGGTTGTGTCCCATGGGGCGAGTCTAGCATTTAGCCCGTGTTGGGTTCTTGTGACCGAAACAGCGTTGACAGGTGACGGGGGACCCGCTATACTGGGCGAAAGAATATGGGCGCTGAATTCCGCCGGGCCGAGCCGAGGAATTCGCGGTACGGGATGCGCGCGGCCGCCGCCGCGGTGATCCTGGCCGCGGTCTTTCACGCGGCCGCCGCGAGAGCGACCTCCATCACCGAGGCTAACGGAAAAGTTCTTTTCCTGAAATCGGGCTCCTACACCTGGGCGCAGGTGTCGCGGGGCCAGGTGCTCGCCGCCGGCGACCAGCTCAAGACCGCCTCCGGCGCGCGCGCGACCGTGACGTTCGACGACGCGTCCCGCGTCCAGCTGAATCCCGGCTCCACGTTCACCCTGAAGGAAGCCACGCCCCAGGCGAGCGGGATGGAGCTCAAGCTCGGGTCGCTGAAGGCGTGGATCTCCAAGAGCCTCAACCGCCGCTTCCAGGTCCGCACGCCGACGGCGGTGTGCTCCGTGCGCGGCACGGAGTTCGGCGTGGACGTCGACCCGGGCGGCGACACGCGCGTGCAGATGTTCGCCGGCCTGCTCGCCGTGGCCGACACGGCCGGCAACGAGGTGCTCATCAAGGACCGCGAGAGCCTCAGCGTGACGAGCGAGGGGCTCGGCCGCGTGACCGACGCCGGGACGCGGGAGGAGCGCGGGGGCGACGGCGAGGCGAGCCGGCTCGCCAAGCGCGAGGTGGACCTGCGCATGAGCAAGGAGGAGGTCCAGGCGGCGGCGGCCGAGGAGAGCAAGCTCTCCGAATTCCAGCAGGGCAAGGCGCTCATCGACGTCAACGGCAACCGGGTGCGCGTCGAGGAGTACATCGTGCGGCCCGCGGCCGACCAGTTCAAGCTCGTGGTGCTCAACGAGCGCGAGGAGCGCTTCGACTACTTCTTCTATCACGGGACCTTCAACCAGGCCCTGCCGTCGGACATGTCGGTCGCGCTCCGCCAGATCACGGGCTGCCTCGACGCCGCATGCTCCTATTTCATGACCTCTTACAGGACCGGGCGCTCGAACACCATCGACAACATGCTCGAGGAAGCGAGCGGGGGGCACCTGGTCGACGTCAACAACAACGCCGTTGGAGCGCAGGACGACGTCACCGCCGCCTTCGATCCCGTGACCGCGACCTACATCCCCGTCGCGACGAACCGGCCCTTCTTCTCGACCTTGTACGACAACTACAACCTGACCTTCAACGGGGTGAGCCACCAGAGCTGGGCCGGAGCCAATATCCAGAACATGGTCTCGGGGCAGGCGTTGGCTCCGGTCTTCACCAACGTCACCACCGTGCAGAACATGCCGGGCTGCGCGCCCCCGGACTGCACCTACAACGAGATCGGCGAGGGGATCTTCCACGACGTCGTGTACGCCTCCAACGGCGACGGCAGCATCTGGGAGAAGTACGACAGCTACGTGATCAGCGACGAGGGCAAGATCGCCACGACGAGAGACTTCTCCGCGACCGGATTTGGCGGACGATCGTTCAAAGAAACCTTGCTCGGCTGGAACTTCCAGACCATCGTGACCGCCTCCGAGTTCGGCGGCCGCAAGATCGACCTTGTCGTGGAGCCCAAGATTTTCATTCAATCAGGCCTCATCCCTTAAGCGTGCCTTCGTGCTGAAACCCCTCTCACGCGCCGCCGTGCTGCTCGCCGCCGCTCTCCCCGCCTCCGCGGTCGAGTGGACGCCCGTCCTTAACGGCTCCATCGCGGGCGGCCAATATTTTTTCCAGGACCGGCGCGGCAGCCTCGGCGGCAACGCCGCGCTCACCGCGGCGGGCCTCGTCAAGTTCAGCGAGCGCTGGAGCCTTCTGCCGGTGCTCAACAGCTCCTATCGCGGGACCAAGGGCGTCGACGACGGCGTCGCCGCGGGGACCTTGTTCCAGCAGCAGATGGACCACGCGATCTCGGTGACCGGCATCCGCAGGCTCGAGGACTCGACCTGGCGCGTCAAGCCCTCGGCCGGCTACAAGCGCCAGTTCCTGAAGGAGACGCGCGACGAGGCGTGGGGCCGCGGGCTCTTCGACTACGAGAAGATCTCCGCGGGCCTCGAGTTCGAGAACGTCTACAAGGAGCCGTTCTCCCTGCGCGTCGGGCTCGACGCGTACCGCGTGCGCTTCCCGAGCTACGAGTCGCTCGAGTCGCGCTCGGGCGTGGACCCGTTCGGCAACCCCCTCGGCCGGGAGCTGGCCTCCAAGCACGTCCTCGACACCTACAACTGGCAGGCCACGGTGTCCGGCAGCCGCCCCTGGCCTTTCGAGGACCCGTCCGTGGTGCTTTCCGGCTCGTACGCCCTCCTTTATAAGGATTTCCTGGACCAGCGGCTCGTGCAGGAGACCGGCCAGTTCGAGGACAAGGCGCGCAAGGATTTCATGCAGTCCCTCGGCGGCTCGGTCATGCGCCCGATCCCGCTGCGCGTGTTCGGCGGCGACGGGCGCCTCGACCTGAGCCTGGGGATGAGCCTGTCCTACAACCGCTCGAATCAGAACACCTTCGACGCGACCTTCGCCCGCTACCTCGACGACTCGTACAGCTACTGGACCGTCGGCGCCGGGCCGGCGGCGACCTTGTCGTGGGGGGACAAGAAGGCCCCGGCCTGGACCTCGGCCTCCCTGCGCTGGACGCGGCAGAGCTACCTCGGCCGCCTCGTGCAGGACGAGGTCGGGGCGTACGGCTCGGCGAAGCAGACGCACCACCGCTACACGTTCTCGCTGGGCTACGGCTATCCGCTGGCGCCCAAGCTCACGATGACGCTTCGCACCAACGTCCTCTGGGCGGCGTCGAACCACAAATATCAGAAGAACTACTCATACGCTTACCGCGCGATGAACTACCTGATCGGCGTAGCGTACGAATACTGACGGCGCAGAGGAGGCGGCCATGGACGGGATCGTTCTGGACGGGATGGGGGAGAAGGAGTATCTGTGGCTGGAGAAAGGCCTCAGGAAGATGGGGTTCTTCTCCAAGCTCTCGCTCAAGCATCTCGCCGGTGTGCTGCCCTACATGGCGCTCGTGCGGTTCGACAAGGGCGCCACGGTGTGCGCCGAGGGCGACCCGGGCGACGGCTTCTACCTTATCTACGAGGGCGGCGTGTCGGTGACGAAGGAAGGCTGGGACAAGCCCGTCGCGGCGCTCAGGCCCGGGGAGTTCTTCGGGGAGATGTCCCTGCTGTTCCGCCGGCCCCGCACCGCGACCGTGCGCACGACGAAGCCCTCCCGCCTGTTCGCGCTGCACGCCAAGGATTTCGCCCGCATGCTCAGGAAGAACCCGGCCGTCGCGCGCACCTTGCGCGGCGTCGCCGAGGCGCGCCGCAAGGAGCTCGCGCAGTCCTGACGTAAAATCTTCATGTGACGGTTATCACCTGGCAACATCCGCAATAAGGGTATATACTCAGCGTTAGCCGCCCGTGCCGCATCACGGAACACCGAGACCGTGACCAACGAGAACCGTCGTTTTCCGTTCGAGCCGCGCGCTGTCCTCGCAGCCCTAGGGCTGGCGTTGGCG
>JAKFCD010000097.1:0-6067 GCA_036676805.1 Elusimicrobiota bacterium
TGCTGGCCGTCGCGGCGCGCGGCGAGGACGCCCGGGGCCGGCCGGCCGGGGCGTGGCGCGGACTTTCCTGGATCTTCGTCTTCCTGGCCTTCGACGAGTGGCTCAGCTTCCATGAGGCCCTCATCAGGCCGGTCAAGACCCTGCTCCAGACCGACGGTATTTTCCGCTTCGCCTGGGTGATCCCCTACGGAATTCTGACCGCCGTCGTCGGCCTCTCCTGCCTGGGCCTCCTGCGCCGCCTTCCCGCGCGCACGAGAAACCTCTTCCTCGCCTCGGGCGCGATCTACGTGGCGGGCGCGCTGGGCTGCGAGATGCTCGGCGGCTTGATCGAGCAGCGCTTCGGGCGCCACAGCCCGGAATTCGCCCTCGAGGTCCTCGTCGAGGAGTCCCTCGAGATGGGCGGCTCCATCCTCTTCATCTACGCCATCGCCGCCCACATCCGCGACGAGCTGTCCGGTCTGTCGGTGCGTCTGCGCTTCGGGCCTTAGCTCACGGCTCCGAGCCTCGCAGGCCGAGCATGGCGCGCGCGCCGCAGTACAGCTCGGGCACGGGATCGCCCAGCTTTTGGCGCAGGTAGGGCCGGCTCGCGGAAGGGACCGGCCGGCCTCGGGCCAGGCGCTTGACGGCGGCGAACAGACCCGGCACCACGGCCCGCGGCGCGCCGGGAAACGGCTCCGCGTCGCGCCCCGCCGCCAGCGCCAGGCCGCGCTCGAGGAAATCGACGCCGAGGCCGAGGGTGTACTTGTAGGTGCCCCAGAACCGCGGGTTGCACTCGAGGACGAGGACGCGGTCGCGGCCGGGGCCGTCGTAGCGCATGTCCACGTTGGCCACCCCGGTGTAGGCTGCCGCCCGCGCGATCGCGCGGCCGAGCTCGACGACGCGCTCGTCCGACACGTAATCCACGGCTCCGTCGGGTCGGCGCATGTGCGCGGCCCACGCCAGCAGGCGCCCGCGGTCGGCCAGGAAGCTCAGGCTCACGTCCTCCCCCGAAACGTACTCCTGCGCGAGCGTCGGGAAGCGATGAGGGGACGACCCGCCAAGGCGCGCGTCGCGCGCCGCGGCGTCGCGCGCGACGCAGACGCCGGCGCCTCCGGCCTCGCGCAGCGGCTTGAGCACCAGCGGGAAGGGGAGCCCGCGCGCCTGCGCGGCGTTCTCGAGCAGGACGGTGCGCGGCGCGGGCAGGCCGTGCTTTTGGAGCAGGCCGTAGAACGTCCATTTGTCGTCGAGCAGGCGCAGGCTCTCGGACGAGGCGGACGGGAAGAACGCCGGCCCGGGAAGCCGCGCCTTGAGCTTCTCGGCGAACATGCCGCCCGGGACGTCCACGGGCACCACCAGGTCCGCGCCGCGCTCTCGGGCCAGGCGCGCGGCCCGCTCGAGGGCCTGGTCCCTGGCCTGGGCGTACTCGGCGCCGCCGCGGGCGACCGGGACGTAGGCCGAGCAATGCCGCGACAGGCGCAGCAGGCGCCCCGGCCCCGCGCCGGCGACCGTCGCCTTGATGCCCTTGGCCGCCAAGGTCCGGATCATGGTCAGGGCCAGGTTCTCCAAAGTCGTCAGGACGAGCGCGTGCTTAAAGTTCGCCATCGAGGGAAAGGACCTGCAGGCCCAGGTTGTTCTTGAAGCAATACCGGGCATGCCACCACCGGGCCCGCTCCCCGGCCTCGTCGGCGCCGCGCACGTAGCCGCGCAGCCCGCAGCGCCCGTCGGGCTCGAGGGCGATCATGGGATTGTCGGCCAGGAAGTCGTCGAGCCCGGGGCCGCGCCGGCTCACCGAGAGCTCGATGCTGCCCCGGCGCTCGTCGCGGCCGCCGCTCACGTAGGCGCCGAGCATCCGCTTGTACTCGAGCACCCCGTCGCGCGCGAACGGGCGGCTGTGCCCCAGGTGCAAAGACGCGCAGCCCCGCGCGCGCGCCGCGTCGAGCACGGCGGCGTACACGGCGTCGGCCGCCCCCTCCTCGAGCAAAGCGCGGTCGCCGTCGCGCACGCCGAGCTGCCAGAAGCGCGCCTGCGTCCCGCCGAACTCCACGGTCCCCGCGGCCACCGTCTGCGCTCCGCGCTTGACCGCCAGCAGCCGCCAGGCCCCCGACTTGAGCTTGGCCATGGTCTCCTCTCGGCTTTGAAGGGACGCCGCCTCGCCGTGGCGGTCCTTCACGTAGGGCGCGTGCAGCCGGTCGTAGAACTCGGCGAAATCCGCCTCGCGCCTCGCGTCCGCGACCGTGAAGCCCGCCCGCTTGGCCTTGCCCCGCATGCGCGCGAGCTTCTCCTTGCCCCGCTTCAGGCACGCCTCGTCCCTCAGGTCCACGCGCATGGGCACCCAGGCGGGCAGGCGCGCCAGCACCCCGCGCCGCCCCAGCCCCTCGTAGTGCGGGGGCACGCGCCGGACCACCAGGTCCGCCTCCGGCGCCCGCGCGGCGATCGCCGCCGAGGACAGCCAGACCGGGATCGGCCCCAAGTCGCGCTCCCGGGCGCCGGGCGCGAAGGCGCGCTTGAGCACGGTCTCCTTGAGATCCGCCGGGCCGGCGAAGGCCGCGCGCAGCGGCTTCCCGCCCGAGCGTTCCTCGCCCTCCAGCAGAACCAGCTCCTGCGTGCGGGGCAGGCCCGCCACGAACAGCGCCGGCTTCAGGAGGCGGTGCGCCCAAGGAGGGAGGCGCTGGTGCAGGCGTCGGGCGAGCTTCATGCGACGATATTATGCCGCGCGCGTGACCGGATCCCAATATCCGGAGCGTACGGAAAATGTAACGGTTTTATCTGCTCCCGGGCGCGCCCCGGATTGGAGTTGAGGTCCGCCTCGCGATATCGCATAATCAGCGCATGAAGCGACTCGCTCTCGCCGCCGCCGTCCTGCTGTCTCTCGCCCCGTCCGCGTTCGCGGGCGCGGACCAGTTCGGCGGGTTCTCGCGCTTCGCCGACGAGGGCTCGCTGAAGCCCTTCGCCCGCGACCTCGGCGGCGTGCTGGGCGCCGCCACCTTCCAGAGCGGCCGCTCCCTGGGCCTGACCGGCTTCGACGTCGGCGCCCGCGTGGGCGGCCAGTTCTACCCGTCCAAGGGCAACAATATACTGCGCAACAACGGCGTGCGCGTGTTCGGCCTGCCCTGGGTGCAGGCCGAGATCGGCATGCCCTTCAAGATCTCCGGCTTCATCCGCGGCGTCTCCTTCCAGGGCCTGACCATCGCCGGCGGCGGCCTGCGCTACGGCCTGTACGCGAAATCGGACAAGCCGTGGGCGCCGCAAGTCCTCGTCTCGGGCGTGGCGCACTCCGTCGTGCACTCGGACTTCTCCGCCTCGCACGCCGGCGCCAGCCTCGTGGCCTCGGCGGGCACGCCGCGCTTCGCGCCGTACGCGGGCGCCGGCTTCGACCGCACCCGCCTCGTCGTGCGCCGCTCCACGCTCGATCCCGCGCTCAACGGGGCCGTCGTCAACACCCTCGAGAGCCGCTTCACCTTGGGCGTGCGCCTGACGCCCTACCAGTTCACCTACCTCAGCCTCGCCGCGACCATGGCGCACGCCCAGCCCGGCGCCGAAGCCGGCCTCGGCGTGCGCTTCTAGGGCGAGGACGGCGAGACGGTCGATTCCGTCGAGTCCGTCGTCGCGCTTTCCTGGGTCGGGCTCGCGGGAGGAGGCGACTCGGTCTCCGTCGCCGGAAGCGCGTCGGGAGGGACGTCGCTCGTCTTCGCGTCCGTCGCGGGGGGAGGCGCGGGCGCCTCGACGTTGGGCTCCGCGGGCGCCGCGGTCCCCGGCGGCAGGGAGGATATCCCCATCAGCCCCGCCTCCGGCGACACGTGGGCGTTCTGCCCCGGGCTCATGCTCGACGGCCGCCCGAAGTTGTCGACGATGTCGAGCGCGCCCTCGAACAGCGCGATCGTAAGCCCCAGGTCGCTTCCTTCCATCGCGAACACCGTGCCGCGCACGGCGGCCACGCCGGCCCGGTGCCGCACGGTGAAGTCGGCCTTGTTCGTGCGCTTGACCCACGCCTCGAGGCGCCCCGCGAACAGCCTCAGTGAGGTCTTGAGCGTGGTCGCCCCCTCGACGCCGAACGTCGTCGCCGGCCCGAGGCGGACCTTGTTGCCGTCGCTGAACGCGAGCACCACGCTCGCGCCGGCCCCGGTCCGCGCCTCGCCCCCGGGCGCCAGCATGGTCCCATCCTTGACCGCCGTCCACGCCGCGGCCGCGTCGGCGCGCGCCGACACCTCGCCTTTGACCTCGGCGAGCCGGATGCTCACTCCGCCGTTCGCGGCGTACAGAGGAAGCGCGAAAAACGCGGACAACGGAACGGCCAGGAGGCTCATTTTCATAAGTTCCCTTAGGGTAGCTTGATTTCGCGGGGCCCGCAAGTGAGACTTTTATCCCATTGACAGGTTTCAGGGCCAATGGTACACTCCGTCGTCGCTGCGTTATTGTCATATAAAAGAGACGTTGGGGGAACCATGATCATCTCGAAGCTCTTCGTCGCCGCCCTTCTCGCGACCGCCGTCGGCGCCTCCGCCGCCGAGCCCGCCGCGCCCGCCGTGCCCGCGACGCCCGCCGCCCCCGCCGCGATCACCTTGAGCGGCATCACCGGCGTGGTGCAGATCAAGACCGCCGGCGGCATCATGACCGTCAAGGCCGGCGAGCCCGTCCCCGTCATCCCCAGCGGCGCCGAGATCGTCGTGGTCAGCGGCGACGTGACCGTCGCGGCCGGCGGCGTCACCGTCAAGGCCGGCGCCGGAGACAGCTTCACCATCGGCACGACGGGCGGCGCGGTCAACGTCGCCGTGACCGGCGGCCTCGTGTCCGTCACCGGCGCCGACGGCGTCAGCAAGGACGTCGCGAAGGGCGAAGGCGTGAGCGTCGCCGCCGCGGCGGCTCCCGCGAAGCCCGCGACCCCCGCCAAGCCCGCGGACAAGCCCGCCGATAAGGCTCCCGAGTCCATCCCCGCCGACTCGACGACCGACTCCACCGTCTCCTCCCCGCCGCCCTCGAGCCCGACCCAGGAAAGCGCCGAGACCGAGACCGTTTCGCCGTCCGCGCCGTAAGTCCCATAACCCCTCGACAAGGATAGATAGATGACCAAGATACTTCCCGTCCTCGCCGTTCTGCTGGCCAGCGTCCCCGCGTCCGCCGGCAACATCAAGGTCGGCGGCGTCGCCGTCAACCCCTACTACGGCGTCGAGGCGCGCTACGAGGACAACATCTACCGCGTCCCCCGGGACGAGAACAACCACGCCGTCGCCGGCGGCGGCGTGCGCGGCTCCTGGATCCTCTCCAACAACCTGGGCCTCAAGCTCGCCGCCCCGATCGGCGAGAAGCACAAGCTCACCGCGGGCTACGACGTGACCTTCGAGAACTACAAGGCCCAGCCCCGCGCCAACAACGCGACCAACCAGAAGGTCGACGCCGGCTACGAGTTCAAGGGCTCCAAGCTCGGCGCCAAGGTGAAAAACAACTACGTCAACACCCAGGACCCGGCCTTCAACCCCAACGGCACCGTCGTCGGGGGGGACCTCGTGCAGCGCGAGCGCCGCTGGCAGAACACGGCCTCCGCCTCCGCGGAGTACACCTTGGCCGATAAGTTCTTCGCCGGCGTGGACGCCCAGACCGACCGCAACCAGTACCTCAACCGCTCCGGCGGCGTGACGTCCCTGGCCAACACCCTCAACCGCTCCGAGGTCAGCGCCGGCGTCAAGGCCGGCTACAAGGTCGCCCCGAAGACGAAGGTTTTCGCCGCGCTCCACCGCACCCTCCTGCACTACACGGAGGAGACCCGCCAGGACAACCACCGCGACTGGGACGTGGACTTCGGCGTCGAGGGCAAGCTCTCCTCCAAGGTGAAGGGTCTCGTCCAGGCCGGCTTCAACTACATCCAGTTCGACCGGGACTCGGCCAACCCCACCCGCCAGCGCATCTCGCGCCACTTCCAGACCTTGGTCAAGCTCGACTACGCGGTGACCGACAAGGGCCAGTTCATCCTCGCCGCCAACCGCGCCACCAACGACTCCTCGACGACCGGCAGCCGCTACTTCGTCTCCTCCGGCGCCAACCTCGCCTACAACCACAAGTTCGGCAAGCTCGGCGCGGGCGTCAACGGCGGCGT
>JAKFCD010000098.1:0-28672 GCA_036676805.1 Elusimicrobiota bacterium
TAACCCGAGTAAGGGTCGCCGCCGTAGTCGCGTTCGTGCCCCGTGTCGAATAAAACCGCCTTGGTCTGCGGATGCGCCGCCTTCCACCGCCCCCAATCCGTCCGTCGCGCGGGGAGGCGGGAGAGCTTGGCACCGGTCGAAGGGCCCACGATCGCCGCGGCCATGATCTGAGACCAGAGGCTGCGCGTGCCCCGGTCGTACATCACGAGGTCGCTGTTGTAGAGCAGGCCGGACACGCCGAACTCGTAGACGGCGTCCCCCGCCCGACGGTCGAAGACGATGCCGCTGCGGCACAGCGGGCAGTAGGTCACGGCGACGGGCACGCCGCCGACCTCATCGTTGACCAGCTCGTGCCAGTTGAGCAGGCGGATCGGATAGGCGACGGCCTCCCCGCCGAGCTCCAGGCCCAGGACCTCGTCGCCGGGCTTGAGCGCGCGTCCGGCCTCCTCGGCGGAGGCCCTGCGCGGCGCGACAAGCGCCGGGATGCCGTCTACGGGAGGGCCGCCGCCGCGGATCTGCTCGCGCGGCACCGAGGTTTTCACGCCGCGCGGAAGGAACGCGGCGAAGGGATCGCGCGGGACCGGCTCGGCCGCGTCCGCCGTCGGGATCAGGATCATGAAGGAGAGAACGAGGGCTCGAGCGTCCATACAAGTAAGTCCCGGCGGAGCCGGGATCGTTACAAGGGACGGATCAGGACGGACCCAGGCGCTCGATGACGCGGCGCTTGAACGCCTCGACGTCGTCGCCCTTCGGCTCGGCCCAGGCCGCCTTCAGGGCCTCGCAGATGCGGTCCATCTGGCGGCCGAAGCGCGCGCAGAACTCGCACCGGGAGAGGTGCAGGCGGATCAGGAGTCGCCGGTGCCACGGCTCGGACGCCAAGCCGCCGCCGCACAAGGTCTTGGCGACCTCGCGGCAGTTCGGCATGAACGCCATCATGAGCTTCATCACCGGCTCTTCTCCCAGTTCAGCTCCAGGCACTCCCTCAGCTTGAGGCGGGCGCGATGGAGCATCACCCGCAAGTTGGTCGCGCTCACGCCCAGAACGTTACAGATCGCCTCCGGCGTCTCCCCCTCGATCTCTTTGAGGAAAAAGGCCGCCCGCTGCGCGTCCGGAAGCCCCTCGGAGCATTTCTCGACCCAGGCTCGGATTTCGCCGTCGAGCGCCAAGGCCTCGGGGCCTCCCGGAGGCCGAGCCCACATGCCGGCCGGGTCGAACCGGGCGCTGACGACGGCCTCGATGTCGTCGCTGCCCTCCTCGCGCCGGGCCTTGGCGCGCAGGTTGGAGGCCTTATGATAGAGGATGCCGAACAGGTAGGTGCGAAGGGTCGAGCGGCCCTCGAAGCGGTCCAGGCCGGAGAGGAAAGCGACGAAGGTCTCCTGGACGACCTCCTCGGCGTCGGGGCGCGAGAGCCCGATGGAGAGCGCCCCGGCCAGCAAGGTCGGCAGATGGTCGTTGACCATCGCCGTCAACGCCTCCGGCTTGCGCGCGCGCAGGTCTTCGAGGCTCCACCGGATCGGTTGCGATTCCATGCGGCGATTCTAGCATTCGTCCGCGGACGGCACACGCCTCGACGACAGGCCGGTCATGCATTAGCCGAATCGTTGCACCAAGGCCGCGACTCAGAACTCGGAAGGCAAGGTCCCATTGGAACCTCAACCCGCTTCGAACCCTCCGCCGCATATCCTGCTCGTCGAGGACGACCCCGCCCAACTGGCGGATATCCGGGGCATTCTCGAGGCCTTCGGCTGCAGGATCACCGGCGCCGAGAGCGCGGAGGCGGCGCTTCGCCTCGCCGAACGGACGCGCTTCGATGTGATCCTGACGGACAACATTCTCCCGGGAATGACGGGCCTCCAGGCGCTTCCGCGTTTGCGCGCGTCGGGCGCCCCCGTCATCGTGATGAGCAGTCAGTACGGTCCGGATACGGAGAAGGACGCGCTGCTGATCGGAGCAGCCGCATTCCTCAAGAAGCCGCTCGATCGAGAGCACTTGTCACGGCTCATACGCCGACCGGCGGCGTCCATGGCTGCACTGTTGCACCTTGCCGAACATGGAAAAATCAAACGGCCATTCCGCGAATGGGCACGGAACTCCGACCGCCGTTCCGTTGACCTACAAAGAGAGCATGGTGCTGATGAAATATCGCCAGGCAAAAAAACTGGCTGAAACGGGGCATCGATCGCGCCTGGAGATCATGTTCTACGACGACGGTAAATCCTGCGACATCACCGTCGAGGACCGTGAGCGTGTCGTGGAGCGGATGAGCGACAAGGACATGTAGACCCGCCGCAGAAGCCGGACGACAAATATCAGCCTAGCCGAAAAACGGGGGCGATATCCAAAGTGGATATCGCCCCCGTTTATTTTAAGGAGCGTGGAGACGAAAATGAACTGGAACTTTGCGATCGCGGCCGGCCTGTTTGCGGCGCTGGGAACCGCCGGCCAAGCCGCGGCGTCGACGAGATACGACGACTATCTCCGGCTCGGCACCAAGGAGGGGGCCGGTGGAGAGGATTGGGTCCGCTTCGAGCGCTCCCGGATCAAGGACCAGATCAAGCAGCTGATCCCCCCGAACCTCCAGCCCGCCTTCACCGGCGACGCGTACACTTTGCCGCCCAACGCTTTTCGCGCCGGCTTCTCGGATCGCCGCGCGCGAGCCGGCGGCGACGATTTCTCCGACAAGAACGAGGTCGAGCCCTTCGATTTCACGGACCGCGTCATCAAGAGGAACCTCCAGGACCTGGACCTGTTCTACGGGTTCGATCTCGACCAACGGTTCCTTCATAGCTTCACTTTGCGCGTCAACGTGCCGTTCGCCAACAGCCAAGTCGGCGGGAAGGCCTACCCCGAGGGCTTCAAGCCGGGGATGACGGCCCTCGCCGACGGCGGCACCCAGGACGTGGGAGATATCGGCGTTTTCCTCAAGAAAAAGATCCAGGACCAGGGGAATTTTCCCATCGGCATCGCCATGATGGGCGGGATATCCCTGCCGACCGGAAGCAACCGGCGGCGATTCGCCAACGACGGCAAAGGGGTGCAGGTGATCATGCCGGCAATGATGGACATGAACGGCGACGGCAAGCTCACGTCCGCGGACTTCCCCTTGGACATGCCCATCACCTTGCCGGGATTCCCGGGCTCGCCGCTGGGGCCCGGCATGATACAGATTCCCTACCCGCTGAGCCCCGACAACGTGTTCGACCGGTTTTCGCGGGACGGCCGCCTGCCGGCGATGCTGCAGCCCGGCCTGGGCGCGGTCAGCTACACGGCGGGGCTTTTCTTGACCAGGCAGTTTCTTCAGGGAGATTGGGGGCCGCTTGACCCCGTCTTCGGCCGCGGCGCGGCGCACATGGGTGCCACGCATAAATTCGTGTCCGAGCACGACGGCATCGATCCCGGCGACACAACCACCTTCTGGTTCTCCTTCGTCAAGCCCCTGTTCAAGGACTACCTGTCGCTGGATACGACCTTTATGGGCACGCGCCAGGAGACGGACCACTATTCAGGGAAGATCATCCATCCCTTTCCCACGACCGACATGGCCGGCAACCCGGCCGTGATCTTCCGCGAGATCGACCGCCCTCCTTTCGCCGGCGGCATCAGCGGCTTTATGGCCCCCAGCCTTATCTTCAGCCCGGATCCGCAGCTGCGGTTCACCGCAAGCGCGCTTTTCCGCGTGAAGAAGCCGGAGCTGGGACCCGCGCCCGCCTTCATCTCGCGGCTGGCGATGGAAGTGACGTTTTGATTCCGCTCGGAGGATTCATGTCCAAAAAAAAGAACGCCGCAAGCGCTTTGCTGATCGCCTTGGGGCTGGCCGCTTTGCCCGCGTCCGCCAAGGTCTACCTGCACTCTCCCGACGGACGCGAAGTCGAGCTCAAGGAAGGCAACCCGCAGCCCGATCTCTCCGCTTATCGCAGCCCGCTTGAGAGCAAGATCGCCGGCCGCCGGTTCGAGACCGAAAGCCAGTTCATTTTGGCCAACGAGTCGTTCTTCTCCGGCAGCGAGTTCTTCGTGGACGCGGTCGAGGCGGGACTGCCCGTGGCCCACTGGCCCGAGTTCCAATGGGTCACGGCGATCGAGGCCTACTGGTACTCCCGCTACCCGCTGGAGTGGGCCGCCGCCCGATCTCACGCCGGCCTCGCTTTGGTCCAGGGCCCGTACTGGACGCTCAAGGCCCGTGAGCTCTACGACCGCAACCGGGTCAACCGCGACCGCGGCGAGCGCGCGCCCTCGAACAAGGCCATGCTCCTGGGCCAGTACATGCCTTTGTACTACCAGCGCACCGGCATGCCGCGCGTTTTCGACGACGCCGCGCCGACCTACATGAACTTCGCCTCCGCGGACCCGCATTTCATCGGTCCCGTGATCACCGCGGACGACTACCAGGACCCGCAAAGCGGCAAGAAAGGCAATTGGGGGATGCCGCGCTACTGGCTGGACTATTTCAATACGCGCTGGAACCGGGACAAGATGGACAAGACCATCGACATGGGCGGCACGGCCCAGGCCGCGCTCAAGCAGGCCCTCTGGGTCCAGTATTTCTGGCACTCGGACCACGTGGAAAAAAGAGGCGCCGGAGAATGGGACGAGGTGCAGCTTCTCGGCAACGACGCGGAGGAGGGCTTTCGCGGGATCACGCTGACGCTCGCCTCGTTCAACACCTTGCTCGAGACCAAGGCCGCTCTGTTCTCCGATCCCCGGGGACGTCTCGGGGGCATCGATCCGACCCGGTATGATCCCGCCAAGGGCCTGCGCTATATCCCCCACCTCATCTCGCCCAACCTAGCACTGCTGGGCGACCTGCCGGAACGGCCGTGGTCCTACGCCGTCAAGGATCCGGCCAGCCGGCTGGCCGATCAGGCGGGCTGGCTGCGGCTGTGCGCGGCCTACTACTACCTGACGCGACATTTCGAGCGCGCGTTCACTTTGAATCCGCCCGTGGACGGCGGGGTGCTGGAAAAGAAGACGGGCGAGGTGGCGCTCGGCCTGGCGCAGGCGCTGATGAAGAACTTGAGCGCCATGCACTTCAAGCAGGGCAAGCTCGTCTCGACTTGGACGCCCTCGGCGGGCGTCGGAAGCCGGGTCTCGATCGAGGACTCAGCCTCGATCCTGCTGGCTCTGAAGGACGTTTCCGACCGGTTCGCGGAAGACAACCCCGTCGAGAAGGGTCTGCGCGATCAGGCGCTCGCCCTTCTGAAGAGCGAGGCGGATTTTCTGCTGGCCGCGCAGGGCCAAGACGGCTCCTTCTCCGCCGAGTACTCCGTCCCGGAAGGCAAGGGGTTGGGCGGCGCGGATATGAGCGCGCCCCTGTTCTGGGGCGTGCGGGGTCTGCTGACGGCGTGGCAGGCGACCAAGGACGAAAATTATCTGAAGGGCGCCTACAAGGCGTTCAGCCGCGCCGACGAAAAGTTCTGGGATGAGAAGTCGGGACTTTACCGCACCAAGCTCGGCGACGACACGGTGACCCTGACGCCCAAGGACGTCGCCGCGACGATCGGAGCCTTGAGGGAGATGTCCTTCGCCGTGGAGCGCAGCAAGAGCAGGGCCGTTCTCGAGCGCTTCACGCGGTTCTGGATCCAGGCGCGAGACGTCTCGGGCCTGCAGATGTCGGAGAATTTCCAGACCGGGGAAGTCGGCTTCGGCGCCGGCGGCGGCGACGAGGATGAAGACGGCATCCCGTTCGTGAAGCAGTCTCACGGGCGCTACGGGGTAGCACCCGTCTCCGCGGAAAAAGTCTACGTCAACATCGGCGGCAGTTCCAACGAGGCCTACCGGCGCCTGCCCGGAGAGCCGCACGCCGCCGGCGCCAAGGTCAAGTTCGCCTACGCGCCCAAAGGCCCGTCGCAGGCGGGCATCAAGCCGGAGGCCGTCCCGGCCTTGGCGGTCCTCCCGCGGACTTCGGGACTCACCTCCCTGGCTTCCGATCCCGCGGCCGCGCTCCGTCGTCCCGACTCCGGCCTGAGCGGCGAGCGGATCTTCCGGCTGAACTGCGCCGCCTGCCACGGCGAGCGCGGTCAGGGGATCACGGGCAAGCCGTTGGCGGCCATCGCCAAGGACGGCGGGATGGGAGGGGTCGTGCTGGACGGCCGGCCGATGCAAAGGATGCCCCATTGGGGCAACGTGCTCACGCCCCAGGAGATCGGGCGCGTGGCGGACTATGTCAAACAGCTCTTCCCTTGAAGCGGAGCTCCAAAGCCAGGCTCGATGTAACACTTATCGATCAAGAGGGACTCATTTACGCCCCCCATAAGCACAGGACCGAGCGCAGTGCCGCCGGTGGGGCCCGGGATCATGGTCACTGAATTTCCCACGATGAGATGGCCGCGCGCGCCAGGGAACTCGGAGCCTTCGAATACCTGGCCAAGCCCTATGAGCTGCTCGCGCTCCGCGCGGCGATCGCCGCGGCGTCCGCCAGCAAGCGCGGGCGCTAAGGCCCGGTCTCCCGATCAGGCAGATGAACGGCGAAGGTCGAGCCTCGTCCAACCTCGCTCTCGAGCGAGATCATTCCCCCATGCCGGCGCATGGTTTCGTAAGCGAGCGAGAGGCCGAGCCCGGTTCCCTTCCCGACCTCCTTGGTCGTAAAGAACGGGTCGAATATTTTCCCTTGAATCTCCTCGGGGATGCCGATCCCGTCATCCTGGACCTCAAGGATCGTCCCGGCTCCTCCTTCGGAGGACGCGCGACGCGTGCGAACGATGATCGCGCCGCCCTTGGGCAAAGCGTCGATGGCGTTGCCGCAGAGGTTCACGACCACCTGCTGTAAATTATTTTTTTCACCCCACACCGGCTCCAGCGAACCCATTTCCCTCACGATCTTTATCGACTTGAGCCGGGCGTCCGCTTCGATGATGCCGAGAACGCCCGCGACGGCCTCGTTGAGATCGAACCGTTCCATGGCCGCCCTGCCTTGCCGCGAATAGGCGAGCAGGTCCCGGACTAAGTCCCGGCAGCGCAGGACTTCTCTTTCGATGGACTTGATCGGAAGGGTCATCGAGTCCGGCAAGACTCGCTCAGCCGCCAGGGCCTGAGCGAACCCCAATATGATTCCCAGGGGATTGTTGATCTCGTGGGCCACTCCCGCGGCAAGCTGTCCGACCGCCTTCAATTTTTCCGACTGAACGAGCTGCGCCTGGGTGCGCAATAAGTCGGCCAGGGCGTTCTCGAGCGTCAGCGTCCGCTCCGTGACCTGCCGCTCCAGCTCTCGCTGCGCGGCCTCCAGCGCATCGATCCGGACTTGTTTGAGCTCCTCTTCGAACTTCGCCTGTTTCAAATTCCGTTCCTGCTCCTGCAGGCGGAGAATCTCTCTCATGTCCCGGGCGATGCAGACGACGCCGATGGGCGCTCCCGACTTGCTCCGCGCGAGCGAACAGGAAAAACGGACCGGGATACCGGCGCCGCTCTTCGAAACGAAGGACGTGTCGCGCTCCCGGAGGCTGTCCGCCTCCGGAATCCGCCCAAATCCCGAATTTTCAAACGAAACGCCGCCGGCGAATAGGACCGCGAACGGTTTGCCAACCAGTTCGTCCTCCCTGTATCCGAGCAAATCGAGCGCCGCATGGTTGACCAATTTTATGGTCGCTTCCGGGCTGCTGACGATGATCGAATCGCTCGCGCTTCGTATGATGCCTTCGAGGTAAGCCTTATACGCCGCCAACTCGACGTTCTTGGCCCGAAGCAGCTCGTTCACGGCACCCGCCTCATCCCCTTCCATCGCCGCCTACGGACGAGAGGAGCTTCCCGATGACCTCTTCGTGCTTTCGTTGTATAGTCGGGTCCTTGGACGAGAGCTGGAGCCTGTCGTCGAGCTCGTCCTTGAGGCGTTTCAGGCTCTCCACGGTTGGATTCTCGAAATCTTTCCCGATGCCGGCATAGACCTCGGCGGCGAGCAGCCTCATCATCTTGTCTATGGTTCGATCCGAGGTGTCTTCTTGGATCTCCATGGCGCCCTCCTTCATGAAGGCGCGGTTGACGACGCAAAAACAATGAACGATCCCGTCCTTCAGTTCCCGCACCGTCACGGAATCCTTCTCGACGATCTCCATCAACTGCGTCAGGGTCGCATCCATGGTCGTTCTCCTGTATCGTGCTCTTCACCCAGGATATATCAGACGCGAAGACCGATGAGGCTAATGGAATGCTTAATAATTTATTAAATACTCGCTGGAACCGATGATTCGGGGGTAAGGTCAGCAAATCCTGCGGTCTCCCCCCTCCACGCTCGGCGATCTCGCGTGCAGCGAATTAAAAGAGTCTCATTTCAATCAGCCCGGGATGGCCCTCGGGCCGGGGGCCCTTGTCCCACAGGAACTTTCGCTCGGAGGCCGCGATGGACACATCATTAATGCTCGCCTCGCGACGGCGCATGAGGCCGCGTTCGTCGAACTCCCAAAGCTCGTTGCCATGCGAGCGATACCAATTGCCGGCATCGTCCCGCCACTCGTACTTGAACCGGACCGCGATGCGATCGCCATGGAAGCTCCATAGCTCCTTGATCAGCCGGTAGTCGTTCTCGCGCGCCCACTTGCGTTCGAGAAAGGCCACGATGGCGGCCCGCCCCTGCAGGAACTCGCCGCGGTTGCGCCAACGGCTGTCCTCGGTATAGGCGAGCGACACCTTGACCGGGTCATGCGTGTTCCACGCGTTCTCGGCCATGCGGACTTTTTGGATCGCGGTCTCCAGCGTAAACGGGGGAAGCGGTGGACGTTGATTCATGGTCATCTCTCCTTCAGCATTCCGGCCAACTTCGCGCGCCACTCCGGCGGCAGCGCCGCGGCGCTCAGGGCTCGCTTCAATTCGTCCGGAGATTTAGTCTTCGACAGCAATATACGGAGCACCCCCGGCACCGGAAAACGCGCCGGATCGCGATGCTCCGCGATGACGTCGTCGCCGGCGCGAAGGACGCCCTCCGAGACCACGCGGAAGTAGACGCCCCACCGCTCGCTCTCTAGAAACCGCTCGATCATCCCCTCGCCCTCGAACTTCAACCCGAGCTTGAAGCACGGGAAGCGCGGCTGAACCGCTTCCAGCAATGCGCCTCCGATCCGAAACCGGTCGCCGACGCAGACCTCCTCCTCCGGGAATCCCTCGATCGTCAGATTCTCGCCGAAGGCCCCGAAGGGGAGGGTGCGTCCCAATTCCTTGCGCCACCACTCGTAATGCTCGGCCGCATAGGCATAGACCGCCTTATGCTCGCCGCCGTGGACGCGCAAGTCCGCCTGCCGGTCTCCGTCGAGATTCGTCCGCCCGACCCGCACGGGCCCCTCCACGGGCACCTTAAAAATGCCCGTTTCGATGTCATGACCCTGCCAGCGGACCGTTCGGACGAGCGAAACGTTGACGGAAACCAGTTTCATCCCGAATCACGCATCCTTGATCGCGGCCTTCAGCTTTGCAAGGACTTCGGGCGGTACGTCCTTGAGTCCATGATCGGCGCCCGCGTGGGCGGCGACCTTCTGCAGCAGTTCCTTCTCGCTCCCGGCTTCCGCGACGAACGTGCATCCCGGAACCACGTCGGCGCAACTGATCTTCTTCTTGCTCATGTTACCCTCCTTGGACCACGCGGCCTTGGCGAAGGCGGCATCCAGCCCCGTTCCGGCGATGTGGTTGGTGTAGTTCGACAGCGTCTTCAAGCCCACCCCGAGCACGACCTCCAGCACCTGGCGCTTTTCGTAGCCGGCCGCCAGGAACGCCTCCGTCTGTGCCTCGCTCGGCCGGCCGCGGGATTCGACCACGGCCGCCGTGAAGACGCGAAGCGCCTCGAGACGGGGCGACCCGATCGGGCCGCCCGACCGGACCGCGGCCACGACGTCGGCCGGGACATTTTGCATCCCCGCGATCACGGTGTGCGCCGCGACGCAGTACTCGCAGCCGTTCTCCCGGCTCACGGCGAGCAGCACGACCTGGCGCTCGGAGGCGTCGAGGGACGCCTCCTCGAATATCCCCGAAAGCGTCATGTAGGCCTTCAGCAACGACGGGGCCTCGGCCATCGTGCCGAGCAGGTTCGGCACGAAGCCGTAATTCTTCTTCGCGGCGGCCAGCAGCTCCTTGGCTCCCGCGGGCGCGTCTTCGACGGCGTAGGTCCTGTAGTCCATGTCCTTCCTCCATTCGTCAACGGCGGTCATGCGGCCTTCCTATTTAGAACGTACGTTCCAAATAAGACAAAAAAAATCAATCCAGCCTCCCCGCCGCTTCTTCCACGATGCCCGCGAGGAGCTCCCGGTCCGGACGGCTGCGCGACAGCACCGCCAGGCCGATGAGCGCGGCAAGAAGGCCGCGCGCGGTCCCTTTCGGACGCACGCGGGCCGGGATGTCCCCCTCCGCTTGCCCCTTCCGGATCATCCTCTCGAAGAATCTCTCGATCTCCGCCTGCGCCCGGGCGACGATCACCCTCGCCATGGCGTCATGCGAGGCCAGCTCCAGGGCCGTGTTGGTCAGGAAACAGCCCCGCTTCTCCCCGGAGACTTCGGCGAACGCCTCGAGGAGCCGGCGCACGGCTTCGCGCGGCGGCGAAGAGGCCTCGAGGGCGGCCAGGCGCTTGCGGCGCATCCGGTCGTCGTACATCCGCAGCGCGGCCAAAAACAGCGCGCGCTTGTCGCCGTAGGTCGCGTAAAGGCTGCCGCGGTTGATCCCGGTGCGCTCCACCAGCTCCTGCATGGAGGTCGCCTCGTAGCCGCGGCTCCAGAAGGCCTGCATGGCCTTGTCGAGGACCTCTTCACGATTGAATTGTTTTTCCCAGGGCATATGGCGTCGACGATTCAGGTTAACCTGTTTGGAACGATTATTCAATACCATCCCCAAAAAAGAGCGACTTCCCTCGCGTCAAAGACGAGCGAGACCGTGATCGTGGCAGTCAGCAGGATGAGCCACGTCCCTATGGGGCTTCGCGCCTTGAACGAAGAGCATGTCAGCCGCGTCTTGATCAGGTAGACCAGCAGGGGAGTCCAGACGAGCAGGTGGGCCGCAGCGATCATCTTGACGGTTCCCGTCGCCCAAAAGAACAGAAGCGCCGCGGCCATCGTCAGGATGAAGGAACCCAGGACGAGCCTCGCATCTTCGTCCCGACGGACGAAGAACGCCGCGAAGAAGAACACCGCCATCATCCAGGCCGTCCAAAGGCGGACTCCCGGCGGCAGCGCGTTCATCTGCGTCATCATCTCGATCATGATTCCTCTTCTGCGCGTCATCAATGAGTACGCGCGGCCTCAAAATCGTTACACCTCTCGAAGTTCGAATGGACATCATCCCGGCGAATTGCCTAAACTTATCCCTGCTAGGGGTCCTGAAGCTTTCGAGCTTCGGGTGAGAGAAACCCTCTGAACCTGATCTGGGTAATGCCAGCGAAGGGAAGCACAGAGCGCTCTGACATATTTTTCGTTCCCCCGGCCGCCGGCCAAAGGAGCGAACGATGTCGAAAGCCGCCAAATCCCGCCTCGGACTCTGCCTTCTCCTCGTCATGAACGCCTCGGCCGCGCCGCTCGCGCCGATCGTCGTCACCGCGCCGCGCGACCCCGACGACTACGGGTCCGCGCGCGCCGTTCTCGGCCTCACGCGGCGCGCCCTGCTCGAGACGCCCGCCTCGGCGACCGTCATCCCGCGCGGGCTCCTCGACGACCAGGGAGCGCGCGGCGTCCTCGGCGCGATCGGCTACGACGCGTCCGTGGGCGAGAACTACGCCCCCCTCGGCTATTACGAGAGCCTCTCGATCCGGGGCTTCACCCTCGACAACGCCAGCGGGTACAAGCGCGACGGCCTGACGATCGCCAACGAGTCGAGCATGCCCCTCGAGAACAAGGAGCGCGTCGAGATCCTCAAGGGCGTCGCCGGCTTCGAGGCGGGACTGGCGGCCCCGGGAGGCGTGATCAATTACGTCGTCAAGCGGCCGACCGGCGCGCCCGTGCGCCGCGTCGCTTTGGAAACGGGCGAACGAGGAAGCCGCTACGGCCACGCGGACCTAAGCGGCCGCGCCGGACCCTTCGGGTACCGCTTCAACGCGGCGCGCGAGGACTATCATCCTTACGTCAAGGAGGCGGTCGGGCGGCGGGAATTCTTGAGCGCGGCGCTGGACTGGCGCCTGAGCGATGACGCGGTGTTCGGCGTCGACGCGGACTGGCAGAAGAAAAGCCAGCTCTCCGTCCCGGGCTACCAGCCGCTGGGCGGGACCGCCTTGCCGCCCGGCGTCCGGCCCGAGAAGATGCTCAATAACCAGCCCTGGAGCGAGCCGGTCGCCGTCGAGGCCCGCAACATCGGCGCGCGCTTCGACTATGGAGCCGGCGCGGACCTGCGCTTCGAGGCGGCGGTCAACTTCAACCGCGTCGCCGCCGAGGACAAGGCCGCGTTCCCCTACGGCTGCTCGAGCGGCCCCGTTTACCTCGCGACCTTCTGCGGCAACGGGGATTACGACCTCTACGACTATCGCAGCTCGGGAGAGGTCCGTAGCGCGGCCCACGCCCAGGCGGTCCTGAGCGGCGAGCGCGACTGGGGGTCCGTGCGGCACGAGGCTGCGGCCGGCCTCTCGCGCTTCGAGCGCGCGGTGAACCTGGGCGCCGAGGTCTACGACTACGTCGGCACCGACAATATTTATAACCCGAACCCATTGGTCTTCGCGCCCTCGGCGAAGGGGACGGGCGTCGTCCGCCGCGTCCAGGACTACGCCGAGTCCGCCGCCTTCGTCCGGGATTCGATCTCCCTTTCTCCCCGGTGGAAGGTCCATGCCGGGCTGCGCGCGAGCGTCCTCGCCGACGACCGCTTCGGCAAGCTCGACGGCGCCCGCGTCTCGCGCTACCGCAGAACGTTCTTCTCGCCGCAGGCTGCGCTCGCCTTCATGCCGGGAGAGGACCTGATGAGCTATGCCGCCTACAGCCAGGGCCTCGAGCTCGGCGGCACGGCGGGCGTCACGGCCGCCAACGCCGGCCGGACCATGGACCCCAAGGTGACCCGTCAGGTCGAGGTGGGCATCAAGCGCGACGTTTCCCGTCGCCTGCTGCTCGCGGCGGCGGCGTTCCACATCTGGAAGCCCTACGAGTTCGTCGACCCCGGCAATGTCTTCGTCCAGCGGGGGACCGTCAAGCACAGCGGCCTGGAGTTCTCGGCCTCCGGACGCGTCACCGATGACCTTCGCGTCTTCGCCGGCGCGACGTTGATCCACGCCCGGCAGAGCGGCACGGGGGTGGCGACCTTCGACGGCAGGGCTCCGCTCAACGTTCCTTGGCTGCGCAGTCAAGCGACGCTCGATTGGAGCATCCCGCAAGTTCCCGGAGCTTCGCTCAACGGCTCCTGGGCCCGCGTTTCGGAGAAATACGCCCTGCGCGACAACTCCCTGTCGGTTCCCGCCTACAATCGGTTCGATTTCGGCGCCCGCTACGCCCTGGCCGTCGGCCCGAGCCGCATCACCTGGCGCTTTCGAGTGGAAAACGCCCTCAACTCAGTTTACTGGAAGGACGTCGGAGAGTACTTCGGCGACGGCTATCTCCATCTCGGCGCGCCGCGGACGTTCCGGCTGTCGGCGCAGCTGGACTTCTAATCTAAAACCAAAGACGGACGCTGCCGATCAGCTGGTAGTCGGTTTTCAGCGCCTGTCCGTTCAATTCCTGGACGGCCGGCAGCCGCGCCGCCGCCTCGACAACGGCCCGCTTCGTCACCCACTGGACGCCGGGAGTCAAGAAGAGCTGATAGCCGCCCGAGTCCGCGTCCTTGATTCCGCCCGCCTCGTCCTTGGCCCGATAGACGTTGCCGGCCTCCAGAACGCCGTACAGATAGCCGGGCACGCCCTCGTCGGCCAAGGTCCTCGGCCACAGCCGGTATTGGAAAGAAAGGTCCTGCGTGATGACGTCTCCGAACTTGAAGTCATTGGCCCAGGTATTCCGCTGATAAGAAAGGTCGGCGTCCAGTTGGCCGGACAGCGACTGCAAGGTCCAGACCGTGCCCACGATCGGGTCATAGGAGCCGGAGCCCAACTGCACCGTTTTGGGCAGCGGTCCCAAGGCGTCCGATTCCTTGCTCCTTCCCGTCGGCCATTTCACGCCGGCGAAGAGCGCGCCCCGCGCCGTGCGTCCCGCCCGGTTTCGCGCGAAGACCTCCTGGCGCGCCAGGGTCATGATATCGCCCAGTCCGGAGGCCTCGCGAATCGCCCCCATGGATCTGATGTTGAGCCGCTTGTCCATGTAGGGGAATACGCCCATCAAGGCCAGCTTGGAGGTGGCCCCGTAGACCAAGACCGACGGCACGGCGACGACGTCCATCTCCCGGCCCAACGGGGAAGAATCGTCGTGCATTCGCATCCATATCGCCTGGCCCCTGAAAAGGAGCCCCCCTTCATGCACCGGCAAAGCGGTGTTGAAGCTGATCGGCGCGGCGTGAAGCGGTCCCGCTAATATCAGCATCACCCCCAGGATCCGCGCCGCCTTCATGGAGAGATGCCCTTGATCTCCGAGGCCTTGAAACCGGCCTTTTGGACCGCCCGGCGGATTTCCTCGTCGGAGACCCTCCGCCCCGGCTCGAGCACCAGGACGGCCGTCCCCTCGCCAAGGTTCACGCGCGCCGACTTCACGCCGGGCAGCGCCTTCAGGTGCTTCTCGATGCCGTAGGCGCAGAAGGGGCAGGCCATGCCCGACACGCGCACGAGAATATCGCCCCGGACGGGCTTGGGTTTCTCCGGCGACGGAGCGGCCGCGCGGGCGGCTTGAGGATTCGCTCCCGGGCGAAGGACGAGTATGCGGTCGTTGGCCGTGTCCACGGCGAGAACCTTTCCGTCGGGCGTCGCGGCGATTTTTGTCGGGGAGTAGGCCCCGGGGTTGGCGTCGCCGGTCACCTTCCAGTCCCCGCGATATGAGCCGTCGCGGTCCAGGAGGACGACGCGCTTTTGGGCGGAGTCAGCCACGTGGAGATCGCCCTGCGCGTCCACGGCGACGCCGCTGGGCACGCGAAAGGCGCCGGCCGATCCGAAAAAGCGCTTCCAGCGGGAGCCGATGGCTCCCAGAGCCTTGCCTTCCGGCGAGAACGTCTGCAGGCGATGGTTGTAGGCGTCCGCCACGATCAGGTTCCCCGAAAGGTCGAAGGCAAGCCCCGTGGGATAGTTCAGCTCGCCCGCTCCATGACCTTTTTTTCCGATGGTTCGCAGCCAAGATCCTTTCGGATCGAACACCTGGACGCGGTTGTTGTAGAAGTCCGCCACGTAGACGTTCCCCGACGCGTCCAGCGCAAGCCCCGTCGCCCCCCTGAACCGGCCGTCCGCCTCGCCGGGTCCGCCCCAGCCGTAAAGGCGCTTTCCCTCAGGGGAAAAGGCCTCGATTTTGTCCGCGTCGAAGTCGGCGACGTAAACGACCCCGCCGGAGGAGACCGCCACATCCACCGGCTTCTCGAACTCGCCGAATTGCAGGAGGAATTTCCCGTCGCCGCTCAGCTTGACGACGCGCCGGCCGCGGGAGTCGGCCACGTAGGCGTCTCCTTGGCGGTCCACGGCGATTCCCATGGGCTCTTGGAAGACGAGCTCGCCGTCCGGGCCTCCCCACGCCGCTTCCAGGCGATAGGCGGGCTCGGCGCGCGAAACCGCCGCGCCGCCGACGAGCAGCCCCGCGGCCAGAAGGCCTTTAATAAACAACGGTGCGCTCCGCCGCGTTGAACAGCTCGACCATCTTCTCCAGGCCGACGGGAACGACGGCGGACGCCGCCTTGGCCGGGTCGATGTTGTAGAGCAGCATCATCGTCTTATTCCCGTAGATCTCCACGCCTTTGCCCTTCAGGAAGTCCAGGTACTCGCCGTAGTCGCGCGGCACCTGCTCGAGCGGGACGCCGAGCTGCTCGGACAGGCTCCTGCGCTCGCGCTCCGGGAGCTTCGCGCGGTCCATGGCGCTCGTGCTCGAGAACCTGCGGCGCCAGCCGTAGCCCTTCGTGATCGAGGTCACGGCGCTGGCGTCGAAGAGCATCGTCACCTTGTGCCCGGCCTTGAGCGAGGCAAGGGCCACGTTCGGGGCGGCGCAGATCTGCGCGTCGTCGACCGACAGCGCCGTCTTGACGTGAATGAGGACGCCGTGGGCGGCTTGCGCCCGCGCCGGCGCGCAAAGAGCCAAGACGACGCCAAGAACACGAAGGGTCGGATTCATGAGAAGCAGTCTACTCGCGGCGGCCGAGCTGGTCCATGCCGGCCTCATGACGTTTTGGTATGGGATTCTCCTTTGATCGCCTCGATCGCCGCGGCGACGTTGCCCAGGCAGCAGGCGCCCTGCGGATTCTTGCGCTCGCAATCGCAGCGCCCTTCCTTGATCCCCTGTTTGATCCGGTCAGGGATGTCCGTCGTTCCCTTTTGAACCAGATCGCGCCGCAGGTCGCCGCGCGTGTGCTTAAAGCAGTAGCAGACGAACACCTCGTCGCCCGGGTCTTTCTGCGTGACCGCCAGCGCGGTCTCGCCCTTGCGGACGGTCGCCGTCCCGCCGAAGTACACGACCTCGCAGGCCGGGTTCGGGCAGAAGCCCGCTTCAGCACCGAATTTCGCGCGAGAGGTTTCCTCCAAATGATGGTCCAAAGTCTCTTGGCCCACTTTCCGGCCCTGCCTCCCGCAGACGGGACAAGCAAGGGCAACGGCCGGGAGTCGGCAGCACGCCTCATGCTCGTGAGAGTTACTCATGGCCGCCTCCTTCGACCAGTTCAGCCTTGTACCCCGCGGCCTCCACGGCCCGGATCACGGCTCCCGGCTCGGCCTTGCCGTCCGAGACGACGGTCGCCCGCTCACCGGGGAAGTCGATGGACGCGGAGAGCACGCCCGGCACCTTCTCGACCGACTTCTTGATCGCCGCGGTGCAGGCCTCGCAATCCATGCCCGAGATTTTCAGGGCGAGCATTTCAGCCCCCGCCGGGACGGCGACGGGAGCGCTGGAAGCGAAGCGTCCCGACCAGTTCGGGAAAGTCGCCAGAGCCGCCGCGAACGCCGCGACAGTCCAGACTCCCGCTTTCATCGCCCGGCTACCCGAGCGGAGTTCGCAGCTGCCGTCGGCGCACGGCTCGGCACGCTTTCGATAAGCGAGGTAGAAGGCGACGGCAAGAACGACCCCGGTCAGCGCCAGGAATACGGCCCGGTATTTGGTCAGGCCCGCCGCCAGCCCCAGGCTTCCCAACCCCAGGCCCGTCAAGACGAGGGGCCCGATACAGCAAACGGACGCGAGTCCGGCCGAAGCCAGAGCCGCCAATCCCACGAATTTCTTATCCATAGCGACTATCTCCTTGACTCAAGACTTTCCAGGATCGGGCAGGAGTCCGTGGTGCCGCGCGCGGCGCAGGTCTTGAGCAGCCGGCGCAAAGTCCTTTCCATCGCCCTCAATCCCGAGATCTTTTCCTGCACCAGCTCCAGGCGCGCCCGGGCCTGACGCTTGACCGGCCCGCATTGGCTTCGCGAGCCGACCCGCAGCCGCAGCAGCTTGGCGATCTCGTCGAGGGTAAAGCCCAGCGCCTGGGCGTTCTTGATGAAGCGTATGACGCGCACGGTCTCCGGCGCGTATAAACGGTAGCCGGAGTCGGAGCGTCGGGCCGGCGACAACAAGCGACGTCTCTCGTAATAGAGAACGGTCTGCAGGTTGACTCCAGCCCGCCGGGCGACCCGGCCTACGGTGAGAAGCTCTTTCATCGCGCCTCCATGTTCTCAGTATAAACCCAATACCTAAGTATGGAGTCAAGGCCCCTGTAACGCTCGCCGCCCCGGGCGGACTCATGGACGTGACGCGCATCCTGCTTCGGGCCGGCCTCGCCTCCGCGATCGGCGCCGTGGCCATGGCCTTGTTGGCCCCGTTCGAGGAGCGCATCGCCGCGTTCCTCGTCGTGCTGGCGCTGTGGACCGCCGTCTCCTGGCTGACCTGGCGGAGCCTGGCGCGCGACCCGGGTCCCGGCGCCGATGAAGGCTCTCGGGCCGTCCTCATCCTGATTCTCGCGGCCTTCCTGCGCCTGTCCCTCGTCCTGATCCCGCCGACCCCGTCGACCGACGCCTACCGCTATTCATGGGAGGGCCGGGTCGCCAACGCGGGGCGAAGCCCCTACCGCCTCGCGCCCTCCGCCCCGGAGCTGGCCTTCCTGCGCTCGGAGCAGGACGCCCGGATCAACAACCCGGGCCTGACCGCGATCTATCCCCCGCTCGCCTTGGCGGCCTTCCGCGCGGTCGCCGCGGTCTCGCCCGACGCCCGGGCGCAGAAGGCCTTCTTCGCCCTGTGCGACCTTCTCGCCTGCGCCTTGCTCATGCGCCTCCTGCGGCGCCGGGGCCTCTCGGTCGCCTGGGCCGCGCTGTACGCCTGGCACCCCCTCGTGCTCATCGAGTTCTCCGCCGCGGGCCATCTCGACTCGCTCATGATCTTGGGCCTGCTCGCCGGCCTCGAGCTGTGGGAGTCCGGGCGCCGCGAGCTCGGCGCCGTCGCCTGGGCCGCGGCGGCCCTCGTCAAAGTCGTGCCGATCGTCCTGCTGCCGTGGCTGTTCCTGCGCCATCGCCGTTTCGGCGCGCTGTTTCTCTTCATAGCGGCTCTCGGGATCATCCCGGCCGCCCCCGGCCTCGCCGCGGCGCTGCGGGCCGCTCCCGAAAGCGGCATCGCCGCCTTCGCGTCGGATTGGCTCGCCAACCCGAGCCTTTACGCCCTCCTGTCGGCTTTCATCGAGTCCGCCTCGGCGCGCCGGCTCCTTTTGGCGTCCGCCGTGGGCGCGTTCAGCCTTTGCTGGGCCCGCCGCCGCGGAGAAGACCCCGCGCGCTACCTGGGAGGGATGATCCTCGCCGTCCTGCTGGCCAGCCCGGTGGTCCAGCCTTGGTACGTGCTTTGGGCCCTGCCTTTTTCCCTCCTGGCGGGATTTCCCGCCGCCTTGGCCTGGTCCTGGGCCGTAGGCTTCATATATATCGCGCTCGATCCCGCGTCCTCGGCGGGCCTGCCGTGGTGGCGCTGGGTCTGGATCGGAGAGTACACCTTGGTCTACGGCCTGCTTGTCATAAAAACGTCAACTGGGCGTGACGTGCTCACCATTCCGCGGACCGGCC
The DNA here is from genome assembly GCA_036676805.1 of Elusimicrobiota bacterium. Lineage (GTDB taxonomy): Bacteria > Elusimicrobiota > Elusimicrobia > UBA1565 > UBA9628 > GWA2-66-18. Next base: position 18,995 of record JAKFCD010000098.1, read on the forward strand.
GCGACATGTAAGACTTGTAGCCCGTGTTTAAAGAGAATGTGAAGCGCTGGCTCTTCGCCGTCGTCGTCTCCTGCTTCGCGGCCCTTTTCATCTCGCGCCTGCCGCCCCACGCCGTGCCGGGCGCCGCTCCGGTGTATCTTCTCGCCGTCGTGCTGGCCGCCTTCGCGGGAGGCTTCGGCCCCGGCCTGCTCGCCGCGGCGATCGTTCTCGGGCACTCCTCCTATTACCGGCTCTGCGCGGTCACGCCGGAATTCCATTTCGGCTGCCTCGCCCTGGAAAGCCTCTTCGTCGGGGCCCCGGCGACGGCGCTGTTGGTCGGCTGGCTGAGACGCCAGGCCGACGGCCGTCTCGCGGAGGCGAACCGGACCGCGGACGCGCTGAAGGAAGCCCAGCGGATCGGCGGTGTGGGCAGCTTCGAGTGGAACCGGGCCTCCGGCGCGTTCGCCTGCTCCGAGGAGTTCGCCCGGCTGCACGGCCTGCCCCCCGGAGCACGCGGCGAGGATTGGCTCGCGCGCGCCGTCCCGGAGAATCGAGCGCTGGTGCGCGAAACGCTCGAGCGCGCCTTGGCCGAGGGCCAGGCGGTCGCGGAATTCCGAGTGCCGGCGACGGAGGGGAGCGAGCGCTTCTTCCGCCTGCGCGCCGCGCGCGCGGAGGACGGGCGCGTGCGCGGGACGGTGCGGGACTCGACCGACGAGAAGCTGGCTCTGGAGCTCGAGGCGGTCGAGCGCCGCGACGCCCTGCAGCGGGAGCTGATCGCCAACGTCTCCCACGAGTTCCGCACGCCGCTCACCGCCATACGGGGCTTCACGGAGTCCCTCCAAGCCGGCGCCGCGGACGACCCGGAGCTTAGGGCGGACTTCCTCGGCACCATAGGCCGGCACACGCAGCGCTTGTCCAAGCTCGTCGACAGCCTCATGGACCTCGCGGTCCTGGAGTCGGGCGCCCGCCCGCCCGCGCCCTCCGCGGTCGACCTCGAGGGATTTCTCCTCGAGCTGCGCGCGGACCTCGCGCCTCGCGCCGGCCGCAAGGAGGTGACGATCGAGATCCGCGCCGCGCCCGGCTGCGCGGCCTTCGTCGACCGGGAGCATCTGACCAGGATCGTCTCGAATCTGTGCGGCAACGCGATCCGCTGCAGCCGCCGCGGGCAGCGGGTCGTGCTGAGCGCCGAAGCCGGCGAGGGCGCCGTCTCGGTGCGCGTCGAAGACGAGGGCCCGGGAATACCCGAGGCGGACGTCCCCCATCTCTTCGAGCGCTTCAATCAGCGCAAGCGGGCGCGCCCCGGCGTCGGCGGAGCGGGGTCGAGCCTTTCGATCGCCGCCTCCTTGGCGCGGGCCAACGGCGGCCGGCTGTCGCTCGAACGCACCGGCGAGTCGGGAACCTGCTTCCTGCTCCGGGCCCCGGCCGCCGGCGTCGCCGCGTCCTAAGCGGGACACCGATCCCTGACAGCGCCTCCATGTCCGAGCCCGCGACGACTTGCTAGCTTCCGCGCATACCCGGCTGTAACGAACACGCCCCCGGTCGTACTCATTCCGGGATGCAAGGGAGAGCGACATGGAAGCGATGACCGTCATCGGGCTCGGCGCCGCCGCCGGCCTGGCCTTCGCCAACGGGGCCAACGACATCTCCAAGTCGATCGCGACCATGGTCGGCAGCGGGGAGTCGGACTACAAGAAGGCCGTGATCGTGACCTCCCTCGCCGTCGCCGCCGGCGCGGTGCTCGCCTCGGCCTGGGCGGTGAAGATGACCTTGCTCTTCACTAAAGGAATGCTCTCCCCCCAAGTTCAGCTCAATCAGACCTTCGCCCTCGCCATACTCGCCGGAGCCATCGGCTGGGTCCTGCTCGCGACGCGCATCGGCATGCCGGTCTCCACCACGCACGCCATCGTCGGCGCGACTTTGCTCACGGGCCTCTACGCCTTCGGCCTCGACCAAGTGCTCTGGGGAAGCGTCTGGAGCAAGGTCGCCTTGCCCCTGCTCCTGTCCCCCTTCGTCGCCTTCGGCGCGGCCTGGCTCGCCTTCCGCTTCCTGAACTGGCTGTGCCGCGAGCGCTACTGCCTCAACTGCCACTGGGCGCATTGGGCGAGCGCGGCGGCCAGCGGCTTCGCCCGGGGCCTCAACGACACGCCCAAGATCGCGGGCCTCGGATTCTTCTTCTATGCCGTGCTCGATCCGGCGGCCACGGTCGCCCCGCGCTGGTTCTTCATCGTTCTCGCCGCGGCCAACGCCTTGGGCGGCATCGTGATGGGCCTGCGCGTGACCGAGACCTTGGCGCACAAGGTGACCAAGATGGATCATCTCGAGGGCTTCGCCGCGAACCTCGCGACCTCGGCGATGGTCGTCGCGACCGCCGTCCACGGCTTCCCGGTCTCCACGACGCACGTGTCGAGCTCCGCCATCCTGGGCATGGGCCTGCGCAAGGGCCGCTCCGGCGTCGACGCCCGCGTCGCCGGGGAGATCGCCCTGGCCTGGCTCGTGACCTTGCCCGTCGCGGGCCTGCTCGGCGTGGCCGCCTATTGGTCCTTGACCCGGGCGCCGCTGCTGCCGGCGTCCTTGGCCGCCTTCGGCCCCGCGGCGCGCCCGGACGCGACCTGGGATGAGGCGCGTCTATCGGCCGCGCTGACGGACGCCTCGGTCGACACCCGTCAACGCGCCGCGTACCAGCTGGGCCAACGGCGCCCCGACGGCGCCTACTGGCCGCTGGTCAAGGCGCTGGGCGACCCCCGGTGGGAGGTGCGGGCCAACGCGGCGCGGGCGCTCGGGCGCGTCTCGCGCAAGGACGCGCTCGTTCCGCTTTCGCACGCGGCGCGCGACGAGCATTGGTGGGTCCGGGTCAAGGTCGTCCAGGCCCTGGGCGAGTGCTGCGACCGGGCCGCCGCGCCCTACTTGACGGCCGCGCTGGCCGACGGAAACGAGTCGGTCGGCGCCGCGGCGCGCCGCTCGCTGGCGGAGGCCTCGCGATGATGCTCTGGGCCGCGCTCGCCGCCGTCTCCGCCTCCGCGGCCCCGGTCGAGGTCCCGCTCAAGGCCTCGGACGGGGTCGCGCTGGCGGCGACCTACTGCGCGCCCGCCGCTCCCGCCGCGGCCGTCGTGCTCATGCCCATGCTCGGCGGCCGGCGCGGAGATTGGGAGCCGTTCGCGGTGAAGGCCGCCTCGGCCGGCGTCGCCGTGCTGCTCCTCGATCCGCGCGGGCACGGCGGCAGCGCGAACCCCTACGGGCAGGACCCCGGCGAGTGGGACAAGGCCCGCTGGCAGGCGGCCGATCTGGACCCCGCCGCCGCGGTCGCCTGGCTCGAAAGCCGCGGCTTTTCCCCCTCGACGATCTTCCTGGGCGGCGCCAGCATCGGCGCCTCCCTCGCCTTCCGCCGCGCCGCCTCCGACCCCCGTCTCGGCGGCGCGGCTTTGATTTCCCCCGGCGACAACCCCCGGCGCGTGCCGGCGTCGGAGTCCGCCGCGGCGTACGGCCGCCGCCCCCTGTTCCTCGCCTCGGCGGCCGATGACCCGGTCTTCGACGCGATCGCCGGCCGCCTCGCCGGGTCGGTCTCCGGGCCGGTCGAGCGCTTGCGGCTGGACGCGGGCGGCCACGGGACGGACATTCTAAGCGACCCGAAGTCGGGTCCGGCCCTTTCCGCGGGCCTATTGTCCTGGCTGTCGAAGGCCGCGAGGAATACGCCGTGAGGAAGGTTTCCATCGTCATCCCGACCCTCGATGAGCGGGAGCGCCTGGAGCCGCTCGTCGCGCGCCTGCGCCTGACGGCCGGGAAGGCGGACATCGAGGTCATCGTCGCCGACGGCGGAAGCCTTGATGGGACCCTGGCCGCGGCGCGCCGCGTCGCCGACAAGGTCGTGGAATCCGCGCGCGGCCGCGCCGTCCAGCTGCACGCCGGCGCGCTGGCCGCGACGGGCGAGCTCGTCATGTTCCTGCACGCCGACACGCGCCTGCCGGGAGCCTGGCTCGGCGCCCTGCTCGACGCCTGGGCCCGCAAGCCGCGTCCGGGGGCGACCGCGTTCCGCCTCGCCTTCGACTCTCAGAGGCCGGTGTACCGGCTCATCGCCGCGCTCGGCGACTGGCGCTCGCGCAAAACCGGCGTTCCCCACGGCGACCAGGCGATCGCCTGCCAGCGGGAGGACTACCTGCGCGTGGGCGGCCTGCCGCCGGTGGCCCTCATGGAGGAATACTTCCTCCTCCCGAAGCTCGCGCGCCTGGGCCCGGTCGTGATCCTGGAGGAAGCGATCTCGACCTCGACGCGCCGCTACGAGCGCAACGGCCCCGTCTTCAACGCCCTGCGCAACGTCGCGATCATCGGCTTATTCAAGGCCGGCGTCCCGCCCGAGAAGCTCAAGAGGCTTTACCGGTGAACGCGCTCATCGTCTTCGTCAAGGCGCCGGTCCCCGGCCGGGTCAAGACCCGGCTGAGGGACCCGCTGTCCGGCCCCCAGGCCGCCAGGCTGTACGAGGCCTTCGTGCGCGACGCCGTCGGGGGCGCCCGCCTGTGCGGCGAGGCCGCCGTCTCGGTGGCCTACGAGCCGCACCCGAAGCGTCCCGACCTGGCCTGGCTCGAGGACGCGCCGCCGTGGTTTCCCCAGGCGGACGGCGACCTGGGGGCGCGGCTCATCGCCGCCTTCGACCGGGGCTTCCTCGCCGGCGCCGGTAAGGTCGTCGTCATCGGCAGCGACTGCCCCGATCTGGAACCCGCCATCCTGCGCCAGGCCTTCGCGCGCCTGGACGACGCCCGGGCCGTCCTCGGCCCCGCCGAGGACGGCGGCTACTATCTGGTCGGCCTGCGCGCCCCCATGCCTCATCTGTTCACGAAGATGACGTGGTCCGACTCCGGGGTCCTCGAGCGCACGCTCGAGCGCCTGAGCCTGCGCGGGGATTCCTTCGCGCTGCTGCCCGCGCGCGCCGACGTGGACACCTTCGGCGACCTCAAGGCCCTCGCCAACCGCCTCACCGCGGGCTCGGCCGCCGCGCCGCACTCGCGCGAGGCGCTCCACCAATTGATTTTAAAGGACCTTCTCCGCCCGCCGGTCGGGGACGGAGACCAAGACGCGCACAGGAGGCGGTAAATGGCGAAAGGCGACATGCTGTTGAAGGCGGCCGTGGCGGGGCTCGTGGGGGCGGCGCTCGCGTCGGCGCCGAGCTGGGCGAAGGAGTCGAAGGGCAAGAAAACCGACAAGAACGTCAAGTGCTACGGCGTCAACAAGTGCGGGGGCCACGGAAAGTGCGGCGGCGCCGGGCACGATTGCGCGGGCAAGAACTCCTGCAAGGGCCAGGGCTGGCTTTCCATGCCCAAGGAGTCCTGCGAGAGCATCGAAGGCGGTTCCCTGACGCCGCCCAAGAAGACCGACAAGAAGAAGGCCGAGAAATCCGAGTCGGAGCCGATGAAGAACCTCGGCAGCCAGTAACGCGGAAAAGCCATGAATCGAGGCGAGACGACCATGACGGAGCAGCTCGGCATCGGCCTTGGGCTCCGCGCGTCTCACTACGACCATGTGCTGTCGCGCCGCCCCGCGGTCTCCTGGTTCGAGGCGATCTCAGAGAACTACATGGGACTGCGGGGCGGCCCCTCGGGCGGGCGGCCCCTGGAGATGCTGGAGGAAGTGCGCGGGCGCTATCCGGTGACCTTGCACGGCGTCTCGCTCAACGTCGGCTCCGCCGATCCTCTGAACCGGGACTACCTGAAAAGGCTCAAGCGGCTCGTCCGCGTCATCGAGCCCGCCATCGTCTCGGACCACCTGTGCTGGACGGGTGTCGACGGCCGCAACCTCCACGACCTGCTGCCCCTGCCCTACACCGAGGCGGCGATCGAGCATGTCGCGGCGCGGCTGCGTCATGTTCAGGAATTCCTGGGCCGCCGGATCCTGATCGAGAACGTCTCGAGCTACCTGACCTACCGGCAGTCCGAGATGACGGAGTGGGAATTCCTGGCTGAGATCGCTTCACGGGCCGACTGCGGGATCCTGCTGGACGTCAACAACATCCACGTCAGCGCGGTGAACCACGGCTTCAACGCTCTCGATTACCTCGACGGGATACCGCGCGCGCGAGTGGGCGAGATGCACCTGGCCGGCTACTCGGACGAGGGCGGCTTCCTCATCGACACGCACGATCATCCGGTGTCGGACCCGGTGTGGGACCTTTACGCGGAGGCGAGCCGGCGCTTCGGGCGCGCGCCGACGCTCATCGAGTGGGACGACAAGATCCCGTCCTTCGAGAGGCTCGAGCGGGAGGCGGCGCGGGCCGCGGAGGTGCGCGATGCCGCAGTCCCCGCCTGAGCTCCTTACGCTCCAGCGCTCCCTCGGGGAGATCTTGACGGACTCCCGCGGCGTGCGGGCGGCCGTCGGCGCGCGGCCCCGCGCGCTGCGCTGGATCGCCGCGGCGCCGCCGCTGGACGCGCCCACGCGCCTGAGCGTCTACGGCGACGGCTACTTCCTGCGCCTGCTCGAGGCGCTGACCTCGGATTTCCCCGCCGTGAAACGGGCGCTGGACGAGGACGCTTTCCGCGCCCTCGCGGCCGCTTATCTCGAGACGAACCACTCGCGGTCGCCCAGCTTGGCGGATTTGGGGGAGAGCTTCCCCTCCTTCGCGGCCGCGCATCCGCTCGCCCGGAGGCATCCGTTCCTGTCCGATTTGGCCCGCCTGGAGCGCGCCGTCCTGACCCGGCTTTTCACCGCGCGCCTGCCCGCCCTCGATCCGGAAGCGATCAAGAGCATCCCGGCCGAGGACTGGCCGCGCGTTAGACTGATCCTGGACCCGACGGTCCTCCTGCTCAAAGCGGCCTGGCCCGTCGAGCGGCTCTGGCTCCGTCGCGAGCTTCCCCTCAAGGCCGGCGGCCGCATCCTCCGCCGACCCAACGCGCGCTGGCTTCTCATCTATCGCGATGAAACCTGGGTGAAGGTCGCGGACATCTCCCGCCGGGAGTGGGACACTTTGCGGCGGCTCCAGGAAGGCGCGCGGCTCGGCGCGGTGTTAGCCCATGCCGCGAAGGCCCTGGCCGATACCGACGCGGCCCAAGTTCAGCGTTGGTTTTCGTCCTGGGTCGCGGGCGGCCTCATCAAGGGATTTGCCCATGACGGCTCATGGGCGGACGCAAAGACGACCGCCGGCGGGTCCGGGCTCGGTCCCCGGGCCCGCCGGTCACGCCGCACGACGACGCACGGGAGGAATCGACATGCCGCGAACGACCTACGCTCACGAAGGACAGGAAGCGCCTGAAGCCGCGCCGGTCTACCAGAACCTGAAGAAGGGATTCGGAATGGTTCCCAACGTCGTCAAGCTCGTCGGCCACTCAGGACCCGTCACCCAGGCCTTCGGCGTCCTCCTCGACGTCTACTTCAACAAGCTCTCGTTGACTCCGCGCGTGCGCGAGATCGCATACCTGACCGTCGCCCGCGCCAACGAGTGCGCCTACTGCCAGGGCCATCATGTTCCGATGGGGAAAGCGGCGGGCCTCTCCGACGAGCATATCTCCCTGCTGGGACCCCAGGGATTCGACAACCCGGCGTTCAACGAGGCCGAACGGGCGGTGATCCGCTTCGCCTATCAGACCACGCAGGCGGTCAAGGCCGAGGACGAGGCCGTCGAGGCGCTTAAGCGCAACTTCTCTCCCAAGGAGATCGCCGAGCTCGCCTTCGTCGCGGCCGCCGGGAACTTCATCCAGCGCATCGGCAAGAACCTGGGCGCGGAGCTGGAGTTCGCTCCGGTGGGCAAGGGCTGAGCAAGGGTTCGACCATGGATCGTTACCTGATCGTCCTGCAGGCCGGAAAGGATAGTCACGAGGGGATGGCCCGTGCCAATCACGCGCTCCTATACTGCAAGGACTTCTCGGAGCATGGATTCGGCGTGAAACTCATTTTCGACGGCGCCGGAACGGAGTGGGTGGCGGAACTCATGAAGCCGGAGCACATGCTTCATCCACTCTTCAAGGAGGTCCAGGGCAAAGGCGTCATCGACGCGATCTGCGACTTCTGCGCGGGGGCCTTCGGCGTCAAGGACCTCGCGCAGAAGAGCTCTATTCCGCTACGATCCGAGTACCACGGTCATCCTTCGATCGCGAAGTACGCGGCCGAAGGCTGGCGCATCATCGTCTTGTAAACAGGGAGGCGTCATGGAAGACAACGCGCTGGCGTGCAGCCACTGCAACATGAAGGCGGAATCCGGGCAGACGGACTGGAAGAAGTGCGACAAGTGCGGGGAGCTGTGGTGCCCGCGCTGCGCGCCGGTCGAGGACCGCTGCTCCAGCTGCGTGGGCGGGACTTTGAAGCCCCTGTCATGAGCGGCGAAAAGAGCCGGGCCTGGATCAAGGTCGTCGAGCCCGCGGATGCCGAGGGCGAGCTCAAGGCCGTCTATGAGACGACGATGGGCAAGCGCGGCGCGCTGGCCGCCGTGCACAAGATCCACAGCCTCCACCCCGAGACGCTGACGGCGCACATGGCGCTGTACATGGAGCTTCTGTACGGGCAGTCGCCGCTGACGCGCCGCGAGCGCGAGGCGATCGCCGTGGCCGTCTCGCGGACCAACGGCTGCCCTTACTGCGTCGCGCACCACGCCGAGGCTCTTTCGCGCTACGAGAAAAGCCCGGAGACGCTGGCCGCGGTCCGCGAAGGTCGTTGGGACGCGCTCGACGCGCGGACGGAGGGCCTTTGCCGCTACGCCGAGAAGCTCACCCGTGAGCCCTCCTCGGTCCGGGAATCCGACGTCGCCGCGCTGAGAGAATCGGGCTTCGACGACCGCGCGATCCTCGACGCCGCGCAGATCGTCGCCTACTTCAACTTCGTCAACCGTCTCGTGCTGGGCCTGGGCGTCGGCCTCGAGGAGAACCGGGATGGCTACCGGTACTGAGCCTTGAAGCGCGCGGCTCTGCTCGCCGCGCAGTGGGACATCGAGGGTATGGGCCTCTCCCGCTTCCTCCTCTCGGGCTCCGTCAACGAGTTCCAGACCATCGACTTCTTCGCCAACCTCCCCCTGGAGCTGCGCCGCGGGCGCTTCTCGGCGCGCCTGACCTTGTTCCACGAGAGCTCCCACCTGGGCGACGACTATTTCCGCCGCACGGGGGACACGGGCTCCCGCTACAGCATCGAAGGAATCCGCGCCGTCGCGTCCTTCGAGCCGTGGACGCTCCTGAGGCTGTACGCTGGCGGCAGCCAGCTTCTTCACACGATACCGGCTCTCAAGCGCCTCACGGCGCAGGCCGGCTTCGAGCTGACGACCCCGGACCTGCGCTGGCTGAGCCACCCCTGCTGGGTCTACCTGGCGCAGGACGTGCAGTCGCGGCGGCAGGCGGGCTGGAACATCAACTCCAACACCGAGGTCGGCTTCCGGATCGGCTTCCCAGGCGCGCTGCGCGCCATGCGGGTGCACGTCGGCTACTTCACCGGGCATTCCGAATTCGGTCAGTTCCTCGCCCGCAAAGAGAGCTTCTTCAACCTCGGGAGCAGCTTCGACTTCTAGCCATGTACGAGCCCATCTCCGACTACGCGCTCATCGGCGACTGCCACGGCTCGGCCCTCGTCGCCCGCGACACGAGCGTCGACTGGTGCTGCCTCGGCCGGTTCGACGCGGCGCCCGCCTTCTGCCGCCTGCTCGACGAGCGCAAGGGCGGGTTCCTGCGCACCGCGCCGGAGGGCAAGTTCACCTCCGAGCGCGCGTACCTTCCCGGCACCAATATCCTGCGCACGACTTTG
>JAKFCD010000099.1:0-50678 GCA_036676805.1 Elusimicrobiota bacterium
TTCGAAAAAAACGAGCACATCCGCGAAGATCTCCGGTACCCGCTCATGGTCAAATTGGCCAATACGGATAATTCGATCGGCATCTCGAATCAGTCCGTGGTGACGAGCCTGAAAGCGTTGAAGGACCAGGTCGCGATGCTCCTCGACAAGTACCACCGCCCGGTCCTCATCGAAGAATTCATCGAGGGCGACGAGGTGGACGTGTCGATCATGGGCAACGAGGAGCGCGTGAAGGTGCTGCCCCTGTCCCGCTCCATCTTCGACGACCTGCCCAAGGGCACCTGGGGCATCTACCCGTTCCAGGCGAAGTGGGAGGAGAATTCCGTCTATTCGAAGATCCGCGTCGAGCGCCCCGCGAAGTACTCCCAGAAGCTTTCCGCTTTGATCTCGGAAATCTGCCTGGACGCCTACCGCATCTTCGACTGCCACGACTACGCGCGCATCGAGGTCCGCGTGGACCGCTACGGCAACCCCTACATCCTGGAGATCAACCCGAATCCGTCGATCTCCGACGGGGACTGCGTGCCCGCCTGCGCCGAGGTGATCGGCCACAACTACGCCGACTTCATCGAGGAGATCATGAAGGAGTGCATCTCGCGCTACCGCGCGCGCCCTCCTTATTACCACCTGCAGAGCGCGATGGCGCCGATCTAGTGAAGGTCCTCGTCACCGGCGCGTCGGGCTACATCGGCAGCCACGCCTGCCTCGAGCTGCTCCGGGCGGGCCACGAGGTCGTCGGCTTCGACAATTTCTCGAACTCCTCCCCGGAGTCCATCGAGCGCGTGAAGGCCCTGACGGGCAAGCCCATGCGGCTGGAGACGCTCGACCTGCGCGACCCCGACGGCTTGGATGCGTTGATGGGAGAAGGCTTCGACGCGGTCATGCACTTCGCGGGCCTCAAGGCCGTGGGCGAGTCCGTCGAGAAGCCGCTTCTCTATCAGGACAACAACGTGGTCGGCACCCATCACCTGCTCGCCGCGATGGAGAAGACCGACTGCCGGCGCCTCGTCTTCTCCTCGTCGTGCACCGTTTACGGCGCCGTCGAGAAGAACCCCGTCGACGAGCGGCACCCGCGCTCGGCGCTCAATCCTTACGGCAAGACCAAGCTCGATATCGAAGATATGTGCTACGAGCTCGCGACCGAGGACAAGCGCTGGAAGATCGCGCTGCTGCGCTACTTCAACCCGGTCGGCGCCCACGAGAGCGGCGCTATCGGAGAAGACCCGAAGGGTCTTCCGAACAACCTGATGCCCTACGTGACGCAGACCGCCGTCGGCCGCCGCGAGTTCGTCAACGTCTGGGGCGGAGACTATCCCACCCACGACGGCACCGGCGTGCGCGACTACATCCACGTCGTGGACCTGGCTTTGGGCCACGTCGCCGCGCTCGACAAGCTCGATTCGTTCAAGGGCGCGCAGGCCGTCAACCTGGGCGCGGGGCGTGGCTACTCGGTGCTCGAGGTGATCGCCGCCTGCGCCAAGGCCGCGGGCAAGGCCATCCCGCACAAGATCATGCCGCGGCGGGCCGGGGACGCCGAGGCGATCTGGGCGGACGCGTCGCTCGCCAAGAAGAAGCTCGGCTGGGCGGTCGCGCGCGACCTCGACGCGATGTGCGCCGACGCCTGGCGCTGGCAGAAGGCCAACCCCGACGGCTACGGGGCCTGATGCTCTTCGCGGCGAAGGTCCTGGTCTCGGCGCTGCTCATCGCCGGCGCCTCCGAGCTCGGAAAGCGCTCGACCTTCGCGGGCGCGATCCTCATCTCCCTGCCGCTGTCGTCCTTGCTCGCGATCACCTGGCTCTACGTCGAGACCAGGGACCCCGCGCGCGCCGCCGCGATGACGAGCGGCATCTTCTGGGCGGTGCTGCCCTCGCTGCTCTTCTTCCTCGTGCTGCCCGCCCTTCTCAAGCGCGGCTGGAGCTACTGGCCGGCGCTCGCCGCGGCCTGCGCCGCGACGTCGGCGGGCTACGCGGCCTATGCCGCGATCATGCGCCGCTTCGGCGCGTTGTTCTAGGATCCAGACGGCAGCTCGTCAGTTTTCTCGGCGGGCGAGCGTGTACAGGCAGTCCCCCGGCAGCGGCCGCGTCGCTCGGTAGTAGAGCCACATCGCGGCCGCCACCGGCCAAGTGACGAGCCGGAGCGGGAGCTTGGCCGCGTCGACGAGCGCCTGGCGCCGCGACTTGTCGGAGAGCGCGCCCGCGGCGCCCCCGGCCGAGTAGAGCTCGGACACGGTCTTAGCCGCGCCGGCCTTTCCGAAGAGGACGCGCTTGGCGAGCTTGAGGACGAACGGCATCACCGCGTAAAAAAAGACGTGGTCGGACAGGTAGCCGAGCTTCAAGGTCCCCGCGTCCTGGCGGACCACGACGAAGCCGTTTCGCTCGAGAAAGCCCTTCATCGCCTCGGGCGTCCACCGCGTGAAGTGATGCGGCGGATAGTCGTGCTCCTCGCGCGTGAACGGGATCGGCCGCAGCGCGTTGGGCAAAGTCAGCGCGACGTGCCCTCCCTTCCTGAGGAGCGGCTTCAACAGGTTCAGCAGCTTGAGCGGCTCGGGCGTGTGCTCGAGCACGTCGAAGAGCGTGATCGCATCGAACTCGCCGGGGGCCCGCGAGCCGCAGAACGCGGAGAATTCCTCGGCGTGGACTTCGACGCCGCGCCCCTTGCCCAGCGCGATCATGCGCGTCTCGTAGTCGAAGCCGACGCCCGTCCAACCCGCCTCCTGCGCCGCGGCGAGAAATCCTCCGTCCCCGCAGCCCACGTCGAGAATGCGTCCCGGCGGCAGGCCCTCTTCCAGGAAGGTCTTGAAGCGCCAGTCGCCCCCGGGCTCAGGCCGTTTCTCGCGGCCGCGAAGCGGCGCGCACTTCTCGTACCACTCGGGGCCGACCGGCACGCGCGGCTCGGAGAAGACGGCGCCGCACGCGCACGACCAGAGCGAGTAGACGCCCCCGGCGACAGGGTCGCGCCAGGGCTCGACGAACTCGAACGGCCCGACGCGGCCGCAGGCGGGGCAGTCGCGCGGCTGCTCGTTCAGCGGACCACCTTCATGCGCGACGGCGGCCAGTAGATGAACCAGGCCTTGCCCTTGATGAAGCGCTCGTCCACGGGGCCCCAGTAGCGCGAGTCGCAGCTGTGGTCGCGGTTGTCGCCCATCATGAAGTAGCCCCCCTCGGGGACCTTCACCGGCCCGAAGAAGTCCCTCTGGATGTCGCCGAGCTCATGGTCGAGCTTGTGGGTCGCCCACAGTTCCTGATAGCGCTCCGGGGAGATCTCCCTGGCGTGGACCGACTCGGGTTGGCGGAAGGGCTCGTCCCACTGCGCGTAGGTCTCGTCGCTCATGAGTTTGCCGTCGACGAAGATCTTGCCGGAGCTGACCGCGACCGTCTCGCCGGGCAGGCCGACGACGCGCTTGATGAAGTTCTCCCCCGCGTTGATCTTGCCGCAGTGGGGCTCGCGCGGGTCGGTGACCGGGAACTCGAAGACCATGACGTCGCCGCGCTGAGGCTTGCGCAGCTGCAGGACGCGCTTGCCCCAGAAGGGCACCCGCACCCCGTAGACGAATTTATTGACGAACAGGTGGTCGCCGACGAGCAGGGTCTTCTCCATCGAAGCCGAGGGAATCTTGAACGCCTGGATGAGGAAGGTCATCAGGACCCAGGCGAGCAGGGCCGAGGAGAAGACGGTGTCCGCCCACTCCAGGTCGTCGTCGAGGTAGTGGCGCCGGCTCTCGACGCTCTCGCCCTTGGACCACGCGCGCCAGAAGCCCAGGACGGCGGCGACGGCGGCGGCGGAGAGCGCCGGGACGAGGTCCCCCACGCGCAGCGCGCGCGCCCAGACGGCGATGACCTTCGTGCGGCCCTCGAAGACCATGGTCAGGATCATGACGATCGAGAAGGCGGCGATCGCGTAGAACAGCGAGTGCCAGGCCGCGGACTGCAGCGGGGTCGCGGGCCCGCCGCGCTCCTTCCAGCGGCGGGAGTACCAGGCGAAGAGGCCGAGGGAGACGCCGACGAAAAGCAATCTTTCTTCCATGAGAGTCCTGTCCGCCTAGTTTGAATCCTCGTCGATCTTGAGGACCGCAAGAAACGCTTCTTGAGGGACCTCGACGGACCCCACCATCTTCGCCCGCTTCTTGCCCTCTTTTTGTTTGCCCAACAATTTCTTCTTGCGCGTGATGTCGCCGCCATAGCACTTGGCGATGACGTCCTTGCGCTTGGCGCCGATCGTCTCGCGCGCGATGATCTTGCCGTCGACGCGGGCCTGGATGGCGACCTCGAAGTTCTGCCGGTCGATGAGCTCCTTGAGCTTCTCGCACAGCCGGCGGCCCACGTCCTGGGACTTGTCCTTGTGGACGATCTGGCTGAGGGCGTCGACGGGCTCGCCGTGGATGAGGATCTCGAGCTTGACCATGTCGCTCTCGCGGTCGCCGATGGACTGGTAGTCGAGCGTCGCGTAGCCCTTGGACACGGATTTCAGGCGGTCGTAGAAGTTGACGACCATTTCCGCGAGCGGGAGCTCGTATTTGATGAGCATGCGGGTCGGCGAGAGGTACTCGATTCCGACGTAAACGCCGCGTCGCTCCTTGATGAGGTTGAGCACGGGCTCCTGGTGCTCGATGGGGAGCACGATGGTCAGCAGGACGTAGGGCTCCTCGATGGACTTGATGTCCCCGTGCGGCGGGAACTTCGCGGGGTTGTCGATGACGATCCACTTGCCGTCGTAGGTCTGCACGCGGTAGATGACGTTGGGCGCGGTCACGATCAGGTCGAGCCCGAACTCGCGCGTCAGGCGCTCCTTGACGATGTCCATGTGGAGCAGGCCCAGGAACCCGAGGCGATAGCCGAAGCCGAGCGCCTGGGAGGAGTCCGCCATATAATTAAAGGAGGAATCTTCCAGGTTGAGCTTGTCCAGGGCGAACTTGAGGGCCGTGTATTCGGTCTGGTCGATCGGGAATATTCCCGCGAAGACGACGGGCTTGGCTTCCTTGTAGCCCGGCAGCGGCTGCGCCAGCGGCCGGTCCTTTTCCATCACGGTGTCGCCGACGCGCACCGTGTGGATGTCCTTGATCCCGCAGATCAGGTAGCCCGCCTCGCCGGCGCCGAGCTCCGGGGCGGGGATCATCTTGGGCTTGAGGAAGCCCACCTCCTCGACGATCGCCTCGGTGCCCGTCGAGAAGAACCTCACGCGCATGCCCTTCTTCAGCGTGCCGTCGACGACGCGCACGAGCAGGATCACGCCGCGGAAGGTGGAGTAGGAGGAGTCGAAGATCAAGGCGGAGAGCGGCGCCTTCGGGTCGCCGGTCGGCGCCGGGATCTCCCGGACGACCGCGTCGAGCACCTCCTGGCAGCCCTCCCCGCTTTTCGCGGAGATCAGGACCGGGTCCTCGATGATCTTGAGCACGTCGAAGATCTGTTCTAAAGTGCCGTCGACATCGGACGAGGGCAGGTCGATCTTATTGATGACCGGGATGATGCGCAGGCCGACGGCTTGGGCCAAGGTGGCGTTGGCGAGCGTCTGCGCCTGGACGCCCTGGGTGGCGTCGACGACGAGCAGGGCGCCCTCGCACGCGGCCAGCGCGCGGCTGACCTCGTAGGTGAAGTCGACGTGACCGGGCGTGTCGATGAGGTTGAGCAGCCAAACCTGGCCGTCGGGCGCGGTATAGTCCATGCGCACGGCCTTGGCCTTGATCGTGATGCCGCGCTCGCGCTCGAGCTCCATGGAGTCCATGATCTGCGCCTGCATGTCGCGGCGGGCGATCGTGCCGGTCATCTCGAGGAGGCGGTCGGCCAAGGTCGACTTGCCGTGGTCGATGTGGGCGATGATGGAGAAATTTCGGATGCGGTCGGGGGCGCTCATTTCATTCCTAGGGGTTCTGCTCGAGCAGGCGCCGGACCTCGTCGGACTCCGCGCAGCCGATCGCCTTCGCGACGAGGCGCTTCATCGACTCGTGCTTGAGCCCACGGATCGTCTGCTTGACGCGCAGGAACATGCGCGGGGAGACGCTCATCGCGTCGACGCCGAGGCCGACGAGCAGGGGCACGGCGCGCGGGTCCGAGGTCATCTCCCCGCACACGCCGACCCACTTGCCCTTCGCGTGCGCGGCGCGAACGATCGAGTCGAGCAGGATGAGGACGGCGGGGTGGTACGGGTCGTAGAGATGCGTCACGTTCTCGTTGATGCGGTCGACGGCGAGGGTATATTGAATCAAGTCGTTCGTTCCGATGGAGACGAAGTCGACGTGCGGCAGGAACGCGTCGAGCAGGATCGCCGTCGAGGGAATCTCGACCATGATGCCGAGCTCGAGCTCCTCGGTGAAGACCACGCCCTCGGCCGCGAGCTCGGCGCGCGCCTGCTCGAGCAGGCGCCGCGCGGCGAGGACCTCCCCGACGGCGGAGACCATCGGGATCATCACGCGGACCTTCCCCTTCAGCGAGGCCCGCAGGATCGCCCGCAGCTGCGTCTTGAAGAGGTCGAGGTGGCGCAGGAACAAGCGCACCCCGCGCAGCCCCATGAACGGGTTGGTCTCGTTTTTAGGACCTTCGATGCCCAGCATGGAGAGCCGGTCGCCGCCGATGTCGGCCGTGCGGATGACGACCTCGCGGTCGCCCAGGGCCTTGACCGCGGCGGCGTACGCCTTGACCTGCTCCTCCTCGGCGGGCGCCTCGGTCCGGTTGAGGAACAGGTACTCGGTGCGGAAGAGCCCGACGCCGTCGACCTCGAGGGCGATGACGCTCTTGAGCTCCTCGGGCGAGTCGAGGTTGGCCTCGAGGCGGAAGGCGCGGCCGTCGAGGGTGACGGTCGGCACGCCCTTGAGCGACTCGAGCGAGCGTTCCTCGGCGACGGCCCGCTGCTGGACCTTCTCGTACTTCGCGATCGTCTCGGGGCCGGGGTTGATGATGACGAGGCCCTGCTCGCCGTCGAGGATGACGGTGTCTCCCGTGCGCACGCGGCGGCTGACGTCGGAGAGGCCCACGACCGCGGTGATCTCGAGGCTCTGCGCCAGTATCGCCGTGTGGCTCGTCTTGCCGCCGAGGTCGGTGGCGAAGCCGATGATCTTCGTCTCCTTGAGGCCCATCGTATCCGAAGGAAGGAGATTGCGCGAGATTAAAATGCACTCTTCGTCGATGTCGGCGAGCGAGCGCTTCTGGCGCTTCATCAGGTGCAGCAGGAGGCGCTTGCCGACGTCGAAGAGGTCGTGGCGGCGCTCGCGGAAGAACTCGTCCTCCATGCGCTCGAACTGGCGGTTGACCTGCTCGAGGGCCTCGGAGAGCGCGAACTCGGCGTTGACGCCCTCCTCCTGGATCCGCTTGGGCACGTCGTGCGTGATCAGCGAGTCCTTCAGGATGAGGCGGTGGGCGTCGATGAGCTTGGCGTGGTGCTTGCCGAGGACCTTGAGCACCTTCTGCTCGGCCGAGTCGAGGTCGCGGTGGGTCGCCTTCTGCGCGATCTTGAAGCGGCGGACCTCCTCCTTGATCTTGTCGCGCGGGATCTCCACGCGCTCGACGACGATGTCCTCGTCCTCGACCACATACGCGCGCCCGATCGCGATCCCGGGGCTGGCGGCGATGCCTTTTATGACGATCATGGCTCGTCGAACCGCCGCTCGAAAAGTTTTTCCAGGGCCTCGAGCGCCTGCTGCTCGTCGGGGCCGTCGGCCTTGACGGTGAGCTTGGAGCCGCTCTCGGCGGCCAGCAGCATCAGGCCCATGACGCTCTTGCCGTTGACCTGGAGGCCGTCCTTGACGACGTAGACCTGGCTCTTGAACTTCGCGGCCTCCTGGACGAACATCGCCGCGGGCCGCGCGTGCAGGCCCATGCGGTTTCGGATCGTCATGACTTTTTCCATCACGGCCAAAGCCCCGTGAGGCCGGCCGCCATGCCGCCGAGGCCGGCGAACCCGAGCTGAGCCAGCGGCGAGACGCCGCGCCAGGTGAGGACCAGGCCGGCCGAGAACGTCAGGGCCGCCGCGAGGCGGTCGCCGCCGCCGAGCAGTCCGGCGCCGATCCCGAACGCCGCCACGGCTGCGACGACGGCGGCGCGGCGAAGGCCGATGATCCACGATTGAACGGGGAGCGCGGTGAGCTCCAGCACGGCGCGCTCCCCATCGCGCAGACCGCGCCCCAGGCCGTAGGCCCGCGCCGCGAGGGCCGGAACGTTGTAAGCGGCGAGCGCCGCGCCCGCCGCCCAGGCCGGCGCGTACGGCGAGCCGAGTTGATAGGCCGTCTGCGCCGCGAGCACGCCCGCCAAGGCGCTCGCGGGGCGCAAAGCGCCCCAGAAGAAGGAATCGTACAGCCCGGCCAGCGACGCGCCGAGCCCCGACTTCAGGGACCATATCCGGGAGATCGCCGCCTCGCGCGCGGGGCCGGCGAGCGCCGCGGCGGCGGCCTCCTGCCGGCAGACGACGCCGACCGCGAGCCACGCCGCGATCGGATGCGTGTTGAAATACTCGAGATGCCGGCGGCGGGCGTCCGCGAGCGCCTGAGGCTCGGCGGCCCAGCAGACGCTCAGCCAGGGATCGAGCGCGTAGGCGAAGCCGGCGCCCTGCATCCGGGCGGTATCCCATCGGGCCTGAAGGAGCAGAAGCCTCCCGGCGACGCGAGCCCGCATCCATGGAGTCATCACGGGGCCGCTCATGAGCGCCGCAGCCCCCAGGCCGTGACGCCGGACAGGCCCAGCCAGGGAGCGCTCGCGGCCATGAGCGCCGCCGCGGCGCGAAGAAAGTCGGGGGCGCTCGCCCACCAGCGCCGGTCCACGGCGAGGGCGGCGGCCGCGACCCCGCCGGCCACCGCGAAGGTCATGGCCGCGTGGAGGGCGATAGACGACCCCAACGCCCGGCCGAGCGCGCTTCCCCCGGACTCCGCCCGCCGGGCCAGGGCGTCCCCGGTCGCCGCGCGGCGCGCGCGCTCGAAGTCTTCGGCGCGCGAATGAAGGATCCCGGCGAGAACGCCGCCGACG
Organism: Elusimicrobiota bacterium; assembly: GCA_036676805.1. Taxonomy (GTDB): domain Bacteria; phylum Elusimicrobiota; class Elusimicrobia; order UBA1565; family UBA9628; genus GWA2-66-18. The sequence continues at coordinate 8,946 of JAKFCD010000099.1, forward strand.
AAGGCGAGGGGGATCGACGCCCCGCCGCCGGCGATCACGATCGCCGTGCCGGCGGCGACCGGCGCGGACCAGGTCAAGCAGCCGCCGACCGGAAGGTCGCACAGGCTCAGCAGCTCGAAGACGGCGCCGAACAGCATGCCGGCCTGGGCTTGACCCGTGAGCGCGCCCAGCAGCGCGCCGACGACGAGCGGGCGAGAGACCAAGGTCTGCGCGACCAGGACGGCGTCGAGCTCGAGGACGGCCAGCAGGGCGCAGGCGGCGGCCGCGGTCACAGCCCCTCCAGCGCGGCGGTCAGGTCTTCCTCGGCGTCGCCGGGAAGGGCGCGGCCCTCGAGGCGCACGCCCTTCGCCGCGAGCGCCCGCAGAGCGAGGCGGTCCTTCTCGTCGAGGAAAAGCGCGCGGCCAAGCTGGACCTTCCCTACGGTGTAATGCAGGCCGCCGACGTTGATCCGGTCGAGCGTCACGCCCTTCTCGACCAGCGCCAGCGCCTCGGCGGGCCCCGGCACGAGCACCAATGCCTTGCGTTGGGCCAGCTGCGGCGATTTCAATGAGGCCGCGGCTTCGTCGATCCCCAGAACGAGCAGCCCGACCGAAGGCGGAAGGGCCATCTTCATCAGCGCGGTCTGGATCTCGTCGGCGGCGGCCGCGTCGGAGACCACGATGACGAGATCGACCTTCAGAAAGGGAACCCAGCCCTCGACCACCTGGCCGTGGATGAGCCTGTCGTCGACGCGCAGCAGATTGATGCCCATCAGCGCGACCCCACCGCGGCGACGAACATCGCGCGGATGTCCTTGATGGACTTCTGCCCGTCGGCGACGACCTTCTCGACGAGCCGCGGGAGAGGCAGCTGGGAGCGGTTGCTGAAGGCGGAGACGAGCATGTAGAGGTTGACGCCGCTGATCATCTCGACGTTCTTCTCGTCGCGGATCAGAGGGAAGGAGAGGTTGTTGGGCGTGCCGCCGGGCATGTCGGTGAACAGGAGCACCCCCTCGGGGCTCGCGAGCTCGGCGAGCGCGCGCTTGATGCGCCTGCGGATGTCGTCGACGGACTGCCGCGAGGAGGTGGCCACGACCCGCACGCCCTGCGCCTGCCGGCCGACGATGCCCTCGGCCGCCTCGACGAGGTACGCGCCGAACTCCCCATGGGTCACGATGATGAAGTTGATCAATGCGCTATGTCCCGGTGGAATTCCTGCACCGGATGGCCGGTCGCGCGCAGCTTCTGCGCGAGCCAGCGGGTGCAGAACACGCTGCGGTGGCGGCCGCCGGTGCAGCCGATGGCGATCGTCAGGTAGGATTTCCCCTCGCGGACGTAATGGGGGAGCAAGGTCGAGATCAGCTTGTGCCAATCATTGAGAAACCGGCGCGCGACCGGCTGGCTCAATATGTATTTCTGCACGGGCTCGTCGAGGCCGGACTTCTTTCTTAGGGTCGAGATATAGTGCGGATTTGGCAGGAAGCGGACGTCCATGATGATGTCGGCGTCGATCGGCATGCCGTGCTTGTAGCCGAAGCTGACGACCTGCAAGGTCATCTCCCGGGTGAGCGTCAGGCCGAGGGTCTCGGAGATCTTCTCCTTGAGCTCGCCCAGGGAGAGGCGCGTCGTGTCGATGACCTTGTCGGCCGCGCCCTTGATCGGGGCGAGGAGACGGCGCTCCTGCTTGACCGCGTCGGCGATCTTGCCGCCGAGCGGGTGGCGGTGGCGCGTCTCCGAGAAGCGGTGGATGACGGTGGCGTCCGCCGCGTCGATGAACAAGACGTTGATGTCGAGGCCCTGCTCCTTGAGGCGCCGCAGCAGCGGCGGCAGCGCCCCGAGCACCTTGCCCTCGCGGACGTCCATCCCGAGCGCGACGCGCGTCATCGCCGGCGACTTCTGCACGAAAGCCGCGAACTCGTCGAGCAGGGCGATCGGGAGGTTGTCGACGCAGAACCAGCCGAAGTCCTCGAGCACCTTGAGCGCCTGGCTCTTGCCCGCGCCGGAGACGCCGGTGATGACGAAAATCCGCTTCTGGACGGCCTTCTTCATCCGCGCTCCTTCGTCTTCATGCGCTCGATGAGGCGGCGGTTGAAGTTCTCCGCCGAGAAATAGCCCTGCGAGCGCAGGCGCTGGTTGAGGGCGGCGACCTCGATGAGCACGGCGAGGTTGCGGCCCGGGCTGACGGGGATGCGGATGAGCGGGATCTCCACGTCGAGGATGGCGAGCTTCTTGGCGTCGAGGCCGGTGCGGTCGTACGCCGTGCCGGCGGTCCACGCCTCGAGCTTGATGGCGAGCTCGATGCGCGTGCGGTCGAGGATGGCCCCGATGCCGAAGAGGAGCTTGACGTCGATGACGCCGAGGCCGCGGACCTCCATGTGGTTCTTGAGGGGCTCGGGGCAGGACCCTCTTAGGTAGCCTCCGCGGCGGTGCTGGATCTGGACGGCGTCGTCGGCGACGAGGATGTGGCCGCGCTTGAGCAGCTCGAGGGCGCACTCGGACTTGCCGATCCCGGAGTCGCCCTGGATGATGACCCCGAGCCCGTAGACGTCGACGAGCACCCCGTGCATGGTGGTCGACGGCGCCAGGCGCGCCTCGAGCGCCTCGGACAGCTCGCCGGTCAAGGTCGTCGTGTCGTAGGCGGAGCGCATCAGCGGCACCCCGTGCTTCTTACACGCCTGCGCCAGCGCCGGCGGCACCGGCGTGTTGTGCGTCACGATGACGCAGGGCAGTTCGGGAACGGAGAGCATCGCCGACAGCGCGTCGGCCAGCTTCTTGGCGTCGGCCTTCTGGCAGTAGGCCTGCTCGCCGTTGCCGAAGATTTGGACGCGCTCCGCGCGGAAGCGGTCCAGGAAGCCGGAGAGCGCCAGTCCCGGACGGTTGAGATCGGGGACCGTGATGCGCCGGCCGAGCGACTTCTCCCCCGATAGCAGCTCGAGGCGAAGCCTCTCGCCCTGCTCCTTGAGGAGTTCGCCGACGGTCAGTTCCGTCGCGTGCACGGCGTCAGCGCTTGAGCTTGCGGACGGGCTGGATGATCCCGAGGCTCTCGTCCTCGCGGCGGTAGAGAACGTGGACCTGATCGGTATCCTTGTCGAGGTAGACGAGGAACACGCGATCGGAGGCGTCGAAGGCCGCGGAGGCCTGCTCGGGCGTCATCGGGTAGACGGGCTGCCGGGACACCGCGAAGGACGGCTCGATGGGGGGCACGGCCTCGGACATCGTGTCGGAGGTCTTGGGCTTGTGCCGGCTCTTGATGCGCTCCTTGTGCTTCTTGAGCTGCGCGTCGATCTTGTCGGAGGCGAGGTCGATGGCCGAATATAGATCGGCGGCCGTGGCGATGGCCCGGAACGTCTGCCCGGGAGCGTGCACGATCATCTCCGCCTTATGAGAGCGCTTTTCCACGAAGAGAAAAGCCTGTCCCCAAACGATGTGATCGAAATACTTTTGGGTCTTTCCCATTTTCTGCTGCACGTACTCCCGCAGAGCGGGCGTGATCTTGAGCTGCTTGGCCGTCAGTTGAATCTCCATAGTGGAAAGATTCTAGCGGTTGGCCCTCGCGCTGTCAACGAATGCGACGTGATCGCAAGGCCGCCGCCGGTTGACTCTATGGAATGGAATTTGTACAGTGGTATCCGGTCCCGGGAGATGTTCCCGGGGTCCGCGGCCGCGCCGGCCGCGGGCCTCCGGCCAAATCGTCTTATATTTTGATAAACTCATATAAAATATATACTTATCCTGTGGATAACGAAGTTATCCACATCTGTGAATAACCTGTGAAAATAGCCGACGGAATCGAGCTCTGGAATCAAACCGTGGAGCGTCTGCGCGCGGAGATCGGCACGGAGAACGCCGAGCTCTGGCTCAAGCCGGTTTCGGCCATTTCCCTCGAGGGCGGGGTCCTGATGCTCAAGGTCCCCAACAAGTTCTTCTCGGACGGCATCAAGGAACGCTACCAGAAGCGCCTGATCTCCCTGCTGCGCGACCTGTCGGGCCAGGAGATCGGCATCGATTTCCGCGTCGAGCGCGACCTGACGCGCGTGCTCCCGCCCTCGGATCCCGTCCCCGAGGCCTCTCCCCAGTCCGATTTTCCGCTTTCGGAGCTCAACCCCCGCTACACGTTCGACTCCTTCGTCATCGGCGAGTCCAATCGCCTCGCGCGCGCCACGGCGGAGTCGATCTCGAAGAGCCCGGGCACGCAGTACAACCCCTACGTGATCTACGGCGGCGTGGGCCTGGGCAAGACCCACATCATGCACGCGATCGGCAACGCGATCCGGCGCCATCATCCCCGCTCCCGCGTGCTTTACACGACCAGCGAGCAGTTCGTAAACGAGTTCATAGCGGCCGTGCAGAACAACCAGATCGACTCCTTCCGCGCCCGCTACCGCTCTTTGGATTGTCTTCTCATCGACGACATCCAGTTCCTGATCGCCAAGGACCGGTCCGAGCAGGAGTTCTTCCACACATTCAACGCCCTCTTCGACTCGCGCAAGCAGATCGTCGTCAGCTCCGACCGCTCGCCCAAGGACATGTCCCCCCTCGAGCAGCGCCTCGTGTCGCGCCTGGAGTGGGGCTTCGTCGCCGACATCAAGCCGCCGGACCTCGAGACCCGCATCGCGATCCTGCGCAAAAAGGCCGCGCACGAGGGCTTCACCGCCCCCGACGACGTCATCCTCTTCATCGCCTCCTCGGTCAAGACCAACGTCCGGGCCTTGGAGGGCTGCCTGATCCGCCTGAAGGCCTTCCAGGCGATGACCGGCGCCCCCCTGTCGGTCGACGACGCCCGGGACATCCTTAAGGACTCCATCGCGGTGGACGACTCCTCCCCGGTCAGGGTCGAGACGATCCAGCGCGTCGTGGCGCTCAAATACTCCGTCGACGTCAAGGACCTCAAGGGACACCAGCGCACGGTGTCCATCTCGATGCCGCGCCAGGTCGCGATGTACCTGTCCTGCGTCATGACCGAGCTTTCCTCGACCGACATCGGACGCGCGTTCGGCGGCAAGGATCACTCGACGGTGCTCCACGCCCGCAAGAAGATAGAGAAAAAGATAGAGGAAGACCCGTTTTTTCTGGAGCTCATCAACAAGCTGCAGGCCGACATCAAGGCGGCGGAAAGATGACCGCCGCGTGACGAAGCCGTGTACATCCGCGCTGTGAACAACATGTGTACGTTTTGCGACGATCGTGGACGGACCACCGCGCTGTGGACGATGTGGATAAGCCGGGCGGGTTATCCACAGGAGCCGGAGGACGTTTCTCAAAGGGGAAGCGGGTTATCCCCCGTGTCCCCCGCTCGATGACGGAGAGGATGATTTAAATGAAAATAAACATCAGCAAGGAAGAACTCGCGCGGGGCGTGCAAACGATTCAATCCGCTCTGTCCAACCGGACCACCCTCCCGATACTCCTGAACTTTCTCATGGAGACCGAGGACAAGAAGGTGAAGGTCATTTCGACCGACCTGGAGATGGGAGTCAAGCACTACATCAAGGCCGAGATAGAGACCGACGGCTCTATCACCATTCCCGCTAAGAAATTCGCGGATATTCTCCACAGCCTTCCAGATTCCCAAGACGTCGAGTTGACCGTGGATGCGGGCGGCAAGATATCCTTGAAATGCGGACGCTCCCGCTTCGGGATCGTCGGCGCGCCTAAGTCCGAATACCCCGTCCTGCCCGAATTCAACAAGGCTTCCTCTTTCGAGCTGCCGGCCGGGGTCGTGGCCGCGATGATCAAGAAGACGATCTTCGCGGCGTCCTCGGATGAGACGCGCCACGTGCTCAACGGCGTCTTCTGGTCCGCCAAGAAAGGAGTGCTCGAGATGGTGTCGACCGACGGCCGACGCCTCGCCGTGTGCGCCAAGAAGATCATCCCGAAGGACAAGGAGTTCTCGGTGATCGTGCCGACCAAGGTGCTTTCCGAGCTGCTGAGGCTCGTCACCTTGCTCGAGATCGAGGAGAACGACGACGAGAAGATACTCGTCGCGGTGACGGAAAACCAGATCACGTTCCAGCTCAAGGACACGACCATCCTCTCGCGGCTCGTCGGCGGGGCTTTTCCCAATTACGATCAGGTCATCCCGACGAAGAAGGAGGTCGTGTTCGTCTCCTCCACGAAGGACCTCCTCGCCGTCACGAAGCGCGCCGCGCTGTGCGCCGTGGACCGCGGAGGATCCGTCAAGTACGCCCTCAAGAAGGGCGCGCTGCACGTGACGGCCTCGAGCCAGAACAACGAGTTCAACGAGGATCTTCCGGTCGAGTATGCCGGCGCCGAGTTCTCGGTCGCGTTCAATCCGCAGTTCGTCGTCGACGCCCTCAAGCACGTCGACACGGACACGGTGTCGGTGGCGATGACGAGCCCCGTCAACCCGGCGCTCTTCGAGCCCGCCGGCGGCGAAGGCGAATATAAGTTCGTCGTCATGCCGATGAGGCTGTGACCGCGGAAAAGGAGAAGCCCGGACGCTGGTCCACCGCCGGCGACCTGGTCAAGAGTTTTTCGTACCGCGCCGGGACGGTCAACGACAAGCTGGCCCTGCTCAACGCGGTGTGGGACAAGGAGTGCGGCGCCTACGCGAAGCATTGGGCGCTGGTGGCGGTCAAGAAGGGGACTTTGTTCGTCAGGCCCAAGTCTGCTGCGGCGGCGCAGGAGCTGCAGATGCGGTCGGGGGTGCTTTTGAAATCCCTGAATAAATATTTCAGTCGTCCATGGATCACGGCGGTCAAAACAACTTATCGGTAGCGGAGGCGGAATGTCCGAAGCTGCGATGGAGACGACAGATATGGCTAAGAAGGACGAGAAGTACGACTCATCGAACATCCAGGTGCTCGAGGGGCTCGAGGCCGTGCGCAAGCGGCCCGCGATGTACATCGGCAGCACCGGTCCGTCCGGCCTGCACCACCTGGTCTACGAGGTGGTCGACAACTCCGTCGACGAGATTTTGGCGGGCCGCTGCACGACGGTCGACGTTTTTATCCATCAGGGCAACTCGATCACCGTCAAGGACGACGGCTCGGGCATCCCCGTCGATCCGATGAAGGACCCCAAGTTCAAGGGCAAGTCCGCTCTCGAGGTCATCCTGACCGTCCTGCACGCGGGCGGCAAGTTCGATAAGGGCGCGTACAAGGTCTCCGGCGGGCTGCACGGCGTCGGCGTCACCTGCGTCAACGCCCTGTCCGAGTGGCTCAAGGCCGAGATTCACCGCGACGGCAAGATGTGGATCCAGAACTACAAGCGCGGCAAGCCCGAGGCCGACGTCAAGGCGGTTGAAAATTCCGACACCCACGGCACGAAGATCTCCTTCAAGCCCGATCCGGACATCTTCAACGGGCACATGTACTCCTTCGAGACGCTCTCCAACCGCCTGCGCGAGCTCGCGTTCCTCAACGCCGGCGCGAAGATATCGATCACGGACGAGCGCGAGGACAAGCGCCACGCCTTCCATTATGAAGGCGGCATCACCCAGTTCGTCCAGCACCTCAACCACAACAAGAAGGTCGTCCATCGCGAGCCGATCTCGATGAGCAAGGAGAAGGACGAGGTCGTCGTCGACTTCGCCATCCAGTACAACGACGACTACTCCGAGACCGTCTTCTCCTTCGTCAACAACATCAAGACGCCCGAAGGCGGCACGCACTTGGCTGGTTTCCGCTCGGCATTGACTCGTGTCGTGAATGATTATCTGAAAAAGTATGACCTGCTCAAGGGCAAGAACTTCTCCGTGACCGGCGACGACGTGCGCGAAGGCCTTTGCGCGGTGCTCTCCTGTAAGATCCAGAACCCGCAGTTCGAGGGCCAGACGAAGTCCAAGCTCGGCAACGCCGAGGTCGAGGGCATCGTCAAGTCCATCGTCGGCGACGCGCTCGTCACCTTCTTCGAGGAGAACCCGTCGACGGCGAAGTCCATCTGCGCCAAGGCCATCGCCGGCGCCGAAGCCCGCGAGGCCGCGCGCAAGGCCAAGGACCTCACCCGCCGCAAGGGCGTGCTCGACGGCTCGAGCCTGCCCGGCAAGCTCGCCGACTGCCAGGAGCGGGATCCCGAGCGCTCCGAGCTGTTCATCGTCGAGGGCGATTCCGCCGGAGGCTCGGCCAAGCAGGGCCGCGACCGGGTATTCCAAGCCATCTTGCCGATCAAGGGTAAGATCTTGAACGTGGAAAAAGCCCGGCTGGTAAAGATTCTTTCGAACGAAGAAGTCAGAACTCTTATTTCGGCGATCGGCACCGGCATCGGCGAAGGGGAAGACGGCCTCAAGATGGATAAGCTTCGCTACCATAAGCTCATCATCATGGCCGACGCCGACGTCGACGGCCAGCACATCCGGACCTTGATCCTCACCTTCTTCTACCGCCAGATGAAGCAGCTCGTCGACAACGGCCACATCTATATCGCCCAGCCCCCTTTATTCAAGGTCAAGAAGGGCAAAACGGAGATGTACGTGGATACCGAGGAGAAGATGGAGCAGTGGCTGCTCAACGAGGGCCGCAACTCCCTCGAGGTCACCGCGGTCAACCCGGCCAACGGCAAATCCAAGAAGCTCGACGTCGAGGACCTGCGCGATCTTCTCAAGCTCCTGGCCGAGCTCGAAAGCCTGATCCGCCACCTCAGCCGCAAGAGCCTGCATCTCGAGGACTTCCTCGAGTATCAGTCCGCCGGCAAGCTCCCTCTTTATCGCGTCGAGAAGAGCGCGGGCGAGTATGATTTCTTCTACTCCGACAAGGAGTGGAAGGTCTACCGCGACGCCTACGTCGCCGCGCAGAAGCAGAAGCTCGTCGAGGCGCGCGCCGAGAAGAAGAAGGCGCCCGCCGCGAAGGCGGCGTCCGCCGAGGGCGAGGCTCCCGTCGAGGAGTCGCCGCTCAGCGAGGCCGACGAGGAGGGCCTGGAGCCGGACGTGCAGGAGCTCTGGGAGATGGCGAAGCTCGAGACTTTGTCCAAGAAGTTCAAGGACATGGGCCTCGACCTGAAGTGGTACGAGGTCATGCGCGACGAGAACACCAAGCCCTTGTTCCGGGCCAAGACCTCGCACAACGAGATCGACGGCTACAGCCTCAAGGACCTGCTCGAGATGGTCCGCGACGCGGGCCGCCACGGCGCGCAGATCCAACGCTACAAAGGTCTCGGCGAGATGAACCCCGACCAGCTCTGGGAGACGACGATGGACCCCAAGCGCCGCCGCCTGCTGCAGGTCAAGGTCGTCGACGCCGCCGACACCGAGGACGCCTTCGTCACCCTCATGGGCGACAAGGTCGAGCCCCGCCGCCTGTTCATCGAGAAGCACGCCAAGGAAGTGAAGAACCTCGACATTTAAACGTCTGACCCCACGATCTCGGAGATATCATGGCCAAACCCGATCAGCCGGAACTGACCCCCGAACCCGTCGGCAACATCATCCAGCGCGACCTCGGCGCGGAGATGCGCGGCTCCTACATCGACTACTCGATGTCGGTCATCGTCGGCCGCGCCCTGCCCGACGTGCGAGACGGGCTCAAGCCCGTCCACCGGCGCATCCTGTACGCGATGCACGACGAAGGCCTGGCCTCGAACAAGAAGTACTCGAAGTGCGCCGGCGTCGTCGGCGAAGTCCTCAAGAAGTACCATCCGCACGGCGACTCCGCCGTCTACGACGCGATGGTGCGCATGGTCCAGGACTTCTCCCTGCTCCACCCGCTCATCGACGGCCAGGGAAACTTCGGCTCCGTCGACGGCGACCCCGCCGCCGCTTACCGCTATACCGAGTGCCGCCTGGACAAGATCGCCGAGGAGGTCATGGCGGACATCGACCAGGACACGGTCGACTTCACCGCCAACTTCGACGGCACCACCACCGAGCCCTCGGTCATGCCCGCGAAGGTCCCCAACCTGCTCGTCAACGGCTCCTCCGGCATCGCCGTCGGCATGGCGACCAACATCCCCCCGCACAACCTCTCCGAGGTCTGCGAGGCGGCGATCACCCTCATCAAGGAGCCGAAGATCGAGACCAAGGACCTGATGAAGATCATCAAGGGCCCCGACTTCCCCACCGGCGGCATCGTCCGCGGCCGGGCCGGCATCAAGGACTACTTCGAGACGGGCCGCGGTTCCGTTAGAGTGCAGTCTAAAACGGATATCGAGGACATCAAGGGCAACCGCCAGGCGATCATCATCCATGAGCTCCCCTACCAGGTCAACAAGGCGACCTTGCTCGAGACGATCGCCGACCTCGTGCGGGACAAGAAGATCCCCGACATCTCCGACATCCGCGACGAGTCCGACCGCAAGGGCATGCGCGTGGTCATCGAGATCAAGCGCGACGGCAACGCCAACGTGGTCCTCAACCAGCTCCTCAAGCACACGCAGATGGAGACGACGTTCGGCGTGATCCTGCTCTCGCTCGTCGACGGCCGTCCGCGCGTGCTCGGCGTGCGAGACATGCTGGGACATTTCATCCAGCATCGCAAAGTCGTCGTCACCCGCCGCACCAAGTTCCAGCTGCGCAAGTGCCTCGACCGCGCCCACATCCTGGAAGGCCTGATCACGGCGATCAAGAACATCGACCGCGTCATCAAGATCATCCGCGCCGCCAAGGACACCGAGACCGCGCGCGTCGAGCTGATGGCGGCCTTCGAGCTCTCCAAGGCCCAGACCAACGCCATCCTCGAGATGCGCCTGGCCAACCTGACCAAGCTGTCGGTGGGCGACCTGCAGGACGAGTACGACGGCCTGCTCAAGAAGATCGCGGAGTACAAGGCCATCCTGGCCGACGTCAAGAAGGTCTATGCGATCGTCGTCAAGGAGCTCGAGGGCGTCAAGGAGGCCTTCGGCAAGTCGCGCCAGACCCAGATCACGAGCGAGGCCGCCGAGATGTCGCTCGAGGACCTCATCCAGAAGGAGGACGTCGTCATCTCCCTCTCGAACACGGGCTACGTCAAGCGCATCCCGGTCACGACCTATACGGCGCAGGGCCGCGGCGGCAAGGGAATCACCGGCGCCGACGTGAAAGAAGAGGATTTCATCGAGCACTTCTTCGTGACGGACACGCACGCCGCTTTGCTGTTCTTCACGAACCGGGGACGGGTTTTTGCGCTGCGCGCATATGAGATTCCCGAAGGGAACCGCACGTCGCGCGGTAAAGCCGTGGTCAATTTGTTGGCTTTGACCGGCGAAGAGAAGGTGACTTCCGCGATCGCCATCCGTTCGTTTGAAGAAAAGAAAGGTCAGGAAACCTTCCTGGCCATGGCGACACGCAATGGAACCGTGAAGAAGACGCCTCTCAGCGACTTCGAAAACATCCGGCGCAGCGGCATCATCGCCATCACCCTCGACGAGGGGGATGTGCTGGTCGAGGTTCAGCACACTTCCGGCAAGGATGAATTGCTCGTCGCCACCAAGGACGGCATGGTCATCCGCTTCCCGGAGAGCGATATTCGCTCGATGGGCCGCGGAGCCGCGGGCGTGCGAGGAATTCGCGTCGACAAGGACGACAAGGTCATCGGCATGGAGGTATTCCCGCCGAACACGAAGAAGACCCTGCTGACGGTCTGCGAGCACGGGCACGGCAAGCGCACCGAGCTTTCCGAGTACCGAGGCCAGCATCGCGGCGGCGGCGGCATCATCACGATCAAGACGACGGACCGCAACGGCTCCGTCATCGGCGTCAAGCTCGTCACGGACGACGACGATCTGATGGTGATGACCGAGCAGGGCAAGGCGATCCGCCTGCGCTGCAAGGACATCAAGACCATCTCGCGCAACACCCAGGGCGTGCGCCTCGTGCGCCTCGAGGAATCGGACAGGGTGGCGCGCGTCGCCCCGATCGCCAACGAACCTCCCGTCGCTCCGGCCGAACTGCCGATCGACGGCGGCAAGAAGTGAGGCCGGCGCGTTGAAGGGGCGTCTTCTTTCGGTCCTGGCGTTCGCGGCCCTCGCGGCCGCGACCGCCGGGGCGGAGCTTTCGATCGAAAGCCTGTCCTGGCAGAGGGCGCGCGTGGAGCGAGGGCGCGTCGTCGCCTGGGAGGACGCGGCGAGCCTCGTCGACGCGCCGCCGAGGCAGGACGCGCGCCTGCGGGCGCGGCTGCGGCTGAAGAACCGGGGACCCAAGGCGGCCGAGGGCATCCTCCTGCGCTACAGCATGACCGGTCGCCTGAGGCCCGCCGGGGCCGGAGCTCCCGAAGGCGCCTGGGGGGTGCCGTTCATGGTCGGAGAAAAGCGGGTCCCCAAGGTCGGCGCCAACAAAATCCAGGACGTGTACCTGACGACCTCCCCCGCGCTGGAGCTATACCTCAATAAGCTCGCGCGCGCCGGCTGGTGGCCGGATATCCTGAAGCTTCAGGCGATGATCGAGCCGAACCAGGGAGCGTCGGCGGTGCGTTCCGTCGAAGCGCACTTGGAGGTTTCCAGGTGATCGACCTCGGCGCCGCGCGCAGGAACGCGGACAAAATCCGCCGGGCTCTCGCGGCGCGGAGCCCAAAGGTCGGTGTCCAGCTCGACGAGCTCCTCAAGCTCGACGAATCCCACCGGTCGATCCTCAACGAAGTGGAGGCCATGCGCGCCCAGCGGAACGCCGCCTCCCAGGAGATCGGGAAGGCGATGGCGGCCAAGGATTCGGCGAAGGCCGATCTGCTCAAGGCCCGGGTCGCGGAACTCAAGACGCGGATGACGGCCAAGGAAGCGGCGTTGTCCGAGTCGGAGAAGGCCATCAAGGCCGCGGCGATGAGCCTGCCCAATATCCCCCACGAATCCGTGCCCGTGGGCAAGGATGAGACCGAGAATCCGGTCGTGCGGACCTCGGGGGAGCCCCGCAAGTTCGATTTCACGGCGCTGGACCACCAGACCGTGGGCGAGAGGCTCGGCGCTCTCGACATGAAGACGGGCGTCAAGCTCGCGGGCTCGCGCTTCGCGCTGTGGCGGGGGCCTGGCGCCAAGCTCATCCGCGCCTTGGGAAACTTCCTGCTCGACCTCCACGAGAAAAGCGGCTATCTCGAGGTTCACCCGCCTTATCTCGCCCTGCCGGAGGTCCTCGAGGGCACGAGCCAGCTTCCCAAGTTCGAAGCCGACATGTACAAGACGGTCAACGTCGAGGGCGAAAAGGCCAGCACCCTCTACCTGATCTCCACCTCCGAGATCGTGCTCACGAACATGGTGCGCGAGGATATCCTGCCCGGGGATAAGCTCCCGATGAAGCTGACCGCGCTGACCGCCTGCTTCCGCCAGGAGGCCGGCACCTACGGCAAGGACGTGCGCGGCGTCATCCGCAACCACCAGTTCGACAAGGTCGAGCTCGTGTGGATCACCAAGCCCGAGGAGTCGCTCGCGGCTCTCGAGCGGCTCACCAAGGACGCCGCCGCGACCCTCGAGGCGCTCGAGCTTCCTCACCGCGTCATACACCTGTGCACCGGCGACATGGGATTCGCTTCCCAAAAAACATACGACATCGAGGTCTGGATGCCCTCGGAGAACAAGTACCGGGAGATCTCCTCGTGCTCGGACTGCTCCGACTTCCAGGCCCGCCGCATGCAGGCCCGCTTCCGCCGCGACGCCAAGAGCGCGCCGGAGCTCGTGCACACCTTGAACGGCTCCGGCGTGGCCGTCGGCCGCCTGGCCGCCGCCATCCTCGAGAACAACCAGCAAAGCGACGGCTCGGTCGTCATTCCCCGGGCGCTGGTCCCCTATTTCGGCGCCGAGCGCATCGCGGTCCCCTGATCATGGCCAAGGGCATCCGGAGACTCGACGCCGTCGTGGCCAAGCTCCTGGGCCCGAAGGGCTGCCCTTGGGACCGCGAGCAGACTCATAAGAGCCTGATTCCTTTCCTGCGCGAGGAATCCGCCGAGCTCGCCGCCGCGCTCAAGGGCGGGCGCTGGCACGAGATCGAAGACGAGCTCGGGGATATCCTTTTCCACGTCCTCTTCCACGCGCGCCTGGGCCGCAAGCGCTTCAACCTCGATACCGTGGCCGAGAGCCAGGCGCTCAAGCTCATGCGCCGGCATCCGCACGTCTTCGGCCGGACGCGGACCTTCAAGAGCTCCAAGGAGGTCCTCGAAAACTGGAAGACGATCAAGGCGGGCGAGCGGGCCTTGCGCGCGAGGGAAGTCGCCGCGCGCGGCAGGAGAAGGAAGTAATGTTTTTCGAAGGGCCGGAGAAGAAAGTGGAGCTTGCGTTGGCGCCCGGCATGCCGTCCCTGCGCGCGCGGGGCCACGACTACTGGAAAGCCATCGTCGCGAAGGCGAACGCCCAGGTCCTCTCGACGATCTCCAACGAGTCGATGGACGCCTACCTGCTGTCGGAGTCGAGCCTGTTCGTGACCGACACCTGGCTCACGATGATCACCTGCGGACGGACCGATCTCGTCGGGGCGGTCATTCAATTGGTCGAGGACTTCGGAACGGATTCATTTCAATATCTCGTCTACGAGCGCAAGAACGCCCACCATCAGGAATACCAGCCCTCCAACTTCTTCGACGACTGCCGGCGCTTGACCGACCGCATGCCGGCCAAGTCCTACCGCTTCGGCGACGGCGACGACCATCACGTGTTCCTCTTCCACCTCGATAAGGCCTACGCCCCGGCCGCCGAGGATCTGACGCTCGAGATTCTCATGCACGGCATCGACCCGCAGGCGTCCCGCGTGTTCATGAGCGGTCCCTCCCGCAAGAAGGACTTCATCAAGGAGAAGTCCGGCGTCTGGTCGATCCTCCCCGGCTTCCAGGTCGACGACTATCTCTTCGAGCCGATGGGCTACTCCCTCAATGCGATCCGCGGCGCCAGGTACTACACGATCCACGTGACGCCGCAGAAGATCGGCTCCTACGTGAGCTTTGAGACCAACGCCGTCGAGGGCGACGCCAACGAGACGATCACGCGCGTGCTCGACCTGTTCAAGCCGCAGTCATGCGATGTCGTTCTGTTCCAGCCGCAAAGCTCCCGTCAAAAGATCCGTTGTTATTACCCCATCAAGCGCGCCGTTCGCCAGAATCTCTCCTGCGGCTACCGCGTTACTTTTGATCACCACTTCAAGCCGGTCGAAGGGGCGGCTCCCGCGGTCGAGATCGTCTTGTGAAGAAGAAAACGGTCTGGGTCGACGAGGTCTACCAGGGCATCGTGCGCACGAGCTTCAAGCTCAAGAAACGTCTGTTCAAGGGCAAAAGCCCGTTCCAAACCGTCGAGGTCGTGGAAACGGCCGGCCACGGCAAGCTTTTGCTGATCGACGGCATGACGATGGTCTCAGAGCGCGACGAGTTCGTCTATCACGAGATGATCGCTCATCCCGCTCTGTTCCTGCATCCGAAGCCGCGCCGCGTGCTCGTCATCGGCGGCGGCGACGGCGGGACCGTGCGGGAAGTGCTGCGCCACAAGACGGTGGAGAACTGTACCTTGGTCGAGATCGACGGGCTCGTGGTCTCCGCCTCGCGAAGGCATATTCCGCAGACGGCGGGAGCCCTCTCCGATGGACGGGCGAGGGTGCTTATCGCCGACGGCGTGAAGTTCGTCGCCGAAACGACCGAAAAATTCGACGTGGTGATCGTGGACTCTACCGAGCCGTTCGGGCCCGCCGCCGAGCTGTTCGGGCCCTCGTTCTATAAGAACGTGATGCGGATCTTGACCGAGGACGGCGTCGTCGCCAGCCAGGCCGGGTCCCCCTTCTACGAGATCTCGACGATAAAAAATCTGTTCAGGATCACGACAAAAATTTTTCCGGTCGTCGAGGTCTGCCTGTTCAACAACCTGACCTACCCGGGCGGCCTCTGGGCGTTCACCTTCGCGACGAAGGGGCTCCATCCCCTGCGCGACTTCAAGCCGGCCCGCGTGAAAGCCTCGGGACTCAAGCTTCGCTGGTATAACGCGGACATCCATGCCGCCTGCTTCGCCCTCCCGAACTTCCTCAAGAAAGCGATCGGCCGCTGAGGAACGTGCCGTTCAAGGCACGCGGACTCGTCCCGGGAATAGCTCCTGTGCCGCAAACGGCACGGGAAACCCGGCGACTGTTTCCGGAAACAGTTCGCGTGACGGCGAGGACTCCGCTCTAGTTCGCGGCGGTGAAGTAGCCGCTCAGGGTCGCGAACTGGTTCACCCAGAGGAAGGACGACGAGGCGTACTGGGAGATGAACACGCTGCCGTCGAGCCGAACGGTGCCGGCGAACTTCCCGTCGCGACCGTACAGCGGGCCCGAGCCCTGGAGAAAGGCCGAGCCGTTGACGAAGCCGCCGCCGTTCTGGCAGGAGCCGGTGAGATAGACGTGCCCCGAGACGGGCACGCTGCCGCGCGCGCCGTCGGGCCCGTTGACGGGCAGGTTCCCCGTGAGGTTCACCGAGCCGCTCATCCAGCCGCTGCCGTCGCGCGGGGCGCTGCAGTGAAGGTAGCCGGAGCCGGACACGGTGCCGGCGGCCGAGACGTAGCCGGACGCGAGGGCGGCGGCTCGCGGCGCGGGGACGGCCGTCGCGACGGCGACGGGCACCGCGACCGCGGGGTCGTCGACGGGAAGCGGGGCTCCGATCTGCGAGGCGATGAGCGCGGCGGCGGCCATGATATTGTTCATGCGCCGATTCTACCCGAAAGGCCCGGATCAAGTCCAGGTCTTTCGGCCTAAGGCCAGGCGGCCGGTACGCCGAGCTTGCCGCGCAGGTCTTTTTCCATCGAGGACATGCAGGTCCTGACCGAAGCGGGGGCGAGCGCCGGGATCTTGAAGAATTCGCGCAGGCGGGTCCAGCCTTCGCGCCCGCGGCCCACGGCCGCGTAGTCGTAATAGGTCGAGATCGCCAGGCCCAGGTACTCCCCCGCGTGCTTTTCCAGATCCTCCTTCAGACGCGCGAGCGCCGCCTCCTTGCGCGCGATCTCGGAGCGGTAGTGCTCGGGGTGCTTCGAGGAGACGTCCTTGAAGCCGCCGGCGGCGGGCGCGCTCAGCACCGTCTTGAACGCGGTCCGGGAGATCGTCCCGAAGCCCTCGCAGCCCATGGACAGATAGCGCCCGAGCGGGAGCTCGCGCGAGGCGACCACCGGCCCGGTCTCCAGGAGCAGGAAGCGGCCCTCGGGGAAAACCGCGACGCGTTCGATCTTGAACTTCTCCCAGCGCAGGATGTTGAGCTCGGTGGCTCCGAGCGCCGCGCGAGTGGCGCGGTAGGCCACGGTCAGGGAGCCGTCGCCGAAAAGGTCGCCGAAGCGGCCGGCCGGCGAAGGGTCGAACTCGAGGCGCTCCACCGTCGAGGGATGGGTGAAGCCCAGGTAGGCCTTGCCTCGGGCGACAACGTGCACCTCGAGGCGGTCGCCCCCGCCTTCGACGGGGGTGTAGATGGCGGCGGTGCCGGTGAGGTCCGCGTTCCGCGCGCTCACCTGCGCGCGGGAGCGGTAGCCCTTGGCGAGCCAAGAGGCGTCGACGGCGGCCATCGGGCCGACGGCCTCGCCGGCGGCGACGGCGGCCAGAACCAGCGCCCAGGCCGCGATCATCGGGCCCGGCGCTTCAGCCACCCGCGGCGGCGAAGCTCCTCGGCGACCTGCACCGAGTTGAGGGCCGCGCCCTTGAGCAGGTTGTCCGAGGCGATCCAGAGGGCCAGTTCCTCGGGCGCGGCGCCGCGGCGCAGGCGGCCGGCGTACACGGGCCCTTGCCCCCCCGCCGAGCGCGGCGTGGGGTAGTCGCCTTCGCGGGAGAGGACGAGCCCCGGAGTCCTGGAGAGCAAGGCGCGGGCGCGGGGGAGGGAGATCGGGCGGGCCAAAGTCAGCCAGGCGGCCAGCGCGTGGCCGCGGATCGAAGGCACGCGCACGGCGGTCGCGGAGACCTTCAGGGCGGGGGCCGACCAGATCTTGCGCAGCTCGGCGGCGACCTTGGTCTCCTCGCTCGAGTAGCCGTCGGCGCCGAAGCGTCCCACCTGGGGAACCGCGTTGTAGGCGATCGCGCGGGGAAGCACGGAAGACTTGCCCGGACCGAGCTCCGGGGCGCGGCCGTCGGATCCGGTCCCCAGACCCGACAGCGCCGAGTGCTGGGAGAACAGCTCGGCCAAGGCCGCCTTGCCGGCGCCGGAGACGGCTTGATAGGAGGCGAGGCGGACCGCGCGGACGCCGATGAGCTTATGAAGAAGGGCGCCGGCGACGGCGAGGCCGGTCATCGTGCAATTGGGACCGGCGATCAGTCGCCGATCTTCCCGGAGAGCCCCGCCGTTCACCTCGGGAACGACCAACGGGATATTTTTCCTCAATCTGAACGCGGCGCTGTCGTCGATCGTCCACACGCCGCTATTAGCGAGCGTGGGTGCCAGCTCAAGCGCGACCTCGTCGGAGCTGACGAGGAAGGCGAGATCGCAGGTGCGAAGCGCCGCGAGCGAGACCCCGGGAGCCGCGACCGCGCGCCCCTTGAAGCGCACCGAGGACCGTACGCGCCCCGAGGAGAACGGCCGGAGCTCCCCGACGGGAAAACGCCGGCGCTCGAGCAAGACGAGCAGCTCGCGCCCGACCATGCCGGTCGCGCCCACGACGCCGACGACGAAGCCCTCAGCGGGGCGCATAGGGGATCATGTAGCCCTCGGAGACGCCGACGGCTCCGGAGATGTCGCGCGCCGCGCCGCGCAGGAAGGACCCCGGAGCGGGCGCCTTGTCGGCGGGAAGGGAGAACATGAAGGGAGGCCGGCGTTGGATGCGGGACACGCGCTGCCACTCGAGCTGGTCGCGCGACGCCTCGACCCACGCCTCCGCCACGTCCTCGCCGGCGGCGGAGAAGCGCACGACCACGCGCGCGCCGACGCGCGCGACGGCGAAGTCCGCGACGGAAACGGCGGGCTCGTCGGGGCCGGGCGGCACGAGCTTGATGGCGATGGCCGGGGCCAAGGTGTTGAGCGGCGTCTCGAGGGAGGCTCCTCGCGAGCGGGGCGGCACGCCCTGGACCGAGCGGTTGAGCCAGGCGCGCGTCTCCCCCCCGCCGGCCTCGAGGTCGGTGGCCGCGAGAATCGGCGCGCTCGAGGCCTTCGTGAAATAATTAGTCGGCGACCAGACGATCAGGTAGTTCGGCCCGGTGAAGCTGACCTGGGACAAGGGAACCGCGGCCCAGAACCACTCCCCCGCCCCCACCCCGTCGACGCTCGCCTGCGGATCCGCCTCGGCGGGAATGTCCCGGGTCTCGGCGAGGAAAAAACTCTGTTCCGAGGTCCACGCGGGCGAGGCGGAGATGCCCGCGTACACCTTCCCCGGGATGGTTTCGCGCAGCCACGGCTTGCCCGGCATCGGGCGCGTCTTGGCGCGACCGAGCTTGGCCCCGATATACGCGTGGGCGAAATCTCCGGCCGGCGCCGGCGGCAGCTTCACGATCCAGGCGTTGTTGAAGCCGACATACCAATTCGCGTCCGGTCCCCCGTCGGCGAACCTTTCGTAATCATGGAGGCTCGGGGCCAGGGTGACGATCGAGGGGACTATGGCGCTCGTGGATAGGGCGGGCTGAAGGCCGTCCTGCGCGGCCGCGGAGAGCGAGGCGACGAGGAGTAAATTATAAATAATCATTAATTTTTAAGTACTTTTAGTATGCGGTCGAAGTCCTCGAAGGAGAAGAACGAGATCTGGATGGACCCTTTCGAGGCGACCTTCTTCGTGCGGATGACGACCTTGGTCCCGAGGATCTGCTGCAGGGACTCCTCGAGCGCGCGCAGGTCGGCCGGCTTGGCCTCGGCCTGCCGCCCTTTCGTCGGAGCTTCCTCAATTATAGGCCCGGCTTCCATTTCTCGGGCCAGGGCCTCGGTATCGCGGACCGATAGCTTGTTGGCGACGAGCTTCTGGAACACGGCGTGGCGGAGATTGGGTTCCGATATCGTGAGCAAGGCTCGGCCGTGGCCCTCGGTGACCTGGCCATACTGCAGCGCTTTCTGAATCTCATCGGAGAGCTCGAGAAGCCGCAAAGTGTTGGAGATAGCGGCCTTCGACTTTCCCACCTCTTCGGCCAACGCGGTCTGGTTGATGCCGAACTCCTTCATCAGGCGGAGGTAGCCCAAAGCGACCTCGATGGGGTTGAGATCGGCGCGCTGGAGGTTTTCGATGAGGGTCAGGGCCATGCGATGCTTCTCGTCCTTGGGCTGGCGGACGACGACGTCGATCTCGTTGAGTCCGGCGAGCTGGGTGGCGCGCCAGCGCCGTTCTCCGGCGATCAGCTCGTAGGAGCGGGTCGCGAGGTCATAGGAGACGACGATCGGCTGAGCCAGGCCGTGCTGCTTGATGGAGGCGGCGAGCTCGGTCAAGGCCTCGGGCTCGAAATGGCGGCGGGGCTGAAGGTGGTTGGGACGGATCTTATCGACGGGAACCTTGGTGATGCCCCCGTCGGAAGGATAGGCCGCCGGCGCCGCCGGCGGCGGAGCGATGGGAGCGGGGTTCGAGGGAATGAGGGCCGAGAGGCCTCGGCCGAGAGCTTTGCGGGTCATGCTGGATTCTCCGTGGTTTCAGGTGTCGCGGGCGCGGGCGGCATGGACAGGCCCCGGCGGGAAAGAAACTCCCGGGCGAAGGCCATATAGGCTTCCGCTCCCTTGGACTTGTCGTCATACTGGAATATGCTTTGGCCGAAGCCGGGGGCTTCAGCGAGACGGATGTTCCGGGGAATGATGGATTGGAACATCTTGGGGCCGAAAAATTTGGAGACCTCTTCCTTAACCTGGTTGGAGAGGGTCATGCGGGAATCGAACATGGTCAGTACCCCCCCCTCCGTTTCAAGCCTAGGATTCAAGGCGCTTTTCACTCTATCCACCGCCCCTGTGAATTGTGCTAATCCTTCCATAGAGTAGTACTCCCCTTGGATCGGAATAACGATTTTATCCGCGGAATTGAGGGCGTTGACGGTCAGAAGTCCCAAAGACGGCGGGCAATCTATGACCACGAAGGCAAACCTGTTTTTTACCGCCGAAAGAGCGCCTTTAAGCCGACTTTCGCGGGCCAAGGCCGAAACCAGTTCTATCTCAGCCCCAGCCAGGTCATTATTTGCCCCCGCAGCGGATAGTTTCGGTAGCCGACTTTGCTTGATGGTCTTTTCCAAAGGCAGGAGGTCGACTAGAACATCATACATGTTCGGGTCGAACTCGTGCTTGTTAAATCCCACCCCTGAGGTGGCGTTTCCCTGGGGATCCATGTCGATCAACAAGGTCTCATGGCCGAGAACGGCCAAAGCCGAGGCTAAATTGACGGCGGTGGTGGTTTTCCCCACCCCCCCTTTTTGGTTCGCGATTGCGATTATTTCAACCATGTCATTTTTACCCGTGAAAACTCATTTTTCCGAGGCCGGAATGTTTACTCGTGAAAACTCACCTGATGTTAGCATGTGGTCATAAAGTTGTCAATACCATGTCAATTTGTTGTTAAGGATTGTTATAGACCTCTCAGTATCGTTTAGTATCATTTGTTGTTTTCATGTTTCGGGCGGGGCCGCCCTGGACAGTTTTGCCCTTATATCTTACACTCAGCCCATGAATAACGCCGCGTCCCTGCTCGCCAATATAAAGAAGGGCAAGTTCCACACCGTGATCCTCGCCATGCCCGACATGCAGGGCCGTTGGATCGGAAAGCGCTTCACCGCGCGCCACTTCGCGAAATCGGTCGCCGCCCACGGCACGCACGCCTGCGCCTACCTCCTCACCGTCGACATGGAGATGGACCCCGTCCCCGGCTTCGCGCTGACGAGCTGGGACAAGGGCTACCAGGACTTCGCGCTCGTTCCGGATTTCTCGACGTGGAGACCTCTCGCTTGGCAGCCGGGCACCGCGCTCGTCGTGGCGGACGTCCTCGACGCCAAGCACGAGCATCCGGTCCCGGTCGCGCCGCGCCAGATATTGAAGGAGCAGGTCGCGCGCGCCGCCGCGAGGGGCTGGTCGCTGAAGATGGCCACCGAGCTCGAGTTCTACCTGCTGCGGGAGACCTACGAGTCGGCGCAGAAGAAGAACTGGACGGGCCTCGAGCACTACGGGACTTATATCGAGGACTACCACATCCTTCAGGGAACGAGAGAGGAGCCGGTCGTCGGAGAGATCCGCAACCTGATGGAGGCCTCCGGCGTGCTCGTCGAGAACTCCAAGGGCGAGTGGGGCCCGGGCCAGCACGAGATCAACCTCGAGTACTCCGACCCGGTCCGGATGGCCGACCTCCACACCGTGTACAAGCACGGCGCCAAGGAGATCGCGATGCAGAAAGGGGCGGCGCTGACCTTCATGGCCAAATACAGCGACAAGCTCGCGGGTTCCTCATGCCACATCCACGCGAGCTTGTGGGATAGAGCGGGCCGGATCTCCAAATTCTCGTCGGCGGGGAAACCCACGAAAGAATTCCGCTGGTTCCTGGGCGGCCAGATGGCGCTCGCTCGCGAGTTCTCCTTGCTCTTCGCCCCGACGGTCAATTCCTATAAGAGGTACCAGGCCGCGACCTTCGCGCCGACGCGCATCGCCTGGGCCCGCGACAACCGCACCTGCGGCTTCCGCGTGGTCGGGGAGGGGGACTCCCTGCGCATCGAGAACCGCCTTCCCGGGGCCGACGCCAATCCCTATCTCGCCCTGGCCGCGACCATCGCGGCCGGGCTCCACGGCATCGAGAATAAAATCGAGCCTCCGGCCGAGCTCGCCGGCGACGCCTACAAGGCGAACGTCTCTCCGGTGCCCCGGACCTTGACCGAGGCGATCGGACTCTTCGAGAAGTCGCCCGCCGCTCGCGCCGCCTTCGGCGAAGAGGTGCGCGCCCATTACCTTCACGCGGCCATCGCCGAGCAGGCCGCCTCCGACCGCGCGGTTTCCGATTGGGAACGCGGCCGATATTTCGAGAGAATTTAAGGCGTGAGCGCGCCTACCGTGACCGTCCTGGTCATCAATCACAACTGCGCGAGGTTCCTGGCCGAAGCCCTGGACAGCGTGATGGCCCAGGATTGGCCGGCCGAAGACCGGGAAGTGCTCATCGTCGACGACGGCTCGACCGACGATTCCGAGGCCGCGGCGCGTCCTTATCTCGATCGCGCGACCTGGCTGGCCAAAAAGAACGGGGGCGCGGTGAGCGCCTTCAATTACGGCTTCGCCCGGGCCAGGGGGGAATTCATCGCCATTCTGGAGTCCGACGACACCTGGAGCCGCGATAAGCTCTCGCGCTGCCTGGCGCATCTCAAGGCTCGTCCCGAGGCGGCGATGCTGCAGCACTGGCTCACCTTGACGGACGCCGGGGGAAAACCGCTGCCCGGCTACGACTACCCGGACGGGCCGGCGGCGGTGACGCTCGACGAGCTCATCGACCGGGGGCTGCCGATGACGCCGCTGTCGGGCGCCGTCGTCCGTCGCGCCAAGATCGCGCCCTTCGCGCCGTTTCCCGAAAAATTCTTCTACGGCTACGACATCTGCCTGCGCTTCGTCTCCGCGGCCCAGGCGCCGTTGGCCGTGCTGCCCGCGAGCCTCGGCACGCGGCGCATCCATGAAAGCAACCTTTTCGGCGAGACGATCTACGACAGCGCTCCCAAGCTCGCGCGCGCCCTGACCTTCCACGTGGAGCTGGGGCAGTGGATGCGGGATTTCCTGGCCGCGCACGGGCGCGCGCTCAAGCCCGAGGTCTCGCGCGAGATCGAGATCGCGCGCTGGCTCATGGAGCTCTTTCTCAGCCGGTATCAAGGCCGCTGGCGGGACGCGCTTTCCGCCTGGAGGCGCGTGCTGGCGCTGCACGGTTGGCGGCCGTACACGCTGCTGTTCAAGGCCCCGACCTTGCTGGTCGCGGTCGTAGCACCCCGCTTTTACCTGAATATGCAGCGGCTGTACGCGCGCACGCCGCTGCTCCCGGCGCGCCGCCGGCTGCTGAGGACATGAGCTGCCCGGTCTGCGGGGGGGGCGGCCGCGAGAAGGTCTTCGACGTCGCGGGCGTCGACCGCCGCTCGGTTTTCACGCTGACGCGCTGCCGCGGCTGCGGGCACCTCGCGATCGACCCGATCCCAGAGGACCTCGCGCGCTATTACGAGGGGGATTACCACGCGCACGCCTTCGCCGAGCCGCCGCCGTTCGCCGCGGCGGCGGGCTGGCGCGGCGCCTTCAAGCGCGCGCTGCTCTCGGTGGTCTACGGCTACGAGGTCGCGCCCGCGCCGGGCCCCTTATGGCGCCCGCTCGCGCCGCTGCTGCGCGTCGCAGCGCACAAGTTCATGCCGTTTCCCCGGCCGCAGGGGGGGCGGCGCCTCTTCGAGCTGGGCTGCGGGTCCGGCGCGCAGCTGAAGGTGCTTTCGGAGCTGGGGTGGGACGCGTCCGGCGTGGAGCTGGGCGCCGCGGCCGCCCGCTTCGCGCGGGAGCGGCTCGGGCTGGACGTGCGGCAGGGGACGATCTTCTCCGAGCGCCTTGCGGACGGGTCCTTCGACGTCGTCGTCGCCTCGCACGTGCTCGAGCATCTGCCCGATCCGGCCGCCGCGGCGCGCGAGATATCCCGCATCCTTAAGCCGGGCGGTCGCCTCTACGCCTCGGTGCCCAACGGCGCCGCCCTCGAGGCAGCCGTTTTCGGACCCCGCTGGGCCTGGGAGGCGCCGCACCATCTGCATCACTTCACGCCGGCCTCGCTGGCGCGCATGCTCGGGAACGCGGGGCTGCGCGTCGAATCGGAGCGCCACGAGCTCTTCTCCTCGGCCGTGGACATGGAGCTCGCGCTGCGCAACCGCTTCCCCGGCGCTCCGGCGGCGCTGCTGCGCGCCCTGCGGGCGGCCTACGCTCCGGCGGGCGCGCTGCTCGCGGCGTCGGGCCGAGGCACGCGGTTCCTCCTCGTTTGCCGGAAGGCCTGATTCAGGCTTTCAGGAAAACGGCCTGGCCCGTGGGCAGGACCAGAAGCGAGCCGCCCTTGTCCGCGCTCCAGCGCCTCACCGCGATCCGGGTGTCTTCGAAGCCCTGCCACGCGTAGTCGTCGAACAGGATGACGCCCCCCGGAGCGAGGCGCTCGAAGAAGAACTCGAGGGCGTTCAGCGTCGGCTTCGCGGAGTTCAGGTCGATATGGAGCCAGGCGACGGAGTCCGGGTTGTCCGCGCCCGCGAACACCTCGGGGATGAAGCCCTTGTTCCAGACGGCGCGGTCGCCGAAGCGCGCGAGGTTGCGGCGCGTGTTCTCTACGTCGAGATACGCGTAGGAGCCGGAGAGGGCTTTCTCCGATGAAAGCAGCGCGCCGTCCTTCATCGGCGCCCAGGCGTCGTAAAGATACGCCTTCGCCGCCGGCGCCGCGCGCAGCGCGAAGAAGATCGTGAGGCCGTCGCAGACCCCGCATTCCGCCAGGCGGATTTCGGGGGCCCGCGCGTTCGCCGCCGCGAAGCCCGCGCTCCAGAACACGACGTAGTGGCGCCACATCAGCGAGTCGGCCGCGCTCTCCGCCTCCGCGCCGAACTGCGTCAGCCGGATCTCTCCCGAGGCGAGAGCGGCCTTCATTTCGGAGTGGGCGGCGAGGAAGCGGTCCTCGAGGCCGGCTCCGGCCAGGCCGGCGTCGGCCCAGGGGGGATAGTGGACCGTTTTCAGCCCCCAGCCTTCGAACCCGACCTGCGAGGACGCCCAGCTTCTGCCGTGGCGGACCCTCCAATAAAGCTCGCGCACGGCCGAATGGAGCACGGGGGGCAGGAGGAGCGCGGCCTGCCTCTTGGCGAAGTCGAGAAGGGCCGTCATCGTCACCAGACGACTTTATTCTTGTAGTACGCGACGATGCGCCCGAGCTCTTTCTCGAGGTGCCGGCGGTTGCTCCAGCCCAGGGAGCGCAGCGCCGAGTCGTCGATCGAGTAGCGAACGTCCTCGCCCTGGCGCACGTAGTGGAGCTTGACGTGCTTTTCCATGTCCACGCGCCGGCCGAAATAGCGGCGCAGGAGCAGCTCGACGAGCTTGCGATTGGAGACCTCGTAATTGCCGGCGATGTTGTAGATCCGGTTGGTCTTGCCTTTTTCGACGATGGTGAACAGGCCTTCGGCGGTGTCGTCGACGTGCAGCCAGTTGCGCACGAAGGAGCCGTCCCCGTGCAGCGGGATCTTCTTGCCGAGCGCGAGGTACTTGACCGACTTGGGAATGAGCTTCTCGGGATACTGCCCGATGCCGTAATTGTTCGTGGGCCGCACGATCACGTAAGGAACCTCGTGCGTGCGGTGCCAGGCCATGATGAGCATGTCCGCCGAGGCCTTCGAGGCGGAGTACGGATTGGACGGGTGAAGGGGGCTCTCGACGGTGTGGCGCCCGTTCTTGATGTCGCCGTAGACCTCGTCGGTGGAAATTTGGACGAGGATCGGCATCCCGTAATGGCGCTTCGCGCGGATAAGCTCGAGCAGATTTTGGACGCCGAGGATGTTCGAGTGCAGGAAGCGCTTGGAGTCGACGATCGAGTTGTCGACGTGCGTCTCGGCGGCGAAGTTGAAGATATAGTCGACGTCGTAGAGATGCTCGAGCGTGGCGATGTCCCCCGGATGGAACTCGAAGGCGGGGTTCCGGCTGAACTCCGCGAGGCGCGCGGGGTCGGAGGCGTAGGTCTTCTTGTCGATGCCCCAGACCCGCCAGCCCTTCCGGAGGCAGGCGCGGGTGAAGTGCGAGCCCATGAACCCGAGGCAGCCGGTGACGCATGCGGTCTTGATCGGTGTCTTCATTCCAGCTCCTTAAGAGACAAGCCTCGCCTGGGGCACGGGGAGGATGAAATCGCCGGCATAACCCGCGGCCCGGCAGCGGCTTCTGATTTCCTTCTCGAAATTCCAGGCGAGCAGCAGCAAAGTGTCGACCTTGGAGGTCTTGAGCGCGTCGATGCCGACGATCTCCATATGCGAGCCCGGCGCGAACAGCCCCCATTTCTTCGGGTTGTCGTCGATCGCCTTGGGCACCGATGACGCGTCGAGGCCGAAAAAATTCATCAGCGTGTTGCCCTTGGCGCTCGCGCCGTACGCCCAGACGGTCTT
The DNA here is from genome assembly GCA_036676805.1 of Elusimicrobiota bacterium. Taxonomy (GTDB): domain Bacteria; phylum Elusimicrobiota; class Elusimicrobia; order UBA1565; family UBA9628; genus GWA2-66-18. Next base: position 35,742 of record JAKFCD010000099.1, read on the forward strand.
CCGGCGGGCGCGAAGATCGCCGATGAGGCCGCGCAGCGTCGACCGGTTGGCGCGCACGCCCTCGGAGAAGGCCTCGTAGATTCTCGGATCGCGGATGCCGAAGGCCGCCTCCTGCTCGAGGTGCTCGGCGACGGGCGCCTTGGCGGGCCTGGCGCCGCGCCTGGCGCAGTAAACCCGGATCGTGCCCCCGTGGATCTCCGGGAAGCGCTCGATGTCGAAGATCTCGAACTCGTGCCGCTTCATCAGGGCGGCCAAGGGCGTGATGCCGAGGTAGGAGAGATGCTCGTGATAGGCCGTGTCGAACGCGCATTTCCGGATGAAATCGAGCACGTAGGGGCATTCGATGACGAAGATGCCGTCGGACGCCAGCGCGGCGTCGACTCCGCGCATGAACTCATCGAGATCGTCGGCGTGGGCGAAGACGTTCGCCGCCGTGATGATCTTCGGCCGGCCGCGGCGCGCGACGACGCGGGCGGCGACGGACGCCGACCAATAGGCGCATTCGGTGCGAAGGCCTTTCGCATTGGCTTCTCGCGCCAGGTTCTCGGCCGGATCGACCCCCAGTATCTCGAGGCCCGCGGACCGGAAGGCGTCCAGGAGACAGCCGTCGTTGGAGGCGACGTCGAGGGCGAGGTCGCCGGGTCCGGCTCCGGCGGCGCCGGCGGCGGTGCGCGCGAATTCTCCGAAGTGTTCCCGGATCGTCGCGGTCGTCGAGCTGACGTACAGGTAGTGCCGGAACATGCGGTCCGGGTGGACGACCTTCGTCAGCTGCGATAGGCCGCAATCAAGGCAAAGCTGAAGGCAGAGCTCCTCCTTGAATTCCGGCTCGAGGAGCCGCGGGGCCTCCAGATAGGAGTTCGCCAGGGGGGTTAGGCCCATGTCGAGATACCGGCGCAGCCGCCCGGAACCGCAGCAGCGGCAGCGATCCACCGTTCGGGAAGGGAGAAGGGTCACTTAGGAGCTAATTCTAGCCCCTTTGGCGCGGCGAGTCAAAATCGGTTTCCAATCCGCCGGCCTCGGCGCCAGCCCGAACCAGTGGGCGACTCCCGCGGCGACGCGCCGCGCGGCGCGGCCGTCGCCGTAGGGATTGGGAGCCCGGCTCATGCGCCGAAAAAGCGCGGGATTCCTCAGCAGCCTTCCGGTCCAGAAAGCCAGCTTGCGCGGGTCGAGGCCGACGAGGCGGCCGGCGCCGCTCGAGAGCACCTCCGGGCGCTCGGTCTTCGCGCGCACGACGAGGACCGGCTTGCGCAGGCAGACCGCCTCCTCTTGGACGCCGCCGGAGTCGGTGATGACGAAGAGGCAGCGCTTCAGCTGGGCGAGGAAATCGGGATAGGACAGGGGAGGAAGAAGACGGATGCGCGGGTGCCGGAGCAGGCGCTTCGCGGTTTTTAAGATCAACGGATTGGGGTGCACCGGATAGACGAACAACAGATTCTCGTGCTGTTTAACCAGCTCGAGAAGACAGCGATAAATCCGCTTTAACGGATTTCCGTGGATCTCGCGGCGGTGCAAGGTCACCAAAACCTCGTGAGGGGTAAGAGGCTTTGGAGCTTTTCCGCCTTCGGCGGAATTAAAAACATTCAATGCGTCGACCACGGTGTTGCCTGTCATGAACATCATGCGGCCGCGCAGATTTTCCTTCAACAGATTATGTCTGGCGGCTGGAGTGGGGGGGAAGATGAGCGAGGAGATCGAATCGATCACGATCCGATTGCGTTCCTCAGGAAAGGGATCGTTCAAATCAAAAGACCTTAATCCTGCTTCTACGTGCGCCACCGGAATATTCCTCTCAAATGCGCACAGCGCGGCGGCGGCGGCCGTGGTGGTGTCTCCCTGGACGACGACCATGTCCGGGCGCAGGCCGTCCAGCAGCGGGCCGAGCGACGCGGCCGCCCGCTTGGCCAGGGCGCCGGGGGACTGGCCCGGGCGCATCAGATCGAGATCGAAATCCGGCTTGAGGGAGAAGAGCTTCAGGGCCTGGTCGAGAAGCTCGCGGTGCTGCGCCGTCGCGCACACGAACGTTCTCAACCCCTTGCGCCGGCGCAGCGCCGCCGCGACCGGGGCGAGCTTGATGGCCTCGGGCCGAGTGCCCATGACCACGAGGACCTTCATTCGCGGGCTTTGCGCAGGCCGCGGCTGACCATGGTCCAAGCGGCGAGCTTATAAAGGAGGCGCATGCCGACGTTGGCGTCCCACTCGTCCTTGCCGCCCGACGCCGGAGAGACCTCGTCGAGGTCGAAGCCGAGTATCTTCCGGCCCGAGCGGGCGACGAGGCCGATCAGGTGCGCGGCCTCGGCGAGCTCGAGGCCGCCGGGGACCGGCGTGCCCGTGTGGGGGCACAGTTTCGGATCGAGGCCGTCGATGTCGAAGGTGATCCAGACCTGCTTGGGGAGCGTGGCGACGATCTCCCGGGCCGTCTTCATCCACGGCTCTCCGGCGAAGCGGCGGCGGTGCAGGTCCCGGTCGAAGTAGACCTTGGCCCGTCCGCCGAGGGCGCGCGTGTACTCGTGCTCCTGCTCGCAGAAGTCGCGGATGCCGACCTGGGTGATCCGGGTGATCTGAGGTATGTTTTCCAGCGCGTTGCGCATGATGGAGGCGTGCGACCAGGTGAAGCCTTCATAAGCCGCGCGGGTATCCGAGTGGGCGTCGAAGTGCAGCAGGCCGAATTCGCCGTGATGCTCCGCGGCCGCGCGGAACGCGCCGTAAGGCACGCTGTGGTCGCCGCCGACGATGCCGACGATCTTGCCCGCGTCCATGAGGCCCTTGGTCTCGCGGTAGACCCAGTCGTTGAGCTTGCCGCCGAGGTCGTTGGCCGTTTCGAGAGCCTTTCGCAGGCTCTTATCGCCTTCGACGCGGCCGCCTTCCTTAATGACCTTCTGCGCGGCGGCTTTGGCGGCCTTGTTCCATGCCCGGACCTCCTTCGACTCGGGGCGCATGAAGATTCCCGGCTCGTAAGGCCGGTGCACCTCGCCGTCGAAGAGGTCGACCTGGGCGCTCGCCTTCAGGATGGCGGCCGGGCCCTTCGAGGTTCCGCCTCCGTAGGAGGTCGTCGCCTCCCAGGGCACCGGAACGAGGACAAGGGCGGCGTCATTCTCCTCGTGAGGAAGTCCGAATATCCCGGGATCTTCGCCGGGCGCGGAGTTGGGGTCGAAGTCGAGCATGGTTGATTCTACAACAACGCAACACCCGGGGTCAGACCCCCTAGAAGAATCCGTCGAGGAAGCTCTCGACGAGGAGGGGGAGGTCCCTGGAGTAGCCGCCCTCGAGCGCGGCGAAGCGGGGGAGCTTGCTCTGCGCCAAAAGCGAGCCGATGCGCTTGAAGGTCGCCCGGTCGAGCTTGAGGCCCGCGATAGGGTCTCCTTTATACGCGTCGAAGCCGGCGGAGACGGCCAGAATGTCGGGCTTCGCGCTCAGGAGCGTCTCAAGCCTCGGCTCGAACGCACGCAGCCAGCGATCCCCGTCCGTGCCGGCCTCGAGAGGGACATTCTCGCAGTTGCCGCGCGTCTCGCCGCCGGAGCCCGGGTAGAGCGGATACTGATGCAGGGAAAGAAACGACGTGTTCTCGCGGCCGAGCACCAAGGACTCGGTGCCGTCGCCGTGATGCACGTCGAAGTCGACGATCGCGGCCTTGAGGCCGGGCTTCGCCTTTTGGAGGCGCGCCACCGCGAGCGCCAGATTATTCAGGTAGCAGAATCCCGCGACCCTGTCTTTGCCCGCGTGATGGCCGGGCGGGCGCATCAGGGAGAAGGACGGCTCGCCCGCGAGCGCGGCGTCGGCGGCGGAGAGCGCGCCCGACAGGCTGATCATGGCGATGTCGGCGATATTATGGAACGCCGGAGTATCCGGATCGACGAAGCCGCCGCTCTTGATCGAGTCGAGATGACCTTTGCCGTGCAATAGCTGAACGTCGGCGGCGCAGGCCGAAATCGACGGCTTCTCGATGACATGACCGGCCGCCTTGAGCATGGCCGAGGTGTCTACCACGCGAAACGGCGCCTCGGGGTGGCCCGAGGCGCCGTATTCTGCCGTCTTGAGGTCGGAGAAGACCCGACCCATCGTGATCTAGCGGAGGGCGACGGGAATCTTCGCCTTCTCGTCGTTGAGCAGCGCGTTGAAGCGGCGCTCGCGCCGCTTCTTCCAGCTGCCCTTGTGCCAGGCGTACCCCGCGAGGACCGGGAGCGCCACGGTGGCTTCGGAGAAGACCATCTGCTCGTCGGTGACCGCGACCTTGCCCCACGAGCACGCCTCGCGCAAAGTCGAGCCCGACAAAGCGCCGTCGCGCTCGTCGGCCACCGTGATCTGCACCGCGTACTTGTGCATGATCGGCTCGAGGCCGATCATCTCGGCGCCGACCGTCACGTCCTGGGCGAAGTTCTTGGGCACGCCGCCGCCGATCATGAGAAGGCCCGTGTCGCCGCAGTCGAGCTTGACGCGCACGAGCTCCCGGAAGTCCTTCGCGGAGTCGATCGACGCGTGGCTCTCGGGGTTGTGCCACTGGTGGTGGAGGAACCCGAAGCCGGCCGAGCAGTCCGACATGGCCGGGATGAAGATCGGAACGCCCTTCTTATAGGCGGACAGCACGATGGAGTCCTTGACCTTGGACTTCTTCACGAGGTACTTTCCCATCTCCTCGACGATCTCGCGCGAGGAATAGGGCTTCGGCTTGAGGTTGCCCACGATCTCCGAGATCGTGTTGTCGCACGCGCCGAGCTCATCCTCGTCGATGAAGGTGTCGTAGATGCGGTCGACGCGCGCGCCGCGCAGGGCCATGTCGTCTTCCCACTTCGAGCCCTTGTAGTGCTTGAAGCCCAGGGCTTCGAAAAAATCCTGGTCCACGATGTTCGCGCCGGTCGACACGATCGCGTCGACCATGTTGCTTTCGACCATCTGCCACACGATCTTCTTGAGCCCCGCGGAGAACAACGAACCCGCCAGGCAGAGGATCACCCCGCATTCCTTGTCGGCGAGCATCTTATCGTAGATGTTGCTCGCGCGCGCGAGGTCGCGGGCGGAGAAGGACATCTTCGAATAGGCCTCGACGAGAGGACGCATGTCATGCTTGGTGATGTCGATGTGCTCGATCTCTTCCTTAAGCAGGTCCGACTTCTTGATGTTCGCCATGTTGGCTGGTGATCCTCCGACGGAGAATGTACGTCGTCGATATTTTATAACATTGCTCGACGAGGATGAGAAAAAATTTTCCGAAATCGGCGATTATTCTCGCGCTGCTCGCGCTCGCGGCCGTTCCCGCCGAGGCGCGCAGGCCGAAGAATTTCCGCCGGATGCCCAAGCGCGCGGCCGTCGCGGAGGTCGCGGTCTCGACCGTTCCGGTCGCGCCGCGGCTGATGCCGGGCCGCTGGTCGCCGCCGGTCCGGGCGGCCCTCGATCAATTCCTCGCCGAGAACTGGAAGGGCGCGCCGGGCTATGATCCGGCGCGGCCGCCGGTCGCCGTGCTTCCGTGGAGCGACGCGCTGGTCGTCGGCGATCCGGCCGAGCTCGTGTTCCTGCGGCTGACGACCGACGTCGATTTCCGCTTCGACGACGCGTGGTGGGAGATCATGCCGGCCGGCCGCGGCCGCCAGCCGGCGCGCGCCGCCTACAACGAGTTCATTCCGCTGTCGAGCGCGACTTGGTCCTCGCAGCCGAACTTCCACATCTTCCGCAAGGCCGTCCTCGGAAGCTACGTCGGCCTTTGCCGGGAGGTCGGCCGCCGCGAGTGCCGCCAATATCTGATGCGGCTGTGGGCGGGCTGGGGGGAGGACGAGGCCGTAGACTACTCGCGCCGAGCCCTCGCCGCCGAGAAGTCCCGCCCGGGGGGCGTGGAGCTCGTCCGTTCCGAGGAGATGGACGCGGCCCCGCTGCGCGTGCGCCGCGGCCTGCGCCTGGTCCCCGAGATGCGCGACCTGGCCCTCAAGCTGCGGGAGGCCGGGGTCGACGTGTGGGTCGTCGACGACGTCCCCCACCCGGTCCTGCTCGCGGCCGCCGCGGACTACGGCATCGACCCGAGCCGCGTCGCCGGCATACGCGCCGCGCCCGACGGCGTCCGCTACTCGGCTTCGGTGCTCAAGCCGGTGCCCACGCTCGGCGGCAAGGCGGAAATCATAAAGGCCAGCCTGGGACGAGCTCCCGATCTCGCGCTCGCCCGCGACTCGGCCGACCTGGACCTGATGGCCTATGGCGGCGGCGTGCGCGTGATCCTGTCCGGCGACAAGGCTCTCGAGGCCAAGGCCAAGGAAAAGGGCTGGCTGATCCAGCCTTCCCTCGCCCGCTGACAAATTGGTATTCTGACCCCCTCGCCGAGAAGGAGACTCGCATGATCGATAAGAACTCGCAGGAAGAGGTCGGAGACCTGTTCGTCACCGAGACCGCCCTGACGCTCAAGCTGATGCCCAGCCGCAAGAGCGGCACCGTCACCATCCGCTGGTTCGCCAAGGACGGCGTCACCAACGTCCGGGCGGCGGCGAAGGACATCTCCACCCTCGTCGGCAAGCTCCGCGGCCGCGGCCGGGTCGTGCGCAACCTGACCGTGACCACCGACCGGGGGCTCGACACCGACCTCGGCAAGACCCGCCTGCGCGAAGCGGTCAAGAAAGCCGGCTTCCTCGTCATCTCATGACCGGGCGCCTCGACGGCAAGGTCGTCCTCATCACCGGCGCGGGGTCGGGCATGGGAGCCGAGGCAACGGTGCGCTTCGCCCGCGAGGGGGCCAAGGTCGTCGCCTGCGACATGAATCTCGAGGCGGCCCAGAGGGTCGTTCTGTCCGCCCAGGCCGCCGGAGGGGATGCGGTCGCGGTCGCGATGAACGTCGCCAAGGAAGAGGAGGTCAAGGCCGGCATCGCCGCGGGCGTGAAGGCCTACGGAAAAATCGACGTCTTGTACAACAACGCGGGCATCTTCCCGAACGACGACAACTCCGTGACGAACACGGAGGAAAAAGTCTGGGACACGGTGCTGGCCGTCAACGTCAAAGGCGTTTATCTCGTCTGCAAGCACGGCATCCCCGAGCTGCTGGCCGCCGGCGGCGGCTCGATCATCAACGTGGCTTCGTTCGTGGCCCTCGTCGGCTGCACGGTCCCTCAGGACGCCTACACCGCCTCCAAGGGCGCGGTGCTCGCCCTCTCGAAGTCCCTCGCCGTGCAGTACGGGCCCAAGGGCATCCGCACCAACGCCATCTGCCCGGGACCCATCGAGACGCCCCTGCTGACCGCCTGGCTTTTCAAGGAGCCCGCCGAGAAGGCCAAGCGCCTCAACCGCATCCCCATGGGCCGGTTCGGCAAGTCCGAGGACATCGTGAACATGGCCTTGTATCTCGCCTCCGACGAGTCGCGCTGGACCAACGGCGCCGCCATGGTCGTCGACGGCGGCATCACGTCGAACTACTTCTGAGATGCTGACCAAGCTGTGGATCGACGGCGGGCCGGTCTCCGCGCTCTCGGGCCGGACCTATCCCGTCGTCAACCCCGCCGACGGCGCTTTGCTGGCCAAGGTGTCCGAGGGCGGAGCCGCCGACATCGACGCCGCGGTGGACGCCGCCGTGAAGGCGGCCGGCGGTCCCTGGTCCAAGATGACCGCCCGCGAGCGCGGCCGCATCCTCCTCAAGATCGCGGGCCTGATCCGCGCCCAGCGCGAGCCCCTGGCTCTGCTCGAGTGCCGCACCGCCGGCAAGCCGCTCGGGGACGCGCGCGAGGAGATGGACCTGGCCGCCGACACCTTCGAGTACTACGGCGGAGCGGCCAACAAGCATTTCGGCGAGACGATCCCGGTCGCGGGCGACGGCCTCGACTACACCTTGCGCGAGCCCGTCGGCGTGTGCGGCCTCATCGTGCCCTGGAACTTCCCGCTCGTGATCGCGGCCTGGAAACTGGGGCCCGCGCTGGCCTGCGGCAATACCGTCGTGCTCAAGCCCTCGCCCGAGACCCCGCTCACCGCGCTGGCGCTGGCCAAGCTCGCCGCCGAGGCGGGCCTGCCCGAGGGCGTGCTCAACGTGGTCCCGGGCCCGGGGCCGGGCTGCGGCGACGCGCTCGTCCGTCATCCGCGCGTGCGCAAGATCTCGTTCACCGGCTCGACGGCCGTCGGCACGGGCATCATGAAGGAGGCGGCCGACGGCATCAAGCGCGTCTCGCTCGAGCTGGGGGGGAAGTCGCCGAACATCGTCTTCGACGACTGCGATCTCGACCTATGCGTGGAGAAGTCCGTCTGGTCCGTGTTCTACAACGCCGGTCAGGACTGCTGCGCGCGCTCCCGGATCCTGGTCCACCGCAAGCTCCACGACAAGTTCGTCGCGAAGCTCGTCGCGCGGACCAAAAGATTCATCGTCGGCCATCCGGAAAAAAAGGGGACCCAGATCGGCCCCGTCATCTCGCACCGGCAGCATTCGAAGATCGCTGCTTACATCGCCTCGGGCAAGGCCGAGGGCGCCGAGCTCCTGTGCGGCGGCGTGCGGCCCAAGGGCGTCCCCAAGAACGGCTTCTACTTCGCGCCCGCCGTGTTCGCGGGCGCCGACGCCGAGATGAAGATCGCCCGCGAGGAGATCTTCGGGCCGGTCGTCTGCGTGATCCCGTTCAAGGATGAAGGCGAGGCGATCGCGCTGGCCAACGACTCCGCCTACGGCCTCTCGGCCTCCCTGTGGACCCGCGACGTCGGCCGCGTCCTGCGGGTGACGCGCGCGGTGCAGAGCGGGGTCATCTCGGTGAACACGAGCTCAAGCGTCCATCTCGAGGCCCCCTTCGGCGGGTACAAGGGCTCCGGCCTCGGCCGCGAGCTCGGCCTCAAGGCGCTCGACCTCTACTCCGAGGTCAAGAACGTCTTCATCTCGAACGTTTAGCCTGCCGGCTAACTCAAGAAGAATCTTAAAAACCGCAGCTTGTCGCCATAGGGCGCGTACCGGAGCGGGTTGTCGAACAGGCACGGACGCTTGAGCACAGATTTCGCGTGCGTAAAAGTCTCGAAGCTGTCCCTGCCGTGGTAAGCGCCCATCCCGCTCGCTCCGACCCCGCCGAACGGCAGATTCGAGTTGACGAGGTGCATGACGGTCTCGTTGACGCAACCCCCGCCGGACGAGGTCCGCGACAGCACCCGCTCCTGGCGCTCCGGGTCGCGGCCGAAGTAGTAAAGCGCGAGCGGCTTCGGACGCTCGTTGATCGTCCGGATCGCATCGTCGAGCTCGTGGAAGGCGAGAATCGGCAAAAGCGGTCCGAAGATTTCCTCTTGCATGATCGGGTCTTGCCATCGCGGGGCGTCCACGAGCGTCGGCGCGAAGTACTTGCTCTCCCGGTCCCGCTGTCCGCCGTGAATGACGCTCTGGCCCGCGAGCAGGTCCGCCAACCGATCGAAATGACGCTCGCTGATGATGCGCGGATAGTCGGGGCTCGCGGCCGGGTCCTCCCCGTAGAACTCACCGAGGCGTCGTTTGAGCGCGCCGACGAACGCGTCCTTGACCGTTTCGTGCACGAGCAGGTAGTCGGGCGCGACGCAGGTCTGGCCGGCGTTGAGGTATTTTCCCCACCCGATCCGCCGGCTCGCCACCTCGATATCGGCGTCCGCGTCGACGATGCACGGACTTTTGCCGCCGAGTTCGAGAACGACCGGCGTCAAGTGCTCGGCCGCCGCGCGCATCACGATCTTACCGACCGCCGTGCTGCCCGTGAAAAAAATAAGATCATAGCGTTCGCGCAGGACGGCCTTGTTGACTTCAAGATCGCCCTCGACGACCGCAATGTGCTCAGGGTCGAACGCGGCTCCCAGAAGCTCGGCGAGGACCCTCGACACGTTAGGCGCGAGCTCCGAGGGCTTGAGTATCGCGCAGTTGCCCCCCGCGATCGCCCCGACGAGAGGGGCGATCGCGAGATTGAATGGATAGTTCCACGGCGCCATGATCAGGCATACGCCGTACGGATCGGGATAAATCCAACTGCTGCCCGGAAACAGATTCAGCGGCGTGCCGACCTTGCGCGGACGCATCCAGGCCTTGAGGTGCTTGAGCATGTCGCTGATTTCGGACAGACAGATGCCGACTTCGCCGAGGTAGGCCTCGAAATCGCATTTCCCGAGGTCCTTCTTGAGCGCCTCGAAGATCTTCCGCTCGTCGGTCTCGATGACCGCGCGCAGCGTGCGCAGCGCGCGCTCGCGAAACGCATAGTCGCGGGTCTGGCCCGAATCGAAGAATTTTCGCTGCCGGGAAACGATTTCTCCCGGCGTCATCGTCGCGCTCCGCGGGTGAACGCGGCGCGGAGCCCGTCCTTCGGTTCGGGCGGGGTCATTCCCATGTCGTATTCGAGCCGCTGCCGGGGAAACGACCAGCAAATCCCTTTCTTCAAGATGGAAAAGAGGAAGACCTTCATGAACAGCGTCGCGTAATCCTCGCCCGGACAGCGGTGGGACGTCCGTTTAGAGCCCGCTCCTTGGGGAACAAAGGCGTGTTCGTGCTTCGTGTCCTCGGATCGCGGCGGCGCGAACCGGTCCGGGTCGAACTTCCCCGCATCGGCGTAGATTCCGCCTTCCTGCATCGACGCGTAAGGGGACCAGAGGACCATCCAGCCTTTCGGAACGCGCGAGCCCTTGAACTCGAATTCGCTTTTGGACAGCCCGAAGAAGGCCGGAACGACGGGCGTGACGCGCTTGACTTCGAGCACGAACCGCGTCAGCAGGTCGCCGCCGTCTAGGCGTTCGAGCGTGAGAGGGCCGTTGCCGAGCGCGGCGGCCTCTTCGGCAAGCCGCGCCTTGAGCTCGGGCCGCCGGTCGAGCTCGATGACGAGACTCGCGATCTCCGCGAACACGATGTAGCCGGCGATCACTATGTGGTGCAGTTCGCGCTTGAGAGCGTCGGGCTCGATCGTAAACCCGTCCTCGCCGGAGGCGCCGAGAATACGGGACAGACCGTCCCCGGTAGGGGCGTCCTTGTGACGACGAATTACGTCCTCCCATAGAACGAGCAGGTCGTCGCGCGCGCCGAGCGCGCGCTTGAAGGCCGTTCCGGGCAGCGCGAACGGAATACCGCCGATCCCCTTGAGGAGCGTGTCGTAGTTCCCGACGACGCGCCGCAGGACGGCGTCGGTTTCTATGCCCATAAAGCTCCCGCAAATCCCTTCGATGGCGAGGCGCTTGAGCTCGGGAATCAAGCGGATCTCGGGAGCGGCCGTCCAGCGTTCGAGCGCGCCCCCGACGATCCGTTCCACGCCGGGAACATAGGCGGCGAGCGCCTCCGGCGTAAACGCCTCGAGCAGCACCGCTCGGCGCTTCGCGTGCTCGGCTCCGTCGAGATGCGGGAGACTCGGCCCCGCTAGAAGTTCGAAGATAAACCCCGGGGTCGCCCCGGAACGCGCGATCCGGCTAGTGTCGATCCACGTCGAACACGCGTCGGGACCGACGATCACGGCCGTGTTCTTGCCGAGAATTCTAGTGCGAAAGATCGGTCCGTGTTTCCGAGCGCGGTCTTCGACGAATGCGAAACCGTCCTTTAAAAAAGAGAGGGTCTCTCCGATGAAAGGCAGCCCGCTTCGGCCCGGGGGAAGTGGGGTTGACTGGGGCGTCACGCCTCATAATATATCACTTTGCGAAGTCTGGCCGCGCCGCATAGCCCAGAACGTCGGCCGGACGGGCGAGCGCACCTCCATCAGCAAGGAGAAGCCCCGCGCCTCATACCATGCGCGGTTTTCATCCGTGAACGTCTCGAGGTAGAGGGACTTCGGGGCGGCGTTGAGGAGGGCCGCGCCGACGCCGCGCCCTTGCGCCGCCGGATGCACCGCGATCAGCCGGAGATAGTCCGCGCCCCGCGCGCGGCGCTCGGCGACGGCGCGGCTCAACGCCAGCCCGCGAAGCATCGCGGCCGGCTTGAGAAAAAACCAGCCCAGCTCGGGAAAGTGCCGAATCCAATCGGGCAGGCCGGGGCCGTCGGCCTCAGGCGGAATCACCGAGGAGATTCCGACGAGGGCCCCCTCGTCGAAGGCGCCGCGAACGCGCCCTCCGGCGTCGCGATCGGCACGCAGCAGGGCGCCGAGCAGCGAGGGAAGGCGGATCCGGCGCTCCGCGTCGTCGGGCAGAATGTGAGCGAAGCCCGGGTCCTCGCGAAAGGCGGCGGCGGCGAGCGCGGCGGCCTCGGGGAGCTCGTCTTCCTCGAGCGGGCGGATCACGGCCAGCGGTACAGCGCGGCGGCGGCGGCGCTCGTGCGCCGGCCGGCCTCGTCGAGCGGGACGCCCCAGACCTCGGCGAGCTTGGCCGCGATCTCTAGGATGGCCGCGGGCTCGTTGCGCTTGCCGCGGCTGCTTTGGGGCGGAAGGTAGGGAGAATCGGTCTCGAGCACGGTCGCGTCGGGGCCCGCGAGCCGGAAGGCCTCGCGCAGGGCGTCGTTCTTCTTGTAGGTCACCGGGCCGTCGGCGCCGAGGGCGAAGCCGAGGGCCGTGCACGCCGCTGCGTCGTCGGGCGTTCCGGTGAAGCAGTGGACCACGCCCCAAAATCCGCCGGGCGGCTTGCCGCCGTAGACGTTCTCGAGGATGGGAATCAGGTCGGCGAAGGCGTCGCGGCAGTGCACGACGACCGGGACGTCCCAGGACCGGGCCGCGGCGGCGATCGCCTCGAAGGCGCGCCGCTGGACGTCATGGGCGACCTCGGCGCGCGCGTAGTCGAGGCCGATCTCCCCGATGGCCACGGCCTCGGGAGCGGCGTCGAGCGCGGCGCGCAGCTTGGGAAGAAAGGCGTCGTCGTAAAGGCCGGCGTAATAAGGATGAAGGCCCAAGGTGCAGCGTGAGACGGAGGGGCGCGCGCGCGCGATGGCGACGGCTCGCCCCCATTCGTCGGGATGATCGGCGATCTCCACGATCCGGGTCACGCCGGCCGCGGCCGCGCGCTCGAACACGGAGTCCCGATCGGCGTCGAACTGGGCGTCGCCCAGGTGAGCGTGAGTGTCGACGAAGGTCATCGCGCGGGGAAGCGGGCCAGCAAAGACAGGGCCTCGGGGTCGCGCTCCGAGGCGAGATAGCTCGCGCGCAGCTTGGCCCCCTCGGGCAGATCCGCGTAGTAATGATCGAGGACCATCACCTTGGCGTAGGCGCGCACGGCCGGATTGGGGTCGCGCAGCGCCGTCGCCAGCGCGGGCAGGGCGTTCTTGCCCTCGAGGTCGGCGAACAGGTTGAGCGCGCGTATGCGCACGAGAGGCTTGTCGCTGGCGAGCCAGAGGTCCCGGCGCGCCTGCAGGGCCTCGCGCCCCTTCTTGCCGATCTCGAAGAGCGCGTAGTCGGCGTTGCGGCGCACGATCTCGGCGTCGTCATCGAGCAGCTCGCTGAGGCGGTCGATCCAGCGCGGATCCTGGAAAGCCGCGGCGCGCAGGCAGGCCTCGGCGCGCAGGGAGGCGTCCTCGAGGGCGAAGCGCGCGCCGAGCCCCTCGACCGGGGCCAGCTTCAGCAGCGACTCCCGGCGGGCGTCGAGCGTCTCGCGTATGCGGCGCTCGACCGGCTCTCCCCCGTCCGCGAAATCGGGATTCTGCCGGTGAAGGGCCAGATAGAACGGCAGCGCGCTCTCGGCGTCGGCGCGGCGCTTGTCGTAGATCTGCGCCAGCTTCGAGGCGCTGTAGAGGTCGTCGGGGTTTCGGTCCCAGGACGCGGCGAGCCAGCGCATCGCCCCGTCCATGTCCTTCCGCTGCAGCGCCAGCGCTCCGAGGATCTGCGCGGCCCCCGCCTGATCGGGGTTCTTGGCGAGCGCCTCCGAGGCGACCGCGTGGGCCAGGGCGAAATCTCCGCGCGCGAAGAACGCCATGCCGAGCGCGGCGAGCTTGCCCGCGTGCTTGGGGTCGCCGTGGTGGAGCTCCTCGAGGGCGGCGCGGGCCAGCTGGGAGGACTCCCCGCCCTGAGCGTGCTCGTCGCCGGCGGCCATGCGAGACAAGGCGTCCAGGGACTGCCGGCCTTCCGGCGAATCGGGATAATCTCGCGCGACCTCCGCGTGGACCGGGACGCTCGACGCCGCGTCGCGCAGGCCTTCGAGACGGCGGCGGACCTCGCCGGCGGGCCCGCCCGCGCCCAGCACCACCTCGGCGTGGGCGCGACGGAAGGCGTCCTCGGGGAAAAGCTGGCGGGCGGCGTACAAAACGTAGAAGGAGTCGACCGGCCGGCCCGCCTTCCATAGGGCGTCGGAGAGGCGCAGGTGCGCGCGCGCGTCGAGCAGCCGGGCCCGGAAATCCCGGCGGGCGGCGGCCAGGCGCTCCTCCGCCTCGGCCCTCGTAATGACGGCCGCGCCCGGGCGCGACGGGGACTTGAACCAGCTCATCATGATGACCGAATAGGCGGCGAACGCCGCCGCGATCATCAGCAGCGCCGCCGCGATCATCATGTTCGTCCGGCGCGACGAACGGGAGGAGGCTTTCATCGTCTTGATTATAGGAAAAAGAGCCCGCCCCCCGTCCGATTCGCCGAAGGCGAATCGAAGCGGGGGGCGGGGGCGTCGGGCGTCCGCGAGGCGCCTATTTCGAGAAGAACTTCCAGGTTCTTTCCGCGTCGTCGCGGCGCGCGACCATGTGCTCCTCGACCTGCGTCCACGGATCGGCGTCGTCGATCGGGGCCGTCATGCGCTGCCAGGCTTTTTCGCTGTCTTCAAAGCGCTTGACCAAAGTTTCGAGATGCGAGACCTCGTCGGCGGTCATCGCTTCCGCGGGCGCGGCCTTCAGGACGAGGCGGCGCATGGGAGCCTTCTTGACCTTATGGGGGGCCGCCTTCGCGGCGGCACGCTGGACCTTTTTCTTCATGCGGGATTTCCTCCGGTCCGAGCCGCTGTCGTAGGCTCGGGATAGGAGTGTAGCGGGACTTCCCGGTTCGCGCAAGGGGGAGGGGCCTCCCAGTTCATAGGGTTTTGAAACAACGCCTGGACACGTGCTGACAAGGGTGCTTGAACGACATGGCGCCTTGCGGCGCCAGGGTTTTCGCTTCGCGAAAACCTGAAGGTTAAGCGGTAGAA
>JAKFCD010000100.1:0-12380 GCA_036676805.1 Elusimicrobiota bacterium
CGCTTGGCCCAGCCCACGACGTACTCGCCCGGCAGCGCGGCGCCGCCGAGGGTGACCCGGCCGTCGACGTGAGGGATGTGGCCCGACTTCTCGTCGAACGCCACCCCGGTGATCGGGATGCCGCGGTAGCCGACCGAGCGCAGGATCAGGCCGGCGGGGATCGTCTCGTACTCCTTGATGCCGACGCACTTGGCGCCGCCCTTGCCGTCGTCGACGAGCTTGTTCCTCTCGAGCATGACCGACTTGATCCTGCCCCCCTCGCCGATGAGCTCGACGGGCGAGACGCAGTAGCGCAGGCGGATCTTGCGGGCCTGCGTCCCTTCGCCCTTCTTGGCGTGCTCCTGGACGTAGGCGACCTTCTTCTTGTCGCTGGCGTCGGCCTTGTCGAGGCGGGAGACCTCGCTGACGACGGCCTCCTCGGGCTTGATGACGAGGTCGCAGCCCTCGAGCCTGCCGAACTCCTCGATCTCGACGGGCGAGTAGGCGGCTTCCGCGGGTCCGCGTCGGCCGAGCAGCCAGACGGTCTTGACCTTGCTCTCGCGCAGGGCCGCCAGCGCGTAGTCCGCGATGTCGGTCTTGGCGAGCCGCTCGGGGTCGCAGGCCAGCAGGCGCGTCACGTCCATCGCGACGTTGCCGATGCCGACGACCGCGACGTCCTCGCAGGACAGGTCGAAGGTCCGGTGGCGGTGGTCGGGGTGGCCGTTGTACCAGCCGACGAACTCGGTGGCCGAGAAGGAGCCGTCGAGGTCCTCGCCCGGGATGCCCATCTTCCGGTCGCTCTCGCAGCCGACCGCGTAGACGATCTGGTCGTAGCGCGCGCGCAGGTCCTCGATCATGACGTCGGTCCCGAGCCTCACGCCGCCGAAGAAGCGCAGCCGCGGGTCCATCGCGACCTTCTCGTAGACCGCCGTCACCGACTTGATCTTCTGATGGTCCGGGGCCACGCCGCCGCGCACGAGCCCGAACGGAGAGGGCAGGCGGTCGTAGAGGTCGATGCGGACGGAGAGGCCGGGAGCTTTAAGCAAGGCTTCCGCGGCGTAGAAGCCGGAGGGCCCGGCTCCGATGATCGCGACGCACAGGGGTCTTTCGGGGGTGCCGACGGTGCTCATTGTTTTCTCCATTTAAACGTAATCGATGTATTCGGGCTTGTACTGCATGGCCTCGATGCTCTCAAGGAGGTCCTTCGGCCGCGGCGCCGCCGCCAGCCCGCGGAGATAGCAGACCTCGGCCACGGCGGCCGCGATCTTCGCCGAGATCTCGCGGATCTTGGTCAAGGGCGGGAACAGCGCGCCCTGCTCGAGATCCTCCTCGGTCACGAGCTTCGCCAGCGCGCGCGCGGCCTCGGCGAACATCTCGTCGGTGACGCGCTTGGAGGCGACCGCCACCACGCCCAGGCCGACGCCCGGGAAGATGTAGGCGTTGTTCCCCTGGCCGGGCACGAAGGTCCGCCCCTTGTAGACGTACGTCGGGAAGGGGCTGCCGCTGCAGAAGATCGCCCGTCCGTCGGACAGGCCGTAGGCCTGCTCGGCCGAGCATTCGGCGTTGGCGGTAGGGTTGGACAGCGCGAAGATCAGCGGCCGCTCGTTGAGCCGCGCCATCTCCTCGATGATCTCCTTCGTGAACTGCTGGGCCATGCCCGAGACGCCGATGAGCGCGGTGGGCTTGATCGCCTTGACGGCCGCGAGCAGGTTCGGCACCGGTCCGTGGTCGTGCTTGTGAGCGTAGGCCAGCTTGTGGTGCTGAAGGTCGGTGCGGCTGCTGTCGACGAGCGACTTGGAGTCCATGAACCAGCAGCGGGCCTTCGCCTGCTCCTTGGTCAGGCCTTCGGCCATCATCGCGCCGACGACGAGGTCGCCGATGCCGATGGCCGCCTCGCCGGCGCCGTGGAACAGGATGACCTCGTCGGTGAGCTTGCGCCCGGTGATGCGCCCGGCCGAGTACAGGCCGGCCAAGGTGACAGACGCGGTGCCCTGGATGTCGTCGTTGAAGGTGCAGGCCTCGTTCCGGTACTTCTCCAGCAGGCGGAACGCGTTGTGATTGGCGAAGTCCTCGAACTGGAGGAGAGCCTTGGGGAACACCTCCTGCACGCCGGACACGAACTCCTGGATCAGGTCGTCGTATTCCCTGCCCTCGATGCGCTTCTCGGGCAGGCCGAGGTACAACGGATCATTCAGCAGGACTGGATTATTGGTGCCGACGTCGAGCGTGATGGGCAGGGTCTGGCCGGGCGGGATGCCGCCGCAGGCCGTGTACAGCGCGAGCTTGCCGACGGGAATGCCCATGCCGCTGGCGCCGAGGTCGCCCAGGCCGAGGATGCGCTGGCCGTCGGTGACGACGATGACGCGCACATCCTGGCGGGGCCAGTTCTTCAAGACCTCCTTGATGCGGCCCTTCTCGTGCTTCGTGATGAACAGGCCGCGCGAGCGGCGGAAGAGATGGGCGTAGCGCTGGCAGCCCTGGCCGACCGTCGGGGTGTAGATGATCGGCATGATCTCTTCGATGTTGTCGATGGTGACCTTGTAGTAAAGGGTCTCGTTGCGGTCGAGCAGGGACAGCATGTCCACGTACTTCTCGATCTCGGTCGCGCGCTTGCGGATGTTGGCGATGACGCGGGTGGACTGCTGCTCGAGCGTGGAGATCCGCGGCGGAAGGAGGCCGAGCAGGCCTAGCTTCCGGCGCTCCTTGTACGTGAACGCGGTCCCCTTGTTGTACAGGGGGTCGTGGAGCAGATCGATCCCGGTGCGGCCCGGGTGGCGGGAGGTGTCGACCGTCGCGGACTGGCTGGCAACGAAACCGTTCGCGTGAGAGGGGACCGGCGGGGACGCGCGCTTGGAGGATTTGGTGGTCACGGCCTTGCTTACGCAACGGAGCGGCCATGCCCTCCGCCCGGCGCGTCACCGGGCGGTCACGAAAACATCATGAAAAAACAGCCGGAATCTAATCCTCCCCCTGATCCTTGGTGAAGGCGGGCTGGTCGTCGTACTTGAAGAGCTTTTCGACGTGCACCCAGAGCACCTGGGTGCCCACGCGCAGGAGAAGCTCGGCGATGTCCTTGTCATCAAGGGTCTCGCCGTGCACGGCGACCTTGAAGCGCAGGCGCGCGCAGTCCACCGGGTCCGATTCGATGTCGTGGGTGTTGGGGTAGACCTTCGTGCCGCGGCTGGAGATCTGCGCCAGGCGCACGGGCAGGCCCTCGAGGACCTTCTCGATGGAGGGGCCGAGCACGCCCGGGTCGATCGCGGTCGCCGCGAAGATGTCTACGCCCATAGGCCGCGTGTCCTTGGCCGTGACCATGATCGCGTCGCGGGTGACCTTGGGCATCTTGATCTTCCGGTACTCGCGGCGAGGGAACGACTTGGGCGCGGAGCCGAGATTCTTGATCACCTCGGCGGTGAAGGCCTTCGTGCCCGAGGGCTCGCGGCCGCCGCCGGCCATGTCGGCGGTCAAGACTTTCCCGTCCTCAAGCGTGACCAGCAAGGAGTTCTCGATCGTGTCGGCGGCTTTCATCTCGCCGAGGTGGCGCAGCATCAGCACCGAGCTGTGCAGCAGCGCCGTCGGGTTGGCCATGTCCTTGCCGGCGATCTGGGGCGCGGAGCCGTGGACCGCTTCGAAAATAGAGGCTCCATCCCCGAGGTTCGCCGACGGGGCGAAGCCGAGGCCGCCGATCAAGGCCGAGGCGAGGTCGGAGAGGATGTCGCCGTTCATGTTGGTCATGACGAGCACGTCGAACTGCTCGGGGCGCATCACGAGCTGGTGGGCGCAGTTGTCGACGATCTGGTGCTCGGCCTGGATCTCGGGATAGTCCTTGGCGACGTCCTCGAAGACGCGTTTGAATAATCCTTCGGTGAACTTCAAGATGTTCGCTTTCGTCGCGCACGTGACTTTCTTCCGGTTTTCCGCCCGGGCCAATTCGAACGCCAGACGACATATTTTTTCCGATCCTTTGCGCGTGATGATCTTCAGCGCCTGCGCCACGCCCGGCGTCTGCATATACTCGATGCCCGCGTAGAGATCCTCGACATTCTCTCTCACCACGACGAAATCGATGCCGCGTCCCGAGTAGGGCGTGCGGATGCCGGGCAGTTCGCGCACCGGCCGGATATTGCCGTAGGTCTCGAAGAACTTCCGGAGAGTGACGTTCGCGCTCTTCTCCCCGAAGCCGACCGGCGTCTCGAGCGGCCCCTTGAGCGCGCAGCGCGTGCGCCGGATGGACTCGATGGTGTCGGGCAGCACGCCCGAGGCGACGCCGTTCTTGAAGACGCGGGCGCCCGCGTGACGGACCTCCCAGGTGATGTTGACTTCGGCGGCGGCGAGCACTTCTTGGACGGCGGCGACGACTTCGGGTCCGATGCCGTCTCCGGGGATGAGGGTGATGGGATGAGACGAGGTTTTGTGGGACATTATTTTCCTGATTTTACCAAATTCAAGTTATATACTGGCGCATGAGCCAGCTCGAAGGCCTGCGGGTGTTCGGCCAGCGCAAGATGGCCGCCATCGCTTTGCTCGGCTTCGCGGGCGGGCTGCCGCTCTTCCTGACCAGCAGGACTTTGCAGGCCTGGATGACCGCCGAGCAGGTCGACCTGACGACGATCGGCCTGTTCAGCCTCGTCGGCCTGCCCTACTCGACGAAGTTCCTGTGGGCCCCGTTCATCGACCGCTACTGCCCCCCCTTCCTGGGCCGCCGCCGCGGCTGGATGGCCCTCAGCCAGGCGGCGCTGGCGCTCGCCATCTCGGCCTTGGCTTTCGGCAGCCCGCGCACGGCGGTGCTGGCCTTCGCCTTTACCGCCTTGGGCGTCGCCTTCCTGAGCGCCACCCAGGACATCGCCATCGACGCGTATAGAGTCGACGTGTTGGAGCCCCTTGAAGCGGGCGCCGGCACCGCCGTCTACGTCGTCGGCTACCGCGCGGCCTTGCTCATCACCGGCTCCGCCGCCCTCATCCTCGCCGACCGTATGACCTGGAACTCGGTCTACCTCTTCATGGCCGCCCTGATGCTGCTCGGCGTGGGCGCCACGCTCTGGTCGCCCGAGCCCCCTACGCTCGACCGGGTCCCGGAGTCGATGACCGAGGCGATCGTCGAGCCCTTCCGCGACTTCTTCGCCCGCTCCAAATGGCGCGCGATCGTCATCTTGATCTTCATCACCCTTTACCGCCTCGCCGACTCCCTGGCCGGCAACATGGCCACGCCCTTTCTCCTCAAATCCGGCTTCTCCCAGACCGACGTCGGAGCCATCCAGGGCGGGATCGGCCTGCTGTCGACCATCGTCGGCGCGTTATGCGGCGGCGCCTTGATCAGCCGCCTGGGCATCAATCGCTGCCTGTGGGCGTTCGGCGTGCTCCAACTCGCCAGCAACGTCGGCTACTACGTCCTCGCCCTCGATCCTCGCTACCCCGTCATGGTGGGGGTGATCATCGTGGAGAACTTCTGCGCCGGCCTCGTCGTCGCCGGCTTCGGCGCCTTCTTCATGAGCCTGTGCAGCCCGCGCTTCTCGGCGACGCAGTACGCCTTGATGACGAGCCTGATGGCCTTCAGCCGGGACGTGCTGGTGGCCCCCGCCGGCAAGATCGCTTCGGCGACGGGCTGGCCGATGTTCTTCCTCATCACCATCGCGGCGGGCATACCGGCGATGCTTCTCCTGCCGGTGTTCGCGCCCTGGAACGAGACCTCGCCCTACGGCGCGCGCCAGTAGCCTGCTGGACGCCTATTGAACGCGTAGGGCCGGCCCTTTGGAGGGCGGCAGGAAGGCCGACACCGCCTCGCCGCGCGTCGCGGGCATGAGGCTCACGACGACGCGCTCCGGTGCTACGAGCAGGGACTTCGCCAGGCGGCGGGACAGCGCCTTCGCGCGTGCCCGCGTCGTCTTGTCCCGGACGTTCTTCGCGGCGAGCTCCACCTTGTAGTTCCCGTCGGCGCGCGGCTCGCCCAGGCGCAGGCGGCCGGCGAACGCGTCGATCCAGGCTCCGGCCTCCTTCGTGAATGCGGCCTTGCCGTCCTCGAAGATCAGCGCGACGTCGGCCTCGAGGCGCGTCTCGCCGGCGTACTCGCGGTGCGTGAACGACCACAGCGGCACCGGGTCGCTCTCGACGATGAAGGCCCGCCCGGCGCGCCGCCCGGTGAAGCGGTAATGATACGAACGGCCGGCGACGACGGCCAGGCGCCCGTGCGGCCCGCCCCCGTCCCAGTCCACCTTCTCGTTGAGCATGCCGACCCCGTCGGACTTCCAGACGATCTCCCCCGCGCTGTCGCGGATCTCGAAGGTCCATTCGTCGTACACCGCGACGATGTTGGCCGGCGACAGCGCGAGGAACGGAGGCTCCGGGAACGGGCGGTTGAAGCGGCCGACGTCGCCGCCCGCGCGGATGCGCGTGGCGGCCGGCGCGGAGGCGCCCCGTCCGAGCGACAGCGAGCGCAGCACCTCGTCGATGACGGGCTTGGACGCGGTCGGGGGCGCTACCTGGACGCCCGCGCCGCCGGCGGCGCGGGCCTTGATCGTCATGTCCTGCGTGAGCTCGGACTTGGACGGGGCGCTCCAGGCGGGAAGCGCGAGCGCGAGCAGGAGCGAAACGATCATCGCTTCGCCGGCTCCGTCGCGAGCGCGATCTGCGCCGCCCCCGCGGACTTGGCCGCGGCGATCAGGCGCTGGATGGTCCGGTAGGGCACGGACTTGTCGGCGCGGATCAGGACGATCGAGCCGTTCTTCTTGTCCACCTCTCGGCGCAGGTCGGAGACGGCGGTGTCCCACGTCGAGTCGGCGGCGCGGACGGACAGACGCCCGTCGAGGGCGTACGTCAAGGCGATGGTGAGTTCCTGGTTGGGCAGCGCTGACGCCGGGGGCAGTTGGACTGGCAAAGTAGGGTAGGCCAACAAGGGAGCGGTCACGAACAAAATGACGAGCAGAACGAGACTTATGTCGATGACCGGGATGATGTTGACCTCGGTCACGGGCTCCGGCTCGGGGCTGTTGGCCCGCATCCTCAGCAAGGCGTACTTGGCCATTTCAGCGCGGCTCCGGGTCCACGACCTGCACGAGCGCCGGCGTGCCGCCGGCCTCCTGCACCGCCTCGAGCGCGGCGATGACCTGGCCGTGGGCGACGTCGAGCTCGGGCGTGACGAACACCTTGCGGTCGGTGCGCATGGAGAGCTTGAGCTTGAGATGCTCGGCCGCCTCGGCGGCGGCGGCCAGGAGCTTGCCGTCGACGACGAAGCCGTGCGGCGAGACGCCGAGCACGATCACGGGCTCGGGATCGCGCAGGCTCATCATCTCGAACGGGGTCGGCGGCACGGCCTCGGCCTTGAGCGCGGCGGCCTGGACCTTGAGCATGGACTGCGCGGCCATCGGCGACAGCACGAGCAAAATGATCAGCAGGACGAGCGAGACGTCGGCCAAGGGCACGACGTTGACGTCGGAGATGGCCGCCGCCTCGTCGTCCTTATGAAACGGGCTTGCCGCCATGGTCCTCCAGCAGCTGGGCCATCTCGAGCACCCACAGGTCCGCGGTGTTCAGGCGGTGGCGCGCGGTCAAGGTGAAGTAGTTGTAGAACAGGGCCGCGACCACGGCCAGGCCGATGCCGAAGGCGGTGGCGATGAGCGCCTCGGAGATGCCTGCCGCGACGACGGCGGGGCCGCCCGCGCCGGCGGCGGAGAGGTCGTGGAAGGCGCGCATGATGCCGAGCACGGTGCCCATCAGGCCGATCAGCGGCGAGATGAAGCTCGCGGTGCCGAATAAGCCCACACGGCGGTTGAGGCCCATGCTCAGGCGCTGGCGATAGAGCTGGAAGGCCTCGACGAGCTTTTCCGTATCGGCCGTCTCGAGCCCGATCAGGCGCGTGATGGCCTCCCCCATCAGCGAGGTGTCGCGGCGGGCGATGGCGATGGCGCCGACCTTGTCCCCCGCCTCGAGGCGGTCCCGCACGCGCTCCCACATCGCGGCCGGCAGCTTTTGGGCGAACCAGAAGGCGTAGATCCGCTCCAGGGCCTGGGCGAAGATCGCCAGCGACAGCACCATCAGCATCGGTATCGCGATGCTGATTTTAAGCATCTCGACGAAGGTCATTCCGCTCATGGTCGCAAGTATAGCGGAGGGGCCGGGGCCTCGCAAGGCCGGGCCTGTTAAGGAATAGGCCTTACGCGGGGCCCCGCCTAGGCCCGACGGCCCCCGACGCGGGCCCCCGCGGCGGCTATCCTATGCGCATGAAGACCACCGCCCTTCTCCTCGCCGGCTTGCTCCTGTCCGCCCTCCCCCTGCGCGCCCAGGAGGCCGCGACGCCCCAGCCGGCGCCCGTCGAAAGGCCGAAGCCGACCTGTCCCTGCGACAGCTCCAATTTCAAGCCGCTCACCGACAAGGCCCGCGCCGTCGAGGCCTACTGGGACGCGCGGCGCAAATACAACGTCGCCAGCACCATCGCCGGGACCGTGGCGATTTTCGCTCTCCTCTCGCAGGACCGCAAGACCCTCCATGAGGCGCAGGAATCCCTGAACGCCGCCTCCTCCGAGCTGGCCGTCGCCCGCGCCAAGGCCCTGAGCCTCAAAGGCATCAAGGTCGTCGACGGCGACGACAAGACCGTCGAGCTCCTCCTCGTAAAGGACGTCGACTACACCCTGTGAGTCCGGGGTCAGGTTTGCCGTTGTTGCAGTATTCGTGGGGAATCTCCGTATCGAATACTGCAACAACGGCAAACCTGACCCCGTTTACTTGATCAGGGATTTGTCGCGGGAGAGGGACTCGAGGCGCTTGCGGGCGGTTTCGAAGGTCTGGCTGCCGCGGGGGGAGCGCTTGAGGACTTCCAGGTAGAGCGGCGCGGCCGTTTGGGGCCGGTCCTCGAGCTCGAGCATGAGGGCCAGGCGCAGGAGGCCGGACAGGCGCGAGGCGTCGTCCTTGGGGGTCAGCGCGCGCAGGCGCTCGTAGGCGTTCTTGGCCTCCTTGGTCTTTTGCCGCCGCTCTTGAAGGCGGCCGAGCGCGTATAGCGCCTTCAGCCGCTCGTCCTTCCCCGTCGCGCGGGGGTAGGCGTCGGCGGCGCCGGCGAGGTCGCCGCGTTCCTCGCGCAGGGACGCCAGCTGAGCCCACGCCCATGACGCCTTCTCGTGCGCGGGAAACTTCCCGGTGAAGGAGGCCCAGGCTTTTTCGGCGTCGCCTTCCTTGCCCGCTTTGGAGAGCGCGAGGGCCCGATTGAAGGCGGCGTCGGCCGCGACGGCGCCGGTGCCGCCGATCTTCGCGTAGGCGGCGGCCGCGCCGGCGGCGTCGCCGTCCTCGTACAGCATGGCGCCCAGGGCCATCGCGGCGTCGCGCGCGCGGGGATGCTTCGGATGCACCGCGAGGAACTTGCGGTACGCCCCCGCGGCGTCCTCGATGCGGCGCAGCTGGCGCAGGGACTCGGCCCGGTAGTAGCGCGCCGAGCCGATGTTCGCGGCGTGAGGGTTGTCCTCGATGTGCTTGCGGAAAAGCTGCTCGGCGGTATCCCAGTCCTCTTTCTTGTAGGCCTTCGCCGCGAGGTCCCAACGGATGCGCGCCGCGAGCTGATGATCCGGATACTTGGCGACGAGCGCGGTCAGGTCCGGGTCCTCCTTGTCGTTCTGCCAGGTCGCGACGAGCAGGAGGCCGTCGACCTGCTTCGTCTTGGCGCCGGGGGCCGCCCCCTCCAGGTATTTCTTATACAAGGGGATCGCGTCCTTCCAGCGCTTCTTGTTGTAGTGGACCTGGGCCATCAGGAGCAGGGCCTCGCGTTCGGCGTCTTGCGCCTCGGACGCGCGGCCCATCTGCTTGTAATGGCGCAGCGCCTTGTCGGACTTGCCGAGCTCGGTGTAGAGCTGGCCCAATTGGAGGTGCGCGTCGGCGGCGAAGGCCGAAGCAGGGTGGCGTTCGGCGAGGTCGTCGAACACCTCGGCGGCCTCCTCGGGACGATCGAGCTTCTTGAGGCAGAGGCCGCGCTGGTACAGCGCCTGCGCTCGCAGGGGGCTGTCGGGAAAGCTTCCGGTGAAGCCTCGGTAGGCCTTTTGCGCCGCGTCGAGCCTGCCCTCGCGCAGGAGCAGGTTCGCCTCCGACAGCACGGTCGACTCGCGCAGCTCGAGCAGGCCCCACTTCGCCGCCTCGTCGCCGGCGCGCTTGAGGGCGTCGCGCGCTCGTCCGGTCCGGCCCTTGCGGTCCCAGTCGGCGGCGATCGCGGCGAGCGCGTAGGCCTTGACCGGCGAGGCGTGACCGGAGGCGGACACCGCGCGGTAATGCTCGGCGGCGTCGCTTTTGCGGCCCATGCGCTCCTCGGCGGCGGCGCGCCAAACCTGGGCGAGCGCGAGCCAGCGATCCGCCGCGCCGGCCGCGTCGGCCTCCGGGACCGTCTTGAGCGTCGCCTCGTCGAGCCCGAGCGAGGCGAGCGCCGCGCCGATCAGGTGCAGCGCCTTGTATTTGAGCCCGCGGTCCGACCCCTCCGCGAGCGGCTTTAAAAATCGGACCGCCCGCGCGGCCTCCCCGCGGCGCAGATGCAAGGCGCCGGCGGCGAGGTCGACCTCCGCGTTCTCGCGGCGGGACGGGTAGCGGCGGTGGAAGTCGTAGGCCTCGGCGAGCGCGGCCTCGGTCCGGCCCTCGTCGATGGCGGCCCGCAGGCGGCCGAGCGCCTCCTCGGCGGAGGAGGATTCCAGGGCGGGCACATAGGGCTCGTCGGCCTGGGCCGCGGCCGGGCCGCCGTTGTCGGGCAGCGCCGTCAGCAGACTGCGCCCTCGATCGGCCCATTCCGTGTCGGGGTAGCGCTGGATCAGGATCTCGAGGTTGCGCCGGGCCTCCCCGTATTCCCCCTTCGCCAGCGAGATCTCGGCGGTGCGATAGTGGCTTTGCGCCGCGACGTCCGCGCGCGGGCCGCGCACCTTGGTGCCGAGATCGAGCGATTTTTGAAAGGTCCTGCGCGCGCCGCCGAGGTCGCCGGATTGGAGCTGCAGCTCGCCCATGACGGCCTGGGCCTCCATGTTCATCGAGCTCCAGCCGTCGCGCGAGGGCGCGTCCTCCGCGGCCTTATATTTAGGCGAAGCGGCGCCCCGCGCCGCCGAGGCGGCCAGGCAAAAGAGGAGGACGACGCTCGCCGAGCGCCTCATGTCGTGAAGTGTAGGAGCCCCCCCATTAAAAGTCAATCGCCCGCCTGTTACGGGGCGGGCGATCGGCGCGGACGGAGGCGGGCTTTAGAAGTAGCGCTGATGCGGAAGCTCGAGCTCGCGCTGCGACGCCGGGCGGACGCCGTCGAACAGGCTGCCGGGCCGGATCTCGCGGAGCAGCTCGTTGACGGCCCCGGCGGGCGAAAGGGGCGTGGGGCCGGGATCGTTGGGGACCATCGCCGCCGCGGCTTCGTCGCCCCCCTTCTTGTCGAGCAGGCTCCAGTCGAGCACGAACGGCTCGTCGGCTTTGCTCGGGGCGGGGCGGCGGGCGGAGGCCAGGGCGGCGGGCGTCGGCAGGGGCAGGGGCGAGGGCACGCCGGGCAGGCGCGCCGGGCCGATCGCGGGCACGGGATACACCGGCAAGGAGACCTGCGTGACGGCGATCGAGGCGGTCGGATTCAAGGTCGGCTTGATCGTTGGGACCACGATCACGGCGTCGACGGAAGGCAGAATCATCGGGATGACCGGCCGGCCGGGCATGATGACCGGGGCGATGTTGCCGAGCGTGGTCGGAAGCTTGTACGAGACCTGGGCGTGGGCCGAGCCGGCGAGTCCGAGAGTGAGCGCGAGAGATTTGAAATGCATCGTGATGCTCCTTAGAAAGTGTATGAGGGCATATTAGCCCGGACCGCGGGCGCCGCGCGACGAGTGGGGTCAACGCGCGCTGTTGACCTGAATCATGGGCCCTTCGGGCAAACCCTCGAAGGACTTTCGGGGAGAGAGTGTCAGGCTTTGACTTATGTGCGGTATTGAGCGAATACTGCACATAAGTCAAAGCCTGACACTGGTTAGGCGGCCGGTTAGGAGGTGAAGCGGAAGGTGACGCGGCCCCAGACCTCGGCGGCGCCGGGCTTGGCGGCGACGGGCTGGAAGCGCCAGCGGGCCAAAGCCTTGAGGGCGCGCGCGTCGATGTCGGGGAAGCCCGAGGTCTTGGAGATCACGGCGCCGGGCTTGACGCTCCCGTCGGGCAGGACCTGGAAGCGGACGGTGACCGTCAGGTCGAGGCTGCGGGTGGCGACCCAGTCCGGGCTCGTCGGGGCGACGCGCGAGACGATGCGGCGGTTGCCGACGGCGCCGTCGATCGAGAAAGACACGCCGCCGCCCTCGGGGCCGATGCCGCCGCCGCGCGCCTTGTAGTCCCGCAGGTCCGCGCCGCCGCTGCCGGCCTCGTCGCCGGGATCGGCGGACTCGGCCAGGGCCGCGGCCGCGCCGGCCTTGCGCGCGCCGGCGAGGTCGGCCTCACCG
>JAKFCD010000101.1:0-44844 GCA_036676805.1 Elusimicrobiota bacterium
CGAGCGCCAGCAAAGCGGCCAGGGCCAGCGCCCGGCGCAGCGAGCGCGCCTCGGCGTCGATGGCGCCCGCCAAAGCCGCCTGCAGCTTCTCGAGCGCGGCCCGCGCCTCGCGCGCCGGCCCGATGACGCCCGACACCGGCGTGCGCACGAGGTAGTGCCACTCCTTGCCCCCCGCGCGCGTGCGGATGAAGACGCGCGCGTAGGACAGCAGGTCGCTTCCCTCGACGATCGTCCCGGAGCGCTCGCGCGCCGCGGCCTTGAACGCGGGCGCCAGGGCGCCCCCGGCGTAGGCGCTCACCGAGGGGGCCGCGTCGGGGTCGTAGGAGCGCCATTTGAAGCCGCCGCGCGGCCCCGTGTTCGCGGAGATGCGCACGCCGCCGAGGTAGTTGACGAGGACCGCGTCGGAGGCCGGCAGGTCGCTCAGGTCGAAGAGCCGGTCCATGAGGCTCTCGAGGACGATGTCCGCCGCCGAGACGCCGGCGAGCTTCCCGTCCTCGAAGAACGGCTCGGCGACGGTGATGACGGGCTTGCCGTCCTTGTCGAGGTAGATATTGCTCCAGGTGACGCGGCCCTTCTCGACCGCCTTTTGATACCAGTCGCCCTTGCGCGGGTCGTACCCGGCGGGGAACGGCGCCGCGCCGGGATAGCCGATCAGGAAGCCCTCGGGCGAGCCGATATAGAGGCTCTTGAGCCACGGGGTCTCGCGGTGGGTGAAGGCGTAGTAGTCGCCCAGTCGGGAGAGCCGCGCGAGCCTCGGGCGGACCGCCTCGAGGGACGTCCCCGGCGCCAGGCGGTAGACGGCGTAAGGCTCGACGCGCACGACCTTCGCGGCGGCCTTCGGGTCGCGGCGCAGGGCGGCCATGTCGGCGTCGGACCGCAGCGGCGGGCCGGACGGCGGCGGGGCCTCCGCCAGCGCCCGCGCCGCGAACGTCGTCTGCAGGCCCACGAGCTTGCGCCCCTCCTCGAAGAAGTCCTCGAGCTCGGCGGCCCGCGTCTCGACGACGCGCCGGTGCAGGCGCCGGGACTCCGCGAACAGGGCCCGCTCGCCGGTGTCGGCGCCGGCCTTCCCCGTGCGCGCGCTCGCCTCGAGCAGCTCGCGCCGCAGCGTCTCCGCGCGCCACAGCGCGGTCCCGCCGAAGAAGGCCAGCGGGACCCCCGCGCACAGGCTCAGGAGCAGGAAAAGCTTGGCGAAAAGGCGCACGTCGGAGGATAACGGGTCGGCGCGGAATCGTCAAGTAGCGCTCGAACTGTTTCCGGAAACAGTTCCGGGCGCGTCAGCGCCTGGGGATGGAGCGGCGGCGAACGCGGAAGGAGGACATCAAGGAGGGGCGGTAGGTCTTCATGCGCGGCGGCACGCGGTACGGGAAGCCGGGAAGGGCCTTGCGCTCGATCTCCTGGCCGATGAAGGCCTCGATGATCGGCACGAGCTTCTCCTCTTCCAGGGCGACCAAGGTCGCGGCGTCGCCCTCGGTCATCGCGCGGCCCGTGCGGCCGATGCGGTGGACGTAGTCCTCGGGATGCTCGGGCACGTCGTAGTTGATCACGTGCGACACCTCGGGCACGTCGAGGCCGCGGGCGGCGAGGTCGGTCGCGACGAGCACGGTGTGGCGCCCCTCTCTAAAATCGGCCATGCCGCGGTCGCGCTCGCTTTGTGAAAGGTCCGAGTGGAGCACCACGCACCTGATGGCCTTGCGCTGCAGCCAGCCCGCGACGCGGTCGGCGCGCACCTTGGTGCGCGTGAAGATGATCACGGAGTCCACCCCGTCCACCTTGAGCATCGCCTCGAGCAGGACGGCCTTCTGGTCCTCGGTGACGGGGAACAGCCACTGCTTGATCGTCGTCGCCGTCGAGTGGGGCTTGTCCACGGAGACGCGCACGGGCGAGCGCATGAACTCGTTGACCACCCGCTCGACTTCTATCGGGATGGTCGCGGAGAACATCATCGTCTGGCGCTCGGCGGGGAGCATCTTCATGATGCGGCGCACGTCGGGCATGAAGCCCATGTCGAGCATGCGGTCGGCCTCGTCGAGGACGGCGACGCGCACGTTCTGAAGGTTGAAGGTCCCGGAGCGGATGTGGTCGAGCAGGCGGCCGGGGGTGGCGACGACGATCTCGGCGCCGCGCTTGAGCTCCTGGGTCTGGGCATGGAAGCTGGCGCCGCCGATGACGACGACGCACTTGACCGGCGAGAACTTGGCCAGCTCGGCGATCATGCGCTCGACCTGGGTGGCGAGCTCGCGCGTCGGGGTCAGCACGAGGGCGCGCACGCGCAGGCCGGCCTTCGCGCCGCCCTCGGCCTCGCGGTCGGCAAGCAGGCGGGAGAGCAGGGGCAAGGTGAAGGCGACGGTCTTGCCGCTGCCGGTCTGGGCCGAGCCGATGACATCCTTGCCCAGCAGGGCTTCGGGAAGGGCGGCCGCCTGGACGGGAGTCGGCGCGGCGAAGCCGAGGGCTTGAATTCCTTGGAGAAGCTCGGGACGGAGGTTGAAGGTGTTGAAAGGCATCTAAGGCCGTTATGATAGCAAAGGCGGGGCATCCCTCGCTCTGGGTCTAATGGCCCATGTGCGGCGCTTCGAGCGCGGGCATAATGGAAGGGATGAATCACCCCCTCGGCGCGGCCCTCGCGGCACTGCTCCTCGCCCTGCCTCTCTCGGCCCAGAACGTTCGGGTCACCGGCTCCTTCGTCCCGACGACCGCCGCGCCCGTGGTGGGCGGCCTCGGCTCGCCCATCGCGATCTCCCCGCTGGCCATGTCGCCCCTGTCGGCGCCTTCGCTCGCGGCCGCGCTGGCCGCGCCGGCGCTGTCGCCCGCGCTCGCCCTGCAGCCCGCGATCGCGCCGGTCCCCGTCGGCGCGCTCGCCGTCGCCCTTCCCGCCGCGGCCCAGCCCGCCGCCGCGAAGGCCTCCGGCCCGAACGGCGCTCCGGAAAGCGCCAAGACGCCCGTCCGGGCCGCGACGCCCGTCGACGGCTGGGCCAGCCGTTTTAATTTTCAGCCGTCCGGCCAGGTCTTCGACGGCTCGCGCGCGATCAAGGACGAGGCCGGCGCGACCTTCCAGGCCGTGCCCAAGGGCCGGGGCGCCGTCCGCGTCCATCTCGTCGAGCGCGCCCCGGTCGCCGCGCCCAAGGCCGTCCCCGGCACCGAGGGGCTCACCGGCAAGGCGCTGCTCGACGCCCTCAACTCGATCTCCGGCCGGGGCCACCGGGAACGGTCCTACAGCGAGGCGTCGGACTACATGTTCGCGAAGGCCGACCACGTCGTCCTCAACGGCGTCAGCGGCGTCGTCGACGCCTACTCCGGCATCTTCGTGCCCGGCACGAGCAAGGAAGGCGCCGATTATCCCGAGCGCGGCGACTCCAACGGCGACGGGGTCAGCGACACCGGCATGAACGTCGAGCACACCTGGCCCCAGTCCCTCTTCAACAAGGCCCTGCCGATGCGCTCCGACCTGCATCACCTGATGGCGACCTTCATGCACCCGAACTCGGTGCGCGGGCACATGCCCTTCGGGATCGTCACGGGCCGGGCCGACTACGAGAACAAGGCCGGCGCCAAGCGCGGAAACGGCGTCTTCGAACCCCCGGACGCGGTGAAGGGACGCGTCGCGCGCGGCATGCTGTACTTCTACTCGCGCTACAAGGATTCGCGCATGTTCGGCCGCACCTCGGTCGTGTTCTGGAACCAGCAGATCGAGCTGTTCCTGGACTGGAACCGCCGCTTCCCTCCCGACGCCTTCGAGGCCCGGCGCAACGACCTCGTCGAGCAGTGGCAGGGCAACCGCAACCCGTTCATCGACGACTACAAGCTCGCCGACCGCGTCGGCGCCGGCGCCTTCCGCGCCGGCGGCCCCTCGCGCGGGGCGGACTCCGCGAGCCTGCGCCCCTCGGGCCGCCGCTCCTCGGGGCGCCGCTCCTCCCGACGGCGCTGACCCGCGCGAGCGCCCCGAATCGATGTGCTATCATGGTCTCTCTTTTTCAGGAGAACCCCATGAAACTCGCCCTGATTTCCCTGCTCCTCGCCGCCGCGCCCGCGTTCGCCGCCGGCGCGCCCAAAGCCGCCGCGAAGCCTTCGGCGCCCAAGGACGCCTACAAGACCGACGATGAGCGCGCGATCTACACGATCGGCTTCCTGATGGGCCGCAACCTCAGCCCCTTCGACATGACCCCCGCCGAGGCGAAGATCGCCCAGGCCGGCCTCGGCGACTCGATCCTCAATAAGGATCCCAAGGTCGACGTCCGGTTCTACCAGCCGCGCGTCAACGAGATCCTCTCCAAGCGCCTGGAGGCCGCCAACAAGCGCAAGGAGGCGGCCATGGCCTCCGCCGCGGCGCCGGAAAAGGAGAAGGGCCGCGTCTTCACGGAGAAGTGGGTCAAGGAGCACAAGCCCCAGGCGATCCCCGGAGGCGGCTGGTATCTCGAGAAGAAGGTCGGGACCGGCCCCATCCCCGGAAAGACAGCGACGATCAAGGCGCATTACCGCGGCACCACGGTCGACGGCGAGGAATTCGACTCCTCCTACAAGCGCGGCGCTCCCACGGAGTTCTCCCTCGACGGCGTCATCAAGTGCTGGACCAACGGAATCTCGATGATGAAGGTCGGCGGCCAGGCCACCCTCGTCTGCCCCTCCGACGTCGCCTACGGCGACCCGGGCCGCCCCGGCATCAAGCCCGGCGCGACCTTGGTCTTCGAGGTCGAGCTCGTCGAGATCGTCAAGCCCTAGCTGCTAAGGGACTTCCGCTGAAGCAGCTGTGTCCGGCCGCTCGCGGCCGGACCTAGCTAGCCCCGGCGAGCGTGCCGGCGCATCATGCAGTCGTCGGACACGACGAGCAGGCCGGCCTCGCGCGCCAGGCTCTCTCCTTCCTCATGATAGACGCCGTCCTGGAGCCAGACGGCCTTCGCCTTCTTGGCGATCGCCTCCAGGATCGGCGTCAGCGCCTCCTCGGGGCGGCGGAACACGCACACCACGTCGACGGGGAAGGGGATGTCGGCCACGCTCGGCCAGCATTTTTCCCCCAAGATCTCCTTGTGGCCGGGGTTGACGGGCACGATGGTGTAGCCCTGCTCCTTGAGGTACTCGGAGACGTAATGGGAGGGGCGCTCCGGCTTGGGGGACATGCCGACGACCGCGATCACGCGCATCGCCAGAATCTTCCCGACGGCATCGCCGGGAGGGCCGCCGGAGGGAAGGCGGCAGGCCTCCTCGGTCAGGCGGCCTCTACGCCGACATGAGCTTCGCCGTCGTCGATCTCGATGTGGGCGACGAAGGAGCGGCAGCACACCGTGCAGTCCTGATCGATGGACTGGCCGTCCATGTCGGCGATGACGTGGAGCTCGGAGCCCTCGGCGCAGTGCGGGCACTCGATGGTGATCCACTGGTCCAGCCGCTCGGTCGAGGCCTCGACGCTCTGCTCCTTGAGCACCGTCTCCATGATCCGCTCGGCGGTCTTATGCTCCGAGGCGTCGACGTGGGGGGCGGGCGCGTTCTTTTTCGGCTTCTTCGCCTTCGCGGGGGCCTTGGTCTTCGGCATGCTTTCAGTGTAGAGGGTGAATATTATCCCGTCAAGGGGGTTGCTATAAGTTTCCGGGCGAGACCGCGATCACGATCCGGCGATTGGCCGCGCGGCCTTCGGGCGTGTCGTTGGACTTGGCCGGGCGGAACTCGCCGAAGCCCGCGGCCGCCAGGCGCGCGGGGTCCAGGCCCGCGTGCTCGTGCAGCCAGCGCGAGACGGCCGTCGCGCGCGCGGAGCTCAGCTCCCAGTGCCCGGCGTAGCCGCCGAGGAGATTCTTCTTGAAGGGGGCGTTGTCGGAGTGCCCCTCGACGCGCAGGGCCTTCGACGGCATCGCCTTGAGCGCCGCGCCGAGACGGTCCAGCAAGGCCGCCCCCGCCTCGGTGAGCTTCGCCGAGCCGTCCTCGAACAGCGCGGCGTCGTCGACGGTGATCGCGAAGCTCTCCCCGCTCTGCTCGACGAGCGCCTTGCCCGCCTGCAGCTCCTGGAGGACCGCGTCGGCCGCCGCGCCCATCTCCTCGCGCGCGCGCAGCAGCGCCGCGGCGCGCTCCGCGGCGGCCGCCTCGGCGGCCCGGCGGGACTCGGCGTCGGTCCTGCGAAACGCCGCCTCGGCGCCGGCGAGCTTGGCGAGCAGCGCGTCGCGCTCCTCATTCAGCTTGCCGAGCTCGCGCGCGGTCTTGGCGCGCGCCGACTGGTAGACGGTCTTCAGGCGCTCGAGCTCCAGCTTCTTCTTCACCGCGTCGGAGAACTTTCTCGCGAGCTCGTCCTTCTCGGCGACGATCGCGTTGAGCTTGGAGCCGAGCTCGTCCTTGCTCGCGCCGATCGCCTCGGACAGGGACTTGTTGGACTTCGTCAAAGTCGTCACGCGGCCCTCCGCGGCGGCGGCGCGGCCCTCGACCTCGGCGAGCTTCGCCTCGAGCTCGGTCTTCGACGCCTTGAGGGCCTCGATCTCGTCGGCCTTCTCGCGGAGCTCGGTGTAGAACGCGCCGGCCTTCGCCTGCAGGTCCTCGATCTCCTTCTTCTGTCTTTCCAGTTGGGCGCCGGCGCAGGCGGTCATCGTCAGGACGAGCAGCAGCGGGAGGAATCGGTTCATCCCCAGATGATAATTAATTTAGAAGGCCTGGCCGGCGAGGATGGAGAGGGACCAGGAGGAGAAGCTCGTGCGGCGGCTGACGGGGAAGGCCAGGTCGACGCGAACCGGGCTGTTGGAGCCGGAGCGCGAGGAGGCGACGCGCAGGCCGAGGCCGACGCTGCTGCGCAGGTCGGCCAGGTTCACCGAGGACCCCTCCGGCCAGACGTAGCCCGAGTCGTAGAAGGCCGCCGCGCCGACGTCGAGCACGCGGAAGAGGTTGTCCCAGACGTACACCCGGTCCTCGATGTTGTACAGGAAGCGGCGGCTGCCCGTGAAGCGGTTGAGCCCGTAGCCGCGCAGGCCGTTTAGCTCGCCCAGCGTCAGCTGCTCGCCGTCGCGCAGCTGCCAGCCCAGGTCGAGCGCGGTGTGGAAGGCCCAGGTCTGGTAGCGCAGGCCGCGCGCGAAGTGGGACGCCTCGAAGGAGGCGACGCGGCCGCCGTTGTTGCCGTTGACGTACTTCGAGCGGTAGCCCGACTTGAGGAGCAGAAGCTGGCTCGTCCAGACGAAGCCCTTGGTCGCGTCGACGCGCGGCAATATCTGCGAGGAGCTTGAGCCCAGCGCGGGGCTGCGCGGCGCCCAGGCCAGCGACGGGAAGACCCCGAGCCCGAGGTTGAAGTCCTCGTCGCGCGTGAAGTTCTGGATGCGCCGCGCCTTGATGAAGTCGAGCTCCTGCCAGTCCCCCGCGAGCTTGAAGAAGGTCAGCTGCTCCAAGTCGGGCAGCGGCCCATCTGAGATCGCGCGGCGCGTCGCCAGGCCGAACGTGACGCGGCGCGTGCGCCTCGTCGACGTCGCCAGCGCGACGCCGAAGCTGCCGCTCAGCTCGCCCGCGCGGCGGGTCACCTCCGCGAGCCTTCCTTCCGAGTAGGTGAAGCCGCCGCCGAAGGCGGTGCGCGCGATCGAGGCGTAGAAGGGACGGTCCACGCCGATGGAGTAGGCACGGCTTCCCGGCGACGAGGCGCCGGCCAGCGCGAACTGCAGGCGCTTGCGGCGCAGGAACTGGCGGTCCTTGTAGTCGAAGGCGCGCGAGAGCGAGTCGCCGTCCTTGGCGTACACGGCGGAGGCCGACTTTCCCTGGCCGAGGATGTTGTGCTCGGCGAAGCCCCCCTTGAGGTTCGTCACGCCGCCGGCGCGCTTGTAGCCCGCGACGACCTCGAGCGTCCAGGAGTCGAAGGTCCTTACCGTCACGTCGACGGCGCCCTGCTTGTCGACGGCCGTGGAGATCTCGGCGCGGCGGATGAAGGGCAGGGCGCGAAGATTGCGCTCGGTCTCCTCGATCAGCAGCGGATCGTAGCGCTCGCCGACGGCGAAGAGCAGCTCGCGCTCGATGACGCCGTCGCGCGTGCGGATGTGGGCGCGGTTGGCCGCCTTATAGAGGAGCTTGTTCTCCGGCGGAACGTCCGTGTCGAAGACGTTGTGGGCCTCGATCTTGATCGACGAGATATAGAGGCCCGCGTGCGGGCGGGCCTTTCGGGGAGGCGCCGCCGAGAGAGGAGCCGTCTGAAGGCAGAGCAGTATCGCGAGTAAGCGCATACGGGCCCAGCCATTATGCCCGTTTCGAGGGGCTCGACCAAGGCGCGCGAAGGCTCGCCTCCAAGTTCACGGGTTGCGGCGGTCGGGTATGACGACGAGGAGGTCATCCCCTTTACCGCCAGCGCTGGTGGTAATGAGGATGGCGCCGACAAAGCGAGGCATTCATCAGAGCGGTTGGTTGGAGCTCGCCGCCCATGGCGAAGTCGTTCTCCGTCATGTATCCTAAAGACGTGACAAAATATTGGAAGGTGGGGGCGGCCGGGATCGCCGCCGCGTCGGTGCTTGCGTGGGGGCTCGCGCGGCGCGAGGCCTCCTCGCGTCCGGCGCCGCCGTCCGTCCCCGCCGCCTCGACCGCCGAGCCCGCCGTCCCTCCCCGTCCGGTCGCCGCCGCGGCCGTCAAGCCTCCGGGGAAGGCCGTGAAGAAACCCCCGTCGGCGCCGGTCCGGACCGCGAAGGCGCGCGGCGCCGGGCTCCTGGAGAAGGGCGAGGCGCTGGGCGGCACCGCTCCCTAGCGCGGACGTCGTGCCCCAGCCCCCTCAAGGCAAGCTGCCCGTCTACCTCGGGCTCGGCGTGCGCTGCTACTTCACCGCCGGCAAATAATCGTTGCGCCTCCGTCACGAAGCCCGGCGGAACGCCGTGATAAGATGCGTCCGGGGGGTCAATATGAGAATAGCGCTCCACGTGCTCGTCAGCGCCTTCGCGGTGTTCGTCACGGGCCGGCTCCTGCCCGGCGTCAGCGTCGACGGCTTCGGCACGGCCGTCGTGGTCGCGCTCGTCCTCGCCCTCGTCAACGCGGTGCTCGGGCCGGCGCTCGTCGCGCTGACCTTGCCCCTCAACGTCCTGACCTTGGGGCTGTTCACGTTCGTCATCATCGGCGGCCTCGTCATGCTGACGGCGGCCGTCGTCCCGGGCTTCCGCGTGGCGAGCTTCTGGTGGGCGCTGGGCTTCGCCTTCGTCCTGGCGTTCGTCAACTCCGCGTTTCACGCCCTGACGGCGGTATGAAAAAAATCGCCTCGCTCGCGCTGCTCGTCCTGGGGGTCGTGCTCCTGGCCAAGGGCTGGGAGGCCGACCGCGCCGTATGGCCGCTGGTCGCGGGCGGCCTGGCGGCCGTCGCCGGGCTCGCGGGGCTCTCACGATGACAATAAATCGTCGTCCCTCCGTCATGGAGGCCGCGCGGGCGAAATGATAGGATGCGCCATCGCCGTCCCATAGGAGCGCTCCCATGAAAACCCCCTCTCTCGACAGCTTCCAGACCCGCAAGACCCTCTCCGTCGGCGCGCGCAAGCTCGAATACTTCAGCCTCGCCGCCCTCGCCGGAAAGGGCTTCGACCTGGCGAAAATGCCGTTCTCGATGAAGATTTTCCTCGAAAACCTGCTGCGCCACGAGGACGGAGCCGTCGTCAAGAAGGGCGACATCGAGGCCGTGGCGAAAACGACCGGGGTCAAGCCCGCCGCGCGCGAGGTGTTCTTCATGCCCGCCCGCGTCGTGATGCAGGACTTCACCGGCGTGCCGGCCGTCGTGGATCTGGCCGCCATGCGCGACGCGATCAAGAAGCTCGGCGGCGACGCTAAGCGCATCAACCCCTTCCAGCCCGTCGATCTCGTCATCGACCACTCCGTCCAGGTCGACTTTTTCGGCGCCTCCGACGCCTTCGAGAAGAACTCCGAGCTCGAGTTCGAGCGCAACAAGGAGCGCTATTCCTTCTTAAAGTGGGGGCAGAAGGCGTTCTCCAACTTCCGGGCGGTGCCGCCCGAGACGGGCATCGTCCACCAGGTCAACCTCGAGTATCTCGCCAAGGTCGTCTGGACCTTGGACGGCTTGGCCTACCCCGACACCGTCATCGGCACCGACTCCCACACCACGATGATCAACGGCCTCGGCGTCGTCGGCTGGGGCGTGGGCGGCATCGAGGCCGAGGCCGCGATGCTCGGCCAGGCCATGCCCATGCTCATCCCCGAGGTCGTCGGCTTCCGCATGACCGGGGCGCTCTCCGAGGGCGTGACCGCGACCGACGCGGTGCTCACGGTCACCGAGATGCTCCGCAAGAAGGGCGTCGTGGGCAAGTTCGTCGAGTTCTACGGGACCGGCGTGGGGGGCCTCTCCTTGGCCGACCGCGCGACGATCGCCAACATGGCCCCGGAGTACGGCGCCACCGTCGGCTTCTTCCCCGTCGACGGCCGCACGCTCGACTACCTCCGCGTCTCCGGGCGCCCCGAGGAGGACATCGCCCTCGTCGAGGCCTACTGCAAGGCGCAAGGGTTATTCAGGGAGGAGGCAAGCGAACCCTCGTTCGCCGAGTCGCTCTCCCTCGATCTCGCCTCGGTCAAGCCGTGCCTGGCGGGCCCGAAGCGCCCCCAGGACCGCATCGAGCTGGGAGACGTCAAGTCGCAGTGGCTGTCCGCCGACCTGCCGGGATTTCTCAAGGAGAAGGATAAGAAAGGCAACGTGCCGGCGCCGGCCGGGACCATGGTCGATGTGCGCGACTACAAGCTCGGCCACGGCGCGGTCACGCTCGCGGCGATCACCTCCTGCACCAACACCTCCAACCCCTCCGTGCTCATCGCCGCAGGGCTCGTCGCGCAGAAGGCCGCCGCCAAGGGCCTGAC
Organism: Elusimicrobiota bacterium; assembly: GCA_036676805.1. Classification (GTDB taxonomy): domain Bacteria; phylum Elusimicrobiota; class Elusimicrobia; order UBA1565; family UBA9628; genus GWA2-66-18. The sequence goes on from JAKFCD010000101.1 coordinate 10,770, forward strand.
GGTCAAGCCCTGGGTGAAGACCTCGCTGGCGCCGGGCTCCAAGGTGGTCATGGACTATCTGAAGTCCGCCGGCCTCATCGAACCGCTCGAGGCGCTGAAGTTCCACCTCGTCGGCTACGGCTGCACCACCTGCATCGGAAACTCCGGGCCGCTGCCCGAGGAGGTGGCCAAGGCCGTCTTCGAGAACAACCTGGTCGTGGCCGCCGTGCTCTCGGGAAACCGCAATTTCGAGGGCCGGATCAACCCGTTGGTGAAGGCCAACTACCTGGCGTCGCCGCCCCTCGTCGTCGCCTACGCGCTGGCCGGCTCGGTCGACGTCGACCTCGCGACCGAGCCCCTCGGCGCGGGCCGCGACGGCAAGCCCGTCTACCTCAAGGATATCTGGCCCACCAACGAAGAGGTCGCCAAGGCCGTGGAGAAGAACGTCACCCGCCAGACCTTCCTCGCGCGCTACAGCGACGTGTTCGCCGGCGACAAGAACTGGCGGTCGCTGATCGTCCCGGCCTCCGAGCTCTACGACTGGGACGCGGAGTCGACTTACGTGCGCCTGCCCCCCTACTTCGCCGACCTCGATCTTAAGCCCCGGACGCTGAGCGACCTCAAAGGCGCCCGCGCGCTCGCGCTGTTCGGCGACTCGGTGACGACCGACCACATCTCCCCGGCCGGCAACATCGCCAAGGACTCCCCCGCGGGCCGCTATCTGGAGTCGAAGGGCGTCAAGCCCGCCGACTTCAACAGCTACGGCGCGCGCCGCGGCAATCACGAGGTCATGATGCGCGGCACCTTCGCCAACATCCGGATCAAGAACCTGATGCTCAAGGACGTGACCGGCGGCTACACCATGCACATCCCGTCCAAGCGGCAGATGGCGATCTACGACGCGGCGGAGAAGTACCAGGCGGAGAAGACCCCGCTGATCGTGCTCGCGGGCAAGGAGTACGGCACGGGATCCTCGCGCGACTGGGCCGCCAAGGGGCCGGCGCTGCAGGGCGTCAAGGCCGCGATCGCTCAGAGCTTCGAGCGCATCCACCGCTCGAACCTGGTCGGCATGGGCGTGCTGCCCCTGCAGTTCCTCGACGGCGAGTCCGCCGCGACCTTGGGCCTGACCGGCTACGAGACCTTCGACGTCCTGGGCCTCGCCTCGGTCAAGCCGCGCGCTCCGCTGACGGTGCGCGCGACCGACGACGCGGGCAAGGCCAAGGAGTTCCGGGTCCTCTGCCGTATCGACACCCCCATCGAGCTCGAGTACTACCGCTGCGGCGGCGTGCTGCGCTTCGTGCTGGGGCAGATGCTGGCGGGCACGGGCAAGACGCCCGTCGCGGCGTGAGCTAAGCCGCGGGGCCATGCCCTGGAAGCTCCTGGCGGATATCGTCCTGGCCGTCCACGCGGCCTGGGTGCTGTTCAATGTCCTGGGCCCGCTGTGGTGCTGGAAGCGTCCGGCCTGGCGCGTCGCCCACCTCGCGACCTTGGCCTCGACCATGCTGGTCATGGCGATCCGGGGCGTCTGCCCCCTGACCGATCTGGAGAATTATTTCCTCGCCCGAAGCGCCCCCTCCGCCCCCTACACGGGAGGCTTCATCGCGCGCTTTCTGGGGAAGCTCGTGTATTGGGAGGTCACCCCGGGCGCGCTGGCCGCGGCGACGGGATTCTGGCTCATCCTCTGGCTGGGAATCTACGCCCGGCTGTGGCGGCGGGGCCGCTAGCCTTTGCGCAGCTTGAAGCGGCCGAGGCGGAAGCGGTGCAGGTTCAGCTCGGACTTGCCGCCGACGATGAGCTCGGCCATGGACTTGCCGATGAGCGGCGCGAACTTGAACCCGTGGCCGGAGAAGCCGGCCGCGACGAAGCCGTTGGACGCGTCGGGCAGGCGGTCGAGGATGAAGTCGTCGTCGGGCGTGTTGTCGTACCAGCACACGTGGCCCTCGAAGTCGACGAAGCCCGCGAGCTCGGGTATGTACTGCTTGAGGAACTTGCGGCAGGATTTCTCGAACTTGGGAGACAGCGTGCGCTGCTCGTCGGGGTCCGCGGCCTTCACGACGGGCCCCTTGCGGTGGTCGGCGATCTTGATGAAGCCCTGGATGTGCACCGGAAACCCGTAGAAGCCGGCTTTCTGGATCATGAAGACGGGAAAATGCTCGGGACGGTAGCGGCCGCGGCCCTCCTGGGGTCTCAAGAACAATTGCTCTTGTTTCGTAATCTTGATCGGGACGCCCCACGGCTTGAGCAGCTCGTTGGACCAGTACCCCGCCGCGAAGAGGAACTTGTCGGCCTCCCACGTCTTGCCCGTCGAGTCCTTGACCGACCTGATGCCGTTCTTGTCCTTCTGGATCGAGACGACCTTCACGCCGTTGCGGATCTTGACGCCCTTGCGCTGCGCGATGGACGCGGTCGCCGCGACCGCGCGGCTGGCCCAGATCATGCCGCCGTCCGGGTGGAACAGCGCCCACTTGAAGGACCCCGAGCGGTACATCGGGTAGCGCTTCTTGACGTCGGGCGGGGCGAGCTTCTCGAAGCGGACCCCGCGTTCCTTGAGCACGGCCATGCTCTGCGCCTCGTAGCCGGCGGCCTTCGGCGCCAGCTCGAGCGCGCCGTTTTGAAGCAGAAGCGTCTCCTCCGAGAGGACGTTCAGCTCGAGCCACATCGGCAGGGCCTTGAGGGCCATCTCGGTGTAGAACGCGTCCTTGCCGTAGGTGAGGCGGAACACGCGAAGGTGGTCGCCCGAGGCCGCCCACTGGTTGGGCACGTCGCGCTGGTCGAGGATGGTGACCGAGTGGCCGAGCGAAGCCAGGTGATAGGCCGTCTGCACGCCCATGATGCCGCCGCCGACGATGATCACCGAGTTCTTGACGCTCATTTGAGAAACCGCCCCCCGATCCTGCGCGCGACGCCCTCCGGCGGCGAGCCGTGGCCGACGCGCAGCCACTTCCCGCCTTCCGCCTCGGCCAGCTCGCCGAGCTCCACGTCCGCCGTCACGACCGTCGTCGCGCCGCCCTTGCTCCACTTGCGGGAGCGCACGCGGTCGAGGATCATGTCGTCGGCCGTCAGCTCCCGCGTGAAGCTCACGCGGAAGTTGTCCGGCCTCGGGCCCCCGAGGGCCCGGAACGCCCCGTCAAAGAACAGCTCGATCTCGACTTCCGCGCCGGCGTCCTCGCAGAGCTGGGCGAAGATCACCGTGATCCGGTCCGTGTCGGCGTCTTCCTGGGCCGCGTGGGCCGGGCCGCCGTAGCCGTAGGCGGTGCGGACCAGGTTCGTGCCGTCGACGCAAAACAGCCGGCTCATCCTAGCTTATTTTAGCAAACCTACAGTCCCGGGGTCCCGCCCCCCTCCCCGTTGCTCATGGAGAATGGAGTTCAGGAGGTCGCGCCTCGCTTTGAGCTCGCGTAGTCGCGTCCGGGCGGATGATCCTCCGGGCCTACCTGGTGAGCTCGACGGCGCGACCTTCGGCAGGCGGGCATGACGACGGTGAGGTTTACCTCCAGCGCTGGCGGCAATGGGGATGACGTCGATGAGCGGAGGGACTGGGAGGTCGCCGCCCTTGAAAAACGGGGACCGGCGCGCTACGCTACGTCATGAGCTTCACCTGGAACGCCTTCGGCTGGCTCAACCTCGGCATCGATCTCCTCTCCGTCCTGCTGAGCCTCGCCGCCGCCCTCTACGCCCTGCGCCGGTGGGACCCGGGCGAGCGCCTCACCTTCCGGACCTTCAAGATCTCGACGCGCGCCCTGGCGCTCGCCTTCTGCGGCTGGCTGCCGGCCGTCGTCTACATCGGCGGGATCGTGGGCTTCAGCCTGGCCGCGCGTCTCGCCTGGACGACGGCCACCGTGACCGTTCCCCTGCTGTCCCTGTACCTGGCGCGCTCGCGGCGGGCGCCTCGGCTGGCGGCGATCGCCCTCTCGCTGGTCGCGGCGAAGTACTACGGCGAGGTCTGGGAGCCCGGGAACCTCGAGGTCGAACGCGTGACGATCGAGCTTCCGGGGCTGGCGCGCAGGGTCAAGGTCGCGCACCTCTCCGACCTGCAGACGGACACGATCGGACCGCAGCACGAGCGCGTGCGGCGGGAAGCCAACGCCTTCGAGCCGGATCTCGTGCTCTTCACCGGCGACCTGATCAATCACCCGTCCTTGGCCGCGGCCGCCGGCGACTGGCTGGCCGGCTTCACGCCCGCCGGCGGGAAGTACTTCGTCACCGGAGACATCGACGGGGGCATGGAGGTCCACGGCCTGCTGCGGCGCGGCGGCTTCGAAAGGCTCGACGGACGGCGCCTCGTCGTCGAGCCGGCGGGCGCGCGCCTGACCTTGCTCGGAGTCGACATTTGGAACTGGAGGGAGGAGGGCTACCTCGCGCGCCTGGCCGCGGGCTCCCCCCGCCCCAGACTCCTGCTCAGCCATCGGCCCGACGCGGCGCTCGTCAGCGGAGACGCCTTCGATCTCATCTTGTCCGGACACACCCACGGCGGGCAGGTCTGCCTCCCCTTCTGGGGTCCGCTCGTCACCTTGAGCCATGTGGCCAGAAAAATCGCCGCGGGGGGGCTGCACCGCATCGGCGAGATGCAGATTCTCGTCAGCCGCGGCCTCGGTTGGGAAGGCCACGTCGCTCCGCGGGTCCGCACATTCTGCCGGCCGCATTTGATCTTGGCCGAGCTCATCCCTTCTCCCGATCATCCCATCGATCCCCGTCGACACCCTTAAAATCGTCATGAAAATGGGATTCAAGGGCCCTTGACGCCGCATTCCCAGGTCTTTACACTGACAGGGTTCCGCGCCCCTAGAATGAAGCTCATCGCGCCTTTGGCGCTCGCCTTCCTTTTAGCAACGTCCGCGCGCGCCGCGGACGAGAAGCTCGACGCCCCCGCCGCGACTCCCCCGCCCGCGGCGCTCACCTGGCGCGTAGCGCCCGCCGACGCCGGCCCCGGGCAGCTGATCGGCGGCCTGGCGGGCAACCCTTCGCGCGGCCTCCTGCGCGATTTCAAGATGACCTTGGAGGGCGCTCCGGAGAGCAAGGCCAAGGCCGAGCTCACCGCGGTCATCGACGACCTCATCAAGTCCGCCGACGAGGCCAAGCCCGACGAGCGGCAGACCTGGATCGACAACCACCTCGGCGAGCTCAACCACACGATCCGGCATCTGTCGAAGGACGCGCCCAAGGCCTTCGCCGCGCAGGCGGCGGCCCAGGCCGCGGCCCTCAACAACCGGGCCGAGCGCTGGCAGGACGGCCGCGAGCTCGCCGCCATCGCCCTCGACTACGAGCCCACGGACAAGGACGCCTTGATCAGCCGCTCGCAGGCGAGCTCCGCGCTCGGCGACTTCGCGCGGGGCTACTCCGACGCCGACTCCGTGCTGCGGCGGTTTCCCAGCGAGGGCCCGGCCTGGACGGCGCGGGCGGCGGCCTCCTACGGCCTCGGAAACTACCTGCAGGCCGTCGAGGACGCGCGCCGCGCGCTGGCCGTCAATCCCAACGACAAGACCGCCCACGCCCTGATGAAGCTGTCCGAGGGCCGCTCCGCCGCCGCCCCGCAGTTCGAGAACTCGAGCCTCGCGCAGTCCATCGAGCGCGAGTACCACGGCATGGTCCAGCAGCTCAACCAGGTCGAAGCCCTTCGCCGGGCGCCGCCCGAGGCGCCGGCGGTGAAGTCCGTGCGGCGCTTCATCGCGACGGCCGGCTCCAAGCTCGCGGTCAAGGACTACCACGGGGCCATCGGCGAGGCCGACAAGGCCCTCGAGGTCGAGCCGGACAACAGCGACGCCCTGTTCTACCGCGCCGCGGCCCAGAACCTGCTCGGGCGCTACGGCGACGCGTACCGGGACGCCTCCCGCGGCCTGTCGATCGCGCCCTCCGCCGCGTTCCTGCGCGACGCGCGCGCCTGGGCGCTCATCCGCATGGGGCGCTTCGCCGACGCGGTCGCCGACGCCAACCACTCCCTCGAGATCGATCCGAAGAACCCCTACGCCTTCGCCAACCGGGGCCACGCGCACGAGGGGCGCGGCGACTACGAGGCGATGGCCGCCGACCTGAAGGCCGCCGCCGAGCTCAACGCCCAGTTCGAGCCCGACTACCGCGACTCGGCCCGCCGCCACGGCCTGACCCCGTCCCCGCTCGCGGGCGAGGCCGCGCAGGCGCCCTTTCTGAGCGTGCCGCCGCGCGCCCGCTCCTTCGGCGTCGTCCTGCTCTTCACCTTGGCCGGAGGGCTGCTCATCGGCTTCGGCCTCATGCACATCAACAACGGCCTGCGCGGCGCCCAGGAGAAGAAGGCCCGGGCCGCGTCCGGCATCGAGCTCCACTACGAGCTCGGAAAGGCCATCGGCCACGGCGGCATGGGCGTCGTCTACGAGGCCCGCGACAAGCGCCTCAAGCGCCAGGTCGCCATCAAGATGCTGCGCGAGGAGTTCCTCCTCGACGACGCCGCCAAGAAGTCCCTCATCGAGGAGGCCACGATGGTGGCCGAGCTCCATCATCCCTCGATCGTGGACATCCACGGCGTCGAGCAGGACGAGCGCGGGATGTATCTCGTCTTCGAGCGCCTCGAGGGCTGCACGCTCGACGAGGTCATCACCGAGCGCAAGATCCTGCCGCTGGCCGAGATCAAGCGCGTGCTCGGGCCCGTCTGCTCGGCGCTCTCCTACGCGCACGGACGCGGCGTCGTGCACCGCGATCTGAAGCCAGGCAACGTGATGCTCACCAAGGACGGCGGCGTCAAGGTCCTCGACTTCGGCATCTCCCGCCACGCCGCGCTGTCGGGCAAGTCGGCGGTCACGACCCAGACCGTCGTCGGCACGCCGCACTACATGGCGCCCGAGCAGGAGTACGGCGTCATCCGGCGCGAGAACGACGTTTTCGCGCTCGGCGCGGTGCTTTACGAGATGGTGACCGGCGTGCGTCCCTTCGACGGCACCACGCCGGCCAAGCTCGCCAAGAGCTACCTGCGCCCCTCGACCCGCGTGCACGGCCTGAGCCCGGAGCTCGACGCCCTCATCGACCGCGCCCTCGAGCCCGATCCCGACAAGCGCATCCCCACCCCGGCCGAGTTCTGGACCGCCCTCGAGGCGATCGGCGACCGGCGTCCCGCCGCCTAAGGGCGGTTCACGCCCAGGAAGATCGTGTGGCGCTCGTTGCCGCCCGCCTCCGAGGAGTCCACGAGCCTCTCCTCGACGTCGAAGCCCGCCTTGCGCAGGCGCATTCCGAAACCCTTATCGGGCGTCGAGGACCAGATCGCGAGCATGCCGCCGGGGCGCAGCGCCGTGAAGGCGGCGGCCAGGCCCTCCTGCGAGTAAAGCCAGTTGTTGGAGTCGCGCGTGAGGCCCTCGGGGCCGTTGTCCACGTCGAGCAAAATGGCGTCGAACTCCGCGAGCTCGGTCTGCAGGCTCATCGCCACGTCCTGCAGGCGGACCTCCACGCGGGGATCCTCCAGGGGACGCCCCGCCAGGTGCGCGAGCGGGCCCTTGTTCCACTCCACGACCGCGCGCATCAGCTCGGCCACGACGACCTTCCCCTTCGGCCCCAGCTCCTTGAGCGCCGCGGCCAGCGTATAGCCCATGCCCAGGCCGCCGATGAGAATCTTCGCCTCGGGGAGGTGCGCGAGCCTCGAGCAGACGAGCTGGGCGAGCTCGTCCTCCGACTTGTGGATCTCGCTGCTCATCAGCTCGGTGTCCTGCACCCAGATCGTGAAGACGCCGTCCTTTTGGGACAGGCGCAAGGTGGTCCCGTCGCCGGGGATGCGCACGCCGCCGAGCTCGAAGGTTTCGCCCATGGCCGGCTAGTGTAGCCTTTGGGCCCAACTGTTTCCAGAAACAGTTGCCGTCAACCAACTGACGGCGCCGTCAGTTGCGGGGGCGCTCAAACCAAGCCGTTGATGATCTTCCACTCGGCAGCCGTCACCGGAGTCACGGACAGGCGCGAGCGCTTGAACAGCGCCATGCCCGCGAGCGCGGGCGTGCCGCGCAGTTCGTCGAGAGGCACAAGGCGCGGAAGCTTGGAGACGAAGCGCAGGTCGACCTGGAACCAGACGGGGTTCTTCGGCGTCGCGCGCGGCTCGAAGTAATCGCTCTTGGGGTCGAACTGGGTGGGATCGGGGTAGGCGAGGCGGCTCACCGAAGCGATGCCCGCGACGCCGGAGGGTTTGGCGTTGGAGTGATAGAACAGAACCTTGTCGCCCTTCTTCATGCTCTTCATGAAGTTGCGCGCCTCGTAATTTCGAACGCCGTTCCAGCCCTCGGTCTTCTTTTTGGCGAGATCGTCGATCGAGAACACGTCCGGCTCGGACTTCATGAGCCAGAGCGCGGTCATTTGACGAGTAGGTCGCGCAGGCCGGCCAAGCGGAAGTACGACCAGACCCAGGCCTTCCAGAAGGCGCCCGCGGCGCGGCCGCGCAGGCGCGACCAGGACGTCGGCGCCGGGGGCGCGAACGATTCCTTCGAGAGCGCGGCGATCGCCGCGGCGTCGGGCGAGATGATCAGGTAGCCCTCGGCGAAGCTGTCCTTGACGACCTCGGGCGAGGGCGGCAAGGTCGAGGCGAAGCCCTCGATGTCCTTGAGGCGGTTCTCCGTCCAGTTCCGGTCGAGCGCGGCGGCGAAGAGCTTGATCGCGGCCGTGCCGCCGTCCTCGGTGACGAGCTGGTAGTCGATGTCGCTCGAGGGGCCGGACTGGCCGATGGAGTAGGAGCCGAGCAAGGCCATCGCGATCACACGGCGCCCGCGGGGCAGGTCCTTGTTGACCTCGAGGATCGAATCGAGCACGGCCGCGCGAAAGGAGGCCATGACGAGCGGCTGGCGCGTCGCGCGGTGCTCGTCGATCATGGCGAGCTGGTCCGCGGTGAGCATCGCGTCGATCTTCGCGGCGAGCAGCTCCGGCGCCATGGTCGGCAGCTCGTAGAAGACGCCGAAGGCCTTCTTGCGGTAGTAGCTCGGGCGCTCGAGCGGCACGACCCGGTCGACGCGGTCGAGGTAGCGCAGGAAGGACGCGCGGGCCTCGGGGTCCTTGGGGAAGTAGCGCTCCCAGAGCTTGACCGCCTCGCGGCGGATGGTCGCGCGGTCGGCGACCTGGGGGCCGGCGGTGCGCACGACGCCGGAATAGGCCTTGGTGCGCCAGTCGATCCACATGCCCTCGAGGTCGCGCACCGCGCGCGGCTTATCCGCGGTATCGGCCTTCTGCTGGAGGACCATCGAGCGCAGGAGCACGGAGCGCGAGCCGAGGAAGAACTTGGTCGTCTCCCAGTGGGAGCGGCGCAGCAAGGCGCGGGCCTTCTCGGCGGGGACGGCGCCGGTCCACAGGGCCTCGGCGTCGGGGGCTTCGGCCAGAGAGGCGGCCTGCTCGCGGGCCGAGACGGGGGCGGGCTTGGCCGCCTCGGGCATCGCGGCGGCGGGACGGATCGCGGCCAAAGCGGAAGGCGGCGCGATGGCCGGAGCGACGGTCGGGGCCGGGATTACGGACAGCGCGGCGGACATCGGGGACAGCCCGGCGCTCAAGGACGGCGCGATCGACGTCGCGGAGAGCGCGGGAGCCGCGAGCAGAGGCGTGCTCGTCTGTAAAGTCACCCGCGCGCCGCGGAGCTGCGCCGAGGCGAACGAGGGCGCCAACGAAAGGCAGAGGACGGGCAGGAAGGAGAGGCGTTTCGCCATTCCTCTATTATGGATTAGAAAGGAGGCGTCGTCAGCGGCCCTTCGGCCCCGCCTTCGGACCGATGGACCTAAAAGGGGAGCAGGCGGCGCACGCGCCCCTCGATGAGGAACAAGGCGGTGTCCTCGCCCTTGGCGTGCGTCGCGGCGAGGTTGGCCTCGTCGACGGCGCGGTGCAGGGCGTTCATGTACTGGCGCATGACGCTCGAGGAGGCGCGCACGAGCTCGAGGCGCTCGCCGAACGGCCCGCCCCGGCGCGCGGCCATCGCGTCCCAAAATCCGCGCACCCGGTCGAGCAGGGGCTCCATTCCCTTGCTGCGGCCGGGGAAGGTCCAGAATTTTCCGGGGTGCCGGGTCTTGTAGCGCCCCGGCGAGGTCGCGCGCAGAAGCTTGGCCTGGGCGAGGCGCTCGAGGGCCTCGGACGCCTCTTTGGCCGGGCAGCCCAGCCGGCCGGCGAGGTCCTTCGGGCTCCAGGAGCCGTCGTCGTTGAGCAGGAGCTCGGAGGCCCAATAGGAGATCTCGTCATGGGAGACGGCGGTGAACTGCTCGATGCTCATGTGCATCAGATGCTCGCGCTTGAGGCGGTCGAAGCCGCCCTCGGCGAGCGTCGGGGAGACGCTCGGCACGGACTTGCTGACCGAGCCGACGATCAGCTCGTAGGCCTCGGGCGAGCCGAGCACGTCCAGGAGATAGGCGCGGAACAAGGCGCGCGCGCCCTCGGCCGCGGGCGCCAGCCGCAGGGCCTTGAGGATCGCGCCGAAGGCCTCCGCGCGCGGCGCCTTGGCGCCCTTCTCCAGGCGCAGGTAGTGGACGTAGGTGAAGCCGAAATGGCGGCGCCCGCCGTTTCGGTGATAGAAGCGGTAGGCCGACGGAAAGCCGGCTTCGCGGCGCAGGGACAGCAGGGCTTCGGAGAAGGCGCTCATGTGATAACCGGTTCGGTTGCGGATACGTCGGCGGCGCGACGGGCCGGGTCTGGACCGTCTGCCGCGCTCCGTAGGGGCCGAGCGGCCCGGACGGCGCTTCCGCCTCCTCCGCTATCATACCACAATGATATTTCTATGCCTGACCCTGCTGTTCTCCCCCGCGCTGCGCGCCGAGGAGTCCTTCGAGCAAGCCGCCGAGAGCGTGATCGAGCGCCTCGCGAGGGAATACGCCTACGAGCCCGCGCTCGCGCCGCCGGCGGTCTCGACGGCGCCGCTCGACCGCGTCGTCCTGAGCTATTCGCTCGAGATCGAGAAGGACCGCTGGAAGGACCTCGCGACGATGACGATGACGCGCCGCACGTTCGAGCGCTACGAGGAGCGCCGCCGACGCTGGGAGGCCGACGCCCCGCTGAGGCGCTTCAACGAAGAGGACCCGGAGCGCTGGCTCGGCTCCTTCGGCGGGCGCGACGCCGCGGCCGTCGCCGATATCGTGTTCACGAGCCTGGCTTCGGACCCGCGCGTCGCCGCCCATCCCTGGCTCGAGACGCCGGCGCTCTTCCTCGTCGAGACCATGAGGCTGTTCGACCGCCTCGACAACGCCACCTTCATGGACGTCTTCGGCTTCGAGGTCAACGACTTCATGTCGGACCGCTTCGGCCTGGGCGGCCGCGCCCCGGCGCCCGCCGCCGGCGGCGGCTCCTCCGACGGGGACTTCCACGGCCGCCTGCGCATCGGCGTCTCCGGCGTCGAGCGCGTCGCGACGCGCTTCGACGGCGATCCGCTCAAGGTGAAGGCGAAGTACGAGATCACCTGCCCGCGCGATTTCATCCTCGACCGCGTCGAGCTCGGCGCGGAGGTCCGCCCGTTCTGCCGCGACGACCGCGACGCGCTGCGCGTCTATATCGGCGGCCGAAAGTCCTTCTAGAGGAGGCGCGGGGCGGCGCCCTCGTCCCAGGCGATCGGCGTCAGGCCGAGAGCCCGGGCGGAGGCGCTCATGCGCTCGAGATAAGGCCCGAGCAGGTCCGGGACGAGCAGGACCGCGTCCGCGCCGCCGGCGCGCGCGCGCTCGAGCTGCCAGGCGTCCTGGACGTAGTCCAGCATCGCGACCAAAGCGTCGGGGACCGCCGCGCGGACCGCGTCGAGGTGGGCGTAGTCGCCGGCGTGGAAGTTGCGCTCGGTCCAGACGCCGAGGCCGGTCGCGCCGCGCCCGACGGCCGACGCCGCGCGGCGCGCGGCGTACTCCGCCGTGACCTCGCCGCCGGAGACGAGCAGGCCGATGCCCGGCGCGGCGAAGCGCAGGTCCATCACGATGCCCGCCAGCGCGGGCGCGAAGTCGCGGGGCGCGCGGGCATAGCCGGGCAGGGCCCGCAGGGCCTCCACGGGATATTCGATCTTGAGGCGTTCGACGCGCCGCGCCGCGTGCGCGGCTCTTCCGGCCAGCTCGCTCATCGAGCCATCATAGCAAACGGGCTTATTCGGCCTCGAAGCAGAACTCCATGTCCTCGACGGCCTGCACGACGAGCCCCGCCCCCGCGGGGAAGGAGAACTTGTGGGCCTTGTCCAGGACGAAGTCCCGGGAGTCCCCTTCATACGTCGCCCAGCCCTTGCCGGACACGCCGCGCAAGGTGAGCTTCCCGGAGACGGACGGGGTCCACATTTGGCCTTTCGTCAAAGTTAAATTGGTCATGGAGACAGTGTAGCCCCGGCGCTCCTACATATACAGATTCAGATATATGGATTTGTGACCATCACAGTTTTATTTGTGATAAACTGTGCTTATCACCGAAGCGCGAGCCTGTGCCGGGCCGCCCGGCGAACGCCGTCCTATAATCATCGTCATGCCCTCGGCCTCCACCCTCTATCAATCCCTCGCCGGCGAGATCGCCGGCCTCATCGACGCCGGGACCTTGCGCCCGGGCGACCGCATTCCCTCGGTGCGCGAGCTGTCCCGCTCGAAATCGGCCAGCGTCTCCTCCGTCCTGTCCGCCTACCGCGTGCTCGAGGACCGCGGCCTCGTCGAGTCGCGCCCCCAGTCCGGCTACTATGTCCGCACCGCCCGCCTCGGCCCGGCCGAGCCGGCCCGCAGCGAGCCGTCGGCCGCGGCGGCCGCCGTGGAGATCGGCGAGTTCTCCGTGCGCTACACGCACGACACTCACGACCCGAAGTTCATCCAGATCGGGGCCGCGCTGCCGCATCCCGACCTCCTGCCGACGGCGAAGCTCGCGCGCAGCATCGCCCGGATGGGACGCCTGCGGCGCTTCCAGAGCAACTCCTACGACCTTCCCGTCGGCTGCTCCGTGCTGCGCGAGCAGGTCGCCAAGCGGATGTACAAGGCCGGAGTCTCCGTCGGCCCCGACGACATCATCGCGACCACGGGAGCCCAGGAGGCGCTGAACCTGGCCCTGCACGCGGTGTGCTTCCCGGGAGACATCGTGGCCGTCGAGTCCCCCGCCTTCTTCGGCACGCTCCAGGCTATCGAGATGCACGGGCTCAAGATCGTCGAGATCGCCAGCGAGGCGCGCGACGGCATGTGCCTCGACGCCCTCAAGCGCGCGCTCGGGCGCCACAAGATCAAGGCCGTGATCGCGACGCCGACCTTCTCCAATCCTCTCGGCGCGTTGATGCCCGAGGCCAATAAAAAGGCGCTCGTCGAGCTGCTTGCCGCCCGGGGGGTCCCCCTCATCGACGACGACGTGTACGGCGATCTCCCCCACGACGGCCTCGACCGGCCCAAGGCCGCGAAGGCTTATGACCGCGAGGGCGGCGTGATCTACTGCTCCTCGGTCTCGAAGACGATGGCCCCCGGCTACCGCGTCGGCTGGATCATCCCGGGACGCTGGCGCGCGAAGGTCGAGCGCTTCAAGATGGTCTCGAACGTCTCCACGGCCTGCCTGCCGCAGCTCGCGGTCGCCGACGTCCTCGCCAACGGCGGCTACGACCGGCATCTGCGCCGCATCCGGGCCGCCTACGCCCGCTCGACCGCTCAGATGCGCCGCGCCGTCGCCGAGAGCTTCCCGGCGGGCACGCGCCTGTCCAACCCGCGCGGGGGCTTCGTGCTGTGGGCCGAGCTCCCCGGCAAGGCCGACGCGCTCGCGCTCTATGACCGCGCCCGCCGCGCGGGCGTGGTCATGGCGCCGGGCCCCCTGTTCTCCGCGACCGGACGCTTTCGCAACGCGATGAGGCTGAACTGCTCGCACTGGAATCCGCAGATCGAGCGCGCCGTCGTTTTGCTCGGCCGTCTCGCCGCAGAATCGGCGCGATGATCCCCTCTCTCTACGGCCTCGTCTGCCTGATCTGGGGCTCGACCTGGCTGGCGATCAAGATCGGCCTCGACGGCGTGCCGCCGTTCCTCGGCGCCGGCCTGCGCTTCGCCCTGGCGGCGGCCATCCTGTGGGGGCTGGTGCTGCTCGCCGGGCTTCCCCCCCGCCTGACGCCGCGCGGCCGGCGCGCCGCGCTGATCGCCGGCATCCTCGGCTTCGGCGTCTGCTACTCACTCGTCTATTGGGCGGAGACCCGGGTCCCCAGCGGCCTCGTCGCGGTGCTGTGCGCGGTGGCGCCGCTGATCACCGCTTTGCTCACCGCCTTCGTCGCGCGCACGGAGACCCTGACCCGGCGCAAGGCCGCCGGCATCGCCGCCGGCATCGCCGGCGTGACGATCCTGTTCTGGCCCCGCGAGGGCGTCGCCGCCGCCGACGCCCTAGGCCTTCTGGCCGCCTTCGTCTCGAGCGTGGGCGCCGCGGGAAACCTCGTCGCGCAAAGCCTCTGGTCCCGAAAGGACGACGCGCGCGTGCTCAACGCCTGGTCGATGACCCTCGGCGCCGCCCTGATCCTGGGCCTGAGCCTGCTCTTCGAGCGCGGCGCGCCCGTGACCTGGACCCCGTCGAACGTCGGCGCGATCCTCTACCTCGCGATACTCGGCACGGTCGTTGCGTTTCTCGCCTATTACAAGCTGCTGCACGCGCTGCCGGCGACGCAGGTGAGCATGATCACGTTAATATTTCCCGTGGTCGCGATACTTTTAGGTTGGATGGTCTTAGGCGAAACGCTGAACGCCAACGCGGGAGTCGGTATAGCCCTGATTATGGGCGGCGTGGCTTTGGCGCTTGTGCGCCGTCGAGGAAGTTCGCGAGCATCTTCAATCCCAGCGGCGTCGCCACCGATTCCGGATGGAATTGAACGCCCTCCACGGGTCGATCGATAAGGCGTAAACCCATGAGCGAGCCGTCTTCTCCGCGCGCCGTCACGACCATATTTCTTGGCAGAGGTTCCGCGGCCACGAGGCTGTGATATCGCGCGACCGTCACGCGTTTGGGAAGCCCCCGGAACAGTCCCCGACCGTCGTGGTTAATCACGCACGTTTTTCCGTGCATAAGCTTTTTGGCTCTTATAACAGGCCCGCCGTTCGCGAGCGCTATCGCCTGATGGCCTAGGCAAACCCCGAGAACAGGGATCGTCGGAGGAGCTTTTTTGACGAGTTCCAGAAGTATTCCGGCGTCCTCCGGCCGTCCGGGGCCGGGAGAGAGTATGATTCCGTTCGGCTTCAATGCCAGAAACTTTTTGACCGACAACGAATCGTTCCTCAACACTTTGCAGTCATGCTTCAAAAACCTCACGGCTTGGTAGAGGTTATAAGTAAACGAGTCGTAATTATCGAGCAGAAGGATCATTTCTTCAATCCTCCCAAAGCCCGCCTCAACCCCTTCAGCTTATCCATCACCTCGCGCCACTCCGCCGCCGGCCGCGAGTCCGCGACGATGCCCGCGCCCGCCTGCATGCGGACCCGATCCCCCTCGAGCTCCAGGGATCGTATCGCCAGGCACGAGTCCAGATTCCCCGCGAAGTCCGACTGCACCACGGCCCCCGCGTAAAACCCCCGCGGCGCGCGCTCGAGCCCCGCGATGATCTCCATCGCCCGGACCTTGGGCGCGCCGCTGACCGTGCCGGCGGGGAAGGAGGCGACGAGCGCGTCCCAGGCCGTCTTTCCTTTGTCGAGACGCCCCTCGACCTCGCTGACCAGGTGCATCACGTTGGAGAACCGCCGCGTGACCATGAATCTTTCGACCTTCACCGAGCCGGGGGCGCAGACGCGGCCCAGGTCGTTGCGCGCGAGGTCGACGAGCATCAAGTGCTCGGCGCGCTCCTTCTCGCTGGCGCGCAGCTCGACCTCGAGGCGTCGGTCCGCGGCGCGCGTCCTGCCGCGCGGACGGGTGCCCGCGATCGGGCAGTTGCGCGCGACCCCGCCGACGACGCGCACCAGCCGTTCGGGGGAGGCCCCGATCCAGGCGCGCCCGCCGTCGAGCAGCAGAAATCCGTACGGGGTGACGTTGCCCGCCCGCACCGCGCGGTACGCCGCGAACGGCCCTCCTCCCGCGCGCGCCCCGAAGCTGTCCGAGACGACGGCCTGGAACACGTCGCCGGCGAGGATGTGATCCTTGATCTTCGCCACGCTCTTGAGGTAGCGCGCGCGTCCGCGCTCCGCCTTCACGGGCAGCAGCCGGCCGGACGGCGGCGGGACGGGAACGGGGCCCGCGCCGCGCAGGACCTTCCGCAATTTCGAGGCGAGGGCCTTGGCCCGGCGACGCCCCCCCGCCCCGGCGGCGAGCGCGGTCAGGCTCGCCTTGCCGTCCTCTAGGACCACGGCCGCGTTGAACAGCATCATGAAGCCCTCGGCGGCCTCGGCGTTCATCTCCACGGGCTCGAGGTGGCGGATCATCTCGTAGTCGAGCAGGCCTACCGCGCCGGCGTCGAACGGGCGCCCTCCCCGGGCCTTGAGCTTCGCCAGCCGCCGGCCGATGGCCGCGAAGGGCTCGCCGGGCAGCTTCTTGCGGCGTCGGGCGGTGACGGAATAGACCCGGCCTTTGATGACGCGCAGGGTCTCGAAGGGCTGCACCCCGATCCACGCGCGCCTTCGCCCGTCCTCGACCTTCTCGATCAGGCAGCCGCGCCCCTCCGCGCCGGCGAGGCGCTCAAGGCACGAGGCGGGATCGAGGCCTTGGAGGCCGAGGCTTATCCTGACGACGGAGAAACGTTCAGCCATTCAACTGTTTCCGGAAACAGTCGCGGCGGACTCGCACCGGTGCGAGTTCACTTCGGCTTCCTCTTCAACAGCATGTCGATCGCCGTGAAATAAGACGCCGCGCCCTTGCCGTAGAGCTGGGCGACGCAGGCGGGCTCGATGACCGAGACGCGGCGGAAAGGCTCGCGCTTCTTGATGTTCGACAGATGCACCTCGATGGTCGGCACGGAGATCGAGGCGACCGCGTCGCGCAGGGCGTAGCTGTAATGGCTGTAGGCGCCGGGGTTGAAGACGATTCCCGCCGCCCACTTGCGATGCGCGTGGAGGAGGTCGATCAGCTCGCCCTCATGATTGGACTGCCGGGCGCGGAGCGCGGCGCCCTTCTTTCCGGCGTAAAGCGCCAATTTCGTGTTCAACTGGGCCAAGGTCATCGTGCCGTAGGTCTCCGGCTCGCGCTCGCCGAGAAGATTGAGGTTGGGGCCGTTCAGGATGAGGATGTTCTTCTTCACAAGATCTCCCTGATCGCGCGCAGGATCTCCCTGTCCGACACGAACGCCGTCACCGGGCGCCCCGGCGCGCGCAGCAGCACGAAGCGGGCGCGGCCGCCGCGGGCCTTCTTGTCGCGACGGGCGATCTCGAGCAGGCGGCGCGGCTCGACGCGGCTCGGCAGCGGCACGGGCAAGGCGGCCAGGAAGCGGTCGGCCTCGGCGGCGAAGGAGGCCTTGAGCCCGGAGCAGCGGTGCGAAAGGCGCAGGGCGGCGCGCATGCCCCAGACGACCGCCTCGCCGTGGCGCAGCACGCCCAGGCCCGCGGCGGACTCGAGCGCGTGGCCGAGCGTGTGCCCGAAGTTGAGCAGCTCGCGGGGCCCCCGGGTCTCATGCTCGTCGCTGTCGACGATGCGCCGCTTCCAGGCGGCGCAGCGCTCCACGATCCTTCCCGTCAGGACGGCGTCGCCCGCCATCAGCGCGTCCCAGTGCCCCACTATCGAGGACCAGATCGCGGGCTCGAAGACCAGGCCGTACTTGAGCGCCTCGCCGAAGCCGGAGATCCGCTCGCGCGGCGGCAGGCTCTTGAGCACGTCCGGGTCGCACACGACGGCGCGCGGGCGATGGAAGCACCCCGCGAGGTTCTTGCCGCCGGCGAGGTTGATGCCGGTCTTGCCGCCCAGGCCGCTGTCGAGCTGACCGAGCAAGGTGGTGGGCACGCTCACCCAGGGAACGCCCCGCTGGTAGATCGCGGCCGCGAACCCCGCCGCGTCGGTGACCGAGCCCCCGCCGAGCGCGACGACGGCGCTGTCCCGGCCGAGCCCGGCGGCGAGCATCGAGGTCAAGAGGTCGCTGACGGAGTCCCACGTCTTGGCGGCCTCTCCCGATGGGAGAAGGTGGCGATGAATCTTGAGCCCCGCGCGCTTGAGGGACTTCTCGACGCCGGGGCCGAAGCGTCTCCAGGCGCCCGCCTCGGACACCAGCGCGACGCGCCCGGACGGAGCCAAGCCCTTCGTCCACGCGCGCGCGCGCAAGCGGGCGCCGGGCTCTACGAACAGCTTTTCGATCGTCATGGGATCCTCCGCGCGATGATCATGGCCGCGGCCTTGGGGGAGTTCCGGGTGGTCGAGACGCTGAAATCCGCGCCGGCGTACGCGCCGCGCCGCTCGACGAGCAGCCGGCCCACGCGCGTCTCGAGCGCTCCTCCGGCCAGGAGCGGACGGGCCGCCCGGCCCGGACGCAGGCGCCGGACGAGTTCGGCGCGCGAGCAGGAGAGGTTGACGAGCAGGCCCTTCTTGACGACGGCGCGGTTGCGCGGGTCGAGCAAGGCCCCGCCGCCCAAGGCGACGACGACGCCCGGACGCCGGGCCGCCCGCCGCAGCGCCTTGCGCTCGAGCTCGCGGAACGCCTCCTCGCCGCGGCGGGCGAACAGCGAGGCGACGCTCGTGCCCGCGGCGTTCTCGATGGACGAGTCGAGGTCGACGAACGGCCGGCGCAGGAGCCGGGCGAGCTCCTTGCCGACGGCGGATTTTCCCGCGCCCATGAACCCGGTCAGGTAGATCGTCGGCCTCATTTCCGCCACGCCGCCAGCCGGGGCAGGAGCTCGGCCATCGAGTCCCCGCCGAACTTGTCGAGGATCGCGCCGGCGAGCACCAGGCACGCCAACGACTCGCCGATCACGGCCGCGGCCGGGACCGCGCAGGCGTCCGAGCGCTCGACGTGCGCCTTCGCGGGCTTCATCGTGCGCAGGTCCACGGAGTCGAGCGGCTTCATCAAGGTGGCGATGGGCTTCATCGCCGCGCGCAGGACGAGGGTCTGCCCCGTCGTCATCCCGCCATCGAGGCCGCCGGAGCGGTTCGTGCGATATGAGACCTTCCCGCCTTTCGGCTCGTAAGCGTCATGCGCGCGGGAGCCGGGGATGCCGGCCCCGCGGAAGCCGTGGCCTATCTCCACGCCCTTGATGGCGTTGAGAGACATCAGCGCTTGAGACAGGGGGCCCTCGAGGCGGCGATCCCATTGGGCGTAGCTGCCCAGGCCGATGGGGAGGCCTTCGGCAAGCACTTCAAACACCCCGCCGAGGGTATCTCCAGCGGATTTGGCTTCGTCAATCCGGGTGATCATTCGTTTGGAAAAGTCCGCGTTGGCGCAGCGGACGGGATTCATGTCGGTCAAGGCGTTGAGCTTCGACACGGGGCACGGCAGCGGACTTTCGTCGGTTTCGCCGCCGATGGCAATCACGCGACTGGCGACCACGACCCCGCACTCGCTCAAAAAGCGCCGCGCGGCGGCGCCAAGGGCCACGCGCATGGCGGTTTCACGCGCCGACGCGCGCTCGAGAACGTTGCGCATATCATCAAACCCGTACTTGAGTTTCCCGACGAGATCCGCATGACCCGGCCGCGGGACCTCGACGCGCCGCGCGGCGGCGGCGTCGGTCGGTTCGGCGCCCATGATGGATTCCCAATTCTTGAAATCAAGATTAGGAATAAAGAGGGCAAGCGGCGAGCCGATGGTCTTCCCCGCGCGAATGCCGGACAATATCTCTACTTTGTCTCCCTCTATCTTCTGCCGGTTCCCACGCCCGTGGCCCTTCTTCCGCCGCAACAGGTCGGCCTGTATATCGCCCGCGGCAAGCTTCAGACCGGCGGGCAGTCCTTCGAGGATTCCCACGAGCGCCTTGCCGTGGGACTCACCGGCGGTCAGGTAACGCAAAATCATGAGAGCTCCTTTATAAGCGTTGCGGCCAATATGGCCCTTCTCCGAGGGCCGAGGGGATGATCCCAGAATTCGTAGGCGCGCAGCGCCTGGAACACCAGCATGGCGGTTCCGTCCTGCGTCCGCGCTCCAAGCCGTTGCGCATGCCGTTGAAACGCCGTTTTCTTTCCGTACACCATATCCAACGCCGCGCCCGGGGCCCTTAGCGACTTCGGCGCAGGCGAAACGTCGGGGTTCCCGTTCTGTCCCAAGGGCGTGGCGTTGATCCATATATCCGCGTTCCTCGGCGCCCCCGCCGAGAAGCTCGTCTTCGGAAAGTTAGGCGCCAGGTCGCGCGCACAATCTTTTGCCGTTGATGCCGTACGGTTCGTGAAACGGACCGTCTTCGCCCCGCCTTTCGCCGCGGCATACCCCGCGGCGCGGGCGGCGCCTCCGGCGCCAAAGACTTGGACGCGAACGCCGGACATTACGACGCCCGCGAATTTCAATGCGTCCATTAAACCGTCGGCGTCGGTGTTGTGGCCGGTGATTCTATTATTTGCCTCAAAACGAAGAACATTTACCGCGCCTACGGCGCGCGCGACCGGCGTCAGGCGATCCGCGAGACGCACGGCCTCCACCTTGAAGGGGATCGTCACGCTAATCCCCCGCCATTTTGCTTTTCGCGACCGCTGCGCGGTCACGGCGAAATCATCTTCTACCTCAACGGCTTTGTACGACAATTGTTTATTGAGCAACCCGCCGAGGCGCGAGAATAAAAACGGGGAACGCGAATGCGCTATAGGACGTCCAAAAATCCCGAGTTTCATGCACGCCTCGCGTTGAAGTCGTCATAAAACGTCGGATAGCTGATTTCCGCGCACGCGGCATCCAATACGCCGCTGTCACCCCGCGCGAGAAACCCCGCTATGTAGCCCGTCATCGCGAGCCGGTGATCCCCCAGCGAATCCACCGTCGCTGATTTGAGATTTTTAACGCCGCTGATGCACAGATCATCATTCTCGACCCGCGCCAAGGCCCCAAAGCTCGTCAGCAGCGCCGCGATGCCCATTAACCGGTCGCTCTCTTTATGGCGCAATTCTCCGAGTCCTTTAAATCGACTTTCCCCGCTTGCAAGCGCCGCCGCAAGCGCCAGTATGGGAACCTCGTCGATAAGCCCCGGCACCTCGCCGGCGGAGACCTCGACGCCGCTCAAGTCCGAGGAAGAAACAACGAGATCTTCGATTGCCTCGCCCCCCTCCCCGCGCGCCGGCTCCCGATGTATGTCCGCGCCCATGCGCGCCAGCACCGACAGATAGCCCGTGCGCGTGGGATTGGCCCCCACTCCCCGCACCGCGAGCTCGCTGCCCGGCGCCAACGTCGCCGCGACGACCCAGAACGCGGCCGAGGAGGGATCCCCGGGGATGAGGACCTTCGTCGCCCTCAGCCGCGAGCCTCCTTCCACGGAGACCCTGAGGCCCTGGACGCCGACAGGCACCCCGAAGGCCTCGAGCATCCTCTCGGTGTGGTCCCTCGTAGCGGCGGGCTCGATGACGGCCGTCTCTCCCTTGGCGTGCAGCCCCGCGAGCAGCACCGCGGATTTGACCTGCGCGCTCGCCATCGGCGGGGCGTACTCGATGGCCTTGAGCGTTCCGCCCGTGACGGTCATGGGGGCGGTGCCGGCCTCGCTGAGCTCGACGACGGCGCCCATCGCGCGCAGGGGCTCGGCCACGCGCTTCATGGGCCGACGCGTCAGGGATTCGTCGCCGGTGAAGCGCGCGGAGAAGGCGTGTCCTGCCGCCACGCCGGCCATGAGGCGCATGGTCGTGCCGGAGTTGCCCGCGTCGAGATCGCCCGCCGGGACCTTGAGGCCGCCGAGGCCGCGTCCGCGCACGCGCACCGAAGGCGCCGCGCCCGAGACCTCGACGCCGAGCGCCTCCAGGCAGCATCGCGTCGAGGCCACGTCGGCGCCCGAAGAGAGGCCCTCGATGACTGTCTCCCCCTCGGCCAAAGCGCCCAGGATCAGGGCGCGATGCGATACCGACTTGTCGCCCGGCACGCGGATCTCCCCCTGGAGGCCGCCGCCGCCGGCGACGGAGCGGTCCTTCACCCCCGGCCCTTGAGCGCGGGCGCCGCCAGGTCGCGGCCCAGCGCGCCGGCGATCGCGGCGAGATCGCGCATCAGGGACGCGAAGTCGTCGGGATGCAGGGCCTGCGGCCCGTCGCACAGCGCCTGGTCGGGCCGGTCGTGCACCTCGATCATGAGCCCGTGCGCGCCGGCCGCGACGGCCGCGCGCGCCATGGGGGCCACGCGGGCGCGCACGCCGGTCGCGTGGCTCGGGTCGACGATGATCGGCAGGTGGCTCATCTCCTTGACCGCGGGGACGACGTTGAGGTCGAGCGTATTGCGCGCGTGGTCGGAGAACGCCCGTATGCCGCGCTCGCACAGAAAGATATTCTTGTTGCCCTCGCTGAGCAGGTACTCCGCCGACATCAGCCACTCGTCGAGCGTCGCCGAGAGGCCGCGCTTGAGCATGACCGGCTTCTTAAGCCGCCCGAGCTCCTTGAGCAGGGCGAAGTTCTGCATGTTCCGCGCCCCCACCTGGAGCACGTCGGCGAACTCGGCGACGTCGGCCAAGGTGCGCTGGTCGAGCACCTCGGTCACGATCGGCAGCCCGGTCTCCTTGCGCGCGAGCGCGAGCAGCTGCAGCCCCTTCTTGCCCATGCCCTGGAACGCGTACGGCGAGGTGCGCGGCTTGAACGCCCCGCCGCGCAGCATCTGCGCGCCGGCGGCCTTCACGCGCCGGGCGATGCGCAGCATCTGCTCCTCGCTCTCCACCGCGCAGGGCCCGGCGATCACGATCAGTCCCGGGCCGCCTATCTTGAACGGCCCCACGGGCACGACGGTGTCGTGATGCTGGAAATCCCTTCCCGCGAGCTTATACGACTTCGACACGCGCACCGCCTCGCGCACCCCCGGCAAGGCGTCGAACAGGTGAGGATCGAGGGCTCCGGAGTTTCCCGTGACGCCGACGGCGACGCTTAATTTCCCGGGAATCACGTGCGGCTTAAGCTTCAATGATTTTACTTTCGCGAGCACCGCTTTGAGCTGGATTTTAGTGTGGTCCGACTGCATCAAGATAAGCATCTAGATCTCCAAGGCCGAAATCAGTTTCTTCGCCAGGCGCGCGACGTCGCCGGCGCCGGAGGCGCCGGCAAGCACCAAAGCGCTTCCCACCACCACGCCGTCGGCATACGGCGCCAGCGCGCGCGCCTGCGAAGGCTCCGCCACGCCGAATCCGACCATCAGCGGCTTCCCCGTCATCTTCTTCACGTGCGCGATCCGCTTCGCCAGATTCGGCGCCAATCCTTTCCGTACTCCGGTCACCCCTTCTCGGCTCACATAATAAACTGCCGTGCCGAAGGCGCGGCCGATCCTCGAAAGCCTTTCATCCGTGGTGGTCGGCGAAGCGAGCGGCACCAATTCGACGCCCGCCCGCGCGAGCACCCCCTCCGTTGCCGTTGATTCCTCAATAGGCAGATCCACGATCAGCACCGCCGAAACCCCGGAGCTCCCGCACAATCGCGCGAATTTCCTGGTCCCCATGCGCAATATCGGATTCAGATAGGTAAATAATACAACCGGCAAGGCCGCTCCGCCTTTCCTGAGCTCCTTTACGAATCCCGCCGCTTTCCGCAACGTCATCCCCTTTCGCAATGCCCTCTGCCCCGCCGCCTGTATCACCGGCCCGTCCGCGACGGGATCCGAGAACGGCACCCCCACCTCGAGCACGTCCGCCCCCGCCGCGATCAAGGCCCGCGCCGCGCGCAGGCTCGCCGCGTACGAGGGATCCCCGGCAACCAGAAAGGGAACGAAGGCCGCGCGCCCGAAGGCGCGCCGTCCGTGCAGGGCGCGCGCGAGGCTCACGGACATAGAGTCCCCAGGTCCTTGTCTCCGCGTCCCGACAAATTGACCATGATCAGATCCCGTTTCTTAAATCGGCGCTTCGCTTTGATCAGGTACGCGATCGCATGCGCGCTCTCCAACGCCGGCAGTATCCCCTCGAGGCGGCAGAGCTCGTGCGCCGCCGCCAAGGCGTCCTTGTCCGAGGCCTGAACGTATCTGGCGCGCCCGATCCTCCGCAATTCGGCGTGCTCGGGACCGACCGCGGGATAATCAAGGCCCGCGGAGATCGAGTGCGTCGGCAGGACCTGCCCGTCCTTGTCCTGGAGCAGATAAGTGTAGGTCCCGTGCAGCACCCCGGGGTGCCCCCCCGCGAAGCGCGCCGCGTGACGCCCCGGCCCCGCTCCGGTCCCGCCCGCCTCGACGCCGGTCAACGCGACCGCCTTGTCCTTCAGGAACGCGGTGAATATGCCCATCGCGTTGGAGCCGCCGCCGACGCAGGCGATGATCTCGCGCGGCAGGCGACCCTCTTCCTTGAGTATCTGGGCCCGCGCCTCGACGCCGATGACGGCCTGGAAGTCGCGCACCATGGTCGGATAAGGATGCGGGCCCAAGGCGGAGCCCAGGACGTAGAAGGTCTCGCGGGAGTCCGCCGACCAGGCGCGCAGGGCCTCGCTGGTGGCGTCCTTGAGCGTGCGCGAGCCCGCGTCCACGGCCGCGATCGCGGCCCCCATCATGCGCATGCGCGCCACGTTGGGCGCCTGGCGCGCCATGTCCTCGGTCCCCATGTACACGACGCAGGGCAGCCCCGCGCGCGCCGCCGCGGCGGCGGTCGCCACGCCGTGCTGTCCCGCGCCGGTCTCGGCGATCACGCGCTTCTTGCCCATGCGCCGCGCGAGCAGGACCTGGCCGACGGTGTTGTTGATCTTGTGCGCGCCGGTATGGGTCAGGTCCTCGCGCTTGAGCCAGACGCGCAGGCCCAGCGCCGCGCTCAGGCGCCCGGCGAAGGTCAGCGGCGTGGGCCGGCCGACGAAGGTCGCCAGCTCGCGGCGAAGCTCGGCCTTGAACTTCGGGTCGCGCCGGGCGGCGGCATAGGCCGCTTCCAGAGCGCGCAGCGGCTCGATGAGCGTCTCCGGGACGAAGGAGCCGCCGAACGGGCCGAACCAGCCGGGCCGGTTCGCCTTCGGCGAATCGCCGGATGAGGGGTTTTTCATGGCTCTGAAGGATAGCAGACCCCCCTTGCCTTGTCGAGGACGGGCGCGACTATCCTCCGGGATAGCCGACGCCCGGCCGGGCTGAGCTTTTACCGATTTTTATGACCCCGGCAACAGGCACGCCATCGACCGCGGCCCATACTCCGGCATGAACACCAAAAACGTCCTAGTCCCGACGGTCCTGGCCATGGCGGCGGCGGTTTTCTATCTCCTCGTCCTCGGAAGCAGGGAGAGGGCGCTGAGCGGACAATACGAGACCGCGAAGGTCCTCGTCGCGCGGATCGATATCCCCGAACGGACTTTGATCAAGGAGGGCATGCTGGACGTCGTCGAGGTGCCGCGAAAGTTCGTGGCTCAGGACGCCGTCGAGATCCGCGTCCCCACCGACATCCGGATGATCACGAATCTCGTCAACCGCGTGCGCATTCCCAAAGGAAACCAGATCAGCCAGACGATCATGATGCCGTTGTCGCCCGAGTCCGGACTCTCGCTCAAGGTTCCCCCGGGCTACCGCGCCGCCGCGCTCGGCATCGACGCGGAGATGAGAAGCCTGGTCAAACCCGGCGACCGCGTCGACGTCCTCATCACCTTCGACGCTCTGATGGCGGACGGCCGCAAAGAGAAAGCCACGGCGACCATCCTGCAGAATGTCCTCGTCCTCGCCGTCGGCCGCAATCTCGGAGCGGGCATGACGGCGAGCCAGTTCCGCGCCTCCTCCGAGGCCGAGGACAAGACCGCCGCGTTCGCGGAAAAGGCCGCGATCAGCCTGGCGGTCAATCCGCGAGAGCTTCAATTCCTGGCGCTGGCGGCGCAGCAGGGGATCACGAGCATCGGCCTGCGCAGCCCCGGCGACGACAATCTCCATCCCATTCAGATTTCCCTCATGCGTCAGCTGCTGGGCGGCTGACTGCCGTCACGGAGCCGACATCTTCGGCGCGATGCATTCTTGGTATGATGGGCCGAAATATGGCCCTCGACCCCAACGCCGGCAAGCGCCTCGACCCCGCGGACCTGCTCGACGTCCCGCGCCTGCTCGCGGCGTATTACGACATCAAGCCCGATCCCTCGGTGCCCGCCCAGCGCGTCTGCTTCGGCACCTCCGGCCATCGAGGCAGCGCGTTCTCGGCCTCTTTCAACGAGGGCCACATCCTGGCGACGACCGAGGCCATCTGCCGCTACCGCCGGACGCAGGGGACCGACGGGCCCTTGTTCCTGGCGATGGACACGCACGCCCTCTCCGCGCCCGCCCATTCAACCGCGCTCGAGGTCCTCGCGGCGCACGGCGTGGATGTCCGCTTAGCCGTCGAGGGCTTCACTCCCACCCCGGCGCTGTCCCACGCGGTGCTGACCTATAATCGCGGCCGCAAGACCGGCCTCGCCGACGGCATCGTGGTCACGCCCTCCCACAATCCCCCCGCCGACGGGGGCTTCAAGTACAACCCGCCCAACGGCGGCCCCGCGGACACGACCGCGACGAAATGGATCGAGAACGAGGCCAACCGCCTCCTCGCCGGGGGCCTGTCCGAGGTCAGGCGCGTGACCCTGGACGCCGCGCTGAAGGCTCCGACCACCCGCCGCCATGATTTTCTCTCCGCGTACGTTTCGGACCTCGGCGCCGTGATCGACTTCGACGCGCTCGCGGGCGCCAAGCTCAAGCTCGGGGTGGACCCGCTCGGCGGCGCGGGCGTCGCCTACTGGCCGCGCATCGCCGAGCGCTGGAAGCTCCCCCTCGAGGTTCTCAACGCGGAGGTGGACCCGGCGTTCGGCTTCATGCCCCGCGATTGGGACGGCAAGATCCGCATGGACTGCTCCTCCCGGCACGCGATGGCCGGCCTCATCGCGCTCAAGGACCGCTTCGACGTGGCCTTCGCCTGCGACACCGACCACGACCGCCACGGCATCGTCGCGCGCAGCGCCGGCCTGCTGAACCCTAACCACTACCTTGCCGTCGCCGTCGCGTATCTGTTCCGCGAGCGCAAGGGCTGGGGCGCGGGCGCCGGCGTCGGCAAGACCATGGTCTCGAGCTCGATGATCGACCGCGTCGCCGCCTCGCTGGGACGGCGCCTGTACGAGGTCCCGGTCGGCTTCAAGTGGTTCGTCGAAGGGCTGCTCGACGGCACCCTGGGCTTCGGCGGCGAGGAGAGCGCCGGCGCCTCCTTGCTGCGCCGCGACGGCTCGGTCTGGACCACGGACAAGGACGGCATCGCCCTGGCGCTGCTGTCGGCCGAGATGACCGCCCGCGCGGGCCGCGACCCGGGCGAGCTGTACCGGGACCTGGCCGCCGAGCACGGCGACCCGGCCTACGAGCGCGTCGACGCCCCCGCGACCCCGGAACTCAAGGCCGCGCTGTTGGCGCTCGCCCCGGAGAGCTTCCCCGCCCGGGAGCTGGCCGGGGAGCGGATCGAGGCGGTCCTGAACAAGGCTCCCGGTAACGGCGCGGCGCTCGGAGGCATCAAGGTCGCCACCAAGAACGCATGGTTCGCCGCGCGGCCCTCGGGCACGGAAAACGTCTACAAGATCTACGCCGAGAGCTTCCTCGGCCCCGAGCACCTGCGCCTGATCCAGGCCCAGGCCGCCGAGTCGATCGCGGGGCTCGCCGTCCGGGCATGAGCTTCCCGGCCTTGCTCGAGCTCTGGCGCTCGGAGGCGTTCCAGGCCTTCCTGCGCGTCTTCGTCTGGCTGTGCAGCATCAACGCCGGATTCTGGATCCTCGCCCGAGTCATGAGCGCCTTCGTGGACGTGTTCTCCGAGCTGTTCTGGGAGGACCTGTGGGGGGCCTTCGCGACGGTGTACAACATCGCTTTGGCCGTGTTCTTCGCGGCCGTCCTGTTCGCCTCCGCGACGATGGGCGCCCCGCCCAAGGACCTCATGTGGCGGGAGATGTGCGGCTTCGTGCTCCTTTATATGGCCTTGGGCGCCGCCTACATGGACGCCGCGACCCATCAGATCAACGAATACGCCCGCCCCGGCTATGCCTTGGGCCTGGCCGCCTACATCCTTTTCGCCGCCTTCCCCCGGCTGGTCGCCTATCCGGAGCTCAAGACCATCGTCACGGTGATGAAGGCTGTCGCCGACAGCTGGGTGGGCACGGCATTCACGGTCTTCGTCGTCGGCGGGATCGCCTGGGGCATCGCCCGAAAGGGCCTCCGGGAGATGTTCTACCACCTCAGCCCCTTCCTGTGGTTCATCGGCGCCCTCAAGCACCCCCCCATCCGCCTCCGCCGATAGAATTGGTGTCAGGCTTGTCGTTCTTTGCATAAAGTTATGCAAAGAACGACAAGCCTGACACCATTTTCGGGGGGCAGAATAAAACCCCCTCGCCGCAAGCGGCGAGGGGGTCTTTTTCAGGCGGTGTTCGTCAGCTGATTAGAGCTTGCGAACGTTGCCGGCGCGGGGTCCCTTCTCGGACTGCTCCACGTCGAACTCGACGGCCTGATTCTCGGCCAAAGTCTTGAAGCCATCGCCCATGATGGACGAGTGGTGAACGAACAGGTCCTTAGACCCGTCGTCCGGCGTGATGAAACCGAAGCCCTTCTGATCGTTGAACCACTTCACTTTTCCGGTAGCCATTGTCTTGTATGTCCTCTTTCTTGCGTCTTGCTCACGTACGTCTTATGTGGCGCGGGAAACTTTTTCCCTTAATTACATTGTACCACGGACCTGCCTCCGACGGGGTAGTATTATTGTGACGGGAGGGCCTCTATTTTAAGGGGGGGTCGAAACTACGCGCCGGCGGCTTTGAAGAACGCGCGCAGCAGGCGCGCGCTCTTGACGCCGGGACGGCTCTCGACGCCGGAGCTGACGTCGAGCGCCCAGGGCCGGGCGGCGGCGGCGGCCGCGGCCGCGTTCTCCGGCGTCAAGCCCCCGGCCAGGATCGCGCGAGCGCCGGTGGAGAGCCAGGAGCGGGCCGTCCTCCAGGCCTTGAGCTGAGCCCGCCGGGACGGGCCGCGGCCGGCGCGGCGGTCGGCGTCGGTGCGCGCGGGCTCGATGAGGACCATCTTCCCGCGCAGGGGGCGGGCGTCCAAGGTCACGGCCTGGATCACGCGGACTCCGATGCCGCGGGGGACGGAGCCGTAGATCTGGACGGCGTCCAGGCGCAGCTCGCGGACGACCCGGAGCAGCTCGGAGGCGGCGACGCGGCGGAAGACGCCGACGGCGAGGACGCCCTTGGGGATGGCGGCGCGGACGGAACGAGCCTTCGGGGGCGTGAGATAGCGCGGGGTGTTGGGGACGAAGATCATGCCGACGGCCCAGGCGCCCAGCTTCGCGGCGAGGCGAGCGTCTTGGGGGCGGGTGACGCCGCAGACTTTAATGCGCATGGAGGAAGCCTTTGAGGGCGGATGCGGGGTCGGGGAGCTTCATGAAGGAAGTGCCGATGAGAAATCCTTTGTAGCCTAACGGAGACAACGAATCGAGGTCGCTTCGCGAGCGCAGGCCGGACTCGGCAACGGCGGTGATTTCAGGAAGGCAGACCAACGGCGCCAGATGCCGGGCGACGTTTAAATCCACTTCTAACGATTTCAAGTCTCGGGAATTTACGCCGATCAGAGCGCCGCCGGCGGCTAACGCCGCCTCGGCTTCGGCCTCGTTATGAACCTCGATAAGGACCGATAAACCCAGCGATTTGGCGGCGCTGTGCATGGCGCCAAGTCGAGGACCCAACAAAGCGGCGATGAGGAGGACCGCGTCGGCGCCGATGGATCTGGCGAGCTCGAACTGATATTCGTCCACGACGAAATCCTTCATCAACAACGGAGTGGTCGGGCAGCTGTCGCGGGCGCCGGCCAAAAAAGACGGATCGCCTCCGAAGAAATGAGGCTCGGTTAAAACGGATATGGCGGCGGCTCCAGCTGAAGCATACGCCGCCGCGATTCTCGCGGCTTCGATGGGGGAGGGGTTTTTACGTAAAATGCCTTCGGACGGAGACGTGAACTTCACTTCGGCGATCACCTGCGGGCCCGGTTTCGACAGCGCTTTTATCAACGACATGGGCGGGTGATCGTACAGGGGCTGGGTCCGGAGCCACTCCACGGGGTGGATCACCTTCTCCACCGAGATCCGCTCGCGCGTCCGCTCGGCGATCCTGCCGAGGATGCCGAGGTCAGCCATCGACCGTGAGACGGCGCAAGATCGCCAAGGACGCGGCGGCACGGCCCGAATCGATCGAGTCCTCCGCCATCGACATGCCTTCTTTCCAATCCCGCGCGAGCCCGGCGACCATCAATGCCGCGGCGGCGTTGAGCAGGCAGACCTCGCGGGCGGGGCCGGACTCGCCGAAGAGGATCGCGCGGGTGATCCACGCGTTCTTGTCGGCGTCGCCTCCGGCCAGGGCCTTGAGCGGACGGCGCTTTAGGCCGACCGATTCGGGCGTCACCTCGGAGACGGTGACCTTACCTCCGCGCAGGCGCGCGACGACGGTCGGCGCGGAGAGGGAGAGCTCGTCGAGGCCGTCCCGCGACGAGACGACCATCGCGTCCTCGCTGCCCAGCGCCTTGAGGGCCTCGGCCACGGGCCTGACGAGGGCGGGCGAGTACACGCCGAGCAGCTGGCGCTTGGCCGCCGCGGGGTTGGACAGCGGCCCGAGAAGGTTGAACACCGTGCGCGTTCCGAGCTGGCGGCGGATCGGCCCGACCTTGGCCACGGCGGGATGATGCGCGGGCGCGAACAGGAAGCCGACCCCGGCGACGTCCACGCATTCCGCGGCGAGCCGGGCGGCGACGTTCGTGCGCACGCCCAGGGCCTCGAGGACGTCGGCGGAGCCGGAGCGGCTGGAGACGGCGCGGTTGCCGTGCTTGGCGACGGCCGCGCCCGCGCCCGCCGCGATGAAGGCGACGGTCGTCGAGATGTTGAAGGTGCCCGAGCCGTCCCCGCCGGTGCCGCAGGTGTCGAGCAGCGGGCGGCGCCGGGGCTTGACCTTGACGGCGCGCGCGCGCATCGCCTCCGCGAAGCCGATCAGCTCGGGGACCGTCTCGCCGCGCACGCGCAGGGCGGCGAGGAAGGCGCCGGCCTGCGCGTCGGTGACGCCGCCGCCGATGAGCGCGTTCATGGCCGCGCGCGCCTGGGCGCGGTCGAGCACCCGGCCGGCGAGGACGATCTTAAGCAGTTCGGAGAAGGCTCTCACGCTTTGGGCAGGACGAGCTTGAAGGTCGAGCCCTTGGGGCCGGCCTCGTGGGTCACCGAGCCGCCGTTGCCCTCGAGGTACTTGCGCGCCAGCGCCAAGCCCAGCCCCATGCCCTTGGGCTTGGTGGTCATGAAGGCCTCGTACATGACGCCCTCGATCTTCGGGTCCACGCCCTTGCCCGAATCGCTCACCGAGATGACGATGCCGTCCTTGCCCGCCGAGGTCGCGACCTTCACCGTGCCCTTGTCGTCCTGCGCGGCGAAGGCGTTGTCGAGCAGGCGCTTGAGCGCGTCGCCGACCGCCTTGCCGTCGAACTTGGCGCTGACGCCCTTGGCGCCGAGCTTGAGGTCGACCTTCCCCCCCTCGGGCGGCGTATAGTTCTCGACCGCGTCGGAGACCACCGAGTCGACCGGCATCGTCTCGGCGGCGGGCTCGTAGGGACGGGAGAAGGCGAGCATGTCGGCGATGAGCTTGTCGGCGCGCGCGACCTCGCTCTCGATGATCTTGAGGTGCTTTTCGACCTTGGGGTCGAGCTTGGAGGCGCCGAGCTTGGCGCGCACGAAATACGACGAGTTGTTGATCACCGCGAGCGGGTTGCGCAGGTCGTGGCCGATGACGGACGCGGCCCGGCGCAGCAGCTCCTGCTCGCCCTTGGTCATCGTCATAGGCCGGGCCTGGTCATCAGCTCGGGCTTGATCCAGTCCCGGAACTGCTCGTCGGTCACGAGCTTGAGCTTGAGGGCCGCTTCCTTGAGCGTAAGGCCTTCGGCGTGGGCCGTCTTGGCGATCTTGGCCGAGGCGTCGTAGCCGATGTGGGTGTTGAGCGCGGTGACCAGCATCAAAGAACGGCGCATCAGCTCATCAATCCTCTTCTCATCGGCCTCGATGCCGGCGGCGCAGTGCTCGGTGAAGCCGCGGATGCCGGCCGCGAGCAGCTTCGCCGAGTGGAGGAAGTTGTGGATGATCAGGGGCTTGAACACGTTGAGCTCGAAGTTGCCCGACGCCCCGCCGATGTTGATGGCGGCGTCGTTGCCGAGCACCTGTGCCGCGATCATCGTGACCGCCTCGCTCTGCGTCGGGTTGACCTTGCCGGGCATGATCGAGGAGCCGGGCTCGTTCTCGGGTATGCGCAGCTCTCCAAGACCGGCTCTCGGCCCGGACGCCAGCCAGCGCACGTCGTTGGCGATCTTGTTCATGGAACACGCCAAAGTTTTTAGAGCGCCGTGGGCGAACACCAAGGCGTCGTGCCCGGCCAAGGCCTCGAATTTGTTCGGGGCGGGCTTGAACGGAAGTTTGGTCAATTCGGCGATATGCGTCGACGCCTTTTTATCGAAATCCGGATGGGTGTTCAAACCAGTCCCCACCGCCGTTCCCCCGATGGCGAGCTCATACAGCCCCGGCAAGACGATCTCGATCCGCTGCAGGTCCGCGTCGAGCATCGCCGCCCAGCCACCGATCTCCTGGCCGAGCGTCAAAGGAACGGCGTCCATCAGGTGCGTGCGCCCGATCTTGACGATCCGGTCGAATTCCTTGGATTTTTTCTTGAGAACGTCGCGAAGGCCCTTTACGGCGGGAATCAGCTCGTGGACGAGGACCTCGGCGGCGGCTATATGCATAGCCGTGGGGAACGTGTCGTTGGACGACTGGGACTTGTTCACGTCGTCGTTGGGGTGGACCGGCTTCTTGCTTCCCATGACGCCCTTGGCCAGCTCGATGGCGCGGTTGGAGATCACCTCGTTGGCGTTCATGTTCGACTGGGTGCCCGAGCCGGTCTGCCAGACCACGAGCGGGAAGTGCGCGTCGAGCTTGCCGGAGATCACCTCGTCGGCGGCGGCCAGGATGAGGGCCTCCTGGGACTTGGGCAGCAGGCCCAGGTCGGCGTTGGCGGACGCGGCGGCGCGCTTGAGCACGCCCATCGCGCGGATCATCTCGCGGGTCAAGGTGTCGCGGCCGGCGCCGGCCTGGAAATGATGGAGGGAGCGCTCGGTCTGCGCCCCCCAGTAGCGGTCCTCGGCGACGGGAATTTCCCCCATCGTGTCCTTCTCGAGCCGGGTTTTCGGGGTCATGCCTCGATGATATATAAAAGCGCGCCTATTCGTCGTCCTTGAGTCGACGGTATGTTTGAAAGCCGCGGCGTGGCAAAAAATTGCTATGGTAGTCACGTTGTCGGTACGCTCGCGCAACGAGCGTTTAAAAGGGAACCCGGCGTAAATCCGGGACTGCCCCGCAGCGGTAAATTAGGAACGAAAGCCGTCAAGCGCACTGGTCCGCCACGCGGACCGGGAAGCGACGGCCGGTAGAAAGACGCTCGACTCGAGCGACACGCCTAAGAGTCCGAAGACCTGCCGATGATCCGCGCCTAAGCGCGGGACTTGACCGTGCCTCCGAGGGGAGGCGAGCGGAGAGCGGTAGCGCTTCCACTCGCGCGTTCCCGTTTCCCGTCTCCACTCTCACACGCCGGCACGGCTGCGCCCGCAAGGGCTTGGAGAGCGGCATGACGACGAGCGAGACGTGCTTCCTCGAGATGGTCTTCCCCGACCAGACGAACCACTACGGCACCTTGTTCGGCGGTCATGCCCTGCGGCTGATGGACATGGCCGCCTTCGTCACCGCCTCGCGCCACGCGCGGAAGATCATGGTCACGGCCAGCTCAAAGCAGGTCGACTTCCGCGCGCCGGTCCAGCAGGGGCAGCTGGCCGAGCTGCGCGGGCGGGTCGTCTCCACGGGACGGACCTCGGTGACCGTGGAGGTGGACCTGTTCGCCGAGAACCTCGTCAGCGGGGAGCGCCAGCTGTGCGCCCGCGGCGCCTTCGTCCTGGTCGCGGTGGACGAGAATTTGAAGCCCATCCCGGTCCCGCCGCACGAATCGCTCGAAAAAGGAGAACCCGCATGACGCTCTCGACCAACCTCGGATTCCCCCGCGTCGGTCCCCGGCGCGAGCTCAAGACCGCGCTCGAGTCCTATTGGCAAGGCAAGAGCGACGCCGACCGGCTGTTGAGCGTTCAAGGCTCGCTGCTCAGGGACCGCTGGCAAGCCCAGAAAAAGGCGGGGCTGGACCATATCCCTTCCAACGACTTCTCCCTCTACGACCACGTCCTCGACACCGCCGCCATGCT
>JAKFCD010000102.1:0-6885 GCA_036676805.1 Elusimicrobiota bacterium
TCGATCTTCTGACGCAGCCGGTAGATGTGCGTTTCGAGTGTATGGGTGGTGACGCCGGCGTTGTAGCCCCACACCTCGTGCAACAGCACTTCGCGCGTCACGACCTTTTCGCCCGACCGGTAGAGATACTTCAGGATCGAGGTTTCTTTCTCGGTCAGGCGGATCTTGGCGGGCTTGGCGCCGAGGCCCATGAAGCCCGTCGAGCCCTCCTGCATGACGGTGATCTCGACCTGGTCGCGGCGCAGCCCGCTCCTGCTCAAGGCGGCCTCGACGGCTTCTTTGACGGTGCGGCCCTCGGCTTCGATGGGTTCCATGGGTTCGTCCTCCGGGATAGTCGGGCCTCTAGGCCTCGAGGCGGTCCTTCAGCGCGATCTGAACGACCGTGCTCACGAGGCTGTTCGTCAGCCAGTACAGCACGAGGCCCGACGGGAAGTTCAAGAACATGAAGGTGAAGATGAGCGGCATGAACATCATGATCTTCTGCTGGGCCGGATCGCCCGCGGGCGGGTTCAGCTTGCTCTGCAGGAACATCAGCCCGCCCATCACGATGGGCAGCACGTAATACGGGTCCTTCGCCGACAGGTCGTGGATCCAAAAGATCCACTCCGCGCCGTGCAGCTCCCACGAGTTGCGCAGGGTGTTGAACAGGGCGATGAAGATCGGCATCTGCAGGAGCATCGGCAGGCAGCCCCCCAGCGGGTTGGCGCCCTTGGTCTTGTAGAGCTCCATCGTCGCGGCGCTGAGCTTGGCCGAGTCGCCGGCGTACTTCTGCTGGAGCTTGGCGACCTCGGGCTGGAGCTTCTTCATCGCGCCGGCGGCGCGCAGGCTCTTCCACGTCAAAGGGAACAGGACGACCTGCAGGATCAAGGTCAGCGCGAGGATGGCCCAGCCCCAGTTGCCGGTCAGGCCGTGCAGCCACTCGAGCGCCTCGAGCATCTTGCGCCCGATCCAGGCGAAGTAGCCGAAATCGATGGCGCGCTCGAGCCCCATGCCGTAGCGCGACAGCCAGGTGTGGCCCTTCGCTCCGAGGTAGAAGGGGACCTCCCACGCGAAGGTGCCGCTCGGGTGGATGGTCACGGGCTTGGCCGTCAACGTCACCTTGGGCGGCAGGGAGACCTGCGCCGGGCCGAAGTGCTCGGGCGAGGGCAGCAGGGCCGCGAGGAAGTAGCGGTTGTCGATGCCGACCCACCGGTAGGGCCCCGCGTGCGGGCCCGCCTTGTTGAAGTCGCCGTCGATGCGGCCGTTGAGGCCCTTCGCCGCCGGCGTCAGCGCGATCGCGCGCTGCAGGTCCTCGTTTTCCTTCTTCTCCGAGTCGATGGTGCCCAAGCCGGGCCCGACGCTCAGCGTCCACTCGCCCGCGTCGAGCGCGCGGTTGGACGTGTTCTGCGCCACCACGCGCACGCGCGGCAGCACCGTGCCCTGCCCGGGCAGGAATTGCTTGGTGATCTTGAGGCCGTCGGCGCGCGTCGCCGTATAGGCGATGGCGTTCATCGCGGACGGATCGCGCTTGAACTCGAGCTCCGGGAACGTCGCGAGCAGCCCCTGGTTCGCGTCGGCCACGAGCTCGACGGAACCCAGCGGCTCGGGATACAGGAAGCTGACGATCGTCGCCCCGCGCGGGTGAATCTTGGCGACGGCGTCGCCGAGCCTGACCGTGTCGGCCTCGGCGGCGTCCAGCTTCGCCGGCTTCGCGGCGGCGGCCGGCGCGGGGGCGGCGGAAGTCGCGGCCGGCGGATTCGCGGCGCGGTCGTTGGCTCCGGGCGAGAATCCTGCCACGGGCGTCTCCACGGGAGGGTTGAACCTCTTTTCCAGGAAGCCGAACCACGCGGCGTAGACGGCGACGGAGAGGGAGACGGCGAGCAGGAGGTTTCGGTCCATGGGTTACCGGGGGAGCGGCACGGGATCGTGGCCGCCGGGGTGAAACGGATGACATCGGGAAACTCGCAGCGCGGAGAGGGCCAGCCCTCGCCAGGCTCCGTGGGTCGAGACCGCCTCATGGGCGTAGTCGCCGCAGCTCGGATAAAAACGGCACGCGGCGGGGAGCCACGGCCGGATTCCGGCGCGGTAGACATCGAGCAAGACGATCAGGATCGGCTTCATGGTCTCAGAAGCCCGGCTTTCCTCCAGAGGTCGAGGATGTCCCGCTCCGCGTCGGCCCGCCCCTTCCAGGGGCAGCCCGGGCGCGGATACGCGACCATCTCGACTCCCGGCCGGAGCTCCGAGCGGCGCAAGCGAAAGGTCTCGCGCAGCAGGCGCTTGAGGCGGTTGCGCCTGACGGCGTTTCCGACCTTCGCGCTTACGGAAAGCCCCAAACGGGGCTCCCTCTCGGAGGCGTCGACGCGGTGCCACAGGATCAGCGCTTTTCCGACGGTCTTCCGTCCTGATTGGAAGACCCGCCGGAACTCGCGGCGCTCCTTGAGTCGCGCGTCGTCGCCGAAACCGGACGGCGGCGTCAAGCCTTCTTCTTGATTAAGGTGACGCGGCCTTTCGCGCGACGGCGGTTGAGCGTCTTGCGGCCGCCGGGCGTGGCCATCCGCGCCCGGAAACCGATCTTCTTCATGCGTTTGCGATTGTGCGGCCGATATGTAGGGAGCATTGAGGGTTTAGTATAGGAAAAATAAGGCTCAACGGCAACGTCGATATGGGCGGGGGCGGCGGGATGATGTCCTTCGGGGCCGCTCGGCATTGAGCCTCGCTCGGGGTCGACCGCGATCGACGGAGCAAGCATCGCGGCGACCCCACGCCCCTCAGGACATCATCCCGCCGCCCCCCTTAACCCTATGCCGTCGAAGCGCCTCATTTTTCGTCGCGTCGGCGCGTGACGAGCAGAGTACCGCGACGGAAACGGCGATGAGGCTTTAGCTATGTGATAAGGCCGGCGGAGCGATGTCTGACGGGGCGTGGGGTCGCCGCGCCGTTTGCGCTCGAAGCGCGGTCGACCCCGAGCGAGGCTCAATGCCGAGCGGCCCCGTCAGACATCGCTCCGCCGGCCGTGCCCGCATCAGGAGTCCACCCCCCATCTTGAGGAGTTGCGGGAAAATGCTAGGATGAATTTTATGCAAAACGAGCAAAATGAGCGGTCCATCTCGGTTTTAAGCAAGGAAGAGCGGTCGTACGCGCCCCCCGCCGGGTTCGCGAAGGCGGCGTCAGTGACGAGCAAGGCGGCGCGCGCGAAGCTGACCGCCGCCGCCGCCAAGTCCCCCGAGAAGTTCTGGGACGCGGCCGCGCGCGAGCTCCACTGGTTCACGCCGTGGCGCAAGACCCTGCAGTGGAAGGTCCCCGACGCGAAGTGGTTCGTCGGGGCCAGGACCAATCTCTCGTACAACTGCCTCGACCGCCATCTCGACGGCCCGCGCCGCAACAAGGCCGCCCTGATCTGGGAGAGCGAGCCCGGGAAGGTCCGCACCTACACCTACCTGCAGCTTCACCGCGAGGTGAGCCTGTTCGCCAACGCGCTCAAGGGCCTCGGCGTCAAGCCCGGCGACCGGGTCGCGATCTACATGCCGCTCGTGCCCGAGGCCGTGATCGCCATGCTCGCCTGCGCGCGCATCGGCGCCGTGCACGGCGTCGTGTTCGGCGGCTTCTCCGCCGAGGCCCTGCGCGACCGCCTCAACGACGCCGGCGCCTCCGTCGTCGTCACCGCCGACGGCGGCTGGCGCAAGGGCGCGATCCTGCGCCTCAAGGACGCCGTCGACGAGGCCGTCCAGGGCGCGCCCTCGGTCAAGGCCGTCGTCGTGCTCAAGCACGCCGACAACCAGATCACGATCAACGAGGGCATGGATCAT
Organism: Elusimicrobiota bacterium; assembly: GCA_036676805.1. Classification (GTDB taxonomy): domain Bacteria; phylum Elusimicrobiota; class Elusimicrobia; order UBA1565; family UBA9628; genus GWA2-66-18. The sequence goes on from JAKFCD010000102.1 coordinate 3,786, forward strand.
TGGTGGCACCGCCTCACGGCGAACGCTTCCCCGGTCTGTCCCGCCGAGAAGCTCGACAGCGAGCATCCCCTCTTCATCCTTTATACGTCCGGCAGCACCGGCAAGCCCAAGGGCATCCTGCACACGACCGGCGGCTACATGGTGCAGACGGCCTGGACGACCAAGCACGTCTTCGACCTCAAGGAGACCGACGTGTTCTGGTGCACGGCCGACGTGGGCTGGGTCACCGGGCACTCCTACCTCGCCTACGGTCCCTTGCTCAACGGCGCGACCGCGGTCATGTACGAGGGCGCGCCGCTGACCCCGCAGCCCGACCGCTTCTGGTCCATGATCGCGCGGCACCGCGTCTCCGTCTTCTACACCGCCCCCACCGCGATCCGCACCTTCATGCGCCTGGGCGAGGAGCACCCCGCCAAGCACGACCTGAGCTCGCTTCGCCTGCTCGGCACCGTGGGCGAGCCGATCAATCCGGAAGCCTGGCGCTGGTACAAGAAGCACATCGGCGGCGACCGCTGCCCGATCGTCGACACGTGGTGGCAGACGGAGACCGGCGCGATCATGATCTCCCCCCTTCCCGGGGCGACCGCCGCCAAGCCCGGCTCGGCGACCTTGCCCCTGCCCGGCATCGACGCCGACGTCGTGGACATGACGGGCAAGTCCGTGCCCCTGGGCTCGGGCGGCTACCTCGTCGTGCGGCGCCCTTGGCCGTCGATGCTGCGCACGATCTGGGGCGACGCCGAGCGCTACCGCAAGCAGTACTGGTCGCAGATCCCCGGGATGTACTTCACCGGCGACGGCGCGCGCAAGGACAAGGACGGCTACCTCTGGATACTCGGCCGCATCGACGACGTGCTCAACGTCTCCGGCCACCGGCTCTCGACCTCGGAGATCGAGTCGGCGCTCGTCGGCCATCCCTTCGTCGCGGAGTCCGCGGTCGTCGGCCGCCCCGACGAGCTGCACGGCCAGGCGGTCGTCGCCTTCGTCACCCTCAAGGGCGGCAAGATCCCGAGCCCCGAGCTCAAGGAGCTGCTGCGCGACTTCGTCGCCAAGGCGATCGGCTCGATCGCGCGTCCGGCGGAGATCCGCTTCACCGACTCCTTGCCCAAGACGCGCTCGGGCAAGATCATGCGCCGCCTGCTGCGCGAGATCGCGGCCGGCGGCGCCGTGCGCGGCGACGTGACCACGCTCGAGGACTTCGGCATACTCGCCAAGCTCCAGCAGGACGAGGAGTAACATCGAACGCCTCATCGTCGCGGCGGCATTAACCGTCGCTTTTCATGCCGTTTTCGATTCGAAGCGCTCGTCTAATGCGCCGTGGATGGTGCGCCTCGTCCTGTTCGGTTCATTGTCGTGGGTCTGCCTGGGCTGGACGGTCAGCGTGCGCCTGTTCCCCGACGCGTTTCCCCTCGAGCTTCCCGCCTCCGAGGCGCTCGGGCTTCTTATCGGCTCGACGATCCTGGGCGCCGCGGCCTTCGCCGCCGGACGCGGCCGCGGCGGACTTCTGCCCGGCGCCGCCTTCGGGCTCCTCTCGGCGGCCGCCGGCTGGTGCGCCTCGCGCTGGCCCCAGCTCGCGCGGGCCGTGGAGCTGTGCGGCGGCGTCTTTCTCGGCCTCGTGCTGACGACCTCCTTGACGGCGGCGCTGGCGGCGAGCCACGCGGCGCTCGCCGCGGCCTTGGTCCGCGAGGACTGGCGCCCATGGTCGCGCCGGGCGGCGCTCGGCCTCGTCGGCGCGTGGGCGCTCGCCACCCTCGGCGCCGACGCGGCGCTCACCCGCGTCTGGGGCTTCGGCCCGCGCTCGCTCGCCGCGGCGGCCGGCGTGCCGACCAACCGCGACTCGGGCACCCTCGCCGTCGCCTGGCTCTATCCGGCGGGCGGGCGCGCCTACCGCGTCGACGCGCGGCGCATGTCCTCGGAGACGACGGACCTGTCGGCGGGCAGCCTCGACCGCCTCGAGGGCTTTCTCGCCCGTCATAAATTCCGCGGCGTCTTCGCCGCGGAGGCGCTCGCCGCCGTGCGCCTCGGCCGGCTGCAGTGGTGGGATTCGGAGCGCGCGCTGGACGCCCTGATGATCTCGGTCCCCGGCCGCGCGCACCCGGACTACCTGCGCGCCCTGGAGCTGCTTCGCGCCGGCCCCGTGACCGCCGAGCGCTACGGCAAGCTCGAGCAGCTGGCGGCCGCGACCGGCAAGCGCGTCGAGGGCTTCGAGCGGGCCGGCGACGCGCAGCGCATCTTCGAGGGCTTCTCCGCCGCCTACGCCCGCTTCGGCGACGAGGTCAAGGCGCGCGAGTGGCTGCTCCTGCTCGACGGGCTGTGGGCCGTCAGCGAGAAGCGCATCGAAGTCGGCGTGGTCGAGGAGCTGCGCGAGGGCCGCGTCGACGGCTCGGTCCTCCTCGACGACGCGCCCGCGTCCGGACTGCGCGTGGGCCTGTTCGCGGTCTGGCGCAGCTCGGCGACGCAGACGACCCATTACTGGCTGTCGGGCTCCCGCGTCCCCGATCCCGACGGCCGGTTTTACTTCGACGGCCTGGGGCCGGGGCCCTACGTCCTCGCCCTGCTTGGCCGCCCTGAGGACCTGCGCGGCTCCTTCGCCGGAGTGCCGGGCGTCTTCGAGGTGACCTACCAGCGCCCCGAGGTGCTCCTCGCTCCCGTGCGCCTGCGCCGCGGCGGCTACGCGCCGTCGGAGCCCTTCGGCCCCGCGGGCCTGCCCGAGGCGCGCGTGCCGCGCGCGGCGGACCCTCCTCCGCCTATCCGCTTCCGCCGCTAAGCGGCGCCATCCTCAAGGATAGCTGGTTCTCGGCCGGGTCACGGCGTCTAGCCTTGCGAGCCGGGCCTCGGTGTCGGCCTTGGCTCGCGCGTCCTTGCGCAAAGTCGCCACGGTAAGGCGGGTGTCGAGCAGCGGGCGATAGCTCCAGTCCGCGCGCGCGCCGCGCTCGAGCGCCGCCGCCGCCTCGGCCATCGCGTCGGGGCCGCCCTGCAGGGAGAGCGCCGCCAGCGAGCCGCCGAGGGCGTGGAGGGCGCGGACATCGCGAGGGTTCCAACGCTCAAGCCGCCGCGCCGCCGCCGCCGCGTCCGCGCCCAGCGCGAGCCGCTCGGCGGGCTG
>JAKFCD010000103.1:0-8946 GCA_036676805.1 Elusimicrobiota bacterium
CGCCGGCGAGGCGCACGAGCGCGCCCTCCCCGCCGCCCTCGACGCCGAGCGCCGGCTCGAGCTCCCGGACGCTCACGCCCGGCGCGGCCGCGGCGCGCCTCAGGAGCAAGGCGTCGAGCGCCTCGCGCGGCACCGCGAGGCCCTTGCCCTCCGGGAAGCGCCCGCGGGTCGTGCTTCCGCCGCGCGTCGCGTACGCGACGCCGAGAATGGCCCGGCCGAGCGCCTCCGCGTCCTCATCGACGCCGAGCTCGCGCAGGACCGCGACCCCCGCCGGCAGTATGCCCTCGCCGCAGGCCTTGCGCCGTGGGAACGCCGCGCGGTCGAGCAGGAGCACCGTGCGCCCCGCGCGCGACAGGTACAGCGCCGCGGCGCAGCCCGCCGGGCCCGCCCCGATCACGGCGCAGTCGAAGCTCACTCGGCGCGCAGGAGCAGGGCCTCGCTGGCGAAGCCCGGGCCGAGCGCGGCCAGCAGCCCCCATGACTCCGGCCGCAGCGGCTGGGAGAGCGCGTCGGCCAATATGAACAGCACCGACGCCGAGGAGAGGTTCCCGTTCCGGCGCAGGAAATCCCGCGAGAGCCCGGCCGCCCCCTCCTGCAGGCCCATCGCGCGCTCGCAGGCGTCGAGTATGCGGGCGCTGCCCGGGTGCAGGATGAGCGGGGAGAGCTCGTCGACGCAGACGCCGTGACGCGCGAGCAGCGGGCTCAGCGCGTCCTCCAGGCTGCGCTCGACGATCGCGGGAGCGTCCGTCGACAAGACCAGGCGCATGCCGTCCCCGCCGAAGTCCCAGCCCATCACGTGCAGGGAGTCCGGGATCAGGGCGCTCTCGTTGTCGACGATCGATAGCCGGGCGCGCGCGGCCGCGGGCGACTTCGCGCCGCACAGGATCGCGCACGCGGCCCCGTCGCCGAACAGCGCGGCGGCCACGAGCTGGGTCATAGTCCCGTCCCGAGGAAGGAAGGTGAGGCTGCACAGCTCGACGGACAGCACCGCCACCGTTTCCTCGGGATGCCCCCGCAGATATTCATAGGCCCGCGACAGCGCGACCGCCCCGCCCGCGCAGCCCACGCCGAACAGCGGCGTGCGCTTGAGCGTGCGGCGAAACGGCAGCGCCTGCGCCAGGCGCGCGTCGAGACTGGGGGTCAGAAGTCCGGTCGTGGTCACGCTGAACAGGTGGGTGAGCTCCGATAGCTCGACCCCGGCCCGCTCGAGCGCGCTCTCCAGCGCGCGCCGCGCCAGCCGCTCGGCGTGGGGAAAGTAATCCGCGTTGCGCCGGGCGAAGGGATGCCCCGCGAAATAATACTCCGGCGGCTCCACGAGCCCCCGCGTCTCCACGCCCGCGCGGTCGAACAGATCCTCGCGCCCGCCCGCCTCGGTGCCCGCGAACGCGGCGGCGCAGCGCTCACGGATCGTCTCCTGCGCGTAGCGGGCCTCCGGCACGGCGGTCCCGACCGCGAGCACGCGCGCCGTCACAGCTTCTCGCCCGCGAGGCTCAGCCGGAAGAACGGCCCCCGCCGCACGCGCAGGTACTTGAGCCCCGCGCGCTGCGCCGCGATCTCGAGCTCCTCAGGCAGGAACGCGCGCCGCACCGACAGCGGCCCGTCGCAGCGCGACACCCGTCCCGCCAGGCACGTCAACGCCCTCACCCCGGCGTACGCCGCGGCGCACCTATGCAGATCGGTGAACAGCAGGCCCTTCGCCGCGAGCCCGTCGCACAGCCTGAGCGAGTCCTCGAGTTCCGCCGGCGGCAGGTGATGCAGGAACAGCGAGCCCAGTACGTAGTCGAACCGCCCGCCCTGCGCCGCGAACGAGCGCAGGTCCGAGTGGATCAGCCCCAGGCACTCCTCGCCCTCGGCGCGCGCCCGCGCGAGCTCCAGTATCCTCTCGTCGGTGTCGATGCCGACGATCTCGATGTGAAACCGCCGCCGCCGCCCCCAGCTGAGTATGCGCAGGGGGATGTCCGCCGCGCCGGTGCCCACGTCGAGGATGGTGACCTGCTTGCGCTTGTCCCAGGCGCGGCTCCAGATCTCGAGGCGCTCGCGCACCACCGCCCAGCCTCCGAGATAAGCGTTCGACGCCGACAGGAAGTCGAGCGCCTCGCTGAGCTCCTTGTCGCTCGCCGCGCCCGTGTCCATCAGCTCGGGCTCGTCGATCCGCCGCGTCAAGGGAGGGATGAAGTTCACGGCGTAAAGATAACACGCGCGCCGTTTGCGCGCCTTAGAGGACAAGTAACGAAATCGTTCAGGTTTTTAGAGCGCCGCGGCCTTCAGTTCGCTCACCTTTGAACGGTAGAATAATAGCACCTTTCGCACGTAGTCGCGCGTCTGCCGGTACAGCCGCCGGCGCGCCAGGAATCTAGGCCCGGCGTTGTAAGCCGCGACGATCCGCTGCACGAGCCACGGAGGCGCGTCCGCGTACGCCACCCCCTTCAGGTGATACCGCCTCCACGCGCGCTGGAACAGGTGGACCAGGTACAAGGTCCCCGCGCGTATGTTCGCCTCGGGCTCGTACAGCGCCTTTCCCGACACGCCCATCTCCTCCGACGTGGCGGGCATCACCTGCATGAGCCCCAGCGCCCCCGCCGGCGACTTGGCCCGCGCCGTGAACTCCGACTCCGCGGCGATCACGCTCTTGATCAGGCGAGGGTCGAGGCCGCTTCCCTGCGCGTACCGGCTGATCAGGCCGTCGTAGCCGTTCGTCCCCGGCCGCCCGGCGAGACGTTCGAAGGTCCGCTCGAAGGCCGGCGGCGGGACCGCCGGAATCTCGAGCGTGAACGGCGCCGGGGCCGCCTTCTTCGGCAGCGGCTTGGGCCGCGAGCGGACGAGCACGGGCCTCCCCGTCGCGTGCGGTATGTTGAGGATGGCGTGCCTCGCGCTCGCGTCGAAGTAGCGGGCGAACTCCATCCCGCTCAGGCCGAACGCCGAGACGGAGTTCAGCGCAAGCAAGGTCTCCGGCGGAGGATTGGTCAGCGCGCTGGTGGGCACGGCGAAGACGAGCACGGCGGCGAGATACGCGGAGGCTTGCATATGCGGGACTCCAGACCGGCCGCGCATGCGCGGCCAAGCGTTCCTCGGCGAGGGGGGATGTTAGTACATCCTCACGCCGCGGCCCAAAGGTCTTTCGGTCCATTTTGGAAATAGGCCAAGTGGGGCCGCGCGGCCTACGGACGGGGTTTGGACGCCCGGGCGAGCGCCCAGGCCGACAGGAGAAGCAGGCCGATGATCGGCCCCACAGCGAGCGACAGAAGCGGCAGGCTCGCGATCCCGGCACCCTCGAGCAGGCTTCCGAAAGCCCACAGGCCGGCGACGATCGCGAGCGACGAGGCGCTCTCCAGCACGGCGGTCGCGTCGTCCACTTTGCCTTTCGGCGCGCGCGATTGGAAGAAGCTCTCGAGCTTGAGCTTGGCGATCACCTGGGGGATGCCGAAGAAAAAAAGCGCCAGCGCTGGCAAGGTCAGGCTTCCCCAAAGGGCTCCCACCGGGACCGCCATCGACGCGAGCAAAGCCAGCCCGAGCGCGCAGGCGACCGTCCATCTCAGCATCGAGGTCCGCATCGCGGCGGCGTCGCGCTCGCGCCTCTGCTGGCGCATCGTCCACAGCCCCGCGAGTATGCCGCCCAGGCTGTACAGCCCGATCATCATGCCGCCGTACGCCGCGGCCAGGGCCTCGTTGCCGGGCCCGGCCACGTGCAGCGCGAACGCCGGCGCCAGGAACCAGTACACGAGCGAGATCGGCACGTACACGAGCGAGTAGGTCAGCACGCTGAACAGCAGGGCCGGCGTGCGGGCGATCTCGACCGCGCCGTCCTTCAGGTGCCGGAAGTACGAGAGCAGGGAGCCTTCGCCGGGCCCAGGCAGGCCCCGCCCGTCCAGGCCGGAGATCTTTCCCGGAAATTTCAGGGTGAACGACACCAGCCCGATCGAAAGCGCCATCGCCACGGGGAACGCGACCAAGGCGGGGATGAAGCCGAGCGCAGCGACCAGGGCTCCGGTCGCGATCGGCACGATCGTCGCCACCACCTCGATCGCCGTCTGGCGGGCGGCCTTGAAATGCTCGAGCTTGCGCTGGTCCTGGTTCAGCAGGACCGCGGGTATGCTCTTCTCCGTGATCAGCGCGACGCCGAGCAGCGCCGCGTCCACCGCGAACAGGACGACGAGCCCGGTCAGGCTCAGCCAATTCGCCGCAAGTAGGCCCGCGATCAGGCCGCCCGTGGCGACGCGCAGGCCCGCGCTCCACAGGTAGGCGCCCTTGAGGCCGATCTTCTTGGCCAGGATGGGCGCGGCGATCGTGCCCGCGAGCTCGGCGAGCGCGGCGGTCATGCCGATGTCGGCGACCACGGACGCGCTGCCGAAGACCTTCGCGATCAGCGGCGGCAGGCCGGCGTTCTGCGCCTCGATGCCGACCTGGGCCAGGACCAAGGCCACCAGGAAGAACGCCAGCGGCTTGGAGAAGCCGAAGTAGGTCTTCCCGCCGGATTCGCTCCGGGGCTTGGGCGGCCCGACCTTCGCATTCTCGTTCCCGCTCTCCGCGGGAGGCAGCGGCGCGGCCGGCGCGCCGGCGGCCGCGGCCGCGACCGGCGCCTCCTTCTCATTAAACGCGGCCCTCAGCTCGTCGAAGCGCGCCTGGACCGCGCGCGCCTTCTCGGGCGTCGGCGCGGAGGGAAGCGGCGCGGCGGCGGAGGGGCGCAGGGGGCTCAGCGCTCGAGCGGCGGCGGCGGGCTTGACCGCCTCGACGCGCGCCGCCATCACCGCGGAAGGGGCCGGCGCCGGGGCGGCGAGCGCGAGAGCCCCGCTCACCCCCGGCGCGCTCAGGCCCGACGGCCCGAGCGACGGCGCCGTCAGCCGGGGCGCCGAGAGGGGGGCAAGGCCGAGGCCGCCGGAAGGCACGGCGGCGGCCCGTCCGGACACGACCTGCGCCTGGGCGGCCGGGGACAGGCCCAGGACGAGCGCGAGGACGACGGAGACGGCGGCTCTCACGCTCCCATCATAAGGAATGCGCCGGGGGAGCGATTGAGCCGAAGGTCCCCTTTCAGGGCCGCCAATGGTCCTAGGAGACGGGATCGCCTAGCCGAGGGCGATTCGAGCTGGTTGCATGCCGGGGTGACATCCCCGCCCCGCGAATGTCACTATCTAGGCATGAGCCACGCGATGCTCCTCTCCCTGTTCCTCTCCCCCGCCGCCTTCGCCGTCCCCGTGCCCGAATCCCCCTCCGAGGTGCGCCCTCTCATGATCGGCGCCGCCGTCCCCGACGCGCCCCTGCGCTCGCTCGACGGCAAGGCCGCGACCTTGCGCAAGGCCCTGGCCGGCAAGCCCGCCGTCCTCGTCTTCTACCGCGGCGGCTGGTGCCCCTACTGCAACACCCATCTGCGCGAGCTTAAGGACATACAGAAAGACCTCGACGCCCTGGGCTACCGGACCGTGGCCCTCTCACCCGACACCCCCGAGGAGCTGCGCAAGACGCTCGCCAAGCACTCCTTGCCCTACGCCTTGCTCTCCGACTCCAAGATGGACGCCGCGCGCGCCATGGGCCTCGCCTTCCGCGTCGACGACAAGACCGTCAAGAAGTACGAGCAGTACGGCATCGACCTGGAGCGCTCCTCCGGCGAGAAGCACCACTGGCTGCCGGTCCCCGGCCTTTTCCTGATCGACCAGGACGGCAAGGTGGCCTTCGTCTACGCGAACCCCGACTACAAGGTCCGCCTGAAAGGCTCCGTCCTCCTCGCCGCCGCCAAGGCCGCCCTCGAGCCCGCCAAGAAGCCCTAGGGCCGCCGCTTCTTCGGCCGCAGCTTCTCCTGGATCGCGGAGATCTTCTCCTCGATCCGGTCCAGCGCCGCCAGTATCATCAGCCCGTCCAGGCCGCCCCCGATCAAGATCGCGGCCGACCACGTCTTTTTATCGTTCATGTTCGTTACCCCCTACTACCATACGATCGAGGGTGCCGAAAAGTTGCATCGCGCTGAGAATTTGACGCCCCAAAATCAGTTTATATTATATGTTTACATATATTTTATAATCTAATTATAATATATAAAAGTATATAAAAAAGGCATTGAAAAATATGCAATTACATATTATACTGGAGCAATGAGAAGAAAAGACCCGCAGTCAGTCGGCATGAGCCGGGTGCTGTCGCGCTTCATCGAGTGGGCGGCACAAGCTCCGAACGGAGCCGCGGACTATGCCGCGCAGGGCCTGATCCTCCTCACGCGCGTGCGGCTGGGCATGACTCAGGCGCAGCTCGCCAAGCGCTGCGGGCTGACACAGTCCCATATCGCCAACATCGAGAACGGCAAGGTGGACGTTCAGCTGTCGACGCTCCGCCGCATCTTCGCGGCCCTCGAGTGCCGCTTGGTGCTCGCGCCTCAGCCGGTCGGCGGCCTCGATGAGCTCGTTCGCCGGCAGGCGCGCGCGGCCGCCCTGAAGCGCGTCAAGCGCGTGAGCGGCACCATGGCGATGGAAGATCAGCGTCCGGACGAGGGCATGTTGGAGGAACTCGTCAAGGCGGAAACCGAGAAGCTGATCCAAAGCCGCTCCTCCGAGATATGGGAGACCGACTGAAGCTCGAAGGTCCCGAAGGCGCCACGCCCATCGACGCCGAGGGTCTCATCCCGGAGGCTATCGCGACGTACGGCGACCTCTGCGCGGTCGAGGCGGAGAACATCCTCTCGGCCGCGGGCCGGCATCTCTCCCGCCGCAAGAACCCGGACGCCTCCTGGCTCGACGAGCCTTTCCTGCGCAGGCTGCACGCCGACATGTTCGGCGCGGTCTGGGCCTGGGCCGGGACTTACCGGCAGATCGAGCTGAACATCGGGGTCGCGCCGTACCGGGTCCCCGACGAGATCGGCCGTCTGCTGGGCGACTTCCGCCATTGGCACGCGCTGGCGCCCGGCGAGATGACGGTTCTCGAGCGCGCGGCCAGGCTGCATCATCGCCTGTCCTGGATACACCCCTTCCGAAACGGCAACGGACGTCACGCGCGCATGGCGGCCGACGTCTATCTGCATTCGCAGCGTCACCCGCTGCCGGAATGGCCGGCGGAGGAATTGGCGGCGACGAATGAGATCCGCAAGCGCTACCTGGCCGCGCTCAAGACGGCCGATGCGGGAGACTTCGGGCTTCTCATCGCCCTCATGGACAGCCTGCTGCCGGCGCGTTGAGGGGGCGGCCGCTTAGGCGCGCTTTTCTTCGAGGGCGATGATGCGTTTTTCGTGGTCGTCGAGGCGGGAACGGTTCTTGGCCGACGAGTAATCGAAGTCGTCGACGCGGCCCGCGAAGCCGTCAACTCGTCCCGGGTGACCATCTTGTCCTTGATGTGGCCGCGGATGTCGGCCAACTCGGCGGTGTGGTGAGCCAAGGTGATGGTGATCGGGCGAAGCGCCTCGCGTATTTCATTGCGAAAGGCTCCGAGGTCGTCCCGTATGGCTTGAGCTGCTCATGAAGCCCGAGCCGCGAACGGACATGGATTGAACGCCTAAGCTGAGGGGGTTTCGAGCTTCTTGAGGCGCGCGTCGTGCTCGGAGAGCGTCTCGGCGTGGACGGCCCAACGGTGGCGGGAGTCCAGGAGCAGGCCCGAGAAGCCGTCCATGCGCGCGTTGAGGTCGGACATGTCCTTTTTGGTGGCCATGTTCTCCGCCAAGTATAGCTTCAGGTCCGACATGCCGCCGGCGAGCCCGGCGACGGAGACCATCGTCCGCTTGAGCCTGGAGTTCGTGGTGTGGAGCTCGCCGTTCATCCTCGCGACGTCCGCGTTCGTGGCGTCGAGCTTGGCGTTCGTGGCCTTGAGGCCGGCTGTCGCGGCGTTGAGGTCGGCTGTCGCGGCGTTGAGATCGGCATTCGTGGCTTTGAGGCCCTCGATCGCCGCCCTGAGAGCGGCGCTGTTGCCTTCGACCGCCTGCTTCAGTTCACGGATATCCCGTTCCATATCGTTTGACATTGTATCTCGCACCTCCCCGGCCCACAAGGGCCCTTCGTCCTATTCATACGATTGAGGGGTGCGAAAAGTTGCATGGCGGGACTATCCTTGAGGATAGTCGTCGCGGTTTTCAGGTCCCGACGAGGCCGGTCTGCACGCGCCACAGGTCGGCGTAGGGGCCGGGCCTTCCGCTTAACTCGGCGTGGGTGCCTTCCTCGACGATCTGGCCGTCCTCGAGGACGAAGATGCGGTGCGCCTTGACGATGGTCGAGAGCCGGTGGGCCACCATCACGGTCGTGCGTCCGACGACGATGCGGTCGAGGCTTTTCTGGATGGCGGCCTCGGTCTCGTTGTCCACGGCCGACGTCGCCTCGTCCAGGATCAGCACCGGCGGATCCTTCAGCACGGCCCGCGCGATGGCCAGGCGCTGCCTCTGGCCGCCCGACAGTTTCTGTCCGCGCTCTCCCACGAGGGTGTCGTAGCCCTGGGGCAAGGCGCTCAGGAACTCGTGCGCCTCCGCCGCCTTCGCCGCGGCCTCGACGGCATCCTTCTCCTTCCCGGGGTCGCCGTAGGAGATATTCTCCTTCGCCGTCCCATGGAACAAGAAAGTGTCCTGGCTCACGAAGCCGATGGCGCGCCGGAGCTCTCTCGGGTCGAAGCCGCGGATGTCCTGGCCGTCGAGCAGGATCCTTCCCTCGCTCGGGTCGTAGAAGCGCAGCAAAAGCTTGGTCATCGTCGTCTTGCCCGAACCGGTGGCCCCGACGAACGCGGCCGTCGTCCCGGCGGGGATGGTCAAGCTCACGCCTTTGAGCGCGGGGACTCGTCCGGGGTAGGAGAAGCCGACGTTCTCAAAGCGAATCTCTCCTTTCACCGAAGTCCGGGGGAGGGGCTTGCCTTCTCCCCTGAGGGTGATGGGCGTCTCCAGAAGATCGAGCACGCGCGCCGTGGACGCCATCGCGCGCTGATACAGATCCACGGTCTCGGCCAGGCCGGTGAGCGGCCATAGCAGCCTCTGGGTCAGGAACACGAGCACGGAGAA
>JAKFCD010000104.1:0-15503 GCA_036676805.1 Elusimicrobiota bacterium
GACTGTCTTGGTATAATCGAACATAGAGCCAATACCTCCTCCGTTTGTAGATAGGCGCCCCGACTTTCCAGGCGCAACCTACGAAATAACGCGGGGTATTGGCTCGTCCATTTTATCTACCTGATGAGTTCGACGGCGCGACCTTCGGCGACATGCGGGTATGACGACAACGAAGTTATCTCCTTTACCGCCAGCGCTGGCGGTAATGGGGATGACGTCGACATGACGAGGCATCCAAGCGAGCGAGGGGTTGGAGCTTGTCGGGTGGTTCCTGGAGCCTCGCCTGATAGGGATGCTCCCCAACCGCGCCACGACGAGGCTCATGAGGCACCCCCCGACGACGAACGTCGCCGGCGCTCGTTGACAGAGGGGCTCCGGGCCGTTATACTGCGGGCATGAGCCGAATCGCGGTTTACCCGGGCAGCTTCGATCCGCTGACGTGCGGACATCTCGACATCATCCAGCGCGCCTCCAAGATCTTCGACCACGTGATCGTCGCGGTGTCCAACAACGCCTCCAAGAAGAACACGTTCTCCGTCTCCGAGCGCATCGAGATGGTCGAGGAGTCGATCCGCAACCTGCCCAACGTGGACTGCGACACGATCTCGGGCCTGCTCGTCGACTACATGCGCCGCAAGAAGGCGCGCGTCCTCATCCGCGGTCTGCGCGTGGTCTCCGACATGGACTACGAGTTCCAGCTCGCGTCCTTCAACCGGCGCCTCAACAAGGACGTCGAGACCGTCTTCCTGATGCCCGACGACCAGTACACCTATCTGGCTGCCTCGATGGTGCGCGAGATCGCCCGCCTCGGCGCCGGCACCGACCAGTTCGTCCCGTCCTTCGTGGCGCGCCGGCTGAAGCTGAAATTTGGGACTCCGAAGGCGTAATCCCTTCCTCGCGCTGGCCGCGGCGCTGCTGCTCGGCGCCGCGTGCGGGCGCGCGCCCGCCCCGGCCGTCGAGGAGACCCCGGAGCTGGCCCCGCCCGAGCCCTCCTCCTCGCTGATCGCGACCCCGCTCGACTCGGCGACCACCGGCTTCACCAACGAGATGCAGGCCGCCAACCTCACGAAGGAAACCGTCGAGATGGGCATACAGCACATCAGCAAGCACATCGAGGAAGGCGCCCCCGGCCGGGACCCCCGCGCCTCTGCGCCGCCGCTGTCGGAGGTGGAGAAGAAGGAGCGCCTGGAGCAGCTCAAGGAGATGCGCGAGTCGTTTACGCTCATGCGCCGCGGCATCGACGCCCAGCGCGACAAGACCGTGGCCCTGCCCGGCTCGACGGCCGCCATCATCAAGGGCCGCGAGTCCGGAGGCATACTCGGCGCCGTCGAGGACGGCCCGGGGGTCTGGAGCGGGGCCTACGGCGGCGCCGTCGAGGCCGGGGAACGGGTCGTCGCCGACGCCGCCGCCTGGGCCGAGCTGTGGGGCCGGGTGTCGCGCGAGACGACCCCGGAGCTCGACTTCGAGAAGACCCGCGTCGCGGCGGTGTTCGTGGGGCCGCGCCCGACCTCGGGCTACCGCGCCAAGCTGCTCGGCATCGAGGCGGAGCCGACGCGCTACGTCGTGCGCTGGTATGAGGAAGGCCCCGCCCCGGACGAGACCGTCGCGGAAGGGGCCACCGCGCCCTTCCTGCTCGTCTCGGTGCCCAAGGACGAGCGGGCCATCCGCTGGGACAAGAAGCGCCGGGCCGAAGGGCCTAAAACAAAGTAGGCCTTTAGGCCTTTTTCCGCTTGACTCGGTTTCCGGGCCGCGATTATAATTGGGGCTGTCCCGTCCGGAGGCCCCTTGAAGATTCTCGCCGCCGCCCTCGTGCTGCTCGCCGCGAACGCCGCCGCTTTGCCCGACGCCTTCGACGGCCGGGACGGCGAAGCCCCGCCCGTCGTCTCGCTCAAGGCGCCGGCCTCCGCCATCGCCGAGGACACGCGCGTCTGGGTCGAGTTCGAGGCCCCGGACAAGGCCGCGCGCCAGGCCGCGGTCGACGCCGGCGTCAGCGTCGAGGAGATCAAGCCCGGCGCGGCCGCCGGGTTCGCCGCCCCCGAGGCCCTGGAGCGGGCGAAGGCCGCGGGCCTGAAGGTCCGGAGCAAGGTTTCCCTGCGCGCGCGCTTCGGCTCGCTCGATTTCCCCGAGAAGGACGCCCTCTACCACAACTATAAGGAGCTCGAGTCGGCCCTGCGCTCGCTCGCGGCGAGCGCGCCGGACCTGGTCTCGCTGATCTCCATCGGCAAGTCGACCCGCGGCCGCGACCTCTGGGCCGTGCGCCTGACGAAGGGCGCCCGGGGCGCCCAGCCGAGCGCCAAGCCCGGCGTCGTCTTCCTCGGCACGCACCACGCGCGCGAGCACCTCTCCACCGAGGTCCCGCTGCTGATCGCCAAGCACCTCGTCGACCGCCGCGCCGATACGGAAATCGCGCGCCTGCTCGAGACGCGCGACATCTACTTCATCCCCATGGTCAATCCCGACGGCGTCGAGTACGACATCGAGGGCGGCAAGTACCACATGCACCGCAAGAACATGGCGAAGAACGCCGACGGCTCCACCGGCGTGGACCTCAACCGCAACTACGCCTGGGGCTGGGGCGGCCGCGGCGCCTCCTCGCGCCCGGGCGACGACACCTACCGCGGTCCCGCGGCGTTCTCCGAGCCCGAGAGCAAGGCCGTCAAGGCGTTCGTCGAGGCGCGGCCCAACCTGAAGGTCATGCTTTCCTATCACACCTTCTCCGAGCTGGTCCTCTACCCGTGGGGCGGCTCCGACGACGCGATCCCCGACGCGAAGGCCCTGAGCGCCTTCAAGAACATGGCCGGGGAGATGGGCAAGATGACGGGCTATACGCCCATGCAGTCGAGCGAGCTTTACGTCGCCACCGGCGACACCTGCGATTGGGCCTGGGGCGCCAAGGGCATATTCGCCTTCACCTTCGAGCTGACGCCCAAGTCCATGTGGGACGGCGGTTTTTATCCGGGCGCCGGTGTCGTCCAAAGAGTGTTCCAGGCCAACATCCGCCCCGCTTTATATCTGATCGACCTGGCCGACGACCCGTACCGCGCCGCGAAGGACGGCGCCGGCGTCGCCGCCGTCCCCGCATCCACGCCTCAAGGAGAAACCATCCGATGAAGATGCTTCCCGCGCTGCTTATCGCCGCCCTCGCCGGCTCCGCCTCCGCCCAGTCCCTCGAGGCCCTGCGCTTCTCGGCCGACGCCGCGCTCACCCAGGCTCTATCGGGCGCCATCCATCCCGACCTTCAAGAGCCCCTCGAGCCGGTCCTCCAAGAGCCCCTGAAGCCGATGCCGATGCAGCCCTCGCGCGCCCCCGGCGCGGTCGTGGGCAAGGTCGTCCTGTCCCAGCTGAAATCGGCCAACCGGCGCATCACCGCGCGCCAGTTCGGCGCGCGCTCTCTCGACCTCGGCATCGCCTCCGACGCCTCATTCGAAAACAAGCACTTCACCTTCTCGGACGCGAAGGCGACGACCCTGGCTCCGCTGGGCGACATGAACCGCCTGCGCGGCCCGGGCGTCGACGCCCGCGTCGACGCCAAGACCGTCTACAACTTCAAGGTCGTCGTCAACATCTTCAGCCCCGTGCGCGGCAGCACGCTCAAGATGACCCCGGTCCAGGGCACCGCCGGGCCCAAGCACGAGATGAAGACCGGGGCGCTGCTCGACGCGATCAAGGCGCGGTCCTTCGTCTTCAAGGCCAAGGGCGTCGAGCTCCTTCTCTCCTACGACTCCGACGTCCTGCCCGACGGCTCGGGATTCGCCGCCACGAACAGCTTCCTGTTCACCAAGGAAGACGGTCTCTCGTCGAAAGCCTGGCCGCTGGCCGAGTCCAAGCTCCCCCTCGACACGGGCGCGGTCGTGGACCTCGGCGGCATCAAGCTCTCCTTGACCCGCACCTCCGCCGGCGAGCTGATCATCCGCGAGTAAGCGCGCCGCCGCCCCGCGCCTTTGTATCATGTCCTGATGAGACCGCTCCTCCTGCTCGTCCTGCTGACGCCGCTCGCCTCGGCGGCGGCGTTTTCGCCCTCGCCCGCCTTGCGCTTCGAGCCGGCGCCGCCGGAGCTTCTCGACAACTGCCGCTCGGCCAAGAAGCGCGCCGAGTCCGCGCTCGAGGCCGTCGCGCGCCTGCCCGCGTCCGGCCGGACGTTCGACAACACCCCCTGGGCGCTCGACCGGATCGCCTCGGATCTGACCGACCAGACCGCCTCGGACACCTTCCTCAAGTACGTCTCGGTCTCCTCGGCGGTGCGCGAGGCCGGCAACCAATGCGAGACCATGCTCGGGCAGTTCGCCGTGGACATGTACTCCCGCGAGGACCTCTATCGCGCGCTCAAGGATTACGCCGCCAAGGGGGAGGGCCTCACGGGCGAGGCCGGGCGCCTGCTCGACAAGGAGCTGCTCGACTTCAAGCGCTCCGGCCTCGAGCTGTCCCGGGAAAAGCGCCGCGAGGTCGCCGGCCTGCGCAAGCGCCTCGTCGAGCTCGAGGCGGCGTTCGGCAAGAACATCAACGAGCATAAGGACTTCGCCCTGTTCGACGCCGCCGGGCTCGACGGCCTGCCCGAGGATTTCATCGCTCGCCTGGAGGTGGTCGATGGAAAATATAAGGTCGGCCTCGACTACCCCGACTATTTCCCATTCATGGAAAATTCCAACAACCCGGAGGCGCGCCGCGTCCTGGAGGCCAAGTTCAACGACCGCGCGGCCCTGCAGAACCTCCCGGTGCTCAAGGAGGTGCTCGCCCTGCGCCGCAAGGCCGCGCGCCTGCTCGGCTATCCGACGCACGCCCACTTCGTCCTCGAAGACCGCATGGCCAAGGACCCGAAGACGGTGGCCGCCTTCATCAAGCGCCTGCGCAAGAAGGTGAGGGTGCTGGCCCACGACGAGCTCAAGACGCTCAAGAGCCTCAAGGCCGAGTTCGAGGGGCGCGCCGCCGGCGGGCGCTTCCACGCCTGGGACTGGCGCTTCTACGACAACCAGCTCAAGAAGGCCAAGTACTCGGTCGACAACCAGAAGATCAAGGAGTATTTCCCCGCCGACCACGTCACCGAGCAGATGCTGAACGTCTACCAGCGGCTGCTCGGCCTCAGGTTCCGCCGGGTCGCGGACGCCGCGACGTGGCATCCCGACGTGACGCTCTACGAGATCTCCGAGGCCGCCGGCGGCGAGCCGCTCGCGTATTTCTACCTCGACTTGTTCCCCCGGGACGGAAAATACAAGCACGCCGCCGCCTTCTCGCTCATCGTCGGCCGCCGGCTCCCCGACGGCCGCTACCAGCGGCCGGTGGCCGCGATGGTCGCCAACTTCAACAAGCCCGCCAAGGACCGTCCGTCCCTGCTGACGCACGACGAGGTCGAGACCTTCTTCCACGAGTTCGGCCACATCATGCACCAGACCCTGACCAAGGCCCGCTTCGGCCGCTTCGCCGGCTCGGCGACCGCGCGCGACTTCGTCGAGGCGCCGTCGCAGATGCTCGAGAACTGGGTCTGGGACCGCGAAGTATTGACGGTGCTGTCGGGCCATTACCTCGACCGCTCCCGGAAGCTGCCCGACGAGTTATTGAGAAAAATGTTGGCCGCAAAAAACGTGAACTCGGGGCTGGCGACCTCGCGCCAGCTCCTGTTCGGGTCCGTCGACCAGCTCTACCACGGCAAGCCGCCGTCGGACACGACCGCGGCCTACGCGCGCCTGGCCAGGAGCGTCTCGCTGATCCCGACGTCCAAGGGGACGCATCCCGAGGCGAGCTTCGGCCACCTGATGGGCTACGACTCCGGCTACTACGGCTACCTGTGGTCGAAGGTGTACGCCGAGGACATGTACTCCCTCTTCAAGGCCGCGGGCGCGCTCAACCCGCAGCTGGGCCGGCGCTACCGCGTCGAGATCCTCGAGAAGGGCGCTTCGCGCGACGAGCTGGAGTCGCTGAAGGCTTTCCTCCTGCGCGAGCCCAACGAGGACGCGTTCCTCGAGAGCATCGGCCTCAAGCCCGCCAAATCCTGACGCGGGCGCGCAACGCTGATGCGGGCCGGGGAGGGGGAATGATCTCCTCCGGGGACGGTCGGGATTGACCCGACCTCCGGGGTCTGTCCGCGACTTTAAAGACCCCTTGTCGCGGCAGACCCAGGCCGCCGGAGGAGATCATTCCCCCTCCCCGATGAACCGTCAGGTCAGCGTCGCCATGGCAACGGAAACGGATTATCGCCTGCGGCGATGGGCTTCTTTGTGAGCGTGCAACGGCGAGGAAGCGGGATGGCCGATTCCTTCATAAGGCCCGGCGGGCGGTATCATGTCCGACGGGGCGTGGGGTTCGCCGCGACAAGGGTCTTTTATACGTCGCGGACAACCCCCCGAGGGCGGGTCAATCCCGCCCGTCCCCGGAGGACATGATGCCGCCCGCCGGGCCGTCTTGAGGGCCGTTAAGGCTTCCCGTCGGCGTAGATCGTGCGCGTTTCGGGGCTGCGCTCGATGACGCCGCGCGCGCGCAGCGCCCAGGCGGCCGCGAGGCCGGCGGCCAGCGAGACCCACTGCGACGGCGACAGGAACGACCACAGGAACACGCCGCGGTCGTCGCCGCGCATGAGCTCGAGCAGGAAGCGCAGGACCGAGTAGTAGAGGACGTAGCCGAGGAACGCCGTCCCGTAGCGGTACTTCCCCGCGCGGATGCCCGGCAGCACTTTGCCGATCAGGACCGCGGCGGCCAGGGCCGAGCCGAAGGACTCGTAGAGCTGGGTCGGGTGCAGCAGCACGCCCAACAGGTCCGGGGGAACGCTCGACGCCGGGTCCATGAACGCCGAGCCCCAGGGCAGGCCCGTCGGGGCCCCGTGGCAGCAGCCCTCCGCCCAGCAGCCGAGGCGCCCGAGCACGTGGCCCAGCGCGAGCGCCGTCCCGAAGTAATCGGCCACGGGCAGGTACAGGCGCGGCCGGTGGGTCTTGTTGTGCCATATCTGGAAAAAGAATCCCGCGAGACAGGCCGACAGAAAGCCGGACCAGAACACCCAGCCCGTGTTCCAATCGCGCAGCATCGCGACGGGATCGGCGGAGAACTCCCGCCATTCGACGATGAAGAAGCCTATCTTGCCTCCCGACAGCGCCGCGGCGAGCAAGGTCCCCACCAAGGCGTAGAACAGCGCCGGGGTCGCCTTGAGGTTCTTGACCTGGAAGCGCAGCCAGACGATGCCGGACAGGTAGCCGAGCGCGGTGAGCACGGAATATGTCGAGACCGCCGTGCCGTCGGACAGGCGGCACAAGATCGGATGCATCAGGGCTTCTCGCAGAGGATCTGCTTGAGCACCGACTGCGGGCCGTCGATGACCGAGGCGTAGGTCAGGTACAGGTGCCAGGCGCGCTCGATGGTGGGCGTGATCATGTGACGGGTCCGGGGCAGGTTCTCGACGTAGAGCTTATACCAGTGCCGCAGGGTCTTCGCGTAATGACCGTAGCGGAAGTTGACGCTCTTCACGCGAAAGCCCAGCCTCTCGATGATCTTGAGGTGCACGTGCAGCGGGAACTGGAAGTGGTCGGGGAAGACGTACTTCTGCGAGAAGGTGCCGGAGATCGTCGTGTAGTTCGTCAGGCCCGCGTCGTTGGCCGGAGGGATGATCGCGTGGAACCAGGCCTTGCCGCCGCTCTTGAGCAGGCCGTAGCAATGCCTGTAGTAGCGCTCGATCTCGGAGCGGTCGAGGTGGCTGATCATGCCGCAGGTGTGGAGCTTGTCGAAGCTCCCGTCGGCGGGGACCTCGAGGTAGTGCAGCAGCTTGAGGTTGCGCGAGAAGCCGTCGTCGACCTGGTTCTGGGACAGGGTGATGCCGATGGTGTTCCGGCAGCCGTACTTGGTCTCGGCCAGGTGCGGGGCGAAGCCGTAGCCGGTGCCTATGTCGATGAACTTGTCGTCCGGCTGGACCTGCAGAGCGGCCAGGGCCTGGTCGAACTTGTCGTACTGGGCGTCGCCGAGCTCCTGATCGTCGAGGCCGCCGATCTTGAGCGGGTCCTTCCACATCGCGCAGGAGTAAGCCTTCGTCCTCTTGTCCAGGTAGGACAGGATGAAGTCGTTGGGCAGGTCGTAATGGGAGCTGACCGCCCGAAGCTTGCGCCGGATGTTCGAGGGAAACAGCGCCGTCGTCAGGTAGCGCAGCTGATGCTTGAGCTTGATGCGCCAGAGCTGATCCTGGCGCACGTAATTGCGCGCGCCGACGAAGGAATACATGTCCCCGTTGAGGTCGGCGTCGCCGAGCGCGTAATGGTCGAGGAACTCGGACAGGTCCTGGCGCGCGAGGGCGGCCACCGCGTCCTCGGTCTTGCAGGCCATCTCTACCTTCTCGGGTCCGGAGCCGACCGCGCGGCTTTGTCCCTTGTAGGAAATCCTGATCGTGTAAGGGAGGGTCGGGAACATCCAGTTCATCGCGTCGCCGGCCTGGTCGAGTTTGGACATGGAACTCCTGGACCTTAAGCTTAACGGCGCCGCGCGAACGCGTCAAGGCCGGGAACATGGAGCGGGGCTTGACGATTCCCGTATCCTGGCTATACTCCCTTTCATGATCATCAAACCCCTCCTCGCCGCCGTCCTGTTCGCCGCCGCCGTCCTGCCGCTTCGGGCGCAAGACCACGACAAGAAGGATCTCAAGAAGGCGGAGAAGCTCGCCGTCAAGGACAAGGATTTCAGATCCCTGCCCGAGGACGAGAAGCAGGCGGTCATCCTCTTCATCGCCGAGAAGATCCACGGCCATCGCCGCAAGGCGGTCGGCGCCGACATCCGCACTTTGAAGGGCGCCAACCTCGAAGACCTCAAGAAAAAGGCCCGCCGCAACATCGTCGTGGCCGAGCAGGATAAAGAGGCGACGTCCATTCCCGGGGACAGCCGCCTCGACGTCAAGCACATCGACACCCCGCCCTTCGGACGCCTCTTCGCCGACAACGAGTGGGAAGTGCTCGCCGACTCCGCCGAGGCCCAGACCCTCAAGCAGAACATCGACAAGGTCGCCGACGTCGTCAAGAAGGGCGGCGGGCGCCTGGTGTCGATGCACGTCGAGTCCTCGGCGAGCACGCTGCGCAACACCGGAAAGGCCGCGAAGCTCACCCATCTCGAGCTGTCCAAGCGGCGCGCGGAGGCGGCCGCCCGCTACGCGCTCGACTACCTCAAGACCAAGGGCTTCGCCCTCGACGAGGACGAGCAGGTGACGCTCGACTACCACGGCGCCAACAAGAACGGCACCTCGGGGGCGTCGAGCCCGTTCGCGGTGCCGGCCGGGACGGATCCGTCCCTCGTCGCGGCGGGGTCCTGCGAGGCGCCCCCCGACATGAAGGCCGCCGCCGCCGCGGGAGATGCCGCCAAGATCGCCGCGTTCTACGACCCGAACAAGTTCGTCCAGCTCACCTTCGACGCGGTGTTCGAGGTCAAGGACGACAAGCCGGGCAAGGTCATCCCGGGGGAGGCCCACGTCGTGACGGCGAACGTGGATTACCGCGATCCGGTCAGGATCAAGCTGCCGCGCGTCCGCCTGCCGCGCATCCACATCGGCTGGCCCTTCGGCAACAAGGACCAGCGCAAGGCCCGCCGCCAGATCCGCTGCCCGAAGTGGTAGGCGATGCTGACTTTTCTGGCGGCCCTGCTGCTGATGGGGCCGCTTACGGCGCGCGCCGAGGATAATCCTCCCGCCTCGGCGCCGGCGCTCGATCCCGCCGACGCGGACGGCGACGGCACGGTCAGCGGAAAGGAGCGCCGGCAGCGCCGCCGGGCCGAGAGGCGGTCGCGCCGCGGCCAGAGAGGCCCCGACGGCGAGCTCCTGTCCGACGAGGAAGCCGACGCGGCCGAGGCGGCGGAATCCTCGGCCCGGGGCGAGGCCGCCTCGGGCAGGGCCGCGGGCGCCGCCGCCGCGCTCAAGGGCATGCTGCCTTCCGCCGACGCCGGCGCCTTCCCCGGCGGCCGGGACGCGAGCGGCGGCCGCAAGTCGGACGGCGGTACGAGTGCTGCGGCCGGACGGTTGCCGACGGCCCCCGCGCGCGACGCTCCGAAGGCAACCGGGGACCCGGGCAGGCCCAACGCCCCCTCCGACTTCGTGCTGGCCGCCCGCTCGGGCTACGAGCCCGCCTTCGCGGCCGCGGGGCTAAAGCTCGGCCCCGACGGCCGGAGCATAATCAGGCTCGACGGCAAGCCCGCGACGGGGGATGACTACGCCCGCCTGCGTTCCGAGATCGCCGCGATGCCCGCCGCCCTCGGAAGGCGCCCGGATTTCTTCTCGGCCGTGAGCCCCGGCCATTACGCCGACCTCAAGCGCGGCTATAAAGTAAAGAAGGACGGCGACACTGTGTACAAGGACGTGGGCACGACCGCGGAGGACCGCGACTTCGTGCACACCGCCTCCTGCGAGAAGCTCTCCGGCGACTGCAACGAGCACGTCGTGAAAGGCTCCTACAAGAAAGGGGATTTCGTGGCGCCCGAGGATCTCGACGGCATGTGGGCGGCACTGCAGAAGGAGCTCGACGGCTCCGCCGAGGCGGGCGGCCTTCCGAGCCTGGCCGCGACACGCTCCGGCATCTCCCGCGCGGCGGCGCTGGACGCGGCGCGCGCCTTGAGCGAGGGCGGCATGGACGAGGACGACGCCATCCGCAGCGCCACGGCCGAGGACCCGGCCTCCCGGCCGACGGCGGTCGCCGAGGCCGCGGCGTCGGTCAAGCGCCTGTGGAAGAGCATGTCGTCCTCGGTCGCCGGTCCCGGGCCCGGCGGCGCGGCGGGCGAAAGCTCGGCTCCTCCCCTGGCGCTCGGCGCGTTGGCCTTCGCCGCCCTCGGCGCGGGCGCGCTGTTCATGCGCCGAAAAGGCTAAAATTAGCAATACGCCCCTGTAGCTCAGTTGGTTAGAGCGGTCCGCTCATAACGGATTGGTCGCCGGTTCAAGTCCGGCCGGGGGCAATCTTTCAGGAGACAGTCGAAATGGCCAGCCAGCGCTTGAAGGGCATCGTGCTCGCCGGAGGCTCGGGGACGCGCCTGTACCCCGTGACCCGCTCGGTGAGCAAGCAGCTTGTCCCCGTCTACGACAAGCCGATGATCTACTACCCCCTCTCGACTTTGATGCTGGCCGGCATACGCGACATCCTCATCATCACCACCCCGGAGGACCGCCCGGCCTTCACGCGCCTGCTCGGCGACGGCGCGTGGGCGGGGCTCAACATCTCCTACGCGGTCCAGCCCAAGCCCGAGGGCCTGGCCCAGGCCTTCATCATCGGCGCCGACTTCGTCGGGGGCGACCGCGCCGCCCTCGTCCTCGGCGACAACATCTTCTACGGCCACGGCCTGCCCCAGCACCTGCGCGCCGCCGCGCGGCAGAAGACGGGTGCGACCGTCTTCGCCTACCACGTCCGCGACCCCGAGCGCTACGGCGTCGTCGAGTTCGACGCGAATGGCCGCGCGGTGAGCCTCGCCGAGAAGCCGCTCAAGCCGAAATCCAGCTACGCGGTGACCGGCCTCTACTTCTACGACAACTCGGTGCTCGACATCGCCGCGGGCCTCAAGCCCTCCCCGCGCGGGGAGCTCGAGATCACCGACGTGAACAAGGCGTACATGAGGAAGGGCAGGCTGCACGTGCAGACGATGGGCCGCGGCATCGCCTGGCTCGACACCGGCACGCACGAGGCGCTGCTGCAGGCCTCGACCTTCATCCAGGTCATCGAGGAGCGCCAGGCGCTCAAGGTCGCCTGCCTCGAGGAGATCGCCTTCAACATGGGCTGGATCGACGCCAAGCGGCTTCGCGCCCTCGCCGAGCCGATGCGCAAGAACGAGTACGGCCGCTACCTGCTCCGCGTCGCCGAGGGACGGGGCTAGGATGCTGCGCCCCGACGTCGTCGAGTATCTCAAGGAGCACCTGAAGAGCTTTCCGGTCGAGACCTTGCGCAAGCAGCTCGGCGACGAGGGCGTCTCCGAGGCGGACTTCGCCGACTCCCTGGCCGTCGCCCTGCGCGCGCCGGCGACGTCCTCCAAGACCGCGCCCATCAAGCGCAAGGCGAGCCTGGCCGCGATCGCGTTCCTCTGCGTCGGCGTGGCGGTCATCCTCTCGATCGGCTTCTACGCGCTGTCCCAGAAGCCCAAGCTCTCGGCCGTCGAGGGCAACACCGAGAATCCCACCGGCGAGTCCGGCTTCATCGGCCACGCGGGCTGGATCGTGCGCCTGCCCAAGGACTACGTCGGCGTCTCGGACTTCAAGGACTCGAGCAGGCGCCACCAGATCATCTACTTCTGCCGCAAGGGCACGGACCCGACGAACTTCGTCAACGAGGGCCTCTTCGGCCAGCTCGGCATCATCAAGCTCGAGGTCATGCCGACGGGCTTTCCGAACAACCCGACCGGGCTGGCGAACCTCTCGCGCATGGCCGAGCGCAAATACCTCAACGCCGGCGAGAAGTTCACGATGAAGAACATGCAGGTCGCCACCTTGCCCGGCGTCTCGGTCACGGTCCTCTCCCCTTTCCCGCGCGCCGAGGCCTTCGTGCTCGGCCAGGACCACATGTACTTCTTCTCCGGCGGGCAGGAGGACGACGTCTGGCGCGACATCGTGCTCAGCCTCCGCGACGCCAACACCCAGTACTGAAAAAGAGCCGGCCGCCGGGTTTCCCCGGCGGCCGGCCTGTTTCCGGCGGAACGAGCCTCAGACGCCCTTGCTGACCTTCTCGAGGGTGAGCCAGCGGTTGGTGCCCGCGAACTTCTGGTGCATGCGCGAGCGCGGCTCGCCGTTGGGGTGGTCGATCTCGGAGAGCTGCAGGTCCGCCAGCGCGTCGATGCCGCGCGCGTGGAAGCCCTTCAGCGAGTTCTCGAGCGCCATCCCGACGGTGCGGAAGGCGAGCAAGGTCGAGAACTGGAGCGTGAAGCCCATCTTGCCCAGCATCTCGTTGGTGATCAGCCTGCCGTCCTTCTTCGCCTTGCCCCAGTGCAGCGACGGGGAGAGGTTGAAGCCGAGCATCTGGTTCGGGTAGTACTTGTGCACGCCCTCGGCGAACTCCTGGGGCCCCTCGAGGTCGGTGTTGTTGAATTCGGGCCAGATCACGTCGACGCCGAGCGAGGCCGCCTCGAGCGCGCGGTCGATCGCGTGCCGGACGCTGCCGGTCCGCCCGCCGGGGACCGTGCCGTCCACGGCGTCGGTGCGGGCGATGACGACGAGGTTGGTCTCGCTGGCCTGCGCGGCGGCCTTCACCGCGATGAGCTTCTCGATCCACTTGTTGGTCGGGACGAGAACCTTCTCGCGCTTGACGCCGTGATGCGCGACGATGTGGCCGCACGTGCGCTCCGCCGGGTCCTGGTCCTCGAGATGGACGCCGCCGACGCCGGCTCTGATCAGTTCCCGCGTGAGGGTGAACGTCTGGGTCGGGCCGCCGAAGCCGGCCTCGATGTCGGCGAATATGGGCGGCGTGTTGAGGACCAGGCCGTTGTCGTCGTAGAAGTGCCGGTCGCGGGTGCCCTCGATGCCGCGCATGAGCTCGCGCGCGAGCTCCACCATCTGATGCGACGGGTAGATGCCGATGTCGGGGTACATGTTGTGGGCGACGGCCAGCTGCCAGCCGCTGGCGTAGATCGCCTCGAAGCCGAGGTCGGTGAGCATGGACGCCGTCATCGCGTCGTAGGCGCCGGCGGTGTGCAGGAAGGATTTGGCGGGGTTCGTCAGGCGATGGGCGAACTTCTCCTGAAGGAGCGCGCGAAGCTTGTCGGACGGATGGACCTTCTCGTGGGGCGCGTACATCTTCGCGAACTCGGCTTGGGGGTACTTCCAGGACTTGATCCCCTCGGGCGCGGGGGCGGCGGCTTCCTTGATCATTTGCTGACTCCATTCGCTGGCTCTGTGGTATTTATCCGCCGTGGCGGACTCCGGATTCGCGGCCAAGATCTTGCGCAGCTCCGAATCGAACCAGGACGCGACTAGCTCGGGGGTGATCTTCACCCCGTCGTCCGTCGTCACCCCGTGGCGGACGCGCTGGGCGATCATCAGGCGGTAGATGCGGTCGGTCGCCAGGTCCTCCATGAAGTTGCCGATCAAGGCTCCGGTCCGGTCGTAGCCCTTGATCATGCGCGCGCCGAGGCCGGACAGCACGCCGAAGCGATACTCGATGCAGGTCCGGATCGCGTCGCGCGTGCCGGCGACGCTGACAATGCCGACGCCGCTGGGCGTCGGCGTCAGGTCGGGCCTCTCGGCCCCCTCGTGCGTGACGCCGAGCTGGTTCGGCGCCGGGAACTGGGAGATCGCGCCCTCGTGCTGATCGGGATGGCCGGTCCACGCGCCGTCGAAGCCGAAGGACGCCTCGTTCTTCTTGTCGGCGGCGAGGCGCTCGAGGGCCCGGGCGTTGACGGCGGCGTCGGCCCGGTCGGGGAACAGCGCGCTCATGCCGCCGATGGCGAGCGCCCCGCGCCGGTGGCAGGCGTGCACGAGGCGCTTGCGCAGGTTCTGGAAAAAAGGGATGTCGTGCGGGATCGTGTTCCGGTCCGGGAGAATCCACTCGGGATCGGCGAGCTTGAAGTGCAGCAGGCTCGCCATGTAGTCCCAGCGGCCGAGGTTGAGGCCGATGACGTGCCGTCTCGCCGCGAACAGGATTTCGTCCACTTGATAGGCCGCCGGCAGGGACTCGATGAGGAACATGATCCGGGTCGTTCCGACCGGAATTCCTATGGCCGTCTCCATCGCCGCCAGGACGTCGGAAAACCACCCGGCTTCCTCGTGCGACTCCACCTTGGGGATGTAGAAGCAGAGCTTCGCCTGAAGCTCGGGCTTCTTCACGGCCTCCCGGCGCCGCTCCGCGGTCCCGAAGAAGACGGCCGCCAGATCGAACAGCGAGGCGGCGACCGTCTCGCCGGGAAGCGCGTTCGTTTCGTCCAGGTGCAGCCCCCGAGGCCGATAAAACATGACCTGCTTGCTCGGCTTGATCGCCGTGCCGTTGAAGGCGAGCGTGCCCTGGATCGCCGCGATGACGTTGCGATGGGCGGCCCGGACGTTGGGCCAGTCGCAGGTGATGGAATCCTCGCCGTCGGGCATGCAGCCGGGGTCCTTCGTGTTGCACATCGCGACGAGCAGCTTCGCGTTGTCGGCGGGGCCCGTGATCTGGTTGCGCTGGTCGAGCGCCCAGGCGGGGACGCTCACCCGCCACGTGCCTTCGGCCGCCTCCGAGCGGGGAAGGTACCCCGGCGGCTCGCCGGCGCGGGCTTTTTGGAGGGCGCGGCGGCGCGCCTCGAGCAGGTCCCGCCGGCGGGGCTCGAAGTCCCGGCGCAGCGGCTGAAGGAATTCCAGGAGCTCCGCGGAGGGCGCGTCCTGGTCGGGGGTCTCCATGATTTTGGTCATAGTCTTGTTACATCCAAGGTTAGAAAGATCGACCGGCCCGGTCAATGACGAGTTTGTGAATATCGGGCGTTATTTTTTTGGCCCCCCTCCCTCCCAGTTCATGGGGTTTTGAGGCAGGGGCGAGGGAACTTTTTGGTGGGGTGGATCGTATGAATAGTAATGGATAAACCACAAAGACACCAAGACACAAAGGATTTTTGGTTACGGCCGC
>JAKFCD010000105.1:0-44720 GCA_036676805.1 Elusimicrobiota bacterium
GCTCGAGGCCCCGCTCCCGCAGCGCGGCCGCCGCGCGCCGCGCGCCGCCGCGCAGCGCCGCGTAGGTGATCTTTTCCTCGCTTCCGCCTTCGCCGTACAGATGGACGTGCAGGCGGTCCGGATGCGCGTCGGCGTGCCGATCGAGCGCCGCGATCAAGGTCGCGGCGTCCGCCGGCGCCGACACCTCCTCGAGGGCGCGGCCGGGGACCTCGGCGGGCGGCTCGGCGGCGAGGGGCTGCGCCTCGGCCCGCAGCAGGCGCAGGAGGTCCCGGGGGGTCAGCGCCGTCGTCAGGGCCAGGTCCGGAAGGCTCGCGGAAAAGGCGCGCTCGATGCGCAGCAGGAGCTCCATCCGGGTCAGGCTGTCGAAGCCGAGGTCGCCCTCGAGGGAGCTGTCGAGCGTGACGCGGACGCGCTCGCGGCGGAGCTCGTTGGCCAGCTCCTCCACGATCCTCAGAAGCGCCTCGCCTCGGTCCTCGAACATGCCTGCCTGATCTTACGGCTTTGATGCGACGGCGGCGCCCCCGTTTTCCAACGTTTTTGCGACAGCCCGGACGGTGGTCGGTCCGTTGCTTCGCGCAAGGTCATGATGGTGTTCCCGCCCAAAAGAATCGTCGTCGCGGTCGATCTCTCCGCGCCCTCGCTGGCGGCGCTCGACGCCGCCAAGGCCCTGGCGCGGCGTTGGGGCTCGTCGCTCGAGCTCGTGCGCGTCCAGGCCCCGGTGCTCACCGCGGCCGGCTTCGGACCGGAGGCTCCTCCGGTGCCGCTGCCCGAGCCCGACCCGGACCTGGAAAAGCGCCTGGAGCGGCGGCTGCGCGACGCCGCGTCCGGCTTCCCCGCCGAGCGCGTGACCATCCGAACCCTCCACGGTTGGCCCGTCCGCGCGATGCTCGAGCGGGCCGCTCCCGGCGCCGGCCTCATCGTCCTGGGAACGCACGGCTACGCCGGCCTCGACCGGGCCCTGCTGGGCTCCGTCGCCGAGGCGGTCGTGCGCGCCTCGCGCCTGCCGGTGCTGACCGTCCGGGAGTCGCGCCGGCCCTTGAAGCTCTCCCGGATCCTCGTCCCCTGGAACGAGACCCCCTACGCCGGGCGCGCGCTGCGGTACGCGCGCGCCCTGGCGCTGAGCCTGGGCGCGGAGCTGAAGGTCCTGCGCGTCTTCGCCCCCGGCGAATCCGTCGACGGCCCGGCTCTCGAGAGGCGGCTCGCCGCCTTGCTCGGCCGCGGCGGCCGCGGACGCTGGAGCCTCCGGCTGAGGCGAGGCAAGGCCCGCGAAGGCATCGTGCGCGAGGCCAACTCCGGCCGCTACGGCATGGTGGTCCTCTCCGCCCACCGCCGATCGTTCTCCACCGACGTCGTCTTAGGCTCCACCGTGGAGCGCGTGATGCGGCACTCGCGCGTGCCCGTGCTCTCCGTTCCCTCCGGGCGGCCCTCAGGACTTTAGAGAGGGATCATCGAGCTTCGTGAAGATGATCTTGAACGTATCCTTGTCCCGGACGACCCGGTGCCGGGCGGAGTCGGCGTGCGCGGGCAGCGGCATGATCAGCTCGTAGAGGCGCATTCCCTCGCGGCCGGCCGCGCCCGGCGAGCCGCGCACCACGGCCAGGTCGGCGACGCAGGTGATCAGCACGCGGACGTTGTCCACCGCGACCTTCACGGAGTCGGACTTGAGCCCGGGGATGCTGAACGTGACGATCACCTCCGTGTCCGTGGTGAATATCTCGGAGCGGATGCCCTCCGCGCCCGTCCGGGACCGGACCGGCCGCTCGACGTCCTCCGTCGCCAGCCCGAGCTCGGCGACCCATCGGTCGTGGGCCGCCCGGAAGGACGCCGCCGGGGGCGGCGTCAAGGCGGTCTGCAGATAAACGTAATAGCCTTCGACGACGGCGAACGCCCCGATCAGCACCGCCGCGAAACGAGCGAGTAGGCTCATCATGTTCGTTCTCCCACCGGGACGAGCGCCTCCCGGTCCAGCCGCCGCGCCAGCTCCTGTACGGCCGGCGAGATCTCCACCCGGTACGGCTCGGCTTTCGCCAGGCCGCGCAGGTCCTCGGGCAGGGCGCGCAATTGCTCCCCGGCGAATTCGCGCGCGTCGCGCAGCTCCGGGGAGGGCGCCAGCCTCCTGCCCTCGCGCATGACCGGCGCGAGGAGCGGCGCGCCCTCCTGAACGTCTCCCTCCAGGCTCAGCACGTCCAGGACCGGCCGCCCCGAGCCGTCGCGGCGGCGGTAGACCTGCTTTCGCCCCGGCCAGGTCGTCTTGCCCTCCGAACGCTTGCGCCTCGGCCGTCCGCCGTACTCCTGAAGCTTGTAGGCGCAGTCGAGATTCGGCGCGTCGCCGGAGGTCGTCATGCGCGTCCCCACCCCGTAGCCGTCGATCGGAGCGCCCTGCGCCGTCAAGCGCCGCAGCGCGTGCTCGTCGAGGTCTCCGCTGGCGAAGATCGCCACGTCCCGCAGGCCCGCCGCGTCGAGAAGCCCCCGGACGCGGCGGGAGTGGAGGGCGAGGTTTCCGCTGTCGAGCCGAACGCCCCGGACGCGGATATTCTCCCCGGCGAGGCGGCGCGCGGCCGCCGCGGCCTTGGCGGCGCCGGCCTCGACGTCGTAGGTGTCCAGGAGCAAGGTCGCGCCGTCGGGGTTGGCGCGGGCGTAGGCGAGGAACGCGGCGCCCTCGTCCTCGAAGGCCTGCACGAACGAATGCGCCATGGTGCCGAACACCGGGATGCCGAACGCCGGGGACGCGGCGGCCGCGGAGGTGCCGGAGAAGCCCGCGAGGTAGCTGGCGCGCGCGGCCAGCAGGCCGGCCTCGGCGCCGTGGGCGCGGCGCAAGCCGAAGTCCACGAGGCTCTTGCCCGGCGCGGCCAGGACGCAGCGCGCGGCCTTGCTGGCGATCATGGTCTGAAACTGGAGCAGGTTGATCAGCCGCGTCTCGACGAGCTGGGCCTCGGGCAGCGGCGCCGTCACGCGCAGGATCGGCTCGTCGGCGAAGAAGACCGTTCCCTCCGGCATCGCGTGCACGTCGCCGGTGAAGCGCAGGCGCTCCAGGTAGTCCGCGAACCCCGGCCGGAACCGCCCGCAGCCCGCGATCCACGACAGATCCTCCGGCGAGAACCGCAGCCCCTCGAGAAAGTCCAGCGCCTGCTCGAGCCCGGCGGCCAGCAGGAAGTTCCTCGACGGCGGCAGGCGGCGCACGAAGAACTCGAAGACCGCGGTCCCCGTCAGGCCCTGGCCGGCGTACGCGTGCACCATGGTCAGCTCGTAGAGATCGGTCAGCAGCGGGCTGGCGAGGAGGTTCACGCGGCCGCCTCCAGCAGGCGCGCCGGGGTCGCGCCCAGGCTCAGCATGCGCTCCAGCGCCCGGCGCCCGTCGCCGGGCGCCGCCTCGACGGCGCGGGCGGCGTCCTCCAGCAGGACGACCGGGAAGCCCTTCGCCAGGGCGTCCTCCACGGTGCGCAGCACGCAGTAATCCGTCGCCAGGCCCCCGACGAACAGGCGACGCGCCCCGCGGGCGCGCAGGGCCGCCTCGAGCTCCGTCCCCGTGAAGGCGGAATAGGCCTCCCGGTCCGGGGCGTCCGCCTTCGAGACGATCGTCGCGTCCGGGGGCAGCCTCAGGCCGGGGGCGAAGGCCGCGCCCGGGGAGCCCGCGACGCAGTGAGCCGGCCACGGGCCGCCGCGCTCGCGGAACGAGCAGTGGTCCGGGGGATGCCAGTCGCGGGTCGCGAACACGGGCAGGCCGGCCTTCGCGAAGGCGTCCAGCCAGCGGTTGAGCGCGGCAACGACCTCGTCGCCGCGGGGGACCGGCAGGCGCCCCCCCGGCAGGAAATCGGCCTGCACGTCGACCGCGATCAGCGCGTCCCCGTCTCGGAGCTCGACCATGCGCCCTCCTTCCTCAGGATCGCCGCCGCCTCCCGGTCGGACACCTGGCTGAAGTCGCCGTAGAATTCGCCGATCGCCATGAAGCTCGAGGGGGCCTCGAGGCAGACGACCTCGTCGGCCCGCGCCTCGAGCAGCTCGACGGTCTCCGGCGGCGCGACCGGGACGGCCGCGACGATCTTCGCCGCGCCCTCCCGCCGGAGCAGCTCGATGGCGACGAGCAAGGTCCGGCCCGTGGCGGCGCCGTCGTCGGTCAGGATCACGGTCCTGCCCGCGACGGGCAGGGGCTCCCCGGCGCCGTGATAGAGCCGGTAGCGCTCGCGCAGCGTTCCCCGTATGCGCGCGACCTCCGACGCGAGCCACTCGGCGGAGACCCCCTCCCGCCGCGCGAGGCCCTCGTCGAGCGTCTCGCCCGTCAGGCTGACCGCTCCGATCGCGAACTCCGGGTTGTACGGATGACCGATCTTCTTTGTCAGGATCACGTCCAGGGGCAGGCCGAGCTCGCGGGCCAGCAGGCCGCCGATCGGCAGCCCTCCCCGCGGGATCGCCAGGACCAGGGCGTCCCGGCGGCCTCGGTAGCCCTGCAGCCTCCGGAGCAGGCGAACGGCCGCGTCATGGCGATCGTGGAACATGGTCCCTCCGTGCGTCCCGCCGAATTCTTCGACGCAACGTTCGGGCCTTCGTCCCTCGCGCCGGGAAGAATCGTTGCTTCCCCGGAAGCATGGAAATCAGAGCGGTGAAGTTCCGCGTCGGCCATGAATGGCGGGTGGGCGCCCTTTACCTCCCCGCGGAGGCGGGCCGCACGCCCGCGGTGCTCATGCTTCACGGCTTTCCCGGCGTCCGGAAAAACGACGACATCGCCGCCGAGCTCTGCCGGCGGGGCATGACGGCGTTCATCCCGCATTTCCGCGGCTGCTGGGGAAGCTCCGGGCGCTACGGCCTCCGCGGCCTGCTCGACGACGCCCGGGCGGCGCTGCGGCTGCTCGAGCGGTACCGCCGCGTGGACCCGGCGCGCGTCGGGGTCCTGGGCTGCAGCGTCGGCGGCTGGACCGCGCTGCGCCTGGCCGCCGGGACGCGCGTCGCGGCCGTCGCGGCGATGGCGCCCGCCGTTCCCCGCCTGAACGCGCCCGGCGACGCGGCGTACCTTCGCCGCAACGCCAAGGTCGTGAACATCCCCCGCTTCGACGAGGTCTGGCGGGAATACCTGGCCATCGCCCGCGACGAGCGGCCCGAGGATTATATGCGCGGCATCTCCCCGGCCCCGCTGCTCTTCCTGCAGGGCCTGCGGGACCGCCTGGTGCCGGCGGGCGCCGTGAGGGCGCTGTGGGCGCACGCGGGCTCGCCCAAGGAGCTGCTCGAGCTCCCGGAGGAGGACCACGAGTTCGAATGCGACCGTCCGGCCGTGATCGCGGCGGTCTGCGGCTGGCTGCAGGCCCGGCTGGCCGCGTCGCGCGCCGAGGAATATCCGGAGCTCGTCGACGTCGGAGGCGGCGATTAGCCCGCCGCCGGATCGCTGGGAGCATTTCCCCCACCCCGCCGACGTGGGCGTGCGCGGGCTCGGCGACACGAAGGAGGCGGCCTTCGAGCAGGCCGCCCTGGCCATGACGGCGGCCATCTGCGATCCGGGGTCGGTCGCGGCCCGCGAGGCGGTGGATATCGAATGCCGGGCGGCCGACGACGAGCTGCTCCTGGCCGCGTGGCTCAACGCCCTCGTCTACGAGATGGCGGCGCGGCGGATGCTGTTCAGCCGCTTCGAGGTGCGCCTCAAGAGCGGCGCGCTGTCCGCGCGCGCGTGGGGCGAGCCTCTCGACGCCGCGCGTCATCAGCCGGCCGTCGAGGTCAAGGGCGCGACCTTGGCGGAGCTGAGCGTGCGGCGCTCGCCGGAAGGGCCTTGGCTGGCCCAATGCGTGGTGGACGTCTAGGAGGAGGCATGCCGATAATCGAGATTCCCGGCTTGACGCGGCGCTCGGAGTTCATCTGGGAGCTGCAGCCCCGCGGCGCGATGAGAGTCCCAGTCGTCGTCTACGCGACCGAGGCGCTGATGAAGGGCATGGACGCCAAGGTCTTCGAGCAGGCCGGCAACGTCGCCTCCCTGCCCGGCATCGTGGACGCCTGCCACGTGATGCCCGACGCGCACTGGGGCTACGGCTTCCCGATCGGCGGCGTGGCGGCCTTCGACGAGCGGGAAGGCGGCGTCGTCTCGGCCGGAGGCGTGGGCTTCGACATCTCCTGCGGGGTGCGGGCGCTGCGCACGGGCCTGCCCGCGGCGCGGGTCGCCTCCGTCGCGGAGGAGCTCGCGTCCGAGCTCGCCCGCGTCATCCCCGCGGGCGTGGGCAGCGAGGGCCGCCTGCGCCTCGACGACGCGGAGATGGAGGCGATGCTCCTCGGCGGCGCGAGCTGGGCCGTCGAGCGCGGGTACGGACGCGCCGGGGATCTCGAGTTCATCGAGGAGCGCGGGCGCATGGCCGGCGCGCGGCCCGACGAGGTCTCGGTCCAGGCCAAGCGGCGCCAGCGGCCGGAGATGGGGACCCTCGGGTCGGGCAACCACTACCTCGAGGTCCAGCGCGTGGCCTACCTCGTCGACGAGGTGGCCGCCGCGGCCTTCGGCGTCTCGAAGGACGAGGCGTTGGTCAGCATCCATTGCGGCTCGCGCGGCCTCGGCCATCAGATCGGCACCGACTTCCTGATGCGCATGGCCGCGGAGTCGGCGCGCCGCGGCCCGCGCCCGCCCGACCGGGAGCTCGCCTGCGCGCCCATCGCCTCCGAGCTCGGCCGGTCCTACCTCGGGGCGATGCGCGCCGGGATCAACTGCGCGCTCGCCAACCGCCAGATCCTGACTCATCTCGCGCGCATGGCCTTTGCCGCCGTCCTGCCCGAGGCCGACCTGACCTTGATCTACGACGTCTCGCACAACACCTGCAAGGTCGAGACGCACGGCGGGCGCGCGCTGCACGTGCACCGCAAGGGCGCCACGCGGGCCTTCGGCCCCGGCCACCCCGACCTGCCGGCGCCCTACCGATCCGTCGGCCAGCCCGTGCTCGTCGGCGGGACCATGGGGACGGCCTCCTACATCCTGGCGGGCGCGAAGGGAGGCGGGAGCCCGGCGTGGAGCTCCGCCTGCCACGGCGCCGGACGAGCGATGAGCCGCCACGAGGCCGCGCGGCGCTGGTCGGGCCGCCGCGTGGCCGCCGACCTCGCCGCGCGCGGCATCCTCGTGCGCAGCGCCTCCCTGCGCGGCGTCGCCGAGGAGGCTCCGGGCGCCTACAAGGACGTCACGGCCGTCGTCGAGGCCGCCGAGCGCTCGGGCCTGGCGCGCACGGTCGCGCGCCTGGAGCCGCTCGTCTGCGTGAAGGGCTGAGATGATCCGCCTGGTCCTCGCCGGCGACGTCATGCTGGGACGCCGGGTCGACGAGGCGCTCGCGTCGATGCGTCCCGAGGAGGTCTGGGGCGACCTCCTGCCCCATTTCCGCCGCGCCGACGCGCGGATCGTGAACCTCGAGTGCGCGCTGACGCGGTCCCGGCGGATGTGGGAGCGCGCCCCGAAAGTCTTTCATTTCCGCGCCGACCCTTCGGCCGTCGCCGCGCTGAAGGCCGCGGGAATCGACGCCTGCTCCCTGGCCAACAATCACGTCCTCGACTTCGAGGAGGAAGGGCTGCTCGAGACCCTGGAGGTCCTCGACCGGGCGGGAATCCGTCACGCCGGAGCGGGCGCCGACCTCGACTCCGCCCGCCGGCCGGCGCTGATCGCCGGCGGGCGGGTCGCGCTGCTGTCGCTCACCGACAATGAGCCCGGCTTCGCCGCCGCAACAGGCCGGGCGGGCGTGAACTATTTCGCCGAAGCCGGGCCCGAGACGCTGACGTGGATCGAGAAGGCCGCCGCGGCCGCGCGCCGGGCCGGGGCCGAGCTCGTCGTCCTAGCGAGCCACTGGGGCCCCAACATGGTCTCGCGCCCGTCGCCCGCGATCCGCGCCCTGGCCCGCGGCGCCGTCGAGCGCGGCGTGGACGTCTACTTCGGCCACAGCGCGCACGTCGTCCAGGGCGTGGAGCTCCACGGGGGCAAGCCCATCCTCTACGACACGGGCGACTTCGTCGACGATTACGCGGTCGATCCCGCGATGCGCAACGACTGGTCCTTCCTCTTTCTGCTCGACTTCGAAGCGGGACGGTTCACGCGCCTGGAGATGATCCCGGCGCGCCTGACTCACGCCCGGACGCGGGGGGCCGCCGGCGTCGAATCCGCGCTGATGCGGGAGCGCATGACGGCCTTGTGCGCCGAGCTCGGCACGGCGGCGTCCCCGCGGGGCGGCCGGCTTGCCGTTGACCCTTCATGAGCCGCCGCCTTCAGGCGAGGCCGCTCAGCGCCTGCGCCCCGGACTGGGACGCCGCCCCTCTTCGGGAAGGCCGCACCGTCTTGAAGATCGGCGCCAACTCCTGCTCCGAGAGCGTCTCCTTCGCCAGCAACGCGGCCGCCGCCTGAAGCAGGAGAGCCTTGTTCTCGTCCAGGATGGCCAGCGCCGCGCGGAACGCCGCGTCCACGACCGCTTTCACGGCGGCATCGATGCGGGCCGCCGTCTCCTCGCTGTACTGCCGGACCTCCGGCCCGGCGACGCCCAGCATCGAGACCGGCTCCCGGTCGTACGTCACGTGGCCGAGCTCGGAGACCATCCCGTAGCGGGCGGCCATGTGCCGGGCGATCTGCGTGACCTTGCCGAGGTCGTCGTGGGCGCCGGTGGACAGGTGCCCGTAGACGAGCTGCTCCGCGGCGCGCCCGCCCAGCAGGACCGCCATCTTGTTCTCGAGCTCCTCCTTGGTCATCAGGAAGCGGTCCTCGGTCGGGCGCTGGATGGTGTAGCCCAGCGCTCCGACGCCGCGAGGGATGATCGAGACCTTGTGGACCTGGTCGCTGCCCGGCAGGGCGGCGGCGACGAGGACATGGCCCATCTCATGGTGCGCCACGATCTCGCGCTCCTTCGCGTTGAGCAGGCGGTTCTTCTTCTCCAGGCCGGCCACGATGCGCTCGACGGCGGCGGTGAAGTCCTCCATCGCGATGCGCGGCGCCTTGCGGCGAGTGGCGACGAGCGCGGCCTCGTTGACGAGGTTTGACAGGTCGGCCCCCGTGAACCCCGGCGTGAGGGCGGCGATCTTCTCGGGATCGACGCCGTGGTGCAGGGAGACCTTCTTGAGGTAAAGCTCCAGGATCGCCTTGCGCCCCAGCTTGTCGGGACGATCCACGAGGACCTGCCGGTCGAAGCGCCCCGCGCGCAGCAGCGCCGGATCGAGGATTTCCGGACGATTGGTGGCCGAGAGGATGATGATCCCGGCGCTCGAGTCGAAGCCGTCGAGCTCGACGAGCAGCTGGTTGAGCGTCTGCTCCTTCTCGTCGTGGCCGCCGAGCATCGGGGAGACCCCCCGGGCGCGGCCGAGGGCGTCGAGCTCGTCGATGAAGATGATGCAGGGCGCCGCCTTGCGCGCCTGCTCGAAGAGGTCGCGCACGCGGGCCGCCCCCACGCCCACGAACATCTCCACGAACTCGGAGCCGTTGATGGAGAAGAACGGCACGCCCGCCTCCCCCGCCACCGCCTTGCCCAGCAAGGTCTTGCCCGTCCCCGGAGGCCCGACGAGCAGGACCCCCTTGGGCATGCGCCCGCCCAGGCGCCCGTAGCCCTTGGGATTCTTCAGGAAGTCCGCGATCTCCTTGAGCTCGTCGACGGCCTCGTCGACGCCCGCGACGTCGCGGAAGGTCGTCTTCGTGTCCGTCTCGACGTAGACCTTGGCCTTGCTCTTGCCGATGCCCATGAGCCCGCCCGGGTCCATCCGCGAGCCCATCCGGCGCATCAGCCACAGCCAGGCCAGCATGAACAGCCCGATGGGAACGACCCAGGAGAGGAGCGTGGACAGGAGCTCGCTTTGGATCCGGCGGGAGTACCGCGCGCCCGACGCCTCGAGCTGGCGCGCCAGCTCCAGGTCGACGCGCGCCGTCGTGAAGCGCGTCTTCCGGCTCGGCAGCGGCTCCTTGAGGCTGCCGGTGATCGCGTCGCGGGTCACGACGACGTCCTCGATCTTCTTTTCTTCGAGCAGCTTCTGGAAGGCGCTGTAGGGCAGCACCTCCACGGTCCGCGCCTGGTTCCAGGCCTCCAACATCATCGCCGCGGCGATGCCGGCGAGCAGGAAATACAGGGCGGACAGCCGCGGGCCCGCGGGCTTCTTTTCCTCCTCCGCCATCAGGGCCTCCGCCGGAAGCAGATCTGAGAGTAGCGATCGAGAAAGCAGCTTCGCGCGCTGCCCAGCGCCTCGAAGCCCCGCCGGCCGAAGAGCCGGATCATGGCCTCACGGCCCGCCCGTCCCGCGGGCGCGTCGATGGCCGCGAGCGCGCCGGCCCGGAGCACGCGCCGGACCTCCGCGGCGATTGCGTCGAGCTGCCTCTCGCCGAAGTTCAACGCGAGCGCGCCGCAGCAGTTGACCAGGTCGACGCTCCCGCCGGGGAGGCGCGCGCCCCCGACGTCGCGGAAGGGCTCGAGCACGGACTGGGCCCGGAAGTCCGCCTTGACGGGCCGTCCCGCGGCGTCGCGATAGGCCCGGCCCCGCGCCCGGCGCACGAACTCCGGGTTGTACTCGAGCCCGATGATCTCCGAGCCCTCCGGCAGGCAGCAGGCCAGCACCTCGGCCGAGTCGCCGACGCCGGAGCACAGGTCCACCGCGCGGCAGGGCCGGGCGGGCAGGCGCCCGTGAAGATTGCGGGGAATGGTGCGCCAGTTCGCCCAGCGCTGGCGCGCGTTGACGCCCTCGAACTCGGCCACGCTCATCGCGCAGTAGGCGCGGACCGCGCGCTCGTTCTCGCCCGACCGAAAACGCAGCCGGCTTCCGGCGGAGACGACGAGCTCGGCCCACGCCTGCCGCAGGACCAGCGCGGCCAGCCCCTCCGGGAGGCGCTCGCGCGCGATCCTCCGTAAGCCGGCCTCCGCGGCACTCTCGTCGCGACGGAGCATCAAGGTTTTCATCGCCTGGACCCACTGTAGCGAAGCCGCGGGGGCCCCGCTACGCCGGCGCGGTGACATTAATCTCCTCGGGCCGTGACGCCCGCGCCGCGGCGAGCGCCGCGGAGGCCGCTCGCGGCCGGCCGAAATAAAAGCCCTGGGCCAGCTCGCAGCCGCACGCGCGCGCCAGGCGCGCCTGCTCCGCGGTCTCGACTCCCTCGATGAGGGCGACGGCCCCCGCGGCGCGGATCGAGGCGACCTCCTCGCGCACGAGCCCGCGTATGCGGGGGCCCCGGGCGAGGCGCCGGGTGACCGTGATGCAGAGCTTGACGATGTCCGGCTTCAGGTCGCGTATCAGCGCCATGTTCAGGTAGCCGCATCCGGCGTCGTCGATCGCGATCAGGGCTCCCCGCTCGCGCAGCGGCGCCAGGTCGTCCCGGAGGCGGGCCGGAGCGGCGATGGGCAGATGCTCGGTGAGCTCGAAGATGAGCCTGCGGGGCAGCCCGGGCTCCCGGGCCGCCCGCCGGACCGCGGGCGCGGAGAACAGCGCCGGGGAGAGGTTGACCGCGAGGCGCAGGCCGGGCGGCAGGCGGCGGGCGAGCCTCAGCGCCGCCGCGAAGGCGGCGAGCTCCAACTCGGGGCGCACGCCGCAGCGCGCGGCCTCCGCGAGGAGGAGCTCGGGCGCGAACAGCGGCCCGCCCCGCGGGCCGCGCAGGAGGGCCTCGTGCCCGGCGAGCCGCCGCGAGTCGAGGGCGACGATCTCCTGCAGGCGAAGCTCGAGGGGCCCGGCGATGATGTCGCGGATGAAGCGCCGCTCCGCCGCGGAGGCTTCCCCGCGCGGCGCCCGCCCGCCGCGCAGATGCGCCCGCAGCCGGCTCATCCAGCGCGGCGCGCCGCCGGCGCTGTCGACGGAGAAGGTGCCCACCCGCAGCGGCGAATGCAGGGACACCGCCGAGCCCAGCTCCTCGGCCACCGCCTCGCGCCCGAGCTCGCGTCCCGCCGCGGCGATCGCGCCCAGCTGCTCGAGCTCGTCGGCCTCTATCTCCAGCCGTCTCGTCCCGAACGGGACCGCCCACAGCCCGAACCCGCGCGACTGCGGTCTGGAAAGGACGTCGTGCTGCCCGAGCAGTATCCGCGAGAGCGCCGCGAAGCGCCGCGTCAGGTCCGCCTGCGCCGCGCGCTCGATCTCGGGAC
This sequence comes from Elusimicrobiota bacterium, assembly GCA_036676805.1. Taxonomy (GTDB): domain Bacteria; phylum Elusimicrobiota; class Elusimicrobia; order UBA1565; family UBA9628; genus GWA2-66-18. The sequence goes on from JAKFCD010000105.1 coordinate 12,029, forward strand.
CGTGGATCCGGCCGAAGCGGGCGGCCTGCGGCAGGTGGAAATACAGGAGATGGATCTTCATGCCCGTGGAAGACGCAACGCGGCGGCCTAAGGCGCGGCATGATCGTTGCTCCGTCGAGGTCATGGAGCTCAAACACAATAATGGAAAGAAGCTCGCCGGCAAGCGGCGCTGGCTCGTGACCGCGTGGCCCGGCATGGGCACCGTCGCGGTCACGGCGGTCGTCTATCTGCTTTCCCGGCTCAAGATGCGGCAGATCGACGAGTTCGACGCCCGCGAGCTCTTCGAGGTCGAGGAGGCCGAGGTCGAGGACGGGCTGCTCCACGCCGCCCGCCTTCCGCGCAGCCGGCTCTTTCTTGCCGAGGACGCCGCCCCGGGGCTCGACATCGTCGTCTTCCTGGGCGAGGCCCAGCCGGCGACCGGGAAGTTCGCGCTCTCGCGGCGCCTGCTGGCCGAGGCGCGAAACCTCGGGGTCACGCGCGTTTTCTGCTTCGCCGGCTGGGTCTCCGACATGGAGCCGACGACGAGCTCGCGGGTGCACGGCGTGTCGACCGACGAGGAGGGGCTGCGCGATCTGCGCCGCCAGGGCGTGTCCGTGGTGAGCAGCGGCCGCATCACCGGGCTCAACGGCGTGCTGCTCGCGGCCGCCGCCGAGCAGGGCCTGCCCGGGGTGGGGCTGCTCGGGGAGATGCCGGGCCTGGCCTACCAGCTTCCGTATCCGTCGGCCTCGGCGGCGGTGCTGCGCACGTTCGCGTCGATGGCGGGGATGAGCCTCGATCTCGAGGAGCTGGAGCTTTACGGGCGCCAGACGCAGGAGCAGATCACGGCGGCCTACCGGCAGGCCTTGAAGGCGCTCGGCGAGGGCGAGCCCCCGGAGAAGCCGGAGCCGCCGCCGCCTCCCGAGGAGCCCGCCGGCCCGTCGGCGGAGGACGCCGCCCGCATCGAGAGGCTTTTCAGCGGCGCGAAGCGGGACCGCTCCAAGGCCTTCGCCCTCAAGACCGAGCTCGACCGCCTCGGCGTGTTCCGCCAGTTCGAGGACCGCTTCCTCGCGCTCTTCAAGGGGGACGAGCCGCCTCGCCCGCCTTGAGGCTCGCGGCTCACGCGCCGACGAATCGCTCCATGAGCCGGCCGGGCAGCCCCCCCAGGGACCGGCGTGGAATATCGCCGCGGGCGTAGACCCCCGAGCCGGCGATCGCGCGCGCCGCGGCGAGGCCGCTCTCCACGGCCGCGCCGATCCCCTCCCCGAGGTCGGCCGTCGCCAGGCCCGCCGCGTCGCCCACGATGAAGGCGTTCAGACGGCGGACCTCCCCGCCGCGGGAGCCGACATAATAAGGATGGCTGCGCGGCGCGGGCGGCGGGCTCGACAGCAGGCCGCGCTCGAGCAGAAGCCCGCAGAAGGCCGGCCAATGGGCCTTGATGTTGCCGCCGAACTGGGACGCCTCCCCGCCGAAGCCGACGTTGACGGCCCCGGCCTTGGGCACGAACCAGCCGTAGCCCGCCGGCCCGGCGAACGGGTAGAACAAGGTGCAGACCGAGCCGGGCGCCGCGGCCTCCCACTCCGCCTCCTGGGTCAGGATGAGCCGGCCCCGCTCGCCGCCGAAGAACGCCCGCTTCACGGGGCAGGAGGTCCCCCCCGCGCCGACCAGATAGCGGCAGCGGAACCGGCCGTCGACGACGTAGTCGAGGCCGTCGCGGACGATCTCCCGCGCCGCGTGCGCGACGACCTCCGCGCCCGCGCGCTCGAGCAGCCAGTTGTCGAACTCTATCCGCCGGATCGAGTACTGCTCGGCGGGGAAGGTCCAGCTCCAGCGGGAGCGCCCCAGCCGCACCCGGATCCGCCGCAGCTCGAGCATGCCGTAGGGGTAGGAGCGGCGGTCGATGTCCAGCGCGCGCAGGACCGCGGGCGTGATCCACCCCGCGCACAGCTTGAACTTCGGCAGGGCCTGGCGCTCCAGGATCAGGCACTTGCGTCCGCGGCGCCGGAGCTCCCAGGCGCAGCTGCTGCCCGCGGGCCCCCCTCCGACGATGAGCGTCTCGACCTCTCTCACGGAACGGCCCGGTTCAGGGCGGCCCGCTGCTCCTGGGGACGCCCCGGCTCGACGCGGCTGCCCGGCTGGGCGCGCCCGGGTCGGGTCATCACGATCTGGAACAGCTGGCTCTGGCGCGCGCGGAAGCTGCCGGCGGAGGAGAGGAGGTAGAACTTCAGCGTGCGGTACAGCCGGTCGCCGTATTTTCCCCGCAGCTCGGGCCAGCGGCGCGAGAGGTTCTCGTGCCAAGCCAGCAAGGTCGGGTCATAATGAGGGCCGATGTTGTGCACGTCCTCCACGACGAAGCTTCTCTCCATGGCCCCCGCCAGGAGAGAGAGAGTGGGCGTCACGCCGTTGGGGAAGATGTTCCGGTCGAACCAGGGGTCGCAGCGGTAAGCGGTGTCGTTGCGGCCGATGGTGTGGACCAAGGCGATGCCGTCGGCCTTCAGGCACTGCGCCGCGGCGGCCATGTACGTCCGGTAGTTCTTCGGCCCGACGTGCTCCATGAGCCCGATGGACACGACCCGGTCGAAGCGCCCGCGGACGTCCCTATAATCCTGAACGCGCAGCGCGACGGGCAGCCCCCTGCACAGCTCGCGTCCGAGGCTCACCTGCTCCGCGGCGATGTTGACCCCCACGACGCTGACGCCGTGCCTTTCCGCCGCGTAGCGGGCGAAGGCGCCCCAGCCGCAGCCCAGGTCGAGGACGCTCAGCCCCGGCCTGAGCTCGAGCTTGCGGCACACCAGCTCCAATTTCGCGTCCTCCGCCTCGTCCAGCCCGCGGGCGTCCTTCCAGTAGGCGCACGTGTACGACATGCGCGCGCCCAGCATCGCGCGGAACAGGTCGTTGCCGAGGTTGTAGTGGACGTCGGCGACGCGGCGGGACCGCGCGACGGTCTGAAGATTGAAGAGCCGGCCCGCCTGCATCCACAGCTTGGACCAGGGGTTGAAGGTGAAGCGCTCGTAGAGGCCGGCCTTGAAGACGCGGTGGAAGAACTCGTCGAGCTGGTCGGACTCCCACCAGCCGTCGACGTAGGTCTCGCCGGCCGCCAGGCTTCCTCCGGCCAGCACGCGCCTGTAGAAGGCGGGATCGGAGACCCTGATATCCCAGGGCCGCCCTCCTCCCACCGCCACCCCGGCCCGGGCCAGCAGGGCCCGCACGTCCGCTTCCGCGCTCTTATCGGTCATGTCCCCTCCTCCGCCGCGCCGTTTTCTGGACGACGACGAGTATGCCGTCCGCGTCGAGCGCCCGGCGGCACAGGCGCACGCCCCGCTCGTCGAGACCGAGGCCCTCGAGCCCCGCGCCGATCGCGTTGAGGCAGCCGGCCGTCACCCAGGCCGGCGCGACGGCGCGCCACCCCCGGATTCCGGCGGCCGCCTCCGGGGTCGGATAGCGGTTGGAGACGATCGCGATCCGGCGCGGATCGACGCCCGCCCGCCGGAGCTCCGCCGCCGCCGCGGCCGCCTCCCCGCAGGTGCGGCAGATCGCCGCCACCGGCATCTTCGTTTCGTTCGTCATCCGCGCCAACGTATGAAGTATTCCGGCGCCCGGACGATGGATGATTTGTCGAGAAGTTGCCCCGGAGGCATGACGCCGGTCAGGGTCACAAGCGGGAAGCAATACTGTCACGCCGCCTCAATAGGAATCGGAAGCCGCCGCGTCGTATATTGATGCGCGCAAAACAATTTCTCGGGGATGACGAAAAACATGAGGCATGAGAGCAAGGCCGCGGCGCCGGGACGGTGGGGGATCGTGCTGGCGGGGGGCGAGGGCGAGCGGCTCAAGCCGATGATCCGGGAGTGGCTCGGCCACGAGAAGCCCAAGCAGTTCTGCACGCTCACCAGCGACCGGACCTTGCTCGAGGAGACGCTGGACCGGGTCTCGGGGCTCGTGCCGCGCGAGCGCCTGGTGACGATCATCGGGCGCGACCACGGAAAGTACATGAACGGCTGCGCCGCGCGCGCGGGCCGGCTAATTCATCAGCCCGCCGGGCGGGAGACGGCGCCCGGCATCTTCCTCCCCGCGGCCCACATCCTGCGCGCCGATCCCTCGGCCACGGTGATCATATTCCCGTCGGACCACTTCATCTCGCCGGGCCCGGCCTTCCCCGCGTGCGTCGAGCGCGCCGCCGCGCTGGCGGAGCGCGGCCCCGGCAAGATCGTGCTGCTCGGCGCCGTGCCCGACGGGCCGGAGCAGGACTACGGCTGGATCGAGCCGGAGCGCTCCTGGCCGAGGACCGCGGGCGCCATGAAGGTAGCCCGCTTCCGGGAAAAGCCGGGCTCGCGAGAGGCCGCGGAGATGTACGAGCAAGGCTGCCTCTGGAACACCATGGTCATGGCCGTCAAGATCGGGACCTTGTGGGACCTGGGCCGCGCCTGCCTTCCCGAGATGATGCTGCACTTCGACGCCTTGCTTCCCCTGCTGGGCACCCCGCTCGAGGCCTCCGCGCTCGAGGAGACCTACCGTCGCCTCGGGCGGTTTAATTTCTCGAGCCAGATCGTCGAGCGCGTGCCGGAGCGGGTCATGGTCCTGCCGATGACGGGCGTGGAATGGAGCGATCTCGGGCGGCCCGCGCGGATCCGGGAGGTCATGGGGCGCCTCGGACGATGCGCTCCGCTCGCGCCGGTTCCGGCCTTGGCCGCGGCCGCCGCGTAGCGCATGGACGCTCAGCCGGCGGAACCCGCCCCTTCTTCCGAACAGGAACCGCCCGACCCTCCCGCCGCGCCCCCCCCGCTCGTCCGCTACTACCGGATCGACTTCCAGCGCTGCGTGATCCAGCGGGGCCGCCGGGCGAGCCGGCCCGCGCCGCTCGAGAAGCCCTAGCCGACGACGCGCCAGGGCCTGCGGCCTTCGCCGTCTCCGCGCCCGCCGTCGGAGGCGAGCAGATCCTCGACCACCTCGCAAAGCCGCTCGGGATCGATGGGCTTGGTGATGAAGGCCCGGGCCCCCCGCTCCAGCGCGTTCCGGGCGACGGCGATGTCGGATTGGCCGGTCAGCATGACGATCTTCAAGGCCGGGTCGTCCCTCATCCCGGAATCCAGGACCTCGAGGCCGCTTACCTCCGGCATCACCAGGTCGAGCAGCACCAGCTGGGGCCTCTCGGACTTGATCTTGCGCAGGGCTTCCGCGCCGCCCTCCGCCTCGACGACCTCGGTGAGCGGCTCCAGGATGTAGCGGAGGATCCGGCGCGTGTCGGCGTCGTCGTCCACGACGAGTATCTTTGGCGCCATACCGTTCCCATGCTCGACCGCGCTTCAGTATAGCCCGCGCGCGGGGCGCCGGGCTACCGCGCGGCGGTCACTTTTTTAAGCCCGGCGAGTGACGGGGCCGGACGGCCCGGCGGCGCCCCGGCTTGTCGGCGAGAGGAAGGGTGAAGAAGATGATCGAGCCCTTGCCCAGGTCGCTCTCCGCCCACACGCGGCAGCCCCGGTTGGTGAGGATCGAGCGGACGATGGAGAGGCCGAGCCCCGTGCCGCGGACCGTGTTGCGCCGCGCGTTCTCGGCGCGGTGGAAGCGGTCGAATATCCGCCCCAGGTCCTCCTTGGGGATGCCGATGCCGGTGTCCCGGACGGAGACGACGGCCCGGCGGCCGACCTCGCGCGCCTGGATGAAGACGCGGCCGTTCTTGCGGTTGTACTTGATCGCGTTCTCGCAGAGGTTCTGCATCACCTGAGAGAGCTCCGCGCGGTTCATCACGACGCGCAGGCCCTTGGGCATGCGCACGGCGATCGAGACGGAGCGCTTGCGGCGCACGGGGGCCAGGCCGCGCAGCAGCTTGTCGACGCTCGCGCGCAGGTTCACCGTGTCGGCCGCGGAGCGCGCGCGCCCCTCGTCGTGAGAGGAGAGCTGGAGCAGGTCCTCGACGAGCTGGGACAGGCGGTCGGCGTGCTTCTCGATGATCTGGGTGAACTTGACCCGCTGCGCGGGCACGTCGAGCGCCCCCGCGACGAGCGACTCCGCGTAGCCCTTGATCGCCGTGATGGGCGTGAGCAGCTCATGCGAGACGTTGGCGACGAAGTCGCGCTGGCGCGCCTCGCTCTTGCGCAGCGCCGCGGCCTCGGCCGCCTCCTTGCGCAGGCTCACGTCCTCGATGACCAGCACGATGTTGATGCCGCTGTCGCTCTCGTAGGGCACCACCCGGCCGCTGACCGCCAGAATACGGCTGCCGAGCTTGGGTACCTCGCGCTCCATCTCCAGGTTCGAGAAGGGCGTGCGGGCGGCCGCGAGCGTCGACAGGGCCTTGCGCAGCACCGGGGCGTTCCAGAGGCCCCGCCCGAGCTCGTAGACGGATTTCCCCTCGACCTCGGCGGGCGACGCCGAGAACAGGCTGTAGTAGGAGCGGCTCGCCCGCACGATCTTCAGGCTGCGGTTGAGGATGAGCAGGGAGTCGTTGACCGTGTCGACGATGGCCTCGGCGTAGTCCCGCGCCATCTCCAGCTGGCGCACGCCCGACTTGCGCTCCGTGATGTCCATCATCGAGAGCACGACGCCGGCGATGCTGTTCTCGGCGGTCTTGTACGGCCGGAACCAGAGGGAATACCAGCGCTGCCTGGCGTCGCACACCTCGAGATGGCTCGCCCCGAACCCGGACAGCACCGAGCGCAGGGTCTCCTGCAGCTGCGGTATCGCGACGTTGAGCTTGAGGGCGTGGATCGAGCGGCCGACGTCGGAGTAGCCGACGCCGAAGGCCTTCTCCGCGGGCGGGGTGAAGCGGCGGATGCGCATCTTCATATCCAGCATCACGATGGGGATCTCGGCGCTGGCGAGGAGGTTCGACAGGTCGTCGATGGTCGCGCTGATCTGCAGGTTGCGGTCGCGCAGCTCCTGGTTGACCGAGAGCAGCTCGGCGTTGGCCGCCTGGACCTCCCGCTTGACCGCGGCGAGCTCGTCGTCGAGCCCCGGGGAGTCCGCGCAGGCGCCGTGCGTCGCGGCCCCCGCGGACGGCCGTCCGGGCGGCTCCGGGAACGCGAGCTGTCCCGCCTCCTCCGCCGGCGGCGGAGCCCCGTCGAGCTTGAAGAGCACCAGGTAGCGGCGGCGGCGGTCGGACTCGACGCGGATGGAAAGGACCTCTAGGCCGACCGGGTGCTCGCGCCCGCCGATCGGATAGCGCGCCAGCCGGCGGACCGAGCGGTCCTCGGACTTCGCGGTCAGCAGCGCGGCCCGGAGCGCGACGGTGAGGGACTCGTGCGCCAGGCGCAGGAGGTTCGCCGCCGGCGCGCCCGCCTCGCGCACCAGGAACGGCGGGAGCCGGCCCTGGACGTGGAGGATGTTGAAGCCGTCGTCGACGAGGAAGGCGGCGGGCGTGTAGCGGGAGAGGAGGACGCGCTTGACCTCCTCCTGCAGCGCGGGCTCGGCGACGGAGCGCATGCCGCCGCGCCGGTCGGGGATGGAGGCGAGCTCCGTCCCCCGCGGGACGAACGTCGCCGCCTCCGCGGCCGCCGGAGGAGCGGCGAAGGACGGCTCCCCGCCGCTCGGGCGCTCCGCGCGCCGCTTCATCTTGTCGCGTGTGTTCACCGCTTTCCTTTATACGCCCGTTGAATGCTACCAGGAACCGGCGGCCGCGCCCATGGACGAGTTGTCATGGGAATGTAACGCCGGTTTGACATGAACCCGCCCGGATAGAGCGGTTACGAGGAACGCCGATGCGGGCCGGGGAGGAGGATCGACCCTCGCCGGGGACGGGCGGGATTGACCCGCCCTCCGGGGTCTGTCCGCGACGTTCGACAACCCCTTGTCGCGGCAGACCCAGGCCGCCGGCGAGTGTCGATCCTCCTCCCCGATGACCCGTCAGGTCAGCCTCGCCATGGCAACGGCTTATCGCCTGCGGCGATGGACTTCTTTGTGAGCGTGCAACGACGAGCGTGATGGGCGATTCCTTCATACATAAGGCCCGGCGGCGGTATCATGTCCGACGGGGCGTGGGGTTCGCCGCGACAAGGGGGCGTTGAAGTCGCGGACAACCCCCCGAGGGCGGGTCAATCCCGCCCGTCCCCGGAGGACATGATACCGTCGCCGGGCCGTCGCGAGACGTTCTCCGACCTGCTCAGGCACCCAGGTCACAATTGCAATACATATCAGTAACTTAACCTCACTTCGCGCGGCGTCCGCGTTCGCATAGAATGAATCATCATCTCGGAGGAGATTTATGCAGACCAAGGAAAAAATATTGATCGTCGAAGACGAAAAGGATCTCGTCAAGCTGATCCGCTACAATCTCGAGAAGGAGAAGTTCCGCGTGAGCGCGGCCCGCGACGCGGAGACGGGCCTCAAGCTGGCCCGCAAGTCCAAGCCCGACCTCATCCTGCTCGACATCATGCTTCCCAAGATGGACGGCCTGGAGTTCCTGCGCACGATCCGCCCCGAGGTCGACATCCCGATCATCCTGCTGTCGGCCAAGCGCAGCGAGATGGACCGCATCCTCGGCCTGAAGCTGGGCGCCGACGACTACATGGTCAAGCCCTTCTCCATCGGCGAGCTCCAGGCCCGCATCACGGGGCACCTGCGCCGCCACGCCGGGGTCGCGGCCAACGGCGACGCCAAGAAGTCGGTGACCATCGGCAGCATCGCGATCGACTTCGAGCGGCACGAGATCCTCGTCGCCGGCAAGCCGGCCAACCTCGCGCCCAAGGAGTTCGCGATCCTCAAGCTCCTCATCGAGGCCCGCGGCAAGGTCCTCTCCCGCGACCAGCTGCTCCAGATGATCTGGGGCCACGAGAAGGACATGGAGATCGACACCCGCACCGTCGACCAGCACATCGCCCGCCTGCGCCGGAAGCTCGGTCCCGAGCGCAACCGGATCGCGACGGTCCCGAACTTCGGCTACCAGATCAAGATGAAGTGACGCCCGAGGCCGGCGCGCCGGAGCCCTCCGCTCCGGCGCGCCGGCTCTTTTTTTCGCCTCCCGCGCGTCATCGCTCCTTCAAATTACCTTCCCCTTTCATCCGTAGGCGCGCGGCGGACCGCCGGCTATAATCCAGCGAAGCGCAATCGCGCAGAGGAGCCCAACCATGAACTCGAGACCCACGCGGGTGCTGCTGATCGAAGGGGACGCGGACGACGAGGCGCTCATCGCCTCCTACCTGGAGCCGCTGGACCTCGCGCGCGCGCCCCGCCTCTCCACGGCGTGCCATCTGCTCACGAAGGAGAGCTTCGACGCCGTCGTCCTCGACATCTCGCTGCCGCAGACGACCGACATGGAGGGCTTCCTGAAGGTGCGGGCCCTGCGGCCCGACCTGCCGGTCCTCGTCGTCACCGGGGCCCGCGACGAGGTGCTCGCCGCCCGGACGTTGGAGCTCGGCGCCCAGGATTACTTCGTGAAGGGCTCCCCGGACTGCCTCCTGCTCCGCCGGGCCGTCCGCTACGCCGTCGAGCGCAAGGTCCTGGAGAACGAGCTCGAGGCCCGCCGCCGGCCCGCGGCCGCCGGCGCGGACGCGGGCGCGTTGGAGGCGCGCAATCACTTCCTCGGACGGATCTCGCACGAGCTTCGCAATACTTTGGCCACCATGAAGACCGCGGCCTACTGCCTGAAGGACGACTCCGGCGAGAAGCTGTCGGCGCGGCAGGCCCAGATGGTGGACATGATCTCCCGCAACATCGACCGCCAGACGCGGATCGTCGAGAACATACTCGATCTCGCGCGGCTGCGCTCGGGCAAGCTGAAGATCCATTTCCGACGGGCGGACGCCGCCGCGATCATCGCCGAGCTCGCCGAGGAGTACCGGCTGTCGAGGGGCGCGCAAAGGCTGCAGCTCGACGTCGAGGGCGGCCTGCCGAGCATCGACTGCGATCCCGACCTGATCGCGCAGGTCCTGCGCAACCTGCTCGACAACGCCGCGCGCTACGCGAAGGGGAAGATCGCCATCGCCGCCGCGCGGTCCGGGGACGGCGGCATCACCGTGAGCGTGACCGACGACGGCACGGGCATACCCGAGGACCGGCTCGACGCCCTGTTCACGCCGTTCAACCGCCTCGACGAAGGCGCGGAGCCGGGAGGCGGCAAGGGCACGGGGCTGGGCCTGGCGATCTGCCGCGAGATCATCGAGGGCCACCACGGCCGCATACGGGCCGAGAACGCGGCGGGCGCGGGCGCGCGCTTCAGCTTCGAGCTTCCCCGCGGGGGCGGGGAGGGCAAGCCGGCGGGAAAAAAGCCGTATCTGCTTCACAAATGATCGACCGGAACCGGCGGGCCGTCAAAAGGCTCAACGAGGTCCTCGTCGACGAGATCGTCCGCGCGCACCTCGGCCGCGACGGCGCGCGCGGCCGCAGGCTCGCGGACCTTATCGCGGAGCGGATCGTGCGGCTGGGGGGCGCGCCGGACTACTCCGCCTTGAGCTCGGCGCTGCGGCGCGGGACAGCGCGCGCCGGACCCGGGAGCGCAGCTCGCTCAGCGCGAACGGCTTGACGAGGTAGTCGTCGACCCCGAGCGCGTCGGCGCGCGCCAGGTCCGCCGGGCGGCGCCGGCCGCTGACGAGGATGACGGGCGCTTTGCTCTCGCCGCGCAGCTCCTCCAGGAAGTCGAGGCCGCTCATGCCCGGCAGCACCACGTCGAGCAGGATCAGGTCGGGCTTCCAGCGGCGGAACAGCTCGCGGCCGGCCGCGGCGTCCTTCGCGCGGCGAATGCGCAGGCCCTCGCGGTCCAGGGCGAGCGCGAAAAGGCGGGCGAGGTCGTCCTCGTCCTCGATCAGCAGCACTTTGTCCTTGGCCGTCATATAACAATAGTTACATAACGGGGCCGCCGAGTCAAGGCAGTCGCCGGGCTAACGCGCGAGCTTGTAGCCGAAGTTCGGCACCGTCACGATCAGGGCTCCCGCCTCCCCGAGCTTGCGCCGCAGCCGCGCGATGTGCTGATCCACCGTCCTCGTGTCGAGCTCGAGGCCGGCGTCGTGCCCCCAGACCAGCTCGAGAAGCGCGTCCCGGGAGAGCACCTTCCCGTCGGCCTCGAGGAGGAGCTCGAGCACCCGGAACTCCTTGGTGGCCAGGCGGACCGGCCGGCCCTTGACCTTAACCTCGTGCCGCGCGATATCCACCCGCAGCGCGCCGACGGCCGCCGTCCTGCCGCCCTTCGCGGCGGCGGGCTTGCGCAGCCGCGCGGCGACGCGCGCCGTCAGCTCGCCCAGGCTGAACGGCTTGACGACGTAATCGTCCGCCCCGAGCTTGAGCCCGAGGACCCGGTCGAGCTCCGCCCCCTTCGCGCTCAGCAGGATGACCGGGACGTCGCTCTCCCTCCGCACGACGCGCAGGAGCTCGAGGCCGTCCATCCCGGGCAGCATGATGTCGAGGAGCAGCAGGTCCGGCTCGGACTCCCGCAGCTTCTTGAGGCCGGACTCGGCGCTGGGCGCGGTGACGACCCGGTACCCGCTCTTCTCCAGGTTGTGGCGGAGGAGGCGGAGCAGGTCCTTCTCGTCGTCGATCACGAGGATGGTGGCCACTCGACGGCTATTATAGGTATATCGGAAGCCGCCTTTCCACGGTCAACCGGCGCCCCCTCAAAAGGTCACGACGAGCGCGCCGTCGGCGCGGCGGCTGATGTAGGTCGGCGACTCGGAGTACTGGCCGCCGACGCGCACCGCGAGATTGTCGAGCAGGTTGAGTCCCAGCTCGCCGCGCAGCGAGTGCACCCGGCGCGAGCCCTGCTCCTGGTAGCCGTAGCCGCCCTCGTATTGGAGCATGGCCTCGGCCCGGGACCGCCCCGTGACCGGGCTGATCTCCCCGTAGCCGTCGCTGAGGGTGAGCAGGCCGGAGTACTGGTTGAGACGGCGGGGCGTGAAGTACTCCGTCCGGCGGGCCGACGACTCGCCGTGGTAAAAGGCGGCGCCGACGGCGACCCGGTCGGTGAAGCGCTTCGTCGCGCGCAGGCGCACGTCCTGCGCCCGGTTCGAGTCGTTGTAGCGGGTCTGATCGTAGTCCGCGTTGAGCGTCCAGGTGAAAGCCGGATCCCAGACCAGCCCCGCGCCGTTGGTGTGGAATTTGCGCGAGGCGCGGATGCCGGCCGCCGTTTCGACGTTGCCCAGGCCGTCGCGCACGGTCACGCCGAGGGCCGGGAGCGCCTGCCAGGCCGCGGCGAGCCCGTAGTTGTCGGCGAACCCCGTGCTTCCCAGGGAGAATTCCCTCCGGGCGTAGAAGCCGCTGAGCTGAAGCTCCGGAAGGACGAACCAGCGCGCCTGCACCCCGGCCTCGCGGCCGCGGATGAGCGGCGTCGGCGCCGCGATGTCGCGCTCCTCCGTGTATTCCCCCTGCCCCACCCAGCCCTCGAGCCGGAGCGACTTGACCACGCCGCCTCCGCGCAGGAGGCCCTTCGATATCTCGTTGCGGTCGCTGTCCCGGAAGTGCTGGATCTCCGCCGACGCCGTCGGGGCGGCCGCGTGGTCCGCCTGCGCGATGCGCCGCCGGGTGCGCTCGGCCGGGGCGCCTTCCCTTTCGGCCTCCGCGGCCGCCGCCTGGGAGAAGAGGTTGCGCGCGTAGGAGATGTCTCCGCCGCGCTGGAAAACGGCGGCTCTCTCCGACCACAGGCGCGAGTCCTCGACGCCCGCCGCCTCCAGCTCGTCGAACACCGCCCGCGCGCGGCCCAGCTGCCCCGCGCGCGCCCACAGCTGCGCGTGGATCAGCTTGGACTGCACCCACGGCTCGCTCAGCGCCAGGTGGGACACGAGGGCGTCGGCCTTCATGTGCCGCGGCACCGAGAAGCGCTTAAGGTCGGTCGGGTTGGAGTCCAGCGTATTGGTGCCGTACGGCGCCTGCGTGAAGGCCAACTGGAAGTTCTGCTTGACCAGCGCCTGGTTGAGCCCCGCCGCCTCCGGCGTGTTCGAGTAGTCGTTCTGGCCGTAGTCGCCGAACGGGAACGCGAAGGCCTGCACCCGGTGGCCGGGGATCATGGCCTCCACGCCGCGCTTGGCCTCCACGTAGTCCTTCTCGATGCGGACGCGGAACTCGGCCAAGGTCTCGAGCCGGTTCGCCCCCGGCAGCCACCGGCGGTTGGGCAGGAAGTGGCCGCGGCGCCCGAAGGCGTCGACGAACATGGGGTCGTGGGCCTGCGTGCCGTGGGACTGGATTTCCCAGCGCCCCGTCTTCGACCAGCGCGCGATCTCCTCGCTCGACGCGTGGAAATACGGCCGCCGCAGGCGCGAGACGTGCACGAACATCGTCGCGCGGAAGTCCAGCTCCTTGAGCACCGGGTCGGCGTTCTCGAAGGAGTCCGTACGGCCGTCGTCGAAGGTGATCATGATGGGCTTCTCGGGAAGGCTCGCCTTGCCCGCCATGACCCGGGCGAGCTCGGACGCGGTGATCGACCGGTAGCCTTTTTCCTTCAGCGCCCGCATCTGGGCGCGGAAGTCCTCGGCGGGAATGGACTCGCCGCGGTGGATCGCGGAGATCCCGTGGTACAGCAGCACGGGAACCACGGGCGGCCGCCGCGCCGTCAGCCGGTCGAGCAGGCGCCGCGCCTGCGCGTAGCGCCCGGAGTCCACGAGGAGCCTCGCCCGGTGCACCTCCAGGTATGGGGAAACGGAAGGCGCGCTCAGCTCCTCGACGCGCTCGAGCTGCTTGAGCGCCCCGTCGAAGTCCCCCTTGCCCTCCAGCGCGTACGACAGGCCGTTGAGGGCCTGCATGCTGTTCGGATTGAGGCGGAGCACCTCGTTGTAGGCGGCGATCGCCTCGTCCCAGTCGCCTAGGGACTCGAGAATCTCGGCGCGCATGAAATAGCCGCCGAAGGAGACCGGGTCGACCGTGATCGCGCGTTCCGCCGCCCACAAGGCCTTGGACGTCAGCCGCATCTCGCGGTAGATCGCGGCCAGCTGCTGCCAGCCCGCCGGGTCCCGCGGGCTGGCGGCGATGAGCTTCATCTGCCATTCGGCGGCGTCCTCCCAGCCCTGACGGTGCATGGCGTCGTCCCGGAGCTGGCGCACGGCGCGCACGTCGGGCACCTCGAGGGACGCGCGCGCCTCCCACTCGGCCAGGCCGTCGTCGAACCGCCCCATCTCGTAGAGCACGGAGGCCCGGTTCAGCCGGTAGATCTCGTTGTCGGGATCGGCCTTGATGAGGCGGTCGAAGTAGTGCATGGCCTCCTTGTACCGCTTCCGGCCGGCGAGCACCTCCGCCCAGCGGTACTGCACGGAGGGATTGTCGGGATGCTTGGCGATGAGCCGGCTGAGTATGCTCATCGCGTCCTTCACGCGGTGCTGATGGTAATAGGCCTTCGAGAGGGTCAGCGCCGCGTCGAGATCGTTGGGCGCCAGGCGCACGGTCTTCTCCGCGAGCTTCAGCGCGTGGTCGTAGTTGCGCCGGTCCAGCTCCAGGTTCGCCATGAAGCGCAGGAAGGCCGGGTTCTGGTCGTCAAGCTTCATCAAGGCGACGGCGATCTCCCAGGCGGCGTCCAGGTTCCGGTCCCGCCAATGCGCCCAGCCGAGATTCATCAGGGATTGCGCGTCCAGCCGGCCCCGCGTGAGGCTGGTCCATTCGCTCTTGGCCTCCTCCACGCGTCCGAGGTCGGAGAGGATGCGGGCGCGGCTGCGGCGGTAGGAGACGTTCTCGGGATCGAGCTTGAGCAGCTCCTCGAGGGCCTCGAGGGCCTCGCGCTTGCGGCCCATCTCGGACAGGAACGCGGCGCGGCGATAGGCGGCCCCGGCGTCGTCGGGCCGGCGCGCGAGGATCCGCTCGAGGAGCTTCAGCGCCTCGGGCTCGCGGCCGCCGAGGAAAAGGGCGCGGGCCAGGACCATCGTCGCGTCGTGATCGTCCGGCGACAGCTTCAGCGCCCGGTTCATCAGGGCGACGGCGCGGGAGTAATCGCCACGTTCGATGCTCGTGTTCGCCATGAAGATCAGGAAGGTGCGGTTGCCCGGATCCAGCTTGACGAGCGTGGAGGCCACGCGCCAGGCGTCGTCGAGGCGGCGGGAGTGCCAATAGGCCCAGCCCAGGTTCAAAAGGGCGCCGGGGGAGCCGGGATCGGCGCGCAGCTCCCGCTCCAGGACGGGGATCGCCTCCCGGTAGCGCTCCGCCGCCATGAGCTGAGCGCCGCGGCTGAGGGCCTGGGCGGGAGCCGGGGCCGCCGTCTCGACGGCGAACGCCGTCTCGACGGCGAGCAGCGCCGCGGCAAGCAAGAGGTTCGTCATGGGAGCGCCGCCTCCAAAATCTCCAGGGATTGCCTCGTCCTGGCCGACCGGCGGAGCACGCCGTCCGTCACGGCCGCCAGCGCCTCTCGCGCCGCCCCCTCGCCGTGCACCGTCACCCTCAGCTCCCCGCGCGCGCGCAGCCCGTCGCGCAGCTTGCTCAGGAAGGCGAGCGTCTCCGGCCGCGAGGCCTGCTCCCCCCTCAGGCGGATATTGAGGCCGGCGGAGCCCAGCTCGCGCGCGGCGGAGGAGAGCCCTCTCGCCAGCCGGTCGGAGGCGGGCTCCCGCCGCAGCACGGCGGCCTTCACCCCGGTGAGGTCCGCCGTCGCCACGAGGCGGCATGCGTAGAATCCCGCCATGGAGCGGACGAGCACGCTCTGCCGCTCATCGAGCAGAACCTCGCCGCCGGACGCGACGGTGATCCAGCGCGGAGACAGCGCGCTGGCGTAAGCCGCCTCGTCGCGCAGCGCCTCCAGCCGGTCCTCGTCGAACTCCCCGCCCCGGTCGCTTTTCGTCGTGATCCAGACGTCGCCCAGGGGGGCGGCGCGCACCGATGTGAGCACCGCGAGCGAAGTCCGGGACTGCGCGTCATAGACGCCGAGGAAAAGCTGCCCGCGGTCGACCCCCGGATGCAGCCGCAGCGCCCGGCCGAACTGCATCCGTCCATTGATGTAGACGATCACCGCTCCGCCCTTCACCACGAACCGCACCCGCGCGGGAAGGCCGCCCTCCGGGATCGGCGTCCGGGCGAGCATGTTGACGGGGGCCCGGGGCCCCGCCTTCTGCTCGACGTACCACCAGCCGTCGCGCGCGCCGACCCGCACGAACCCGCCCCCCTCGCGCAGCCGGGCGTAGGCCCAGAACTCCTTCTTGTATTTCTTCAGGACGAACTCCACGGCGGCGTCCCGCCATTTCTCGGTCCCGCGCAGGAAGACGCCCGCGCTGGTGTGGCGGGGCGTGGACAGCAGGGCCAGCCGCCGCTCCCCCATCGAGACCACCCCCCAGCCCGGGATCCAATCCGTGCCCGCGCCTTGGCCGCTGAAGTCGTCGCTGAGCTCGGCGGCGCGCGGCCAGGTCTTCGCCACGATCTGGAGGTTGTCGGACGGCGAGCGGTCGGGGCGCAGGGCGAGGATGCGCAGGGCGAGGGGGTCGTCGCGCCGGTCGTTGAGGCCGAGCTCCGAGGCGACGAAGCGCAGCGGATAGAGCTTCGGATCGGCCGGAGGGACCTTCGAGCCCTCGACATCGAGCAGCGCGCGGCCGCCCAGCGGCGACCCCGAGGGCGGCGCGTCCTTGGCCGTCCAGCCGAACTCCCAGGCCCGGCCGAGCCGCATCTGGGAGATCGCGTGCCGGGTCAGGTGCTGGCGATGCTCCGGCCCGGCCTCCTCCGCGGTCTTCTGAATGAACGCGACGCCGCGCAGGCCGAAGCGCTTGAGGGCCCGGTCCGAGATGGCGAAGCCGCGCTGATCGTTCTCGGAGAACGCGATCAGAACCGCCCGCGGCGGCAGCCTGCGTCCCCGGGAGTACAGCCCGTCGACGTCGTCGAGGCCGATCGCGACGCAGCCGGCCTCCTTGAGTCCGCGCAGGAGCTTGTTCAGCTCGGCCTGGGACATCACGAACCTCTCCGGCTTGCGCCGGACGCGCGGAATGAGGATCGCGACGAACTGAGACTCCGTCCGCGAGGACTCGGCGAACGACGGCGCGGCGAAATACGTCCGGCGCACGTAGGCCGCGCCGTACAGGCTCCAGAAAAGCCACAGGCCCAGGCAGGAGAAGATTCCGATCCAGGCGGCGGCGTAGGACCTCTTCACCGCGTGCCCCAATGGTTTTTGCGCATGGTCAGGACCGCGTAGTAGGTCTGCGGCCCGGTGATGAACAGGGCGCTGACCATCCACAGCATGCCGAGCAGCCAGTGCGGGCTGGGCCGCCTGTGGAGGAAATAGAGGGATTGCAGGAAGCCGATGAGGAGCAGCCCCAGCAGATAGGGAAGGAGCATCGAGGCCTCGCCCTGCGCGGCCAGATAGACGACGCGGGCGGCCATCGCGGGCGACGCGACGCTGATGATCGACGAGGCGTAGAACGAGATCGCCGCGACGGGATGCTTCTTGTACATGAAGCGCCCGGCGATCAAGGTCTCGCGCAGCCAGGACTTCTTCCAGCGCAGCTGCTGGCGCAGGTATTGGCCCCACGTGTCCGGGACCAAGGTCGACGCGACGGCGAGGTCGTTGTAGATCACGCGGTACTTGCGCAGGATGAAGTTCGTCAGGCTGCGGTCGTCGCCGAACGTCGCCTCGGCCCCGAGGAACCTCTGGTTTCTCCAGGGCTCCAGGATCTCCAGGACGTACTTGCGGCGGTAGGCCGACAGGCAGCCCGGGCAGCAGGTCACGGCGGCGTAGAAGCCCTCGGAAGCCTTGAGCAGGCGGAAGGAGACGTAGTAGCGGACCTCCTGCAGGCCGGTCAGCGCGTTCGTGCCGCAGTTCTCCACCTCGGTGTAGCCCGCGGACGCGCCCAAGGTCGGGTCCTCGAAGCCGCAGACGATGTGGCGCAGCGCGTCGCGAAACAGGAAGGTGTCGGAGTCCACGAAGGTGATGATCTCTCCCTTCGCGTTCTTGACCCCCTGGGCCATCGCCGCGCGCTTGCCGGTCGGGGGCTGGGTGAAGACCTGGAGCTCCGGGAACCTCTTCTGAAGCTCCTTGAGGACGCGCAGGGTGCCGTCGGTGGAGCCGTCGTTGACGACGAGGACCTCGCGCTTGTCCGACGGGTAGTCCGTCTCGAAGCAGGTCTCGACGGTGCGCGTGATGGCGTGCTCCTCGTTGCGCACGGAGATGACGATGCTGACGCTCGGCGTGTAGGTCCCCAGGACGGGGGCGCGGTGCCGCCAGGAGATATAGAAGCGGGAAAGGAGGAACAAGGCCAAGGTCAGGCTGTACACGTAGAACACCGGGGCGAACCAGAAGAAGTCGAGGCTCTGGTACTTCGTCCACACGAGCGCCGCGAGCACGAAGGCGATCAGCACGCCGATCTTGAGCCGGTAGGAGGCCGCCTCCCCGGCTACCAGCTCGGGCAGGGGCTTCTCCCACCGGAGGACCAGCTCGAAGGCGCCCGGACCCCTGGCCTTCACCTTGCGGGAGGCCAGCACCTCGGCGCGAAACTCGCAGGGCAGGCCGCGAAAGGACAGCGAGATCGATTTGGAGAGGTGCAGGCGGACGCGGACCACGGTCCCCGCCGGGAGCGCTCGGCTGACCAGGACGCACATGCCGGCCGGATCGTGGTCCTTCGCCTCGCCGGTCAAGGTCACGGCGCGCAGCAGCCCCCCCGCGGAGACGAGCGTCACGGGAAAGCGCTCGGTCGTCCGCGGCCGCTGCCGGCGCTCCTTGAATCCCGCGACGTGCGCCGGGCGGACGATCTCGGGCCCGTCGTGCGCCTGGGTCTGCGGATTCATGGGCGTAGTATATTCGGCGTGCGACGCGCGCATCCATGGAGCCGGGGTGAATTCATTTTGTCCCTCGCGTGACTATGGCGCGGCGTCCTCGACGCCCAGCGCGCTGCCGAACTGCTCGGTCTGCGCCTGCTCCCATGGATGCGGCCGCAGGCGAACGGGAAGGACGTGCCGGGCCCACCGGTCCTTGATCCACGAGTCGATGAGCCTGTCCGAGAACGCCGCTCCGCAGGTCAGGAAGGCGCGGTCCGCGGCGAGGAGCTCGAGCGCGGCCTCCAGGCACGGCGGCACCGCCGCGCCCGCCGGGCGGTCGCCGTCGATCGAGGGCTCGAGGCCCCGCTCGACCCCGTCGAGGCCCGCCAGGATCACCGCCGCGAGCGCCAGATAGGGGTTCGCCGTCGAATCGGGAAGGCAGAACTTGACGCGGCGCGCGCCCGCGGCCGCCGTGCGCGACGGGATGCGGCATACCGCCGACCGGTCGGCGGTCGAGACGACCGGGTTCACGGGGCCGCAGTGGCCGGGGATGAGCCGCCGGTAGGAGTTGGTCGTCGGCGCGCACAACGCCGTCAGCGCCGGCAGATGCGCGAGCATCCCGGCGGCGAAGGCGCGGCACAGCGCGCTCGTCAGCGCCCAGCCGTTCTCGTCATGGAACAGGTTTTCGCCCCGCCTCCACACCGCCGCGTGCACCGGCATTCCCGGGGCGCCTCCCCCGGCGAGCGGCCGGGGCAGGAAGGACGCTGTGAGACCGCGCTCGCGCGCGAGGCCCGCCGCCAGGTGGCGATAGAGCATCACCCGGTCGGCCATCTGCAGCGGAGGCCCGGCGCGCATCTGCGCCCGCCCCTGGCCGGAGGCGGGGCCGCTGCGAAACCAATCCACCCGGATGCCGGCGTCCCCGAGCGACAGGGCGAGCCGGGACAGGAAGTCCCAGACGACGTTCTCCGCCGCGGGCCGGCCGTCGGCCTCCAGGAGGATGAACTCCGGCTCCACGCCGACCACGAGCCCGCCGTCGAAGCGCTTCTCCGCGAGCCCGGCCGCCGCCGCGAGGACGTGCCGCGGCTCCAGGGCCAGCGGCGCGACGCCGCCGGGCTCGCGGATGTCGCAGAACATCACGAGGCTCGCGACGGAGGCCGTCGAGTCCACGTACGCCGCGTCGAGCCTCGGCAGCAGGCGCATCACGCCGTCCCAGCTGCCGCCGATGGGCTGGCCGTCCAGCGGCAGACCCTCGGAAAACAGCGTCTCGCCGACCGCGTCCGTCGGCATCATGATGCGCCAGGGGCGGCCCTCGAGGTCGGTGAACCACAGCTCCGCGAACTTCAGGCCGCGCGAGGAGATCAGCTTAGTCAGGGAGTCGAACGACGCCGCAGGCGCGTCGACCAGCGCCGGCCAGGGAAGGACGCCCTCGATCACGGCTCGCTCCCCCTCAATTGACCTTCATCCGGACGATCTCCATGCCCTCGGCGTAGGGGACGCCCACGATCCTGCCGATGACGGCGTCGGCCTCCTTGTAGCGCTCCGTGTTCAGCCCGCGCGAGTCGAACTGGCTCGAGTGCACGCGGATCGCCTTCATCTTCGCGTCGATCGTGCCGGTGATGTCGATGTAGGCGTGGGGGAAGAACGGGATGTTCACGGCGTGGCAGCTCGTCGGGGAATAGCAGAAGATGTCGAAGTAGCGCAGACGCTGGCTCGCCATGCAGGCGTCATACGCGAGCTTATGGTCCAGATGCAGGTTCGCGAGGCAATGGGAGAACATCGCCGCCGGCTTGAGCTCCTCGACCAGGGAATCGATCATGCCGACCAGCTCGTGCGTCTTGAGATCCTCCACCCGCGAGCACCGGTTCGGCGCCAGGAAGCGGATCTCGCAGCCGAGTATGCCCGCCGCCCGGATCGCCTCGGCGCGGCGCGAGCGCAGGCTGCTGGGGATGCTGACCACGACCATCACGACACGCGCCCCCGCCCGGCTCAGTCGGGCCAAGGTCCCGCCGCAGCCGAGCTCCAGGTCGTCGGGATGCGCCCCGACGGCCATCACCGTCGCGCCGGCGTACTTCGTCAGGACGTCGGCGCGCGGCGGCGCCTTCCGCTCGAGGGTCTTCTCTCTCATATGGACGCTCCCGCCCGGGCCCGCGATCCGCGCAGGACCTCCGGGCTTCTCGGCCCGCAGTTGAAGATCAAGTCGAACGACGAAAGGTTCGGGATGAAGGAGTCGCAGGACGGATACTGGCGATAGCGCGGGTGCTCGAAGTCCTGCCAGGCCACGCGCACGCCCGCGCGCTCGAAGGCGGGCAGGTCCAGGTAGGCCTTCGAGGCGCCCACGCCGGAGAGATAGACGTCCCCGCCGGCCGCGCGGCACATATTAAGGACCATCTCGGATCTGCTGCCCGGGGCGTTCAAGCTCGAGCTGGAGAGCAGCGGCGTGCGGACGGCGAGCGCGTCCCGGCAGAACTCGATGAGCCGGCCGTTGAGCTCGGCGAGGCGCTCCCAGCGGTCGCAGAAGAGCTCGCTCAGCGCCGGCTCGTAGTCGCGGAAGTAAGGGGCGGACTGGTAGGCGTACTTCAAGGTCAGGAACATCTTCCGGCTCCAGCGGAAGCGGCCGACGCGGCTGTTGTCGATGCGCTTGTCGATGATGCGCTCGGCGCGGGACTCCTGGACGACCGGCACCGTGATCCAGCGCTCTCCCGCGCCCGTCTTGATCCTCACGCGGTTCTGATAGCTCTGCCGCTCCATCTGCACGTGGTCGACGATGATGAACAGGTCGGCCTTGCGCATCTTGTCGAAATAGCCGAGCCAGGGGATGAAGTTGGGCTGATGAGCCGCGACGATCATTTGACCCTCCCCGCGCCCGCGAGGCCCGAGCGCTGCCCAAGTTTAACGCGCCGCCGTCCGCGAAACCATTGACGCGGTGAAACGGTAATTTAACGCCGAGGTGCGCGCCCGCGGACCGGGACGGCAAATTTCCGTTACCGCCGCGCTATGGGCGCGCGGCCGCCGCGGACCTACAATGAGGCGACGCAAGGAGGGAGCGATGCGCGCGCCGAGCAAGACCCAATACAACGTCGAGTTTCCCAGCGATCCCGGCGTGCAGAACAGGCTGGAGCGCCTGCTCGAGCGGATGAAGGTCGACAGGCAGTCCGTCGTCACGACGCGGGTGGGCGAGCGGACCTTGGTCCAGTTCCTGGCGCCGAAGAACGACGCCCTGCGCCACGCCATCAAGGAGCTGGGGGTCTCCGTGCGCGAGGAGCTGATCTTCCAGTTCGAGATGCCTAACCACCATTGGGAGCTGCACAAGCTCGCGAAGACCCTCGCGGCCGAGGGCATCAACATCCTCTCCCTCTACAGCAGCGTCGAGGGCGAGCAGATGCGCATCGTGCTCGCCGTGGACCAGCCCGCGAACGCGATGGCGCTTATCGAAAAGCTGGGCTTCGAGCCGGATTACATGGTCTACGATTAAGGAGGCTCTATGCAGCGGACACAGGCGGCGCGCTACAATATCGTCGTGAAGAACCGCCCCGGCGAGCTGGCGAAGCTCACCCGGCTCCTCGCGGACGCCGGCCTAAACGTCAGCGGCCTCAGGATCGCGAACCTGGGCGACAAGTCCTCCATTCAGTTCGCGGCCCCGCGCGAGCCCGAGCGCAGGCACGGACGGCGCAAGGCCGGCGCGCGGCCCGGGCTCAAATAACGCCTCAGGCCCGCACGATCTTGTCCCCCCAGCCTTTTTCCCCGGCGCAGGCGTTGCGCGTGTCGATGATCAGCGGCGCGTGCCGGGCGATCATGCCGTAGTCGTAGGCGCTGTGGTTGGTCACGATCACCGCGGCGTCCACGGCGGCCAGCGTCTCCGGGGTCACGTGCGCGGAGGCCACCTTCAGGTGCCGGGTGTGCTCGGTGTCGGGGAACCGGGGGATGTTGGGATCGTTGTAGACGACCGAGGCCCCCTTCTGGGCCAGCAGCTCGAGCAGCTTGAAGGCGGGCGACTCGCGCGGATCGTCGATGTCCTTCTTGTAGGCCAGGCCCAGCATCAGGATGCGGGCGCCCTCGAGCCTCTTGCCCTGCCCGCGCAGGCCCTCCTCCAGCTTGGCCAGCACGTAGTACGGCATCTGGATGTTGATCTCCCCGGCCAGGTCGATGAAGCGCGTGTTGAACTGGAACTCGCGGGCCTTCCAGGACAGGTAGAACGGGTCGATCGGAATGCAGTGCCCTCCCAGCCCCGGGCCCGGGTAGAACGCCTGAAACCCGAAGGGCTTGGTCGCCGCGGCGCCGATGACCTCCCACACGTCGATGCGCATCCGGTCGAGGCACATCTTGAGCTCGTTGACGAGGGCGATGTTGACGCAGCGGTAGATGTTCTCCAGCAGCTTGGCGGCCTCGGCGGCCTCGCAGGAGGAGACCTCGACGACGCGCTTGACCGCCTCGCCGTAGAGCGCGGCGGCCGCCCGCAGCGAGGGCGCGTCGATGCCGCCGACGATCTTCGGGATCTGTTCGATGGAGAACTCCTTGTTGCCGGGGTCCTCGCGCTCCGGGGAGAAGGCCAGGAAGAAATCCCGCCCGCAGGTCAAGCCGCGCCGTTCGAGCTCCGGCTTCATGATCTCTCGCGTCGTGCCCGGATAGCTCGTGCTCTCTAATATAACGAGCTGGCCGCGGCGCAGCGTCGCGCCGATCGCCTTCGCGGTCTGGCGGATCGCCGAGACGTCCGGCTTGCCCTCCATGGTCAGCGGGGTCGGCACGCAGACGAAGATCGCGTCCGCCGAGGCGAGGCTGCGGAAGTCCGACGTCGCCAGAAGCTGCTTATGGGCGAGATGCCGGGCGATCGCCGCCGCCGGCACGGACCTAATGTAGGAGCTGCCCTTGTTGAGCTGGTCGATCTTGCCTTGGTCGAGGTCGCAGCCGATGACCCGGAACCCTTTCGAGGCGAACAGATTGAGCAGCGGCAGGCCGACGTAGCCCAGCCCCATGACGGCGACGCGCGCGTCGCGGGCCGGCAGCTTGCGCAGCAGCTCCTCAAGCGCGGACGCGTCCCCCCGGGCGCCGGAGGCGGCCGATTCTCCCGTCATCGTCGTATTTTTCGGTGTCATGTCCCTTTTGTCTCTCCTCTGCGGTCTTCGGGATGCATCGTAGCACCCTCATATCTCCGCGCCGGGACCGCCGCGTAACGATCTTGAGAACGCCGCGCGTCACAGCATGCACGCCGAGGCTTTACGGCGGCGCGATGGCCGCGGTCCCGCGGCCCCGTTATAATCCGCGCATGTGCGGAATAGTGGGCTACGCCGGAACGCAGCAGGCCGTGCCGATCCTCCTGGACGGGTTGAAGCGGCTCGAGTACCGCGGCTATGACTCCGCGGGGGTCGCCGTCGTCTCCGGCGGATCCCTCGCCGTCGCGCGAAGCGTGGGGAAGCTGGCGAGCCTTCACGAGCTGCTGGCGCGGCGCCCGCTGGACGGCCTTCTCGGGCTCGGTCACACGCGGTGGGCGACTCATGGAGGGCCCTCCGAGGCCAACGCGCACCCCCACGTCGACTGCGCCGGGCGGATCGCGGTGATCCACAACGGCATCATCGAGAACTATTCGCCGCTGAAGGAGGCCTTGTCGGCTCGCGGCCATGTCTTCGCCTCCGGGACCGACACCGAGGTGCTCCCCCACCTTATTGAGGAAGCGCTGGCGGAAAGCGGCGTCGCCGCGCCGGCGGCGGCCGCTCTCGCCGAGGCCGCGCTCGCCGACGCCGTGCGCGCCGTCCTCAAGCAGGTGCGCGGCGCCTATGCGCTGGCCGCGATCTGGTCGCTGGCCCCCGGAGTGATCGTCGCCTCCAAGAAGGACTCCCCGCTGGTCGTCGGCCTCGGCGAGCGGGAGAATTTCATCGCGTCGGACGTGCCGGCGCTGCTCAAGCACACCCGCCGGGTCGTGTACCTCGAGGACGGGGAGTCGGCCGTCATGCGCGGCGACCGCTGCGCGTTCTTCAACGCGATGGGGCTCGAGATCGTGAAAACCCCGTCCGTGATCTCCTGGGACAGCAGGGCCGCCGAGAAGGGCGGCTACCGCCATTTCATGCTCAAGGAGATCCACGAGCAGCCGGGCGCCGTGGAGAACACCTTGCGCGGCCGCCTGCCGTCGTCCGGCGGCGGCGGCCTGGGCGGCGAGACCGGCCTGACGCCGGAGCTGCTGCGGGGCGTGGAGCGCGTCCTGATCCTCGCCTGCGGCACGTCCTGGCACGCCGGCATCGTCGGAAAGTACCTGCTGGAGCGCCACGCCGGCGTCGCCGCCCAGGTCGAGACCGCCTCCGAGTTCCGCTACCGCCGCCCGGTGCTCGAGCCGGGCACGCTCGTAGTCGCCATCAGCCAATCCGGGGAGACGGCCGACACCTTGGCGGCCGCGCGCCTGGCCCGGCAGGCCGGGCTCAAGGTGCTCTCCATCGGCAACACCGTCGGCGCGGCGATTTCGCGCCAGTCGGACTTCAACTTCCACACCTTCTGCGGCCCGGAGTGCGGCGTCGCCTCGACCAAGGCCTTCGCGGGGCAGCTCGCCGCGCTGAGCCTGCTCGCGCTGCACGCGGGAACGGCCCGCGGCTTCATGCCGGAGGCGGAGGCGCGCGAATGGGCGGAGGAACTTAGGCGCCTCCCGGAGCTCCTGCGGCGCACGCTCTTCCTCGACGAAAAGATACGGGCCGTCGCCGCCGAGATACAGACGGCCCGGCACGTCCTCTTCATCGGCCGCGGCGTCAACCACGCGACGGCCCTGGAAGGGGCCTTGAAGCTCAAGGAGATCTCCTACATCCACGCCGAGGGCTTCGCCGCCGGGGAGATGAAGCACGGTCCGCTGGCCCTGATCGACCGGCAAATGCCGGTCGTGGCCATCGCCACGCGCTCGGACGTGCTCGAGAAGACCCTGTCGAACATCGAGGAGGCCAAGGCCCGCGGCGCGCGCCTGATCGCGCTGTGCACGGAGGGAGACCGCCGGCTTCAGGGCATGGCGGACCACATCCTCGAGGTGCCGTCCGTGGGAGAGCACTTCTCGCCGATCATCAACATCCTGCCGCTTCAGCTCCTGGCCTATCACGCCGCCGACCTGCGCGGCTGCGACGTCGATCAGCCCCGCAACCTCGCCAAGAGCGTCACGGTCGAGTGACGGGCTATTCGCTCTCCTCTTCCTCGTCTAGGGGCGCGGCGGTCTCGAGGCGCCGGGCGGCGTAGCCGTTCAAGCCGCCCAGGGACTTCCAGACCAGCAGGCGGGCCCGCTGCGAGGGCGACAGGAAGCCCGCCAGGCCGGCGTCGAGCCGCTCGGTGCGCTCCGCGATGGCGCGATGGATCTGGAGCACCTGCTCCAAGGTGTCCTCCACCTCCCGCTCCGAGGCGTTGTCCGACACCTGGGCCTGGAGCTTGACCATCTCGCTGCGCAGCAGCTCGCGCAGGGGCTTGAGCCGCGCGGCCTTTTCGTTTTCCAGCACCGTGAAGCGGCGGGCCTGCTCCTCGCTGAGCCCGAGCTTGTCCTTCCACAGCCGGCCGGGCTCGACGCCCCGCTCCAGGGGAAAATCCAAGACGGGATCGGGCGCGGCCGCGTACGACGAGGACGCGGCGGCGGCAAGCAGCAGGCAGAGAGA
Organism: Elusimicrobiota bacterium; assembly: GCA_036676805.1. Lineage (GTDB taxonomy): Bacteria > Elusimicrobiota > Elusimicrobia > UBA1565 > UBA9628 > GWA2-66-18. The sequence continues at coordinate 38,167 of JAKFCD010000105.1, forward strand.
GATGATCATCCGAACCTCCTCGCCACGGGGCGATGACCCTATTTTAAGCCCGCCGCCGCTCCCCGGCCATTGCCCCGGCGTCAAGGATTTCTGTCCGGAGCATGAACGCGGACAGGCGGCCCGAAAATTTGATATTTTCCGGGCCGATGAGAGACGCCAGGACTCCCGCGCTGCTCGACGCCGACGTGGCCAAGCGGGCTTTGCTCGAGTTGCAGGACGTCATGGAGCAGTCCCTGGTGATCCTCGACTCCGACCTCCGGGTGCAGTCGGCCAACCGGCGTTTCTACGAGCTGTTCCGGCTGACGCCCAAGCGGACGCAGGGCCGCCCGTTTCTCGAGCTGGCCGGCGGTCCGCCGGCCTTGGCCGGGCGCCTGCGCGACGCCCTTGCCCGGGGGATGCCGTTTCACGGATTCGAGCTGGAGCGCCGCGACCTCCGCCACGGCCAGCGCCTGCTCCGCGTGGGCGCGGTGCGCGTGCCCTACGCGGGCCGCGCCGCCTTATACGTCGGCATCAGGGACATCACCGACCGGCGGCGCGCCGAGACCGCCAAGCGCCTGCAGGAGCGCGAGCGCGTCCAGCGGGAGTTCATCGCCAACGTCTCCCACGAGCTGCGCACCCCGGTGACGGCGATCAAGGGCTATGCCCAGACCCTCAAGCACGGCGGGCTCGACGACCGAAAGCATCGGCTCGAATTCGTGAACACCATCGAGCGCAACGCCGACCGCTTGAAGCTCCTGATCGACGACCTTCTGAGGATCTCGGCGCTCTCCGAGCTCCCGCCCCCGCGGCGCGGGAAGGTCCCCCTGCGCGAGCTCGTCCGGCGCTGCGCGGCGGAGGCCGCCCCGCGCGCCGGGGCGCGGCGGATCTCCCTGCGCGTCGACGTCCCGGCCGCGCTGGCGGCGTCGGCCGACCGCCGCCAGCTCCGGGACGTCCTGCGCGCCCTCATCGGCAACGCCGTCAAGTTCAGCCGCCCCGGCGGGAAGGTCTCCATCAAGGCCCGCGCGGCCGGCGGAGAGGCGGTCATCGCCGTGGAGGACCTCGGCATCGGCATCCCGGAGCGGGACTTCCCCCGCCTGTTCGAGCGCTTCTTCCGCGGCCGCAACGCGCGGACTTTGCCGGGCTCCGGCCTGGGGCTGTCCATCGTCCAGCAGATCGTCGCCGCCCATGGCGGCCGCATCTGGGCGGACACCCGCCGCCGCGGCGGGGCCGCGTTCCACTTCACGCTTCCGCTCGCGCCGGGCGCCGGGGCTCAGGCCCCTTCGCGGTCGTAGATCGACGGCTCGGCGGCCGGCAGCGGTCGCCCGTCGGAATCCACGGTCGTGATGAAGCAGTTGCCGTGCTCGTCCGGCGGGCTCACGAGGATCGTCGGAGCGGGGCTCACGGGAGGTCCACCAGGAACAGGCAGGTCTGGCGCGGCAGGGACTCGCGGCGGCGCGGGCGGACCCGGACGACCGCCTGCCGTCGGCCCGGCTGATAGCCGGTCCAATCGTACGACCAGCAGCCGTCGCCGCGCCGGCAGGGGTTCCACCTCCCGTCGTCGATGGAAATCTCCAGCCCCTCGATCGAGGAGTCCAGGACCTGGTACTCGCTCTCCGGGAAATAGCTGCGCTGCCCGATGAGGGGATGCTCGACGGAGATCTCCGGGGCGACGTCGGCCGCGCCGAAGGTGTCCCAGAGCTTGAAGCTGATGGGCGCGGGCTCGCGCCTCGGAGCGTCGAGGACCGCCGCCCCGCCGACTCGTGATTTCGCCGTTCGTCTCATGCAATCCTCCTGCTAGTGGGTCCGGGCCGCGACGGCCAGCGGCAAGGTGATCGTGAACACGCAGCCTTTGCCGGGGATGTCGCGGGCTCCGAGCGCGCCGTCGTTGAGGGCGACGGCGCGCCGGGCGATCGCCAAGCCGAGGCCGAGCCCGGAGCGGTCGGCCCCCTTCTGAGTGAAGGGCTCGAAGAGCTCCGAGACCTTCCCGGGCGGCAGCCCGCCGCACTCATCCTCCACCTCGAGGACGGCGCGCTGGTCCTTCTCCAAGCCCCGCACGCGCACGGTCCCGCCGGCCGGCGTGAACTTGATCGCGTTGCCCAGAAGGTTGGCCAGGGCCGACGCGAGATACTCGGGATCCGCGTTGACCGCGAGCCGCGGCTCCACCCGGACGGAGAGCCTGACGTCCTTGAGGCGCGCCTCCGCGGCGGCCGCGGCGACGGTCTCGCGGAGCGTCTGCGCGAGGTGGAGCAGGCGCCGCCGGGCGTGCGGCTCCTTATGGAAGCGCACCTCGGTATCCGCGCGGTCGAGCATGGCCTTCATGTGATGAAGATTGCGGTCGAGCAGGGCGGCCGCGGCGCGGTCGTCCGGGGATTTGCGGATCATGGCCTGGGCGACGAAGACGCAGGCCAGGGCGTTGCGCAGCTCATGGACGAGAAAGCCCACGCGGGTGGCCGCGTCGAAATTCACCGTGCTGTCCCTGTCCCGCTCCCGCTTATGCCGCATGCGCTGATTATAGGCGGCGCCGCGGACCGCGGCCATGGACCGGGTGTAACCCTTTCGTCTGGCGGGCGTCACGGCGCCGATTCCCATTTCCGTCATTCGTTTGGTACTGAACGTTCAACGGCGGCTTCGCTACTATGGCCGCAGGGCGGACCCCACGACCAGGAGGCGGACATGCAGAGGATTCCGACGGCGGACTTGTCGAAGGCGTCGCAAAGGACGAAGGAGCAGCTCGAGGCGGTCCAAAGGAAGCTGGGCCGCATCCCCAACCTCCACGCGACGATGGCCCACTCGCCGGCGGTCCTCAACGCCTACCTGCGGCTGCACGACGCGCTCTCCCAGACCTCGCTCGACACGCGCCTGCGCGAGCTGCTGGCCGTGGCCGTCGCCTCGGCCAACGACAGCGAGTACTGCCTGGCCGCGCACACCGAGACCGGCCGCGGCCTCCGGGTCGGCGAGGCGGAGCTGCTGCACGCCCAGAAAGGAGAGTCCGCCGATCCGAAGACCTCGGCCGCGCTCCGGTTCGCCAAGGCGCTGGTGCAGAAGCGCGGGCGGGTCGGCGACGAGGAGGTCGCCGCCCTGAAGGCGGCGGGCTACGGCAACGCCGCGGTGCTCGAGATCGTCGCCGCGACGGCCATGAACATCTTCACCAACTACTGCAACCACGTCGCCGGGACGAAGGTGGATTTTCCGCGGGCGCGGGTGCCCGCGCTTTAAGGGAAAAGCGCCCCGGCGGCCGCGAGGCAGCGCCGGTACAGCCCCCCGGCGCGGGCCTGCTCGTGGCGCGCCTTGAATTCCCGCATGTCGCCGGCCAGCCGCCCGCGATCGAGGGCCGATCGGGAGAGGAGGGGAAAGAGGGCCGCGCGCTCGTCGTCGAACCGCCGCGCGAGAAAGCTCGAGAGCGTCGCGAAGCGCGCCTCTCCGCCCGAGGCCCGGAGCTCCCGCAGCACCTGCCGCGCGGTCCGGCCGGCCGCGGCGAGCCGGGCGCACTCCCCCCCCTCGCCGAACGTCCGCCGCACGGCGGGGTGCAGCAGCTGCTCCTCGAGGGCGAGGACGAGCTCGACGGCGTCCAGGAGGTCGTCGGCCGCGGCCTTGCGGGCCCGGGCGCCGCGCGCCGCATCGAGACGGCGGAATCCGTCCTCCACGCGCCGCTGCTCCGCGAGCAAAGTCGCGCAGGCCCCGCCGGCGTCCTCGACCGCTGCGCTGTCCATGAGGCGATTTTATCCGAACCGGGATGTCGCCTTCGTGCCGGGCGGGTCAAGATCCGGTGACGCGCGGCGTCACGGATGCGAAACGCGAACGTGACGCCCGCGCCATGGCCGGGCGCGGCCCGCAATGTCTAACATGTCGCCGCTCGAAATCTTCCGCAAAGGAGATCCCCCATGATAGAAGCACCGTTGAAGACGGTCGGAATCGATTATCCCCGCCCGGGCGACGCGCTCGCGCCCGGCCAGCCGTACAGCTTCCGCGTCAGCGCTCCGGCCGACGCCAGGGAGGTCCGCCTCTCGATCGACGACGGGGACTGGAAGCCCTGCCGCAAAGACGACGGCCACTGGTGGTTCGACTGGTCGGCGCAGGCCGAAGGCGAGCACATCGCCGTGTCCCGGGTGATCGAGTCCGACGGCTCGATGCTCGTCACCCAGCCGATCGTGTTCAAGGTCCAGCCTTAGCCCTTTCTTCCGGGCGGCCCGGGGACCGCGCCCGGGCCGCCGCCCTCCGGAGCCTCCTCAGCGGAACCGCAGCCCCTTCAGGTAGGGCGAGGACTTGCCCGCGTTCCACTGCAGGACGGTCTTGAGGTAGAACGCGCGCGCCTCCTCGGGGGTCCGACGCTCCCGGACCACCTCGTCGGCGAGGTTCAGCGCCAGGAAGTTGGTCTCCTCCGCCTCGCTCGCGGCGGACAGCTCCCGGCGGTCGCGGCTCAGGCGCAGGCCCACGTCGAACTTCGCCAACGACGGCGCCTTGTCCTGCGGCACCTCGTAGGCGATCGTCTGCTCGAGCACGTCGATGCGGCCGAAAGGATCGCGGTGGACGGTCGTGAGCTTCCAGGGAGCGTTGCCGTACCAGGACAAGCGCTCCGGGATGGCCAGGTCCGGCGGCCCGTATTTTTCCAGGATCACCTCCGCCGCCCTTTGGGAGATCACGGGCCAATCGGCGATCGCTCGAAGGGCCTCCGCCTCCCGGGCGAGCCATGATTCGGAGGCGGGCGCCGCGGTCTCCACGACGAGGGACCTTTCCCCCGAGCCCGCGATCTTCGCCCGGGAAAGGTCGAGCGCCTCGTCGGGGAAGGCCTTGGCCTGCGGCACCGCCGCCCGGACCGCGTCCCCGGGCGCCAGCCGGCGCGAGGCGGTCAGGATCGAGCCGTCCGGCGCCAGGCTTCCCGCGGCGTGGCGCGCGCTCCGGCCCTCCCCGCGCACGACGGCTTCGCCCGGCCAGGCCGCCGTGACCGTCAGCGCCGAGCCCTTCCCCAGCAGGAATTTGTGGTCGCCGACGCGGACCTCCAGGGAGCGTTCCAGCGCGGCGAGGCGCACGCTCCCCGGCCGCCCGTCCTCGGGACGGACGACGGTGAACTCGAACGCGTCGCCCTCGTCCGCGAGGACGCTCGCGTGGCAGTCGCAGTCGAACGCCGCGCGGCCGGCGTGAACGCGCACGATCGAGCCCGAGGGCAGGTACGGCAGGCTCCCGCCCGACCGCTCCACCTCGATGCGGCCGCTGAGGCGGGTGAGTTGAAGCCGCGGGGCGGGGTCGTCCGGCGCCGAGGGGATGTCCCCTTTCGCCGCGCCCAAGGTCACGAGGAGGGCCAGCACGCCGAGACCGGAGTTCCACATGACCGCACTATACACCGGGTCCCCGCGCGAGCCCATGGCCGCCCGGTCATGGTATTTTGATGCCTCCATGAAGCAACACATCCGTAACATCGAAAATATATTCTCAACACATGCGTTTTCTCCTCCTCCTCTCCCTGGGGCTGGCCGCGCCCGCGCGCGCCTCCGCTCCGGCGGGAGGCATCGAGCCGGCCCGGATGCAGAGCCTGCTGCAGGGCTTCGTCGACAAGCTCTACCTGAAGGCGTTCCGCCACCTCGGCGACGAGCGCGACTTCGACCACGGACACGTCCTCTACGCGCCCGGGTCCAAGACCCCGGTGGCCATCCTCTATCATACCCAGGAGCTGGCCAAGGACGAGCCGCCGGGCAGCGAGTTCGGCTACGTGGATTCCTCCGCGCGGAACTGGATCCAATGGGTGGACCGCGGCGGCATCGAGAACGCCGAGGCGTACCAGCGCCGGGAGTTCCCGGACACCGCCTACTGGCGCTGGTTCCAGGCGGAGCGCGTGCCGGTCCTGCGCGAGTATCGGACCATCGTCGACAAGATGCTCGATCCCGCCCGACTCGGCGCCGAGACGAGCGAGAGCCTGCAGCTGGTGTTCACCCGCTTCGACTGCGCCTCCCCGCCCTCGCCCTCCCCCCGCCGGTCGCCCATCGATATCCGCCTTCCCACGGGCGAGCGGGTGTGCCTGGCCTTGAGCGCGTCCTAGCCCCCGCCGTGACGCGCCCTGCGCAATAGCATTACGTTTCATCCATGGGCTCGGGCCCGCGTTACGGGTAACCTCTTAGCATAGCCGCGAGGAGGAAAGGCCCATGGAGGGTTCCGAGGAGGAATTCCACGGCCGGTCGGCGCTCGAGACCCTGCTCTTGGCGTGCGCCGCGGCCGCCGTCTACTTCGCGCTCGAGAGCGCGGGCTTCCCCGTCGCGTTCCGGCCCGCCTCGGGCTTCGCCGTCGCCGCGGCGGTCCTCTGGGGACCGGCCGCCGCGCTCGGGGTGTTCCTCGGCGGGTTCCTGGCCGACGAGCGCTCCTTGGCCGCCTCGTCGCTCGCCGCCGCGGGGGCGGCCGGCCAGGCCCTGCTCGGCGCCGCCCTGCTCCGCCCTCCGAGGGGCCCGGCGTTCTGGCTCGCCGCGACTCCGGTCATCGCCCTCGTCGCTCCACTCCTCGAGCTTCTCGGCCTCGCGGCGGGCGGCGCGCCCCCGGCGCTCGATTGGGCGCGCGCCGGCACGGCGGCGTGGGCCGGAAACGCCGCCGGC
>JAKFCD010000106.1:0-2949 GCA_036676805.1 Elusimicrobiota bacterium
TGCGTAATCCGACGAAGCCGATCACCCAATCCGGGGAAACCGATCACCCCTCGGAGCGGAGCGACGCTGACCCTTGGAATTTACCCGGGGTGATCGGTTTGGTCTACCCCCTCCTCTCCTCGTACTTCTTCAGGAACTGGCAGTCGCATTTCCCCTTCATGAACCTCCCGTCGTCGTCACCGCAGTAGTAGTGCAGGTCATGGGCTTCGAGGACGAGCTTCTCGATGGTGGCGACCTTGCTCAAGCCGTATCGCTCGGCGAGCTTTTCCAGGTAGAGCACAACGGTCGCGTTGACCTTCGCCGAGAGCCGCTCGCTTCGGGTGGACAGCTCGTCCTCCCAGGCCTTGAACGCGGGATGTATGGCCGTCTCCCGGAAACCGGGCGTCTTCTCGCTCGGTTCATTCATCGGGGTTGCCCTCCCCATCGCGCCGTGTCTTGCGCATCGAGGCGCCCTTCATGGCGATCTTGTGGGCCTTGTGGACGATGCGGTCGAGGATGGCGTCGGCGAGCGTGGGATCCCCGATGAGGTCGTGCCATTTCTCGACCGGGAACTGGCTCGTGATGATGATGGAGCGGCGGTCGTGGCGCTCTTCGACGAGTTCGAGGAGGTCGCGGCGCAGCTCGTCGGTGAAGCCGGTCAGGCCCCAGTCATCCAGGATGAGCAGCGGCTTGCGGACCAGGGTGTCGAGGACGCGGCGGTGCCGGCCCTCGGCGCGGGCCGTGTCGAGATCCGCGACCAGGCGCGGCATCCGCACGTAGAAGGCGCCGACACCGTCCCGGCAAGCCTTCTGCGCCAGGGCGCAGGCGAGGTAGGTCTTGCCGACGCCCGTCGGCCCGGTGATTAACACGTGGTGCCCCTGCCGGATCCAGGCGCCTTCTGAGAGGCGGGCGAGGAGGGCGCGGTCGAGGCCGCGGACGGCGCGGAAGTCGAGATCCTCGATGCAAGCCTGCTGACGGAGCTTCGCGCTGGCGAGGCGCCGGACCATGCGCTGGCTGTCGCGCTCGGTGAGCTGGCGGTCGACCAGCAGCCCGAGCCGCTCTTCGAACGAGAGGGCCTCCATCTCGGGATTGTTCATCTGCTCGACGAGGCCGCGGGCCATGGCCGGCAGCCGCAGGGCCAGGAGCTTCTCGACGGTCGGGTGGTTAAGCATGAGTCGCCTCCTCGGCGTAGTAGGCGCCGCCGCGGACGTTCTCGTGGTCCGGGGCGGGCGGGGTATCGGCGCCGCGCGGTGGCAGCGGCTGGCCTTCGAGGCCGGCGGTCAGGATCCGCTCGACGCTCTTGTAGCCGTGGGCGCTGAAGTGCAGGGCGCGGCGGCAGGCGGCGTCCAGGCGCTCGGCGCCATAGGTGCGCTCGAGCCGGAGCAGCCCGAGGCAGGCACGGAAGCCCTGCACGGGGTGGTCCCGGCTCGTCATGATGGCCGTGGTCATGGCCGCGACGTGCACGCCCCGCTTGGCGGCCCAGCTCGTGATGCGCTCGGGGGTCCATTCCAGGTACTTCTGGTGGCCGGTCGGCATGTGCTCGCGGAGCGTCGTGTGCTTGCCCCGCTCGTGGCTGCGCGCGTGGCTCGCGACGCGCTTACCGCGGTGGAGCACCTCCACCGTCGTGGCCGTGTAGCGCAGCTCGACCTCTTGGCGGACCAGGGTGTAGGGCAGGCTGTAGTAGTGCCCCAGCAGCTCGACGTGGTAGTCGGCGTTGTGCACGCGCGCCTTGCGGATCTCAGCCACCTCGTAACGCTGCGTCGGCAGCGCCTTGAGCGCGGGCCTCTCCAGCTCCTCGAACACCGAGAGCCGCGAGCCCGGCAGCTTCTTGAACGGCTTGCGGTTGAGCCGGTCGAGCAGCTGCCGGATGGCCATGTTCAGCTCCACGAGCGAGAAGAAGCGCTGGTTGCGCAGGACAGCCAGGATCCAGCGCTCGACGAGCAGCACTCCGGCCTCGGCTTTGGCCTTGTCGCGCGGCTTGCGGACGCGGGCGGGCACAATAGCGGTGCCGTAGTGCCGCGCCATCTCGTGGTAGGCCGCCGCGATGTCGGGGTCGTAGCGATCCGGCCGCGCGACGCCGGCTTTCAGGTTGTCAGGTACGACGAGCGTCGTGACCCCGCCGATGAAGGCGAATGCCCGCATGTGCGAGGCGATCCAGTCGGGCACGCTCTGGGTCCACGTGGCCTCGGCGTAGGTGTAGCTGCTCGCGCCGAGGACGGCGACGAAGATCTGGGCGCGGCGGACCTCGCCGGTGTCGGCGTCGATGATGGAAACCGTGTCGCCGGCGTAATCGACGAAGAGGCGCTCGCCGGCGGTGTGTTGCTGGCGCATGGTCACGTCCACCCGGCGCGCCCACTCGCGATAGAGGCCGCAGAACCGACTATACTGGTAACCGTCGCCCAGGTGCTTCGCCTTGTACTCCTCCCAGAGCAACTGCAGCGTCACGCCAGGCCGCCTGAGCTCCTGGTGTATGTGGCTCCAGTCGGGCATCACCCGGTCGGTGGGCAGCTCGGCCTGCGGCGGGAACAGCCGCCGCTCAAGGCTCTCGTCGTCGAGGTCCGGTGGCAACGGCCAAGTGAGGTTCGCGAGCCGGAAGCGCGCGATGTAGTCGTAGACGGTCGCCGGCCCGATGGCCAGCGACCGGGCGATGACCCGCCCGGCCAGGCGGCACTCGGCGTGGAGGCGCAGTACCTCCCTGATTTTGCGCATGGATATCCTCTCGTTTGGCACTGGCGGTCCTCCTGAGCATGCTTGTCAGGAGAAATCGCCGCGGACTGGGCTTGCCAGCGCGCGCCGCTCGTTGTCGAGAGGGATTCCGACAAACCGATCACCGATTCCGGGAAACCGATCACCCGTTCCGAGCCAGGCCCGTCATGTGATCGCTTTCGGTTGGAATCGCTGATCGGTTTCCGTTGGAATCAGTGATCGCTTTGCGTCGGAATCGGTGATCGCCTTGGCTCGGAATACGCA
>JAKFCD010000107.1:0-39402 GCA_036676805.1 Elusimicrobiota bacterium
GGGCGGCCGCGGCGGCGGGCGCGGGCCGGGGCTCGGCCTTCGGCGGGAAGCGGCCGCGGCTCGCCTCGTAGAACTCCGTTTCGCCGAGGGGCGCGGGCACCGTGAGCTTGCGCCGGTCCAAGCTCCGCAGGCGCTCGGCGATCCGCTCCAGGTTCGCCAGGGGCTTCGGGCGCGGCTCCAGCTCCGTTAGGCAGCGCTCCCGGTACTCCGCCTCGCGAAAGGCCGGATCGCGGCCGACGACCCCGATCACGGAGGTGCCGATGCGGCGGGCGAAGCGCTCGATGAGGCCCACGTCGGCGGCGGGGTCGCGGAGGTTGGCGAGCAGCCCGCAGAGCCCGACGCCGTTGCCCGCGTAGTTTCGCACGGCGTGGGCGATGTTGTTCGCGGCGTAGAGCGACATCGCCTCCTCGCTGACGACGATCACGACCTTCTCGCCGAACCCCAGGCGCAGGGGGGCGGCGAAGCCGCCGCAGACCACGTCGCCCAGCACGTCGAAGAGCACGACCTCGTAGCGCCCGCGCTCGATGATCCGGTCGCGCTCGAGGACCTCGATCATCTTGCCGATGCCCCGCCCGGCGCAGCCCACGCCCGGCTCCGGGCCGCCCGCCTCGATGCAGTCGAGGCCGAGCCGGCTCCTCATCAGGAACTCCGAGGAGGGGGCGACCCCCAGGTCCTCGCCCCGCTGGGTCAGCACCGACCGGGCCTCGGGGCGTCCGACGAGCAAAGCCGTCGAGTCCCGCTTCGGATCGCAGCCGACGTGGAGAACGCGCAGCCCGGAGCGGGCGTAGATCGCGCTCAGGTTCGAGGAGATGGTGGATTTCCCGCTTCCCCCCTTGCCGAAGAAGACGAGTTTTTCCGGCGTAGGGGGCTTCATTCCTCTCCGATGTTCGCGCGAGGGTAGCTTCAATGCAACGCTCCGGCCATGGCCGCGGGCGAATCCAATTCGAGCCGCAGATTAGAATGGCCCCTTCCCAAGCGAGGCGGTATCCTTTGCGGACGGCCTCGCATCCGCGGCAAGGAACAGTCCGCCTCGCGGCATCATGTTCGACCAGACATCCAAGAACGACCCGCCGCGTTGCAACGACTCGGCCCCCGCCGCGCGCCGCCGTCTCGGGCGCGAGGGGCTGCTCTATTTCAACGCCGTCATCGGAGGACCGCCGCTCGGCTGGTCCGTGGAGAACGCCGTCCTGCGCGGTCGCGCGATCGATTTTTCCCTGGTCCGGAAGTCGCGCCGCGCGGAGCTTCATCTCAGCCGCGATTCGGCGGGGAGGATCAAAGCCTCCGCTCGCGGCGACCTGAGCGGCCTGCCGGAGGAGGAGCGCGGTCTGCTCGACGAAGTCGCGTCCGCCCTCGCGGGAACGGCCTTCGCCGAGCTCCTCGCGCGGCTCAACCGCGACGCGCTGCTCTACTGCGACGCCGACGGCGGCTCGGCTCCCTCCCGCTACGAGAGCTATTACCGGGCCGTCGACCACGGGCCGCGCTGGTGGAAGTTCGTCTATCCCGAGGCCCGCTTCCTCGAGCAGGAGGTGAGCTTCGGGGCCCGCTACGCCCAGATCAGCCACGCGACGCTCGAGTGCAACCTCAACAATCCCCGGCTCGAGGTGGCGTCTTTGCGCTTCTTCGCCGGCGACGAGCGGCCCGCCGCGAAGGAGGGCCGCTACTCCTACACGGACACCGACATCGGCGAGGCGGACGTGGTCGGCGGCCGCACGCAGGAGCTGCTCGGGCGCGCGCTCGAGCGCGTGGCCCGGGAGGAGAAGCCCGCCTTCATCCACCTGAAGACGACCTGCCTGCCCGAGCTCGTCGGCGACACGCCGCTGCCGTTCATCGCCCGCATCGAAAGGGAGCACGGCGTGCCGGTGCTGTGGACGTCGAAGACCCACGACTCGGGACCGGTCTATGAGGGGATGGTCGCGCGCCTGCTGGCCTCGGCTCCTCTCTCCGGGTCCCGCGACCCCAAGGCCGTGATCCTCGCCGGGCTGTCCTCGGAGGAGACGCGGGCGGAGGCGGCGGCCCTGTGCGGGCTCCTGGGCCTGCGCGTCGTCGGCGAGGCGTTCCCGAACCTGGACTTCGCCGCCTTCCCGGAGATAGGCTCGGCCGCCGCGGTCGTCTGGTACGACCCGGTGGGCTGGGCGAAGATCTCCGACGACGTCTTTCTGCGGCGCGGCCTGAAGGTGGTCCGGTGGCATCCGCCGTACGGCGCCGCCGGCGCGCGCTCCTGGCTGGCGCGCGTCGCCGCGGTGCTGGGCCTGCAAGCGCCCGCCGAGGCTCCCGCCCCGGACGGCCTCGCCGAATTGATCGGGGCATGCCGCGAGCGGACCGTGGCGCTCGCCGGGGACCCCGCCGATATCGAGCTGCTGACCTCCCGGGGGCGCGCCTTCGGCTTCTCCGTCGCGGGCCTGCTGTGCGAGCTCGGCTTCAACGTGCGCTGCCTGGTCCGGAGCCCGGGGCCCGCGCCGCGCCGCGCCCGCGCGCCGCGCGGCGCGGGGACCATCGAGTTCGAGCCGTTCTCGACGCGCGCGGCGCTCGACCGGCTGCTGAGCAAAGGGACGGATCTCGTCTTCACCCATTTCAACCACGACCCGCGCCTCGAGGCGCGCGGCCTGCGCGGCTTCAACGACCGCGTCTTCGAGCCGGGGCTCGGGGGAATGCTCCGGACCGGGCGGACCCTGCTCGCGCGCTGCGCGGCTCGGCCGTTCCCGCGTCACCGCGCGCACCTGGCGGCGAGCTCATGAAAGACGAATCCCCCTGCGCCTCGCGCCTGCCCTTTCTCAACGGCGTCTACATCGCCGTCGACGCGCTCGCCGGCGCCTACCTGATCGTCGACGGGCCCTACTGCGTCTTCACCAAGGCCGAGATGCAGTACTGCCACAATCTGCGCTCGCGACTGCTCCCGCCGCTGGGGCACCGCCGCGTCGTGCACACCGGCCAGGTTTCGGACCGCGAGGAGGTCAAGAGCCTCTCCACCGACCGCACCGCCTTGGTCGACGGCATATTCGCCTCGGTGTGCGCGCAGCCCGACGCGGGCATCGTGCTCTCGACGACGTTCGACTTCCATGAGCTCGTGGGCTTCCCGCTCAAGGAACTCACGCGCCGCCACGCCAGGCCCGGAGGACCGCTGGTGCGCCACATCCCGTCCCGTTCGCTCGGGGGCACCTGGCTCGAGGGCTACGCGCGCACCTGCGCGGCTCTGGCGGAGGGGCTCTCTTTGCGCCCCGGCCGGGGCCGGAAGGACGCGGTCGCCTTGGTCGGCTACCTGCGCGACCGCGACGAGCCGGACCACGCCGGGAACCTGCGCGAGCTCAAGCGGCTGCTGAAGGCCCTCGGCCTGACGGTGGAGTCGGTCTGGCTGTCCGGCGGGGGGCGCGCCGAGCTCGAGGCGGCGGAGCGCGCGAGCCTCGTGATCTCTTTGCCCTACGCGCGCGAGGCGGCCCGGCTCGTGGCGAAGCGGACGGGCGCCAAGCTGTGCGAGGCGGAGCTGCCGCTGGGGCTCTCCGCCACCGAGCGCTTCCTGCTCAAGGTCGCCTCCGCGACGGGGCGCCGCGCGAGGGCCATCCGGCTGGCCGCCGCGGAGAGCCGCGAGGCGGTGCGCGACACGCAGGCCCACGTCCAGCGCGTCGTCGCCGGGCGGGGCGCGGTGATCCTGCAGGAAGACCCCGCGCTCGAGTCGGCCCTGCGCGAGCTGTGCGCCGAGCTGGGTCTGCTGACGGGCGGCGAGGCGCCCGACGACGCGCCCCGGGTGTGCTTCGCGCCGACGGGCGACGCCTTCGGCGCGGAGCTCATGCACGTGCCGATGGGCTATCCGAACTACGTCGAGCATCCGGTGTGCGAGCGGCCGTTCCTCGGCTATACGGGGTTCCGCCATCTCGTCGACCGCGTCGCTTCGGCCATCCTGCGCCGCGAGGCCTCGGCGGCGTGAGGCGTCCCCTGACCATCGTCGTCTACGGCAAGGGCGGCGTCGGCAAGTCCACGACGTGCGCGCATCTCGCGGTGAGTTTCGCGCGCGAGGGGCGCAAGGTGCTGCTGCTCGGCTGCGACCCCAAGGCGGACACCTCCCTTCGGCTGATGCGGGGCAGGCGGCCGCCGACCATCGTCGACATGGTCACGGGCCTCGAGGGCCATGAGTTCCGCTCCTTGGTGACGAACGCGCGGGCCGGGCTCGACGTCCTGGAGACCGGCGGGCCGCCCCCGGGCCAGGGCTGCGGCGGGCGCAGCGTGGCCACCTTGTGCCAGTACCTCGAGGACCACGCCCGCGAGATGAGCGGCTACGACACCCTGATCTTCGACGTGCTCGGGGACCTCGTCTGCGGCGGCTTCGTGGCACCCCTTCGCTTCGGCCTGGGGCGCGACGTGTACATCGTCTCCTCGGAGGAGACGGCGTCGCTGTTCGCGGCCAACAACATCGTCAAGGTCGCCTCCGCGCCGTACCACGAGGGCGTGTTCGTCGGCGGGATCATCTTCAACCTGCGCCAGAACGACGCGCGCCCCGAGGCGCTCGAGGCCTTCGCCGCGCGCCTGGGCGTGGGCATCACGGCGGTGATCCCGCGCGACCGCGACATACTGGAGTCCGAGGAGTCAGGCCTCACCGTCTTCGAGCACGCGCCGAAGGGCCGGGCGGCGGCGCGCTTCCGGGCCCTGGCCGCGGCCATCGAGGCGCGCCGGGGCGTCGTGCCCGGGGCCTCGGTCAAGCCGATGCCCGCCGTGGAATTCGCGGAGTACGTTCGCCATAAAAAGATCTACAGGAGCCGCGCATGAGCATGGAGAACAACATCGTCGTCTTCGGCAAGGGAGGCATCGGCAAGTCCACGATCTCCTCGAACTTGAGCTCGGTCTACGCGCTCCAGGGCCTGAAGGTCCTGCACGTGGGCTGCGACCCCAAGCACGACAGCACTCTGGGGCTCGTCGACGGGGAGCTCATCGAGACCTTCATGGACAAGTACACGCGCGTCTTCGGCGTGCGCGACCACGCGGAGCTCAAGCCCTCGGACCTTATCGTCAAGGGCCGCCTGGGCATCGACTGCGTCGAGGCCGGCGGGCCGGAGCCGGGCGTGGGCTGCGCGGGGCGGGGCATCTCTTTGATGCTCGAGGCGCTGCAGGACCTCGGCGTGCTCAAGGAGGGCGGCTACGACGCGCGCGTCTTCGACGTGCTAGGCGACGTGGTGTGCGGCGGCTTCGCGGCACCCCTTCGCAAGGGCTTCGCCGAGAAGATCGTCATCGTCGTCTCCGAGGAGCTGATGGCGCTGTACGCGGCCAACAACATCGCCAAGTCGGTCAAGACCTACTCCTCCAACGGCGTGTACCTCGCGGGCCTGGTGGCCAACCTCAAGGACGGCAAGGTGGAGCGCGAGAAGCTCGAGCGGTTCGCCGAGATCCTGGGGACCCGGATCCTGGAGTTCGTGCCGCGCGACCCCGCCGTGCGCAAGGCGGAGTTCGCGCGCAAGAACACCGTCGTCGAGATGGCGCCCAAGAGCCCGTTCGCCAGGAGCATCGAGTCCTTGGCCGCGAAGATTCTCGCCGTGCGCCGGGAGGACTGCCCCGTTCCGACCCCCATGGACGACCGCCGATTCTACAACGGCTGGTAAGCCGCTATGACGCAAAGGAGGAGCATGAAAACCGTCGATTA
Organism: Elusimicrobiota bacterium; assembly: GCA_036676805.1. Taxonomy (GTDB): domain Bacteria; phylum Elusimicrobiota; class Elusimicrobia; order UBA1565; family UBA9628; genus GWA2-66-18. The sequence continues at coordinate 5,624 of JAKFCD010000107.1, forward strand.
TCTCATCATCGGAGCCGGACAGGCCGGGCTGCTCGTGAAGAAGAACCTCGCCAATAAGAATGCCGTCATCCTGGACCATAATCCAGCGGGCTATAAGATCGGGGAGTCCATCGTCACCGACTATTTCGCGCACCCGTGCATGAACGCGCTCATGCCCAAGATCGTGAAGCTGCCGTCGTATTCGCTCAAGATCGGGAGCACCTTCGTCTCCAAGGACAGCGTCGCCTTCTTCCCGCTCAACGAGGAGGACGTCTCCTTCCACATCTCGCGCCACGAGCTCGAGGAGCTGATGATCCGCGAATGGGAAATCCCGGTCGTGCGCGAGCGCGTGAGGTCCGTGGATCTCGCCCGCAAGGTGGTGGTCACGGACAAGAACGAGTACAAGTTCGCCCGGCAGATCATCGACTGCTCGGGGCCCGCCATGGTCGTCGCGCGCGCCGTCAAGGACGTCGCGCAGTTGTGGCCGGTGTACTCGGCCTGGACCTACTTCGACATCGCCGGCAGCGATCCCGGGAAGTTCTGGGACTCGATACGCTCGCGCGGCGCGAAGTACCTGCGCTACAGCGACCTGCGCACGCCGGGCAAGCTCGAGCCGATGAAGACGGACGACAGTTGGGACCCTCTGAACACGACCATGCTGACCCAGCTGCGCGAGGGCATGTGGACCTGGCAGATACCCCTGCATCGCGGGACGCTCCTGAGCTTCGGCGCGGTGTCCAGGCACGGCGAGGTCTCCGAGGCGGAGCTCCTCGAGCTCGCCCGGACGCGGTGCGGACCCAACTACACGCTCACGGCGCGCCCTCCGGACCCGAGCTCGCCGTACAACCGCCTGCACGTGCGCAACAACTTCGCCCACAAGGCGAGCACGGCCGCGACCCGGGACTACATCCTCGTGGCCGACGCCTTCTGCTTCGCGGACCCGATCTACTCGGTCGGCGTGGCGCTGGCCGCCAACGAGGGCATCGAGGTGGCGAGCCTGCTCAACGAGGGCGACGGTTGGAACGACGATAAATGCAAGGCGTACTGCGCCAAGTACGAGGCGCTGATCGGGAGGGCGGTGACGGCCTTCAACTACTGGTACTCCGGCGCCCTCGTCTCCGACGGCGCGGCCGCCGACGAGGTCCAGAAGAAGTTCCTGGTCGGAGACGCGTTCCAGGTCAACATCGCCAAGCACTACGGGAGCATACTCGAGGATTGCCAGGACGTGAGCCGCTTCAAGGTCGGCATCGAGCGCGAGGTCGAGAAGCTTCTGCCCCTCGGCGCCGCCAGGAAGCTCGGGCGGTGGGTCCTCTCGGACGCGTTCCGGCACTCCTACGGCGCGCGCCTGCGCTGGACCTGCGCCGGCCGGGAGGGCGTCGAGATCGGCCTCGTCTGCGATCCCGAGCAGAAGAACTACTTCACGAAGGTGGGGTCCATCAGCATGATCTATTACTCGGCCAAGGACCGGGACTCCGGCGCGGGCGACGAGGGCTTGAAGGAGCTCCTTGAGCGTCTCTCCATGGAGATCGGAAAGAACGAGGCGTCATGGGCCGCGCTGTCCATGCCCTCGGCGCGCCTGACCCGGACCTGGGAGAGGTGAGCGGCTTGCCCCCGGAGAGGAACGAGGAGCGTCATATCACGGCGGGGCCGGGGGCCCTCGCCGTCCTCGCGGGCTTGCTGGGCCTGCGCGCGGAGGGGGGGAGCTGGGACCTCGAGGGAGCCTGCGCCCTGGGCCGGGATAGCCCGCGGATGAGGCTGAGCCTCGGCGGCGGCGGGCACCGCCTCGTCGTCTACCTGCTGGCGCGCTCCTCCGCCGAGGCCCGCGTCCGCGCGCCCGGCCTCTCCCTGTCGGCCAAGGGTCCCGCGGGGCCGGCGGTCGAGAAGCTCCTCAAGGTCTTCGCGGTGCGCCTCGGGGATAGAACCTTGGCCGACGTCGTGAAGACGCTCGAGGACGACCCGCTTTCCTTCGTCGAGAGCGTCGAGCCCGGCCGGGACGGGGACAAGGTCAAGGTCCCCTGCATCGGCCAGCCGATGGCCCTGCTCGAGGCGGGGTGGCGCAACTTCTACGCCGACCAGGACTTCGAGGTTCTGCTGGGCGTGCCCTCCTGCTCGAGCGACAAGACGATCAACATCGAGTACGCGGACCTGGAGTGCTACTACGCGCGCCCGCGCCGCAGCTTCTCCAAGTGGTCCTTCATGGACTGGCCGGAGGAGAGCGAGAACGGCGAGGGCCGCGCCTCGGGCGAGGAGGAGGATGAGGGCTCCCGCGACGGGAGCATCGTGACCGAGCTCGAGGAGCGCGACATGGTGATGGGCACGGGCGAGCGGGCCGACGCCTTGGTGGCCGAGGTGCGCAAGCGGGCCAAGCCCGGGGACTACCTGCTCTTCACGCACCTGTGCACGCCGATCATCATGGGCGAGGACTTCTCGGGGCTGGCGCGCCGCTGCGAAAAGGAGATCGGCGGCTCCTCGGTGAGCTGGAGCCAGAAGGACCGCGACGAGAACGACAACTTCGGAGCGCACTTCCGCTCCTTGCTGGGCGCCCCCGGGTTCTTCGACGGCCCCGGCGACCCCGCCCGCGTCAACCTGTTCCACTTCCCCAAGCGCGTGCGCGAGGACGAGTTGGGTCCGCAGCTCGTTGCACTCGGCCTCGAGATCGGCGTCTGCGTCTTCCCCGATGTCGGCTTCCCGTCTCTGCCCTCCTTGCCCAAGGCCCGGTGGCAGGTGTTCTGCGAGCGCAGCTCCTATCCGACCAAGGTGCGAGAGCTGCTCGCCGCCTCGCCGCGGCCGGTCGTCACCGTGCCCGCTCCCTACGGCGTCGAGGGGGCCCGCCTGTGCCTGCGCGCCGTCGCCGCCGCGGCGGGCAAGGAGGAGGCGTTCGAGAAGGCCTGGGCGGCGAGGATGGCCGCGTTCCTGCCGCGCTGGGAGGAACTGCGCGCGCAAGCCGCCGGCCGGCGGCTGGCCTTCGTCGTCTCCGAGGCGACCCTGCCCCGCCTCCTCGAGCTGCGCTACGGCCACGGCGCGCCGCTGGCGTCGATGGTCATGGAGATGGGCTTCGGCGTCGACCTCGTCTATTACGACCGCCACGGCGAGGCGCCGGTCCTCCCGCCCGCGCTCCAGGACGCGCGCGTCGCCGTGTTCCGCAGCCCGGGTGAGCTGGAGCGCGCCCTGAGCCAGGGGGACTTCGCGGCGGTGTACTCGGACATCGTCTTCGACCGGCGCGTCACGCGGGCGGGCAAGGCGCGGTTTTCGAGCAAGGATTTTGAGATGGGCCTCGAGGGCGCGCTGCGGACCTTCGAGAAGCTCCTGACGTTGTGCCGCCTTCCGTTTTATCGTCAGTACGCGAAGCATCTTCGAGAGCGCCATGACGGGTAAGGTCGGCGTGCGCATCAACATCCCGTATCTCCAGGGCGCGTACCTGGGGCTCAACGCCGTTCCCGACGCCTATTTCCTCGGCGACGGACCGAGCTGCATCTTCGACAAGGCCGCGCACATCCACGGCCGCCACGACCTGTTCTCGACCTTGCTGTCCTGCGAAAGCGAGCACCGCGTCCAGCACACGGGGGTCAACGTCTTCAACATCGCCGGCGACTGCGAGGGGGACATCGCCTCGGGCCTGCGGCGCATCGCCGGCTTCCGCGGCTGCGGCGCGATCTTTCTCGGTTCGATGCCGATGTGCGCGATCGTGGGCACCGACTACGAGCGTATTCTGAGGGACTCGCTGGCGGGAACCGATAAGCCCGCTTTCATCATGCCGCGGCGCGGCGCCGTGTCCGGCGACTGGCTCGACGGCTACGCCGCGATCATGGAGGCGCTGGCCGCCGGCATGGACCTGGACGGCGCGAAGGCCGAGCCCTCGACGGCGGCCTTGGTCGGCTACATGATGGACCGCAACGAGGGCGATCATCTCGGCAACCTGCGCGAACTCGAGCGCATCTTCGCAGCGCTCGACATCGAGCTCACCACGATCTGGCTGTCGGGCCGGCCTTACGAGAGCCTGCGCGACGTGCGCCGGGCGGGCCGGATCGTCTCCTTGCCCTACGGCCGCAAGGCCGCGGGCCTCCTCGGCAAACGCCTGGGCGTGCCCGTCGTCGAGGCCGTTTTGCCCTTCGGCCTGGAGGCGACGCGGCGCTTCGTCGAGCTCCTGGGCCGCGAGTTCGGGCGCGAGGCGGCGGCCCGGGAGTTCATCGCCCGCGAGCTCGACGCCGTCGTCCCCAGGCTCGAGTGGACCGTGCCGCACGCCTTCCTCAACCGCCGCTTCGCGTTCTCCGGCGACCCGCACCTCGCCGAGCGCTTCGTCGAGCAGATCGAGGCGCTGGGGGGAAGGATGGCGGGCATGATCGTCGTGGGCGGGGACTATCATCTGTCGCCGGAGGGCAAGGGCGAGCTCTCTCGCCGCCCCGGGACGGCGTTCGAGCCGCTGCCCGGCGACGTCTCCGAGCAATGGGGCCTGCTGGCGGAGGGCGGCGCGGACCTGGTCGTGGGCAGCGCCTTCGCCTTCGCCCAGGTGCGGCGCGGCCGGAGATGGATGGAGTTCGGCTACCCCTCCGAGGAGACCCATTTCCTGCGCGAGGACCCGTTCCTCGGCTTCCAGGGGGCATTAGGATTCCTCTCGCGGACGGCCAACGAGGTTTCGCGCGGCCTCAACGAGGAGCCCGATGGGCGCTGAGGAGAAGCGTCACTGGGTGCGGCTGACCCGGTACTGCAACCAGCGCTGCCTGTTCTGCCTGGACCGCTACGCCCAGACGGGCGGCGTGCTCGACGTCGCCTTCATCCGGCGCGACCTGGCCCGGGGCCGCAAGCGAGGCCTCTCGCGCGTCGTGCTCAGCGGCGGCGAGCCCACCGTGCATCCGAATTTCGTCGAGATCGTGGCCCTGGCGCGCGAGCTCGGCTACGTCCACATCCAGACCATCACCAACGGCCGGCGGATGTGCTACCCGGGCTTCCTGGGCGCCGCCGTCGCCGCGGGCCTGCGCGAGGTCACCTTCTCGCTCCACGGCCACACGCCGGCCCTGCACGACCGGCTGACGCGGGTGCCCGGGTCCTTCGTGCAGGCGGTGTCGGCCCTGCGCGCCGCGTTGGCGACGCGGGCGTTGATCGTGAGCGTGGACGTGGTCATCAACCGCCTCAATCTCCCGGTCCTGCGCGAGCACCTCGACTTCTGCGTCGGCCTCGGCGTCGGCGAGTTCGACCTGCTGGCCCTGGTCCCCTTCGGCGACGCGTGGAAGAACCAGGCGGAGCTTCACTGCGATTTCAGCGACCCCGTCAATCTCGCGCACCTGCACCGGGCCCTCGAGCTCAGCCGCCGCAAGGACCTCCACCTCTGGACCAACCGGCTCAAGCCGGAGCACCTCGAGGGCTTCGAGGGGCTCATCCAGCCTCCGGACAAGATCCTCGACGAGCTCCGCGGGCGCCGGCGCATCTTCGCGCGCTATCTCAACAGCGGCCGGACGATGGGCTGCAAGGGCGACTCGTGCGGGCTTTGCTTCCTGAAGGACTTCTGCGTCGATCTCGACGCGCTCCTGTCCGAGGGGAGCCTGCCGGGCCGCGGCGAGCCGCGCTGCCTGGGCGGCGGCGCGGCGCCGGCGCCGTTCCGCTTCGGCAAGAAGAAGGAGATCTTCGAATTCGCGCAGTTCTATATCGACTCCCGCTACTTCCTCAAGGGCTCGTCCTGCCGGGGCTGCGCGCACGAGACGGGGTGCCCCGGCCTGGCCGTGAAGAAGATCCGCGAGAAGGGCTTCGCCGCGATGCGCCGGGTGAAGTCATGACCGCGGTCCTCTGCTACGGCGCGTTCCTGGGCCTGGCCTCGGTGATCTCCTACGAGGATTGGCGCACGCGGAAGATCCGCAACCGGCTCGTCGTCGCGGGCCTGCTCGCCTGCGCGGCGATCCTGCTGGTCCTGCTCGCCAACAGCCTGCTCGGCGCGCGGTCGCTGCGTTTCGGGCCGTTGGGGGAATTTTATCTGCCTCTGCGCTTCTACCCGACGCTCCTGGCGCACGTGTTTCTGAGCCTGTCGGCCGGCGTGGGGCTTTGGCGCTGCGCGGTCTGGCCCGCCGGGGACGCGAAGTTCTTCGCGCTCGCGGCGCTGTTCGCGGCCCTCATCGACCCGAATCTCCCGGGCTTCCCGCTCTTCCTCTTCCTGATCCTGCTCATCAACATCTTCGTGCCGGCCGGGATCGTCTTCGCGCTCGAGACGATCTTCAACCTTCTCGCGCGCGCCCCGCGACTGCGCGCGGTGGATTGGCCCAAATGGCGCAAGGCGAAGGCCGAGATGGCCGCGATCCGCGTCGGCGAGCTGTGGCCCTACCGAGGCGAGTACCTGATCCTCGTCGTGAACCTCTTCGCCCTGTTCTTCGCGCTGCAGGCGCTCTCGTCCTATGTCCGCCCGCTGGTCGCGGAGCCTTGGGGTTCGCTGTCCGTGTTCGTGATCATGTTCGTCTTCTGGGGCGGCCTGGCGAGCGTGCTGCGAGACAGGAGGGTCGGCCTGGCGGCGTTCGCCGCGCTGTGCGCGGCGGCCCTGGTGGGCGTTTTCCATCTTCATCTCGACGTCGGCCGGGCCTTCGCGGCGGCCGCGCGCATGACGCTCAACTTCGGCATGGTGCTGTCGGTGGGGCGGGTCCTTTTCGCCTGGATCATCGAGCGCGACAGCCTGCGGGAGCTGCGGGGCGACGAGCTCAAGCACGGGGACATCCTCTCCGACCGGACATGGCTGGCCCTCGGCGCCGAGAAGGAGCTCGCGGGGAGGATGGACCCGCGCTACGTCGACGGCCTGTCCGACGCGGACGCCGCGACGCTCAAGGCCTGGCTGGCGGGCCGCGCGGCCGCGGACTACAACGTCTACCACACGATCCCCTTCGCGCTGTGGATCTTCCTGGGAACCTTGCTGACCCTGTCTTATCGCGGGAGCGTCGTCACGGCGATGGCCCCGTATCTCGTTGCGGCGCAGGAGGCAATTTGCGGAAGATAACGATCTTCGGGAAGGGCGGCATCGGCAAGTCCACCTTGTCGGGAAACCTCGCGGCGGTCTACGCCAAGAAGGGCCTGAAGGTCATCCTCGTCGGCTGCGACCCCAAGCACGACACGACGATCGCCCTGACGGACGGCCGTCCGATCCGCACCGTCGTCGAGCACTCGGCCTTCATGGACTCCTCGGGCGGGGACCTCTCCAAGATTTTGGTGAAGGGCCGTCTCGGCGTCGACTGCGTCGAAGCGGGAGGGCCGGAGCCGGGCATCGGCTGCGCGGGCCGCGGCATCGGACGCACCATCACCATCCTGGAGGAGGCCGGCGTCCTCCAGGAGGGGCGCTACGACGTGGCCATCTTCGACGTGCTCGGCGACGTGGTGTGCGGCGGCTTCGCCGCGCCCCTGCGCCAGGGCTTCGCCGACAAGGTCGTCATCGTGACCTCCGAGGAGCTGATGGCGCTGTACGCGGCCAACAACATCGCCCGCGCCATCAAGAACTACCACGAGAACGGCGTCGCCCTGTGCGGCCTGGTGGCCAACCTCCGCGACCGCGACGCCGACCGCGCGAGCGTGGAGCGCTTCGCCGCGGAGATCGGCACCGGCGTGCTCTCCTTCTTCCCGCGCGAGGCGGCCGTGCGCGAGGCGGAGTTCAAGCGCCTGACCTTGGTGGAGCACGCGCCGGACCACGCGTTGACGCGCACGATCGAGGCGTTGGGCGAGAGCCTGCTGGGCTTCGACCGTAAATCCGTCTCCGTGCCCCGGCCGCTGTCAGACGAGCGCTTCAACGAGCTGTCCCGCCGGGCGTTCGTCTCGGAGAAGGCTCCGCGGGTGCTCGAGGACGCCGTCCCTCGTCCGGCGGAGCGGCCGGCCGCGCCGCCGCCGGCCCCGCCTCCGGCGCCGAAGCCGGACCTCGAAAAGGACATGGCCTGGCAGGCCAAGCTGTGGGAGGGAAACCCGGGCATGAACTCCCAGGTCTGGGGCGCGCAGGATCAGTGGCGGCGCTTCCACTGTGATTTCGAAACGCGGCGCAACGTGCGCATGTCGCTCGAGGGCGGCACGCCGCTCGTCAACGTCTGGCATCAGGACCTCGAGTGCTCGTACTCGACGCCGAACTTCGAGGACCGCAGCCTTCCGGCCTTCTATAAATTCCCGTGGCCGCGCATGGAGCGCGACAACGCGGAGGGGCCGCGCGAGGACGAGCGGCCGCCGAAGCGCGGGCGTGGCAGTAAGAGCGAGGACCAGGACGAGGGGAACTTCAGCAACATCATGACGAACATCAAGGACCCCGACGTCATCCACGGAGGCGGCAAGAAGCTCGACGAGGCGCTGGCGGAGGCGATCAAGAACGCCAAGAGCGGCGCCGAGGCCATCATCGTCCACTCCACCTGCATCCCGACCGTCATCGGCGACGACGCCGAGGCCGTCGTCAAGCGCTGGCAGGCCCGCACGGCGGTGCCCATCGTCTACATGAACCACGCCGAGAGCAGCTGCCAGGAGCTCGACGTGTGCCTCTCGCTGTTCAAGAAGATGCAGCAGGGCCCCGCCTTCGCCAAGGTCCGCCCCCGTCCGCGCGGGGTGAACCTCGTCGGCTTCCCGTCGGGGCCGGGTCTCAAGGAGCTCGTGAGGCTGCTCGAGCAGATCGGCCTGACCGTCAACGCCCGCGTCATGCCCTCGCTGAGCCTGGCCGTCGCGCGCCGCTACCTCGCGGCCGAGGCGCAGGTCCTGTACCCGAACGCCGCTTATGCCGCGACGTACAAGGAGTACTTCGAGCCGATGCCGATCAAGACCTTCAAGCCCGACGCGCCCTACGGCTTCGAGGGGACGCGCAGGTGGCTCGAGGCCGTGGCCGGCGAGTTCGGCCTGAAGAGCAAGGTGAAGCCGGTCTTCATGAAAGCCGCGAAGGACCTGACGCCGGCGTGGACCGAGGGGCGGCGCGAGGCGTCCGACTCGGGCCTGGCCTTCGTCGTGGACGCCAACCACGTGAGCCGCCTCGCCGATCCCGGACTCACCTGGGGAATCCCGGTGCTCCGCCTGCTGCGCGAGATGGGCTTCGGCGTCGAGATCCTGTGCTACGGCCAGGAGCGGAAGCAGGCGGCCCATTTCACCTCGTTCTCGACCCCGAGGGAGCTCGAGTCGCTGCTGGCCGAGGGGCCGTTTCAGGCGGTGTACTCGGAATATGCCTATGACGCTCGGCTGGCCCGCGCCGGCAAGGCGCAGTTCTCGCTCGAGGACTTCGAGCCGGGCCTCGGGGGGGCGGTGCGCGCTTTGCAGGCGCTCAACACCTTGTGCCGCTGGCCCTTCCAGAGACGCTACGCGAAGTACATGGGGGCCGAGTGATGGGACAGCAGTTCAGCACGCCGATGAACTACCCGACCCTCATGGGCGTCTACCTCGCGGTCAACGCGCTCAAGGACGCGTATGTGCTGGTCGACGGCCCGGACTGCGCCTTCTACAAGGCCCATTTCATCCACGGGCGTCACGACTTAAACTCGACCTTGCTGCGCATCAGCGGCCGGCACCGCGTCGCCTTCACCAACGTCTGCTCGCGGGGCGTCGTCAAGGAGCACGACGACATCCTCGGCCGGGAGCTGCAGATCTTGGACGGCCTCGAGGAATCGGGCCTGGTGCTCGTCACCGCTTTGCCCATGTGCTCGATCACCGGGGTCGACTACGGGCGCGTCATCCGCCTGCGCGCGGAAAGCCTGACCAAGCCGGCCGTCGACATCCCTCCGGAGTCTCTCGTCGGCGACTGGCTCGACGGCTACGAGCAGACGCTCAACGCGCTCGCCAAGGGCGTCGCGCTTAGGACGGGCCGCCGTCGCCCCGGGACCGCGGCCATCGTCGGCTACCTGATGGACCGCAACGAGAGCGACCACCACGCCAACGTCGCCGAGCTGAAGCGGATGCTGGCCGGCCTGGGGCTCGAGACGGTCTCGGTCTGGCTCAGCGGCCAGTCCTGCGCGGAGCTCTCCCGCGTGGAGGAGGCGGATATGATCGTCTCTTTGCCGTACGGGCGCGCCGCGGCGCGGCGCCTGGCCCAGCGCACGGGCGCGCGGCTCGTGGAGACCGAGCTGCCCTTCGGCCTGCCCAAGACGCAGCGCTTCCTGCGCGACGCCGCCGCCGCCGCGGGCAGGGAAAGCGAGGCGGAGGCGTTCATCGACGCGGAGCTCTCGCGCGCGGTTCCGCGCCTGAAGTGGATCATCCCGCAGTATTTCCTCGGCCGCCGCGCGGGCTATATGGGCGACCCTCATCTTCTCGGCGGCTTCCGGGACATCGCCGACGACCTGGGGTTGAAGCTCGAAGGCGCCATCGTCCGCGGGCGCGCCGCCCACGGCCAGGCGGGGCCCGGCGTCCTCCACGAGCCGCCGGCGATGTCCGACGCGGTCCGAGGCTTCATGGACCTGCCGCTGGACCTGTTCATCTCGACGTGGTGCGAGCACGAGTGGCCCTGCCTCAAGTTCCCGACGATGGAGTTCGGCTTTCCCAGCTACCGCCATCACGCGCTGTCGGACCGGCCGTTCCTGGGCTTCAACGGCTTCCTGGCCTTCGTCGAGCGCATGGCCGACGAGCTGACGCGCCCGAAGCGGAAGGACCATGGTTAAGGCTTCGCCCTGGGAGGCGCTCCTCGAACGCGGCAAGGCGGAGGAGAAGCGAGGGCGCCTCGACGAGGCGGAGCGGGCCTATCGCGCCGCCCTGCGCGCCAACCCGGACTTCGCGTCCCTGGAGCGGGAATTCGCCCGCTTCCTCGAAAGTCGCGGACGCTTCGCGCAAGCCGAGGCCCATCTGCGCCGCGCGCTCGAGCGGGGCTGGCCGCGCGCCGAGGGTGAGGCGGCCCTGGCCCGGCTGAGGGCGAAATCCTCGGTGCCCGCCTTGATCGCGGACGGGAGATTCCAGGAGGCCGCCGCGGCTCTCGCGGGGGCTCCCGCCTCGGAGGCCGCGGACGCGGCCTGGCCGGAGGTGTTCTCGGCGCTGCTGTGCCGGGGCCGCTACGGCGAGGCTTTCCGGCTCGGCGACGCGATGCTCGAGAGGTCCGCGCGCACGCCTCTGGCCAACAGCTTCCTGTGGCCGTGGTGGCGTTCGGTGCCCTCGCGCGCCTCGGCGAAGAAGACGAGGTTCTGCGCGCGCGAGCTCGCCCGCGTGGACGCGGCGCGGGCCGGCGGCGGGCATCCGGGCTGGTTCGCGTACTGCCGGGGGGTCCTCCTGCTCGGCCTCGGCCGCGACGGGGAGGCGATGGTCGAGCACGCGCGGATCATGCGCCTGCGCGCGCCGCGCTACGCCTTGATGCACCATCCCTTCGTCATGCACCTCCTCCTCGCGGGCCGCTTCGAGCGGACCATCGCGCTGTGCCGCGCGCTCCTCGCCGGGGCGCCGGACTACTGGTGGCTCCAGTGCCGCATGGCCGAGGCGATCATGGCCCGCGGCGACGTCCCCGGCGGGCTGCGCGAGTTCGAGCGCGCCGCCGCGGGCGCCTCGGGCGAACGGGCGCGCCGCGCGGTGACGACCTGGCACGGGGCGGCGCTGCTCTGGGCGGGGCGCTACCGGGCCGCGCTGAAGAAGCTCGACGAAGGCGCGGCCCTCGGCACGAAGATCTGGGTGAACTGCTGGCGAGGCGCCGCCCGGCTAAAGCTCGGGAATATCCGCGGCGCCATGTCCGATCTCGACGCGGCCATCGCGGCCGACCCTCAGGACCTCGAGGCCTACGTGTGGCGCGGGGAGGCCCGCCGCCTGGCGGGCCGCCACGCGCAGGCCCTTCGCGACCTGGACCGGGCGCTCGCGCTCGACCCCAAGTACGCCTGGGCCTGCGTCAACCGCGCGCTCGCGCGCGGCGCGCTCGGCGACGAGAAGGGCTTCGCGGCGGACTTCGCGCGGGTCCCCGCGGACCTCCTCGCCGCCGCGCGCGGCCCGCGCAGCGAGCGCGCGCTCCTCGAAACCGCGCTCGTCCGCGCCAAGGGCGTGCGCCGCCCGGAGCGCTATCTCGACGCGCTCTGGATGCGGAGGACGCGTGGCTGAGGGACCTTTCGCCGAGGTCGAGGCCCGCCTGCGCGCCGGGCGCGTCGAGGAGGCGCGGCGCGCCCTGGCGCGCGCGGCCGGCGAGCCATGGGAACGCCTGCTCTGGCTGGGGCGCATCGAGGAGAAGCGCGGGCGCCTCGAGGAGGCGGAGGCGGCCCTCCGGCGGGCCGCGGCCGCCGACCCGAGGGCCGCGCCCGAGCTCACCCGCCTGCTCGAGGAGGAGAAGTTCGCCGCGCACCGGGAGGCGCGCCTGGCGAAGGCGCTGCGGACGAGGGCGGGGCGCCTGCGCGTCGAGGCGGAGGTGCGCGAGGGTCTCGCGGCGGCCCCTGTCTCGGCGGCCCCCCTCGAGACCTTGATCCGCCTCGTCGAGGCCGGGCGCTTCGCCGCGGAGCTGGAGGGCGCGCTGCTCGCCGCGGTCGCCCGTGCCGGCGCCGCGGACAAGCTCGCGAGCGAATGGCCGCAGATCTTTTCCGCCCTGATGTGCGGGGGGGATTATCACGCGGCCTTCCGGTTGGGGGAGGCCGTGCTCGACCGGTTCGGCCGCTTCGAGTCCCCCGGTCAGCTGATGTGGCCCTGGTGGCGCAGGCTGCGCCGGGCGGTGGCGGAGGACCTTTTCATCTCCCGGGAGCTGGGCCGGATGCGCGCCGCCGCGAAAGGCGGCGGGTTCCCGCATTGGTTCGCCTACTACCGGGCCATCCTCCTCAGCGACGCCTCGCGAAACCAAGAGAAGGCCCTGCTCGAGTTCGGGAGGATCAAGGGCCTCGACCCGGAGCGCTACTCGTGGATGCTCCAGTCCTTCGTGCTCGTCAAGCTCGGCGAGCTGGATTTTCCCGGCGCCGTCGCGATCAGCCGGGACATACTCAGCCGCGCGCCGTCTCATTGGTGGGTGCGCTGCCGGATGGCGGAGGCGATCATGGCCGGCGGGGACGCGGCCGGGGGCCTGCGCGAGTTCGAGGAGGCCGAGCGGACCTGCGACCCCGGCCAGCTCGGCGAGGTCCTGACTTGGCACGGCGAGGTCCTCCTGTGGTTGGGGGAGCACGCGAGGGCGCTCGAGAAGCTCGACGCCGCGGTCGCCGCGGGGGCGAAGTCGTTCGTCTTCGGCTGGCGCGGGGCGGTCCGCCTGAAGCTGGGCGACCACCCGCGCGCGCTCGCCGATCTCGACGCGGCCGTGGCGCTCGATCCCAAGGACTTCGAGGCGCGCGGCTGGCGGGCCGAGGCCTATCGCCTCCTGGGACGCCGCGCCGAGGCCCTCGCCGACATCGAGCACCTCGTCGAGCGCGGACCCAAGAATTATTGGACTCATATCAACCGCGCGCTTCTGCGCGACGCCGCCGGCGACGCGGCCGGGATGGCCGCGGATCTGGAGGAGGCCCCCGCCGAGATGCTGGCGCTCGCCTCGAAAAGGCTTGGAATCCCTCCGGGCAGGAAGCCGGATCGCGCGGAGATGCGCTTGATCCTCACGTCCCTGCTCGAGTGGGCCGGGGGGGTCCGGCGCTGGGAGAGATACGTGCAGCCCATCTGGATGGAGAGAGCCCCATGACGACTTCCCCTCATACGCTGTTCCTCGTGCCCTGGCATATCGGCAACCGCCTCGACGTCACGGTCCACGCCGCCCGCGTCGCGCGCAAGCTGCGCGTCTTCCTCGCCGAGGATCCCGGGCTCACGCGCGAGCAATTCACCCGCGACCTGGGGATCGACTGCGCGGGCAAGGAGTTCCTGCTCATCCCCGAGAAGGAGGATCCCGCTTTCCTCAAGACGGTTCTCGCCAGGCTCGCCGCGGAGGACGCGGCCCTGATCTGCTCGGGGGGAATTCCCTGCTTCATCGATCCCGGGGCCTGGCTGGTAAAGCGCCTGCGCGAGCGCGAGCAGCCGGTCAGGGCGCTGGCCGGCGCCTCGATACTGTCGACGATGCTGTCGCTGAGCGCCGTGGACTGGACGGGGACGCACAACCGCGGCTCCTTCGTCATCTATCTCGAGGCCTCGCCGCGGGGCGGTGGCGACGTGGTCTTCCTCGACGCCGTGCGCCGGGAGCGCGAGCCGGTCTTCGTGTTCCTGAACATCCATAAGTTCCGGGAATGCCTCTCCGTCATGAAGCCCATCATAGGCCGGCGGCAGGTCAGCGTCTTCTTCGACCTGACCAAGAAGACCCGCGGGAAATACCCGTACGCGGACCGCGTGATGTCCATGGGCTGCGCCGCCTGGCTTAAGGAGGCGGAAAAGATTCCCTGGGCCGAGATCTCCGACATCGCTTTGATGCTCCACCCCCGCGAGGACGCCGCGTGAGCGGGGAGCCGCGCCGCGTCGAGATCCACCTCGGCACGCTGTGCAACAACCTCTGCGCCTTTTGCATGAGCAGCATGAACCGCGACGGCCACGAGCCGTGGGCGGAGCTCGAGCGGGTCAAGGAGGAGCTGCGCCACTTCCGCGCGCGGGGCTGCCGTTCGGCCGGCTTCCTGGGCGGGGAGCCGACGGTGTACCCGCATATCGTCGAGTCGATCGCCTACGCGAAGTCCCTGGGCTACGACCGCGTCTCCCTGTGCACCAACGGCACCCGCCTCTCCGACCCCGCCTTCTGCGAGGCCTTGGCGGCGGCGGGCCTCACGCGCGCGACCCTCTCGATCCACAGCCATCGCGCCGAGCTCGAGGACGGACCGATCACCGGGGTGCCCGGCAACCTCGCGCGCAAGCTGGCCGGGATCAGGAACCTGATCGCGCTGAGGGCCGCGGGGCGCCTGCCCGGCAATATCGCGCTGAACCCCGTCCTGTGCCGTCCCAACCTCGACGAGATGCAGGAGTACATCGCCTTCTTCGGCGCGCTCGGGCTCGACGACATCCGCTTCAACTACATTTGGCCGCAGGGCGAGGCTCGGGGGGACCGGCGCTGGATCCCCTCTTTTAAGGAAGCCATGCCCAAGATACTGCGCGTCATGCTGCGCGCCGAGAAAAGACCGCGCGGGCACCTCACCTTCGGCGGCATACCGAAATGCGCCCTGCTCCTGGCCGGGGTGAAGGGGCCCTTGCTCGAGCACCTCGCCTCCAAGTACCTCGACGAGGTCGGTTTCGACCCCGACAACGACGTGAGCATGGCCACGCGCCGGGGGCCGCTGCCGGACCGCTTCGTCTGGCAGGAAAAGAAGAAGGACACCCTCAAGGCGAAGGGCCCGGACTGCGGCCGCTGCTCCCATCACGCGCGCTGCGAGGGCGTCTGGGGGAGCTACGGCGAGCTGTACGGGTTCGGCGAGCTGACCCCGCTGCCCCCCGCCGGCCCTACTTTGGCTGAGAGCCACGAGGGCCACGAGGGACGCGATCTCCTGATTCGGACGACGTTCGCCTGCAACCAGAAATGCGCGTTCTGCTTCGTGACCCTGACCGGCAAGGGCGCCGACCTCGCCGACATCGAGCGCGGCCTCGACGCGCTGGCCGCGCGCGCCGGCCCCCGCGGGGAGCTGACCCTTTCCGGAGGCGAGCCGGCCTCGGACCCGCGACTGCCCGCGATCGTCGCCGCCGCGCGCGCGCGCGGCTTCCGGCGCTTCGTCCTGCAGACCAACGGCGTCTATCTGGCGCGTCCCGGGCTTCTCGATCAGCTGATCGGCCTCGGCGTGAAGACCTATTTGTTCTCGCTTCACTCGCATAAGCCCGCGGCGTACGACCGGATCACCGGCAGCCGCGGTCAGCTCCCGCGCGCCGTCGCGGGCCTGAGGCGCCTTCTTCGCGCCCCGGGCTGCGGCGTCACCGTCAACGCCGTGGTCAACGCTCACAACTGCCGGGACCTGCCGGAGCTGGCGGATTTCGTCGCGGCGTTGGGAAGCCCGGGCTTCTACTTCTCCATGATCAATGAGATCGGCCATCTCAAGGTCCCGGACTGGACGGTCTCGCTCGGGGACGCCGCGCCCTTCCTGCGCCGCGCCGTCGCGCGCTGCCGCGCGGCGGGCCTGCCCGTGTCCCGGTCGGGCGGCGAGAGCTCTTTTCCGCCCTGCCTTTTCGAACAGCCGGCGCGGCACGCGTCGCCGCGATCCCTGCCCCAGGAGCGCGTGCGTTACGCGGAGGATTTCTCCGCCGACGGCGGCCAGATCGGGCGCGCCAAGCTCCCGTCCTGCCGTTCCTGCCGCTACGACCTCCGCTGCGCGGGCGTGCCCGCGCCGTACGCCCGCCTCCACGGCCTGGCGGCCCTGAGGCCCCGGGGAAAATAGACCATGCTCCCGACCGCGCGCCGGCAAAACGCCGCGACGGCGCTCCTCCTGGGGCTCGCCGCCGTCCTGCTGCTCGCCCGAGTCGAGAAGCTCGAGCGGGACTTCCGCGCGGAGAATTGCGCGGCGGAGTCCGACTATCATATCGAGCGGGGCGAGGCCCTGCTCCACGGCGTCCCCCGTCCCGGGACGGCGCGGGCGATGCCCGCCTACTCCGTGCCCAACGCCGTGCTCTGCGGCCACCTGCCCCGGCGCGCCGCCGTCGGCGTCCGCTTCGCCGTCCTGCTGGCGAGCGCGGGCGCGGCGTTCGCGCTGGGCGCGTTCCTGTTTTCACCGCTGAGCGGGGCGGCGGCGGCGCTGCTGTTCTGCCTGGCTTCGCCGGCGAGCGAGAGCGGCGAGCGCTGGCTGTACGTCCTGGCCGTCCTGCTGACGGCCTGGATGCTGGTCCGGCGCGCGCGCAAGCCCTCGTCCGCCCGCGCGGCGGCGCTGGGGGCCTCGCTCGGCGCGGGCCTCCTCATGATGTCGGTCCTCTTTTTGTTCCCCTTCCTGCTGAGCGCCTACGAATGGGCGCGGGGCCGCGCGCGGCGGCGGGAGGCGGCGATCCTGATCGCGCTCCCGTTCATGTTTCTGGTCCCGTGGATCGTGATGAACTGGCGCCTGTGCGGCCGCCTCATCGTCTTCGAGGACGGCCGGGCCGACGCCAACGTCATCACGGGCGCGCTGGGCTACGTAAGCACGATCGGCATGGGCGATCCGCGCGAGCTGATGGGCGCGGCGGCGGGCAAGAACATCTACGCGTGGGCGGCGGGGGAGCTGTTCGCCCGGCCGCTGGCCTTTCTCGGCGCGGTCGGGCGGCGCGCGCTGGCGGCCGCGGGCCTCAATCCCCTGCTTCTCCTCCTGTCGGCGGGCTCGCTGTGGCTTTTCCGCGGGCGCGAGGAGGTCCGTCAGCTCGCCTTGCTCGCCGGCTATCTGTTCGCGATCCACTGCCTGATGCCGGTGCAGCCGAACTACTTCGCCCCCGCGTGGCCGCTGCTCGCGGTCCTCGCCTCCGGCCTCCTGCTCCCGTGGTCCCGGCCGGCCTCCGCGAGCCTGACGCGGGCCTGCGCGGCGGGCGTCCACGGCGCGTTCGCTTTGCTCCTGCTCGCCTTGGCCCCGGTGCTCGCGCTCGCTTGGGCCTATCCCTCGCGCTCGGCCGGGGCCGGGGCGCTGGAGCGCGAGCTGGCGCGGCATCCGCGCGATCCCTGGCTCTGGGAGGAGCGCGGCATGGCCGCGCTGCTCAACGGCCGCCCCGTCGAGGCGCGCGTCGATCTCGCGCGCGCCTTGGCGCTCGGGCCGAGCCGTGACCGCGAGTTCGCCCATGCCTGGGCGCTGGCCGCCGCGGGCGGCCCGCCCGCGGCTATCCTGAGATCGCGCGGCCCCGTCGAGATCCGCACGCTGTCCGGGCTCCGCGAGAGCGTGGTCAAAGCGGCGTACCTCGCCGGGGCCGGACGCCGCGGCGAGGCGGCCGCCGCCCTCGACGCCGCCCGGCCCCACGGGAGCGCGCTCCCGCGGGTCGTGCTGGCCGTCGTCTCGAGCTGGCCTCCCGCGAAGCGCCCCGCGCTCCTCGAGTTCTTCGCCGGCGTCCCCGGCTTCGAGTTCGCGGAGCGAAACAGGTTCGCGGACGCGTGGCTCGACATGGCCGCGACGGCGGGGGACTCCGGCCAGAGGCGGACGGCGCTGGAGATGCTCGCCTTCGCCGAGAGCCTCAGGCTCGACCCGGCGCGGAACCGGAAGCTGGCCGTCGCCTACCGCTCCCGCGGCGATCATGCGCGCTCTCTGTCGATCATGAAGCGCTCCGGCCTGCGGGGGCCGAAGGACGCGGACCTGCTGCTCGAATCGGCGGCCAAGGCGCTCAAGGACGACCAGCGCGCGGCGGCCCTCGAGAATCTGGCCTTCGCCGAGAGCCTGAGGCTCGACGACGAGCGCCTGCGCGGCCTGGTCCTGGCCTACCGGGACATCGGCAGCTATACCCGCGCCCTGGCCGTGCTGAAGCGGCTCGGCACGAAAGGGACGAAGGGCGCCGACCTGGTCATGGACATGGCCGCCGCCGCGGTCAGGGACGCCCGGCGGCCGGAGGCGCTCGAGCTCCTGGCGCACGTCGAGGAGCTGAGCCTGGACGCGCGGAGAGCTCGCCGGCTGGCGCTCCTCTACCGGGATATCGGCGCCTGCGGCCGCGCCCTGGCCGTCATGAGGCGGACGACCGTCGCCCGGCCCGAGGACGTCAACCTGCTGCTGGACTTGGCATCGGCGCCGGCCTGCGCCGGCGAGCGGAGCGCGGGCCTCGCGAGCCTCGCGTTCGCGGAAAGCCTCGACCTCGACCGCGAGAAGCTTCTGTCCCTCTCGTTCGCCTATCGGGACGCCGGCGCCTTCTCCCGCTCGCTGGCGGTGCTGAAGCGGGCGGGCCTGAGCGGGGACGGCGACGCGGACATCCTCCTCGATCTATCCCTCAGGGCGGCGCTGAGCGGCCGGCGGGGCGAGGCCCTGAAGAGCCTGGCGGCCGCCGAGCCGCTGACGTCGAGCCCGGCGAAGCTTCGCCGCCTCGCGCAAGGCTATCACGCGCTGGGCGACGCGCGCGGCGCCGCGCGCCTGCGTCGGCGCCTGGGCGACGACGCCGGCTCCCGGCTCGACCGGGCGGAGGCCGCCGCCGCCGCGGGAGACCGCTCGGGCGCCGCGGCGCTCCTGTCGGGCGCGACGGACGCGGGGCTCGTCGAGGGAGAGGCCCGCCGCCTGGTCCTCCTGCGCCAGGCCTTGGGGCAGCATGACGCCGCGCTCGCGATCGTCGAGCGCCGCCTGCGCGCCCGCCCCGGCGACGCGAGATGGCTCAACGACCGGGGCGTGCTGCGCTCGCTCGTGGGCGCGGAGGAGGAAGCCGCCAGGGATTGGAAGGCGTCCATCGCCCGCGATCCCGATTTCCCGGCGCCTTACCTGAGCCTCGGCTCGCTTTACGCCTCGACGGGCCGCGCGAACGAGGCCCTGGCCTTGTACGAGCGGGCGCTGGCGCGCCCCGGCGCCCGCGCCGGCTTCCTGTCGCGCATCCGCGCCGAGCGCGCGAAGCTGCTCCCGAAGGATTAGGGGACGACCTCGACCTCGACGGTGTTGGACTCGGAGCGCGGGCCGCCGTCGGGGGCGTAGACCGCCTGGAGCTTGTAGGTGCCCAGGGCCTCGAACGGCGTCGCCGTGTCGAGAGGGCGGAAGGGCTTGCCCGGCGCGGACCCGCGGGTCAGCAGGTACTCTCCCGGCAGAAGGGTCACGTCGAGCGCCGACGGCGGCCGGCGGGCGGGCGCGGTGCTGGCCTGGACCTCCGCCGCGTCCACGGGCCTGCACGCGAGGAGCCTCTCCTTGCCTTTCGGCGGCGTCGCGTACAGCCGGAAGGCGTTCGAGCCGCACAGGGAGCCGTCCTTGACGAAGGACGGCGCGTCCTCCTTGATGGGCAGGGGCTCGCGGCCCGCGTTGCGCATCTCGAGGCGGTAGCCGAAAGGTTCGCCTTTGCGGATCCTGCTCCGTTCCGCCAGCAGAAGGAGGCTCAGCTTGCGCCCGGCGGCGCCGGGCTCCCGCTCCTCCCGCGGCTGGCGCACCAGCTCCCTGCGGTCCTCCTGCTCGGCGGCGAGCGCGACGGGGGGCGCCTCGCGGCGGCAGGCGAGCAAGGGGGACAGGAGGAGGAAAAGCCAGGGGAGATTTCTCATCGGGCTTCGCCCCGCAACGCTTCGTCCCGGCGCGATTGGCCGGCCCGTTGCATGGCGGAAAGGGTTGAGCTCCGATCAGTCTCAGATCGCCGCCATCCTCGCCCGGACCCCTCCGTTCACCGGAGCGTCCGAGGCCGACCTCAAGGCCTTGGCCGCCGCCTGCTCATTGCACCGTTTCGCGCCCAAGGCCGTCATATTTTCCGAGGGCGACCGCGCCACCGCGGGCTGGCTGATCGTCGAAGGCCGCGTGCGCATCCTCATCTTCGCGGGCGGCACGCGCACTTTGCAGGCCGAGGCGCTCGGCCCCGGCCAGCTGTTCGGCGTGTACTGCCGCCTGGGCAGCCGCGCTCCTCATACCTGCACCGCCGTGGCGGAGGGCGAGCTCGTCGCGATCCGCATCCCCGACCGCGCCTTCGAGGCGCTCTCGCACCGCTCGCTCGCGGTCTCCCGCTGCACCGCGGAGCAATGCGCGGAGCGCATCCGGGCCATACGCAACCTCGTGCGCTTCGGCCGGGAAAGCGTCAACGACCGCATCGTCTCGACCTTGCTCGACCTGCGGGATCGCTTCGGCGACGATATCCCCGCCACGCGCCACGAGCTGGCGACCTGGGTCGGCGCCTCCCAGGAGACGGTGTTCCGCGGCCTGGCCGTCCTGCGCGCCAAGAAGATCCTGCGCACCGAGCGCGGGCGCATCCGCATCCTCGACGCGAAGAAGCTTCTCCAGGCCAGCGGAGAGACGCCGCAGTGAGCCGGGGCGCGCGCCCTTGGGAGGCCGCCGTCGTCGGGGGCGGGCCTGCCGGCCTCGCCGCCGGCCTGCAGCTGTCGCGGGCCGGCCTGCGCACCGTCCTCCTCGAGCGCGGCGTCCTCGGCGGGCAGGCGCGCCGGCTGTCCGTCATCGAGAACGCGCCGGGCTGGCCCGGGGGGGTCTCCGGTTCGCGGCTCATGTCCGCCTACGTCCGCCAGGCGCGGGCCTGGGGCCTCAAGACCGTGCGCGGCGAGCTCTCCGGGCTTCGCTCCGGGGCCCGCTCGCAGCGCCTGACCTTGGCCGACGGCCGCCGCCTGTCCGCCCGGGCCGTCGTCCTCGCCACGGGCGCGCGGTTCAAGGACCTGAAGGCTCCCGGCGCCGGGCGTCTGCGCGGCCGCGGCGTCGGGCACGCCGCCTTCGAAGAAGCCGGCTCCCGGCGCGGGCAAGACGTCGCGGTGATCGGAGGAGGGGAGGCCGCCATCCATCAGGCCGTGCACCTCGCTCGCTCGGCGCGCTCGGTCTTCCTCGTCGCCCGCGGCCCGCTGAAGGCCCATCGCCTCCTGCTCGCGCGCCTCGCGGCGCGCCCGAATGTGGAAGTCCGCCGCGAGCGCGTGCTCCGCGTCGTCGGCCGCGAGCGCGTGACGGCCCTCGTCCTGAGCGGCGGCGAGCGCTTGAAGGTCTCGGCGGCTTTCGTCCTCATCGGGGCCCAGGCCTCCCCGTGGGCGCGCTTCGCCGCGCGCCCGGGCGTGTTCGTCGCCGGCGACGCGCGCGGCGGGCTCGAGCGCCAGGTGGCGGTGGCCGCCGGCGACGGCATGGCCGCGGCCATGCGCGCCCAACGCTGGCTGCGGGGCCGGCCGTGAGAATTCTCGAGACGCGCTCCGCCGGGCCGCTGGGGCAGCTCTATCTCGCGCGCCTGCCGGGCGCCCGCGACCGCCTCATCGAGTTCGTCGACACCGTCGAGCCGGGCGTGCCCAAGCGCGAGAAATGGGTGCTGATGCTGTCCACCCAGGTGGGCTGCGTGATCGGCTGCCGGATGTGCGACGGGGGTGCTATGGGGTGGCGCGGCAACCTCACCGCGGGCGAGATCGTCGCCCAGGTCCGCCGCGTCGTCAAGGACAACCCCGGCCTCGACGCGCGCCGCCATCCCAAGCTCAAGGTCCACTTCGCGCGCCTGGGCGAGCCGACCCTGAACCCCGCGACGCCGGAGGCCCTCGAACGCTTGGCCGCGGAGTGGGGCGGGCCCGGCCTGATGGCCTCGATCTCGACCGTGGGGCCCGATACGCCGACGGCGGCCGAGCGCCTCGAGGAGATGCGCGAAGTCAAGGACCGCCTCTACCGAGACGGCCGCTTCCAGCTCCAGTTCTCGGCGCACTCCACCGACGAGAAGGTCCGCCGCGAGGTCATGCGCGCCCGCCCCTGGAGCCTCGAGCGCGTCGCCGAGTTCGGCCGGCGCTGGAAGCGTCCCGGCGACCGCAAGGTGACCTTGAACTTCGCGCTCGCTCCGGGCCAACCCCTGGAGCCCGAGGTCGTCGCCCGAATATTCGACCCCGAGACCTTTCTCGTCAAGATCACGCCCGTCAATCCGACGCGCGCGGCCGAGGCGAGCGGCTCGGCGCGCCTCTGGAACGAGGCTCCGCCCGACGTCGCTGCCGCCCGGGCGGGGCTGCGCGCCCTCGGCTTCGACGTGATCCTCTCGCCCAGCGCCCCCGAGGAGATCGAGGCCGCCACCTCCTGCGGCCAGCTGTGGTCGACCGCCCTGCGCGACGAGGCCCGCGCGGGCCTGCGCGCGGGGCCTCTCGAGAGCCAGTGCTACGTCGTGCCGTCGACCATGGAGGAGAAGGCCAAGGGCTGGCTCCAGGACCTTGCCCGCTTCAAGCTCCGCGGCGAGCCGCTGCGCCCGCGCAAAGCCGGCCTGCTCGTCGTCGATCTTCTTGATTTCTTCGTCGACCGAAACTCCCCGGCCTATCTGCCCCAGTCACGGGCGGCGGTGCTGGGCTCCGCGCGCCTGCTCGAGGCCTTCCGCGCCGCCGGCCGCCCCGTGTTCTTCGCCCGCCACGCCCACCGCGACCCCGTCCGCGACGGCGGCCTGATGACCAAGTGGTGGGCCAAGACCTGCCGCGACGGCCGCGCCGAGTCTTGCGTGACCGCGGCGGTCGCCCCATTGAAGGGGGAGGCCGTCCTGCGCAAGACGCGCTACAGCGCCTTCTCCAACCCGCGCCTGGCGGGCGCCCTGCGCCGGGCCGGCGTCGAGGATCTCGTCGTCTGCGGCCTGGCCACCAACCTTTGCGTCGAGTCCACGGCCCGCGCCGCCTTCGACCTGGGCCTGCGCACCTTCATTCCCGCCGACGCGACCGTCGCCCACGACGAGCAGCTCCACCTAGGAGCCCTGCGCAGCCTCGCCCAGGGCTTCTCTCGCGTGATGCTGGCCGGCGACATCGCGGCGGCCCTGTCCTCCGTCAAGTAGGGCACGCTCTCCTGGCGACTGCGCCAAGTTATCCACAGACTTGGTACGTACCAAGTTGGCTCTGCTCCGGTGTCCTTTCCTGGAACATCTAGATTCCATCGAGTGTCATCTATTATCGAATTGACTTAGGATGGAGCAGTCTTCTGCGGCATCTCTGTTGCGTGCCTGCGTGCTCGCGCATTTTCGGCATACAAGGAGAACGAAACCCCAATGACGACCAACCTGGCGCAGACGCAGGCGGCGGTTTCGACTCTTCGGGCGGTCAACAAGCGCGACGGCTCCTGCGTGGACTTCGACCAGGCCAAGATCCGCTCCGCCATCGCCCGCGCGGGCGCCGCCGCGGGGGAGTTCGGCGACGCCGACGCGGGGCCGCTGACCGACAAGGTCCTCAAGGTGCTCGCGCGCCGCTCCGCCTCCGGTCCACTGACCATCGAGAAGATTCAGGACGTCGTCGAGCACGTGCTGATCTCCGCTGACCACTTCAAGACCGCGCGCGCCTACATCGTCTACCGCGAGCAGCATCGGAAGATGCGCCGCGATCAGAAGACGGTCGTCGACGTCGAGTCCTCCATCAACGAGTACGTCAACCGCCTCGACTGGCGCATCAACGCCAACGCCAACCAGGGCTACTCCTTGGGCGGCCTGGTGCTCAACGTGTCGGGCAAGGTCGTCGCCAACTACTGGCTCAATCACGTTTATTCCCCGGAGATGGGCGAGGCGCACCGCGCCGGCGACATCCACATCCACGATCTCGACATGCTGGCGGGCTACTGCGCCGGGTGGTCGCTGCGGACTCTTCTCCAGGAAGGGCTCAACGGCGTGCCGGGCAAGGTCGAGGCTGGTCCGCCCAAGCACATGTCGAGCGCGGTCGGTCAGATCGTCAATTTCCTCGGCACCTTGCAGAACGAGTGGGCGGGGGCTCAGGCCTTCAGCTCCTTCGACACCTATATGGCTCCGTTCATCCGCAAGGACAAGCTCCCGTATGGAGAAGTCCGGCAGTGCATCCAGGAGCTGATCTACAACCTCAACGTCCCCTCCCGGTGGGGAACGCAGACTCCCTTCACCAACCTGACCTTCGACTGGGTGTGCCCCGAGGACCTGCGGGACAAGCATCCCCTCATCGGCGGGGTGCCGACGGACTTCACCTACGGCGACCTGCAGGAAGAGATGGACATGATCAACCGGGCATATATCGAGGTCATGATCGCCGGCGATTCCAAGGGAAGGGTGTTCACTTTTCCGATTCCGACCTACAACATCACCTCGGACTTCCCGTGGGAGAGCGAGAACGCGGACCGGCTCTTCGAGATGACCGCGAAATACGGGCTGCCCTACTTCCAGAACTTCCTGAATTCAGAGCTCAAGCCGAACATGATCCGATCGATGTGCTGCCGCTTGCAGCTTGATCTTCGCGAATTGCTCAAGCGCGGCAACGGCCTGTTCGGCTCCGCCGAGCAGACCGGCTCGCTGGGCGTGGTCACGATCAACTGCGCGCGCCTGGGGCACCTTCACAAGGGCGACGAGAAGGCCTTGCTCGGCCGCCTCGACGAGCTCATCGACATCGCCCGCAACAGCCTCGAGATCAAGCGCAAAGTCATCCAGCGCCTGATGGACGAGGGCCTGTTCCCGTACACGCGGCGCTACCTGGGCACGATGCGCAATCACTTCTCGACGATCGGCGTGAACGGCATCAATGAGATGATCCGAAACTTCAGCGCCGACAAGTTCGACCTCACCGCCCCCGAGGGGCACGCCATGGCCGTGCGCTTCCTCGACCACGTGCGCGCGCGCATGGTCGCCATCCAGGAGGAGACGGGTCACATGTACAACCTCGAGGCGACACCCGCCGAGGGCACGACCTACCGCTTCGCCAAGGAGGACCGCAAGCGCTTCCCCGGCATACTCCAGGCCGGCACCGCCGACCGTCCCTACTACACGAACTCCTCGCAGCTTCCCGTCGGCTTCACCGACGACCCCTTCGAGGCCCTCGAGCGCCAGGACGAGCTGCAGCGCAAGTACACGGGCGGCACCGTGCTGCACCTGTACATGGGCGAGCGCGTCTCGAGCGGCCGGGCCTGCAAGCTGCTGGTCAAGCGCGCGCTCGAGCGCTTCCGCCTGCCCTACATCACCATCACGCCGACGTTCTCGATCTGCCCCACCCACGGCTATCTGGACGGGGAGCACCCGTTCTGCCCGAAGTGCGACGTCGAACGCCTGGACGAAAAGCAAAGGAGCGCGAAATGAACAAGAACCAGCCCCGGACGGTCGTCGGTCTCGAGGACTCCGAGCGCCAGCCCTGCGAGGTGTGGACGCGGGTGATGGGCTATCACCGCCCGGTCGCCTCGTTCAACATCGGCAAGAAGGGGGAGCACTACGATCGGCGATTCTTCAAGGAATGCGACCTACCCCGCGCTTCCTGACGCCCCCGGCCTCCGCCTCGGCGGATTGACGCCGCTGAGCACGACGGATTTTCCCGGCGCCCTGGCGGCGGTCCTTTTCTGCCAGGGCTGCCCCTGGCGCTGCTCCTATTGCCACAACCCGCACCTCATCCCGGCCGACGCCGAGCCGGAGAGGGAGTGGGGGGCGGCGCGCTCCTTCCTGCGCGGGCGCAAGGGCCTGCTCGACGCCGTCGTCTTCAGCGGCGGCGAGCCGACCCTGCAGGACGGCCTCGCCTCCGCGATGAAGGAGGTAAAGGGCTTGGGCTTTCAGGTCGGCCTGCACACCGGCGGGGCGTATCCCGAGCGGCTGGGCGCCCTGCTGCCCTTGGTCGACTGGGTCGGCCTCGACATCAAGGGCCCCTTCGAGCGCTACGAGGCCGTCAACGGCGTGCCCGGCAGCGGTGGGAAGGCGCTCGAAAGCCTGCGCCTCGTCGTGGACAGCGGGGTCGAGCATGAATGCCGGACCACGGTGCATCCCGGGCTGATCTCCGAAGCGGAGCTCGTCGCCCTGTCGTCCTCCCTGTTCGCCGTGGGCGCCCGCAAGCACGTGCTCCAGGCCTTCCGTCCCGACGGCTGCCGCGATGAGGCCCTGCTCGCGTCGCACGATCCTGTCGCGCTGTCCCGCCTGCTCGCCGCCGCGTCCGCCGCCTCGCCGCTCGTCGAGCTGCGCGGCGTTTGATCGCCGCGGGCTATCCTCAAGGATAGTCGTCTCCGCGGGTTTTCCCTTTGAGGGGTGCTCCATATTTTCCTGGAAATCGTGGCAGAAGCGTTGCACGAGAGCGATTGGAGATATTAAAGACACAAAACATCCATGAACACCGGCTGCTTGAATTTGAATCGCGGAGGGGAATACGCCATTGCGGCGCTGACCCGGCTCGCCCTGGCGACCGGCCGCGAGGCCGGCAAGCTCGTTCCCGTGCGCGTGCTCGCCGCGGATCAGTCCATCCCCAAGGCCTTCCTCTCCAAGATCCTGGAGCTGTGCTTGAAGAAGGGGCTCATCGTCTCCAAGAGCGGCGCCGGGGGCGGCGTGGGCCTCGCGCGGCCGGCCTCTGAGATCTCCTTGCTCGACATACTCGAAGCCTGCGAGGGCCCGTATCAGCGCGCCGACTGCGTGTTTTATCCCGCGCGCAAATGCGAGGGAACCGACTGCATCGTCTTCTGCCCGCTGCGCGAGCGCGAGGAGGACGTGCGCCGGTCGCTGGCGCGCACCACCTTGGACGAGATGGCGCGCAGCCTCGAGGCCCATCCGCTCAACGACGCACTATCGAAACACGCGGGGCAAGTCCCGGGGAGACGCTGAGACATGGACGCGACTTTCACGATGAACGACGGTTGGCGCGAGGACGAGGGGGGCAAGGTCGGGCTGTGGCTGTTCATCCTGTCGGAGATCCTGCTGTTCGGGGCCTTCCTGTCGGCCTATATCGGCACGCGCCTGGGCAACCCCGAGTGCGCGCTTGGCGTCGTGGTCTGGCCAGAGGCGGGACACCTGCCTGGCCTCGCTTTGGCGGCGCTCAACACGGTGATCCTGCTCACCAGCTCCTACACCATGGTCCGCGCGATCTCCCGCGCGGAGCGCGCCGACCGCGCGGGGTTCCGCTCGAACATGGTCGCGACCATAGTCCTCGGCCTGGGTTTTCTCGTCGTGAAGTCGGCGGAGTACGCGTTCAAGATATCCCACGGCTACTACCCGGGCTCCGAGCTGGCCCTGGCCAACCCCGGGCTGTCCATCTTTCTTTCCTACTACTACGCGCTGACCATGCTCCACGCCCTGCACATCGTCGCCGGCCTCGTCTGGAACGGCGTGGCGCTGTACGCCTCGGCGTCGGCGCCGATGCCGGCCGTCGCGCGCCGCGCGGAGTACGCCGGCCTGTACTGGCACTTCGTCGACGTGGTGTGGGTGTTCCTCTTCCCGCTCCTGTACCTCATCTGACCCGGAGACCCCTATGAGCCAAGACATCACCCCCGACGCGCTGGCCGCCGGCGCCAAGGACGCGGCGCACAACGACGACGCCCTCGACCTCGGCGTCTATCTCGCCTTGCTCGCATTGACCGGCGCCACCTTGGCGGCCGGGAATTTCACGCACGGCGGGCGCATCATGACTATCTCGTTGGCGGCGCTTATCGCCACGGGCAAGGCCGCTTTGATCGGCTTCTACTTCATGGGCCTGCGGCGCGAGCGCGCGATGACCTTCGTGATCCTGGGCGTCGGCGTCCTGGCCGTGCTGATCCTGCTCATCGGCATCATCCCCGACATGACCTTCGCTCGCTTCTGATGCGCCAGGTCCTCCTCGCCGCGGCCGCTCTCCTCGCCTGCGCCTGCGGGCGGCCCGAGCCGCTCGCGTCGCTTCCCGACTTCACGATGACGGCCGTCGGGACGAGCGGTTCGCGCGAGTTCGGGCGTCCCGACCTTCTGGGGAAGGTCTGGATCGTGGACTTCATCTTCACGCATTGCGCCGGGCCCTGCCCCATCCTGAGCTCGCGCATGGCCGACCTCGGCCGCGGCCTGCCGGCGGACGTCGGCCTGCTGACGGTCGCGGTGGATTCCGAGGGCGACACGCCCGAGCGTCTGCGCGCCTACGCCAAGCGCTACGGCGCCGACCTCGAGCGCTGGGTGTTCCTGCGCGGCACGCCGTCTCAGACCTATCACCTGCTGTACGCCGGGTTCCGCCTGCCCCTGTCGATCAACCCCTCGGCCCCCGCCGAGCAGCGCGCCGCGCACAGCACGCGCTTCGCCTTGGTGGACCAAAATGGGGCCATCCGCCGGTTCTATGACGGTCTCAGCGAGTCGGACAACGCCGCCCTCGCCCGCGACGCGCGGCGGCTCCTGGAGGTCGGGTCTTGAAGAACAGATACGCCGTCGTCGTCATCGCCGCGTTGAGCGCGCTCATCAGCTGGGGGCTGTACGCGGTGTTCACCTCGTTTCCCACCATGCCCGAGGCGGCCTCGGCGCAGGCCGCGCACGTGGATTCGGCCTGGACGGGGCTGCTCGTCGTCGAGGGCGTGATCTACGCCGTGGTCATGGCCTTCCTGATCTACTGCGTCGTCGCCTTTCGGGCCGCGAAGCGGACCGAGCAGGGGGAGAAGTTCGACCGCAGCCGCGGCCGCTTCGTCGAGGTCGGCTGGATCGCGGGCAGCGTCGGGCTGACCTTGGCGCTGGCCGCTCTCGGGGCGCACGAGCTGCGCGCCATCGTCGGCGACGCGCAGGCGGACATCGACATCGAGGTCCGGGCCTCGCAGTTCAGCTGGGAGTTCTACTACCCGCGGTACAAGACCTACGGCGCCAAGCTGTACATGGAGAAGGGCAAGCGCCACCGCCTGATCCTGAGCTCGAGCGACGTCATCCACGCCTTCTGGGTCCCCGAGTTCCGCCTCAAGCAGGACGCGGTGCCCGGCAAGGCCATCCCGCTGATCATCACCCCGACGAAGACCGGCGAGTACCTGCTCCTGTGCAACCAGCTGTGCGGACGGGACCATTACGACATGCAGGCCGCCGTCGAAGTCCTCGAGCACGCGGAGTTCGAGGAGAACATGAAGGCCGAATTCTAGCGCCGCACCCCTGGAGAATGAAATGACCGAATTCTTGGCGGCCGTCGTCGCCGGCGTCGTCGTGTTCCTCGGAGGCGTCCTCGGCCTGGCGGGCCCGCTCGGGCCGCAGGCCGCGTGCGTGCTCGGCTACCTCGCCGCCCTGCTCGTCTTCCTCGCCGTCGTCGGCGGCGCCAAGGCGATGCGCACCTACGCGCTCGGGCGCGAGCCCGAGGAGAAGAAAGGCTGGGCGCGGTACTTCTCCTTCGACGTGGACCACAAGGTCGTCGGCATTCAATACACGGCGGCCGCGGTCGTCATTTTCCTCGTCGGCGGCGTGCTCGCGCTCACGATGCGCCTGGAGCTGGCCCGCCACGGCCTGCAGTTCCTGACGCCCGAGCAGTACGTGACCGTGATGTCTTTGCACGGCATCACCATGGTCGTCGTGGCCCTCATCGCCACGGCGGGCGGCCTCGGCAACTTCATAGTCCCTTTGCAGATCGGCGCGCGCGACATGGCCTTCCCGCGCCTCAACGCGCTGAGCTTCTGGCTGCTGCCCCCGGCGGTGCTCCTGCTGCTGGCCTCTCCGTTCCTGGGCGGCCTCGACTTCGGCTGGACCGCCTACGCCCCGCTCTCCACGCAGGGGACGACGATCGGCAAGCAGCTGTTCATCCTCGCCTTCGTCACCGCCGGCTTCTCCTCCATCTTCGGCGGCGTGAACTTCATCGCCACCGTGCTGACGATGCGCGCGCCGGGCATGGGCTGGGCCCGCGTGCCGATCTTCACCTGGTCGATCATCGCCACCGCGATCATCCAAGTCATGGGCACCTCGGTCGTGGCCGCGTCCCTGATCATGGTCACCTTCGACCGGGTCCTGCACACGACCTTCTTCAGCGCCGACCTCGGCGGCAACGTCCTGCTCTACCAGCACCTGTTCTGGTACTACTCGCACCCCGCCGTCTACATCATGATCCTGCCCGCGTTCGGCGCGGTGCTCGAGATCCTGCCGGTGTACGCGCGCAAGCCCTTGTTCGCGTACTCCCTCGTCGCGGGCGCTTTGATGACGATCACCGCGCTGAGCTTCATCGTCTGGGCGCATCACATGTTCACCTCCGGCATGTGGATGCTCCTGAAGCTGCCCTTCATGATCAACACCGAATTGATCTCGATCCCGACGGGCGTCGTCTTCCTGTCGGTCCTGGGCACGCTGTGGAAGGCGAAGCTGCGGCTCGACTCGCCGCTGGTGTGGGCGTTGGCGATGGTCGCCAACTTCCTCATCGGCGGCCTGACCGGCATCCCGCTCGCCGACGCGCCCACCGACCTGCATCTGCACGACACCTGGTTCATCGTCGCCCACTTCCACTTCACCATCATGGGCGGGGCGGTTTTCGGCTTCTTCGCGGGCTTCCATCATTGGTTCCCGAAGATGACGGGCCGGCGCCTCAACGAAACCTTGGCCAAGCTCCAGTGCGGCCTGATGTTCGTCGGCTTCAACGCCGTCTTCATCCCGCTGTTCTGGCTGGGCAACCACGGCATGCGCCGCCACGTCGCGGACTTCCCGGCGTGGATGGACCCGGTGCAGACCTTCGCCAGCTTCGCCGCGCTGATCGTCGGCGCGTCGGTGATCGTCTTCGCGTGGAACGTCTACCGCTCCCTTCGCTCGGGGACGGCCGCGGGGGAGAACCCCTGGGAGGCGCTCACGCTCGAGTGGAAGGCGGCGTCGCCGCCTCCGCACGGGAACTTCAAGACGCCGCCCGTCGCCTCGGGACATCCCTACGACTACGGCACGGTCTCTTAAGCGGTGAGCCCCTATCTCGCGCTGGCCAAGCCCCGCATCACGGTGCTGGTCGCCCTGTGCGCGGCCGCGGGCTACGCGCTGGCCTCGCGGGGGGCGTTCGACTGGGCGCGCCTGGCTTGGACCGCGGCCGGCGTGGCTTTGGCCTCGGCCTCCACGGGCTGCCTCAACCAGGTGCTCGAGGCCGAGCTCGACGCGCGCATGAAGCGCACCATGCGCCGCCCGATCCCGGCCGGGCTGGTCGCGCCCGGGGCCGCGCACGCCCTGGGCCTGCTGTGGGGCGCGGCGGGGCTGGGGCTGCTGTACTGGAAGGTCGACGTCGTCTCCTGCGCGCTGACGGCGTTCACCCTCGCGAGCTACTTGCTCGTCTACACGCCGATGAAGCGCTTCTCGCCGCTGTCGACCTGGGTCGGCGCCGTTCCCGGCGCGCTGCCGCCGGTGATCGGCTGGACGGCGGCGGGCGGCGCGCTCGATGCCTCGGCGGCGGCGCTTTTCGGGATACAGTTCCTGTGGCAAATGCCGCACTTCCTGGCCCTGGCCTGGCTGTACCGGGAGGACTACGCGCGCGGAGGCTGCCGCGTGGCGTCCGTGACCGATCCTTCCGGCGCGGAGCTGGCCCGGCAGCTGGCGGCCACCGCCGCCTTGCTGCTCGCCGTGTCCGCGCTCCCCTTCGTCCTCGGGCTCGCCGGCCGCGCCTACCTCTTCACGGCCCTGGCCCTGGGCGGCGCGTTCCTCGCCCTGTCCTTGGCGGCCGCGCGCGAGCTCACGCAGGCCTCCGCCCGGCGCGTCTTCCTCGCCTCCCTGGCCTACCTGCCCCTCCTCCTCTGCGTCCTCGTCGCCGACAAGCGCTGACCAAGGCCGGTTCGTTGCGCCCTTGAGTACGCGCGTACTGGGGGCTTTATGATCCGATTCCCTCCGAAGAGGATACTGGTCGCCTATGACCTGTCCGACGTCTCTCGGACGGCCTGGAAGCACGCGGCCGCCCTCGCGAAGAGCTGCGGGGCCGCCCTCGAGGTCGTCTACGTCGAGCCCTGGCAGGGAGGCGTGGATCTGATGCCCCCGTCGACCTTGACCCCGGCCGGCGTCGCCGAGCTTCGCTCCGCGATCCAGGCCAAGGTCGGGAAGGGCGTCAAGGTCACGATCCTCCACGGCGATCCGGCCCAGCGCATACTCGGCCAGGCCCGGCTCCATCGCCCGGATCTGATCGTCGTCGGCACGCGCGGCCGCCGCGGCCTCAAGCGCGCGCTCCTGGGCTCGACGGCCGAGGCGGTGATCCGCTCCTCGCCGGTGCCCGTCCTCGCCGCGCGCGGGGAGCCGCGGGGGATCCGCTCGATCCTCGCGCCCGTGAATTTCACCGCGTACGCGGAGTACGGGCTCGCCTACGCCGCGGCCGCGTCCGCGGTGCTGGGGGCGCGCCTAAAGGCGCTGCACGTCACCGACGACCCGGTCTGGACCGGCAACCTCCAGTACCGGCTGTCCACCCTCCTTCATCGGCTGCCGGCCGCGATTCTAAAGGAATGCCGGCCGGAGACGGAGGCGGCCGTCGGCGACGCCGTGAAGGGGATATTGAAGGCGAAGCGAGGCCAGGACTGGATCGTCCTCGTCGCGCACGGGAAATCCCTCATCAAGGACGCGTTCTTCGGAACGACTTTGGAGCAGGTGCTCCGGCGCTCCTCGATTCCGGTGCTCGCCGTGCCCGTCCCGCACCGCGCGCCGCATGCCTTGCGCATCGCCGGAGGAAGGCCGGCGGGGCGGGAGAGGCCCTTGAGCTTGAAATAGGGAGCCTCGCCGGGGGGGAAAGGTTATGGACATCGTCGAATTCCTGCACGAGAGCCACCGGGCCTTGCGCCGGGAACTCGCGGCGCTCGAGGCGCCGTTCAAGCTGCCCCACGGCGTCGGCTGGGACGACCGCGTGTGCCTGGACCGCGACGCCCTGCTGCGCGACGTCGACGTTTTCTTCGCCTCCTTTCGACGCCACGAGGCGGCGGAGGACGAGGTCCTCTCCGAGGCCGGCGACCGGCTCGGGCTCGATGCGGAGATGCGCGCCGAATTCACGAAAGGCCGGCGGACGGTCGCCGACGTCATGAAGCTGTTCGGCGCCGTCACCTTCACCTGCGACGGCGAGCACGTGCACCGCGTGCGCGAGCTTCTGGGCCGCATGCGCGATGAGATCGAGAACCATCTCTCCTACGAGGAGCAGGTCCTGTTCCCCCTGCTCAAGGAGAAGCTCCCGGCCGGCGAGCTCAAGCGGCTCGGGGAGCACGCGCGCTCCGCCGGGGCGCACGACGCGAAGCGCTAGGCTCACCGCGCCGCGCAGATTCCGCCGCAGACCCGGCAGGGCTTGCCGCCGCGGCGCACGGCCTCGGCGAGGTCGACGACCGCGCAGTCGGGCCCGCAATGGCGCGCGAGGTCGCAGGCGGGGCAATGGTAGAGCAAAGTCTTGACGTTGAGCACGACGGGAATCTCGACGGTCGTGCCGGCGGTTTTCCCGGGCTTGAGCGCGAGGGCCGTGGCCAGCACGAGCAGGAGCAGGATGGCCGTGCAGACCTCGAGGATCCGGCGCATGCGCTTGTTGAAGCTCATCGAACCTCCCTGCCCCGCCGACCCGGCCGCAACGATCGGGCCACGACCGGAGGAAACGTTGCGGCATCCGCCGTGATGAACCCCCTGGGCGAGGTCGCGCGGGCGCGCCGGTGGCTGGCGAAGCGCCCCGCCTCGAGCCGGGCGGTCCACGAGGCGCGCCTGAGCCTGAAGCGGGCGCGCGCCCTGCTGCGGCTCGGACGGGGCACCGGCGTCGAGACGCCGTGCGAGCGCGCGCGGGCCGCCTGCCGCCGCGCCGCGCGGACCCTCGGCCCGCTGCGCGACGAGCGCATCCTCGCCGAGGCCTTGGAGGGGCTGCTCGCCCGCGGCGCGAAGAAGCTGCCGCCGAAGGCGCGGGAGCGCGCCCGGGCTCT
>JAKFCD010000108.1:0-32796 GCA_036676805.1 Elusimicrobiota bacterium
AGCGGTCGTAACCAAAAATCCTTTGTGTCTTGGTGTCTTTGTGGTTTATCCATTATTATTCATACGATCCACCCCACCAAAAAATTCCCTCGCCCCTGCCTCAAAACTCCATGAACTGGGAGCTTGCCTCCGGACGAGGCTGGCGCCGGCTCGCTGACCGGACAACTACCGGTGGGTCTCGAGCGCGCGGTCGACGGAGGACATGTGATCCTCCTGCGAGAACGAGCCATGAGGCTCCTCCGGCCAGATCAGGCTCGGCAGCTAAGCGCGTTCGCCGTTCTTAAATGCCAATGATGCCTGCTTTGTGTCAGAGGTGATCGCTGATCGCCACGATCGTGATCTCGCCCTTCTTCGGGCCATAGTGCCAAAAGATGCGGTAGGCCGCGGGAGTGTTGTTCTCGGCATAGGCCTCAAAGACCTCCTCCCCGCGCGCGCCGATGAGAGAATCGTACTTGTGGGTGTTGAGTCCCGGGTGCTTGAGATTGGTCTCCATCAAGCCGAGGGCCTTCTTGACGGCCTTGCAGCGTTTGGCCAGGCCCTTGTTCTTCTCCAGCGCGTCAAGCTGCGCGTCCGCGGTGGGAGTGTAGGAGAGAGCGAACCGCACGCCTATTCCAAAGGCGCGGCGGCGAAGCGGGCGTAGCTCGGCCGCTTGCGCAGCTTGCCCTCACCCGCCTCTTTCAGGCCCTTCCGTACGGAGCCGATCGCCTCTTTGTTTTGGTAGAGCCAGGCTTCGGACCGGGGGATCGTCACGACGGGGTCGAGGATGATCTGGCCGAGAGGGTTCTCGAAGATGCGGTACATCTTCCCCGCTTTTTTAACCTTCTTGAGAAGGAGCCGCTTCTTGTCGTCGGGCCGGACTTCCGCCACCTCGGTGAAGTCCTGAGACTTGAGTATCTGGGTCGGGGTCATGGCTTCAGTGTAGCCGCTTTACCCATTTCTGTCAATATGGGATTTTCCCACTCGTCGCGATCGCCATGTTTCGCAATTAATGTCACCTCCCTGAAGGGGAAAACGATGGCCGATTCGTTGCTTCAGCATAACGGACAAATGAATCCGGATACGAGGCTCCTGCACCTGCCCCAGTCGTCGCGCTACGCGGTCACCGCCGCCCTCTTTCTGGCCTCGCTTCCGGACGGGAAATACCACATGGTCGGCAAGATCGCCCAGCGGACCGGGCTCTCCCCGAGCTACCTCGCCAAAATACTCCAGCGCCTCGCCCAGCAGGGGCTGCTCGACAGCCGCCGCGGCGCCAACGGCGGCTATCGCCTCGGCCGCCCCTCCGCCGAGCTCACCTTGGCCGAGATCGTGTCCGCCTCCCAGCGCCTGGACACGGGCGGCATGCCCTGCATGATCGAGGCGCGGAACTGCGACTGCGCCGCCCCGTGCTCGATGCACGAGTACGTGGCGAGCGCCGAAGCGGCGCTGTGGCGGGGGCTGAAGGAAACCACCTTGAAAGGAGAAAATAAATGATCCCCCTCGTCCCCCTGTTCCTTATGATCACGGCCGCGGCCTCCGCCGCCGAGCCTCCCAAGGTCACGTTCGGCGGCCAGATCCGCGCCCGCGCCGAGACCACGAACGTCGAGAGCTACGCGACCCCGGGAAGGCGCCGCGGCTTCGATCTGACCACGCTTCGCACCCGCCTCGGCGCCGGCGTCGACGCGGGCCAAGGCGTCAAGGGCTTCATTCAGCTCCAAGATTCCCGAAATTGGGGGTCGGAGGCCTCGGTGGCGGCGAACTCGGCCAATGTGGACCTGCACCAGGGCTACATCGACGTCCTCGACCTGTTCGCCGAGCCGCTCGATCTGCGCGTGGGACGCCAGGAGCTGTCGTACGGCGACCAGAGGCTCGTCAGCCCCCTCGACTGGAGCAACGTCGGGCGGGCCTGGGACGGCGCGCGCCTGCGGCTTCGCGGGACGGGCTTCACCGTCGACTTGTTCGACACCGTCGTCAAGGAAGTGAACATCGCCAAGCGCAACGGTCATTTCTGGGGATTGTACGCCTCATGCAAGGCGGTGCCGGAGCACGAGTTCGACGCCTACCTTCTCGGCCGCGACCAGCGTGACGGGACTTTCACCAACGAGCACGGCACGCTCGGCAACCTCAGCGACCGCACGCTCGGCGCCCGGGTCAAGGGAACGCCGGGACGCTTCGACTACACCGGCGAGGCGGACTGGCAGTTCGGGCGCAAGGCCGGGCAGCGCGTGCGCGCCTGGGCGCTGGCCGCGACCGGCGGCTACACTTTGGAGCACTCCCTCAAGCCCCGCCTCGGCGTGGAGTACGACTTCGCCAGCGGCGACCCCGATCCGTCGGACAACAAGGTTTCGACCTTCGACCCGCTCTTTCCCTTCGGCCATTCCTATCAGGGCTATCAGGACCTCTTCTCCTGGAAGAACGGCCACGACTTCAAGGGGAGCGTCTCCGTCGAACCCAAGCCCGGCTGGCGCGCGCAGGCCGACTTCCACCACTTCCGGCTTCACCGCGCCTTCGACGCGTGGTACGACGCGGCGGGAACGGCGATCATCCCGCGCTCGACCACCGGCGCGCCGGGCAAGGACGTCGGCAACGAGCTCGACCTTCACGTGAAGGGCAAGTTCCGCGAGGTCGTCACTTTGTGGTTCGGCTATTCCCGCTTTTTCGCGGGCTCTTTCGTCAAGGCGACGACGACGCGCGGCGACCGCGACTGGGGCTTCTTCCAGGCCGCGTTCAACTTTTAGATTCGGGGGATTCATGGACAAGAAAAACGAAGAGCAGGATCTGTCGCGCCGGGACTTCCTCAAGGCGAGCGGCGCCGCCGCCGCGGCGCTGGGCGTCTCCCAGCTCCCGGGCGAGCTGGCCTCCGCGGCCGACGCATCAAAGGTCATGGGCGGCAAGTTCCGCCGCGAGCTCCAGTCCCAGTGCCCGTACTGCGGCGTCGGCTGCGGGACCTTGATCCAGGTCGAGGGCGACACTATCGTCGGCATGGTCCCCGACAAGCTCCACCCCACCAACAAGGGCGTGATGTGCATCAAGGGCCTCAACGCGCAGGAGCCCATCTACCGCGACCGCCTCGAGAAGTGCCTGATCCGCAAGGACATGAGCGATCCCCTGCGCGGCCACGTCTCCGAGAGCAAGGGACGCTTCGACGAGTCGGTCTACCGCGAGGCGTCCTACGAGGAAGCCGAGCACGTCGTCGCCGAGCGCATCGCCGAGCTCGTCAAAAAGGAGGGCGGCGGCTCGGTCGGCCTCAACGGCTCCGGGCAATTGACCATGGAGGCGCAGTGGATCGAGAACGTCCTGATGAAGGGCGTGCTCGGCTCCAACGCCATCGAAGCCAACGCCCGCATGTGCATGACCTCCGCGGCCACGGGCTACTTCGCCTCCTACGGCTCCGACACGCCGCCCACCTCCTACGACGACATCGAGCTGGCGGACTTCATCTCCTTCTGGGGGCACAACGCCCGCGAGGCGCATCCGATCCTGTTCTGGCGCGTCGCCGACCACAAGCGCGATAAAGGGATCCCGACTCTGGTGTCGGACCCGCGCCGGACCGGCACCGTGCAGGGCCTCGAGGAGATAGATCCCCGCTCATCCTTTCACTTCCAGACCATCAACGGCGACATCTCCTATCTCAACGCCATCGCCCACGTGATCATCACCAAGTACCCCGAGGCCGTCATGCCCGAGGCCTGGCTCGACAAGAACGTCGACGGCTGGCGCGAGTACGTGTCGGGCGTCAAGGCGCGCTATTCCCCGAAGCAGGTCGTCGCCGAGCTCAGGCCCCTCGACCGGGGCCGGGTGACGGTCGAGCAGATCGAGAACATCGGCAGGCTGTGGGCCGAGGCCTCCATCAAGGGCCGCAAGCGCGGCAAGGGCGGCGTGCTCACCTTCTGGGGCATCGGCTACAACCAGCACATCCACGGCCAGCACAACACCATCTCGATCATCAACCTCCACCTGCTCACCGGCAACCTCGGGCGGCCCGGCTGCGGCTCCCACTCGCAGACCGGGCAGCCCAACGCCATGAGCGAGCGCCTCATGGGCGGCCTGACCGGGCGCCTGCCGTTCAACAAGGGCCTCGAGAACGACGCCTGGCGCACGCACATCAACAAGGCCTGGCGCCTGCCGGAGGGGCGTCTGGACCTCACCTTCAAGCAGAAGCCCACCATGGTCATCCCCATGATGGAGCGCGCGCTCAAGGGCGACCTCAAGGCCATGTTCTGGATGTACACCACGCACGTGCACATGCCCGACCTGAACACCTTGGTGCGGCCGGCGCTGACCAAGATGTTCATCGTCGTGCAGGATATCTACCGCCACGCGCCCAATCTCCTCTATGCCGACGTCGTGTTTCCCGCGATCACCTGGGGAGAGTGGACGGGAGGCACCTACATCCAGAGCGAGCGGCGCCTCTACGTCTGCGACGGCGTCTCGGTGGGCAAAAATGAGAAGGGCCAGCCCCTGCTCGAGGCCCTGCCGGACATGGACCTGGCCATCGACAAGTCCAAGCTGATCGCCCGCAAGCTCGGCCTCGACGCGGACAAGATATTCCCTTATAAGAAAACGCTCAAGAACAAGTACGGCCAGAAATTCTACGACCCCGAGGACGTGTTCCGGGACATCATCAAGGCCTCCAAGGGCTCCGACGCCGACCTCACGGGCATGCTCGAGGTCGAGAAGCGCGACGGCGTCGGCCTCTATGAGCAGATGCGCCGCCTGCGCGGCATCCAGTGGCCGGCGCCGACCTACGCCATCGCCAAGAAGGGCGGCACGCCGCGCCGCTACCTGGGCCAGGAGAACTGGGCCGGCCAGCCGTACGGCGCCTTCGCCCATCCCAACGGCAAGGCGCGCCTGAAGCTGTGCGAGCAGAATTACTCGAGCCTCAGGGAGACCTGCGGCAAGCTGATGACCTTCGGCGAATCGGTCGGCCTCAAGAAGCGCGAGGGCGCGTCGAACAAGGAGATGCTCGCGGCGGCCGAGAAGCAGACCTTCTTCACGGACAACATGGACCTCCTCATCACGGCGCGCGACAACGCCCTGCCGCCGGAGATCCCCGACCTCGACTTCTACGACGACGCGAGCAAGACGCTCGAGGACGCCGCAAAGGAGAACAAGTACCCGTTCTGGCTCGGCCTGGGCATCGTCTACGAGCACTTCCACTCCGCCAAGACCATCCAGGGCCCCACGACCCTAAAGCTCGTGCCCGAGCAGTACGTCGAGGTCAGCGCCGAGGACGCCAAGCGCTGGCATCTCGAGGATGGAGAAAAAGTCCGCATCGTCACGCGCCGCGGAGCCTACGAGGGCCGCGTCTCGGTCGGCACGGACTCGATGGTCAAGCCGGCCCGCTCGCAGGTGCCCGCCGGCTATATGTTCAGCCCGTGGAACCTCTCGGTGGCCGACTCCTCCGACCCCGCGAAGAACCGCTGGCTCGTCAACGCGGCGAGCCACCGCGCCTGGGACCCCGTCTCCGGCCAGGCCGACTACAAGAAGCTCGCGATGAGACTGGAACGCATCGCGTAGAGGCCCATGAAAGAAGTCAGTCGGCGGGAGTTTTTGAAGAACGCGGCGGCGACCGGGGCGGCCTTGGCCGCCTCGGCCGTCCTGCTGCGTCCCGCCGCCGCCGAGATCGGCGTCATCCGCCCCCCCGGCGCCGTGGAGCAGGACGAGTTCCTGTCGCGCTGCATCCGCTGCGGGCGCTGCGGCGACGCGTGCCCGAGCCAGGCGATTATGATGTTCACCGAGGCCAACGGCGAGAAGTACTCGCTTAAGCCAGGGCCGGGGGACGACGGCACCCCGATCGTCTTCCCCCGCCAGCAGGCCTGCAACCTGTGCCAGAAGGTGAGCGGCGAGTACCTGCGCTGCACCGAGGTGTGCCCCACCGGGGCGCTGACCAAGCTCCTGAAGAGCGAGGCGCCGGCGAAGGTGAAGATGGGGCGCGCCAAGCTCGACGAGAACCTGTGCTACTCGTTCAACAGCCGCACCTGCGGCGTCTGCATCCGTGCCTGCCCGATCCCGGGGGCGATGAAGACGGGCCCGGGGGAGCGGCCGATCTTCGACGAGAGCTTCTGCGTCGGCTGCGGCCTGTGCGAGCGCTCCTGCATCCGCTATCCGCAGGCCATCACGGTGGTCGCCCATGTCTGAGCGGGGCCTGACGCGCCGGGAGGCGCTCATCCGGTCCGCGGCCGCCGCCGCGGGCGGCGGCCTGCTCCTGAGCCTGCTGCGCTGCGGCGAGACCGCCCCGGCCTCCAACGTCCCGCCGGACCTCGTCCGCCGCGGACTGCTGCGCCCGCCCGGCGCGGTCGAGGAGAGCGAGTTCCTCGCCCGGTGCATCCGCTGCCAGCGCTGCACCGAGGTGTGCGAGACCGACGCGATCCTCCTGGCGCCGCGCGCGGCGGGCCGCTCGGCCCACACGCCCTATATCGTCCCGGAGACCTCGGCCTGCGACCTGTGCCTGGCCTGCGGCAAGGCCTGTCCC
Source organism: Elusimicrobiota bacterium (assembly GCA_036676805.1). GTDB lineage: Bacteria > Elusimicrobiota > Elusimicrobia > UBA1565 > UBA9628 > GWA2-66-18. The sequence goes on from JAKFCD010000108.1 coordinate 6,452, forward strand.
ACAGGAGCACTGAAACCGCTTCGATATATGAGCGACGCCCGCATGGGCACGGCCGTCGTCGACAAGCGCCTGTGCGTCAGCCACAACGGCACCGGCGTGTGCGGAGCGTGCTTCACCATCTGCCCGCTCAAGGGCAAGGCCATCACCCAGGGCAAGCACAACGCGCCCAAGGTCGTCGACGAGCACTGCGTCGGCTGCGGCCTGTGCGAGGAAGCCTGCATCGTCAAGGACAGGACCGACGGCCGCGCGATCCGCGTGCGCAGCGAGAGGGCCTGGTCATGACCCTGATCTGGCCCCGGCGGCGTGCGGTCCAGCTCCTGGTGCTCGCGTCCATGCTGCTCTTCCCCATGATCGCGCGCTACGGCCACTACCTGTGGGCCCGCCAGGAGTCGAAGATGCTCGAGCGGTGGGGCGCGAGCCCCGCCGGCCTCGCCCTGCGCGCCACCGACGCGCTGATGCGCGTGGGCCTGCCGATGGAGGAATCGGGCGTGGCCGGGCGCCGGCCGCGCAAGGCCCTGCTCGCCCGCGCGGACGCCTTGGTCGGCTCCGTCCCGTGGTCGGCGCGCCTGTTCGGCCTCTCGCTCACCGATCTGCTCGCCGCGGCGGAGAGCGCGCTCGCCACGCGAAGCGTCCTCACCGTGCTCGCCGCCGGAGCCCTCATCCCCCTGCTCGCGACTGTGCTGCTCGGCCGCGTCTACTGCGGCTGGATCTGCCCCATCGGGCTGCTGATGCCGTTGATCCGCCGCCTGCGCTCCGTGCTCGCCTTCCTCGAGCTGAATCCGCGAGACGAGCGATTCTGGAAGGGGAATAAATACGCGCTGCTCGGCGCCGCCGCCCTCATCGCCGTGCTCGGCGGCCTGCCGATCCTGCACTACATCTATCCGCCGGCGATCCTGAGCCGAGAGGCTCATTCCTTCGCCACCGTCCTTTTCGACCGCGCCGAATCCGGCCTCTTCGGCTTCCCTTGGGGCTTCTTCTCCGGCGGGATGATCTTTCTGGGCCTCGTCGCCCTCGTCGAGGTGGCCGTGGCGCCCGGCTTCTGGTGCGCCACGCTCTGCCCCGGCGGCGCCCTGTACAGCGCCCTCTCGCGTTGGAGGATCCTGCGCGTCAAGCGCGTGAAGTCCGCGTGCATCGACTGCGTGCTCTGCGACAAGGCCTGCCCGATGCAGCTTCAGCCGATGACTGACAAGACCGGCGGCGAATGCGACTCCTGCGGCGTCTGCGTCGACGTCTGCCCCACGAAGGCCCTCGCCTTCCGCTTCTCCCGCACCGACGCCGCCTTGCTGGCGCTCCTTTGCCTGGGCCTGGCCGCGCCCGCGAGGGCGCATCACATCATCGGCATCCCGCATTACTCCTACGACGAATCCTACCCCCAGGCGCCGGTGCTTCGGCTGCGGGATAAGATCGGCCCCTACGAGGTCGTCCTGACCGCCTATCCGGGCGCGCCCAAGCCCGGCGAAAAATCGGAGATCCACGTCTACGTGACCGACCCTGAGACGAACACCTCTTACCGGCAGCCCGTCCTGCTCGAGGCCTACCGGCTGAAGGCCTTCGGCTTCCAGGAGAAGGTCGCCGACGCGGGAGAGGGCCTCGTCGACATGGGGCTTCACAAGTTCCACGTCGTCTATCCCGCCGTCGCCAACTACGAGGTCGTCCTCGTCCTGCCCGGCCTCGACGGGACCTCGACCTTGCGCTTTCCCCTCGTGGTCGGCGAGCCGGGCTCGCCGTGGCGGGACGTCGCCCTGTTCGGCGGCGGGTTCATCGCCTTGCTCGTCGTGGTGCGCGCGGTGAAGATCAAGCGCGCGCGCGCGGCGTTGCGGGAGAAGGCCGCGTGAACCCCCTTCTCGCCCCGCACGCGCCGCGCCGTGTCCCTTTGGCGAAAAAAAGAAGTTGGAGCGAGCTCTCGTCCCTGCTTCTGCCCTACGCCATGGGACTCGTCGTGCTGGGAATGATAGCGCTCGACCTCGGCCGGACGGGCTCGACCGTATACTTCGACGCCAACGAGATGGCGCGGACCGCGAACGCCGGAGATCATCCACAGGATTCCACCGGTGGAATTTTGGAGACAAGTCCCAAGGCCGCGGACGAGGCCGCCGGCGCGCTCGACCCGGTGTGCGGCATGACGGTGCGCTCGTCGAGCGCCGAGAAGGCCGTCTTCGAAGGCAAGACGTTCCATTTCTGCAGCTCCTACTGCCGGGCCGCCTTCCTCGAAAAGCCCGCCGACTTCGCGAAGACGGCGGACCTGCCGCGCGCAAGCCACACCATGCGCGGCCTGCCCACGCGGATGTATCAGTGGGCGCTCGTCCTGATCCTTATCCTCTCCTTCGGCGTCATCGAGCTCCTGGCCGGGAACGGGAATGGAGCGGGGCCGATGGCCGCGCGCTGGAACCTGACGGCCTGGCCGCCCGTGCGCCGGCTCCTGGAGTCGAACCTGTTCCCCTTCATACCGCGCGTCTTCACCTCGGTCCTCTTCCTCATCGTGATCGCCGCGGGCCTGTTCGGGAACCAGAACCCGGCGATGAACATCGCGCCGCTGCTCACCTGGACGGTGTGGTGGACGGGGCTGATCTTCGCGGTGCTCTACCTCGGCAAGGGCTGGTGCACGGTGTGCCCGTGGGACGCGCTGGCCGGCTGGGCGGAGCGCCTCAAGTTCCGGGGGCCCCGCGGCGAGGGCCTGGGCTTGAACCTTCCCTGGCCCAAGGCGCTGCGCGGCATCTGGCCCGCCGTGGGGCTGTTCCTCGCGTTGACCTGGGTCGAGCTCGGCATGGGCATCACCTTGATCCCGCGCGCCACCGCCTGGGCAGCACTCGCCATGCTCGGCCTCGCCGTGACCTCCGCGTTCCTCTTCGAGCGGAAATCCTTCTGCCGCTACGCCTGTCTCGTCGGCCGCGTGTCCGGGCTGTACGCGCTGTTCTCGAGCGTGGAGATCCGCGCGGCGAAGGAAAACTGCTCCAGCTGCGGCACGCTCGATTGCTGGAAGGGAAACGCGCTCGGCGACGGCTGTCCGACCTTCGAGGTCCCTCGGACCATGACGCTCAACACCTACTGCACGATGTGCGCGGAGTGCTTCAAGACCTGTCCTTCCGGAAGCATGTCCTTGAACCTGCGGCCGTGGGCGGCGGATCTGGTCGTCGAAGGCAAGCCCCGCGCGGATGAAGCGGCGCTCGCCCTTATCCTCCTCTCGATGACGGCCTTCCACGGCCTGACCATGACGCCGTCCTGGGTCGCGCTCCTCGAGACGACCAAGGCGGCGACCGGCCTGTCCTTCATGGGCGCCTTCACGGGGCTGATGGCGGCGTTCCTCGCCTTGCCCGTGCTCGTCTACGCGGCGCTCGCGGGCGCCTCGGCGGCTTGGTCCCGCGTCGGGTTCCGGGATGTGGCGCTGCGCTTCGCCTACGCGCTCCTGCCCATCGCGCTGTTCTATCACCTCGCCCACAACGCCGAGCACTTTTTAATGGAAGGGCCGAAGCTGCTGGCGCTGATCTCCGACCCGTTCGGCTGGGGCTGGAACCTGTTCGGCACCGCGCGTTGGACCGTGCCGCCCCTGGTCTCCCTCGAGGGCCTATGGCGCATCCAGGTCCTTTTTGTGCTCGTCGGCCATCTTTACAGCCTCTGGATCACCGCGCGCACCGCCCGCCGCCTCGCCGCCGGGCGCGGCGCGCTCGCGCTCCAGCTGCCGATGCTCGTCGCGATGGTCGCCTTCAGCTGGGCCAGCCTGTGGCTGCTCAAGCAGCCGATGGAGATGCGCCTCTCGGGAATGTGATGAGCGACCTCGACAACGCCTGCTCGCGACGCGACTTCTTCTCGGCCATGTTCAAGGAGCTGGCCGGCGCCGCCGGTACGGTGGCCTCCTCCTTCGGCGACAAGCTGGCCCTCGTCGAGGAGACGGGCGGCAAAACGATCGCGCCTCCCGCGAAGCCCTTCGTGCGCCCCCCGGGAGCCGTCTCCGAGAAATCATTCCTGGAGCTGTGCACGAAGTGCGACGACTGCGTCAAGGCATGCCCCGAGTGGGTCGTGCGCAAGACCGGCCCCGAGTTCGGCGAGCGCCTGGAGGGCTACCCGATGCTGCTGCCCGCGCAGAACCCCTGCGTTTTCTGCACGGACCTGCCCTGCGTCACGGCCTGCAAGACCGGCGCGCTCGTGGCACCCGCCCCCGGGGCGCCCGCGCGCATCGGCCTGGCCGTCGTCGACAACACCCGCTGCTACATGGGCCAGGGGCAGCCCTGCGATTATTGCGTGAAGGATTGCCCCGTGAAGCCCAAAGCCGTCTCCGTGACCGCCCGAGGCCTGTCCGCCGGCGTGAACGCCGACCTGTGCACCGGCTGCGGCGAGTGCGCCCAGATCTGTCCCGCCAACGCGATCTCAATCGAGGCCCTGCGATGATCAAGCTCCTGCTCCTGTCGGCCCTTTTCTCCCACGCGGCCGAGGCGCCCACTTCGCTTCAGAAGGACGCCGCCCTGTTCCAGGCGAAGTGCGCCAAATGCCACACGATCGGACGCGGCGACCGCGTCGGCCCCGACCTCAAGGGCCTGTCCGAACGGCGCGAGAAGGCATGGATCACCGGCTTCGTCACCCGGACCGCCTTCTTTCTCGACAACGACGCCGAGGCCAAGAAGCTGCTCGCGAAGTTCAACGGCGTGCGCATGGCGGACACGGGCCTGAGCGAAGCCCAGGCGACGGCGCTCATCGCCTATATCGACGCGGCGTCCAAGGGCCCGGTCGGACCTGAGGAGGAGCCCGAGCCCGAGGCCGAGGATCCCGCGTCCAAGGTGCGCCTGCCCGAGGAGGGACGCGGCGCCTGGCTGCCGGGCATCGCGGCCGGCCTCGTCTGCCTGGCCCTGGCCGCCGGCGTCCGGCAGCTGGGCTTTCCCCTTCCCGCCGCGGTCCTGCTCGTCCTGGCCGCCGGCGCGGGCTACTGGAGCTTGGGCGGCCGGCGCTATCACCGCCTCCTGGGCGACCAGCAGGGCTACGCTCCCGCGCAGCCCATCGACTACTCCCACGCGACGCACGCCGGGAGGCTCAAGATCGACTGCCTGTACTGCCACTACGGCGCCGCGCGCAGCGACGCGGCGGGCGTGCCTCCCGCCTCGGTGTGCATGAACTGCCACAACGCCGTGCGCAAGACCGCGGGCGCGATGGAGCCTTCGGCGGAGATCGCCAAGCTCGTCGCCGCCTGGGACACCCGCCAAAGCAGCGCCCCGGCGTCGATCGCATGGAACAGGGTCCACGACCTTCCCGACTTCGTGCATTTCTCTCATCGAGTCCACGTGGCGAATCAAATCCGCTGCCAGGAATGCCACGGACCCGTCCAGGAAATGGCGCGCGTGCGCCAGGCCTCCTCGCTGTCGATGGGCTGGTGCGTCAACTGCCACCGCCAGGAGAAGTCCGCCGCGCCCTCGCATTGGAAACGCACCGGGGGGCCGCTCGACTGCGCGGCCTGCCACTGGTGAGGATCGATATCATGAACGAAGAAGAAGCCAAGACGCAGGCCGTTGAAGACGCCAAGGACGGCATCAAGCGCCGGGATTTCCTGCAGCTGATGACCGGCGCTTTCGCGGCGCTGGCGGCCGGCGGCTGCCGGTTCCAGAAGCCCGCGGAAAAGATCGTGCCGGCTTTGGTCGCCCCCGAGGAAGGCCTGCCCGGCCAGGCGGCCTGGTACGCGACGACGTGCGGGGCCTGCCCCGCGGCGTGCGGCGCGCTGGCCAAGGTCCGCGACGGCCGCCCGATCAAGCTCGAGGGCAACCCGGAGCATCCGGTCTCCCGCGGCGGCCTGTGCGCCCGCGGCCAGGGGTCTTTGCTCGATCTCTACGACTCCCAGCGCTACGCCGGGCCCCGCGTCGCCGGCGCGCCCGTCGATTGGGACACGGCCGACCTCGAGGTCATCCGCGCCCTCGAGCGCGCCCGCGCCTCGGGCAAGGCCGTCCGCCTGCTGAGCCCGACGTGGGCGAGCCCGTCGGCCCGCGCCGAGCTCGCGCGCCTGCGCGCGCGCTTCCCCTCCCTGCGCCACGTCGTCTACGACGAGCCCTCGCTGCAGGCCTCAATCTCCGCCCACCGCCTCACGCACGGCCGCGCCGCGCTGCCCTCTTATCATCTTGAAAAGGCCAAGGCGATCGTCTCCTTCGACGCCGATTTCCTCGGCACGTGGGGCTCGCCGGTCCAGTTCACGAAGGACTGGGCCGCGCGGCGCAAGCCCGACGTCGAGCCGGGCCTCATGTCATGGCACGCCCAGTTCGAGGCGCGCATGTCGCCGACGGGGGCCAACGCCGACCTGCGCGTGCCCGTGAAGCCCTCCGAGCGCTACGGGACCATCGTCGAGCTCGGCCGGCTCGTGGCCCAGAAGACCGGCTGGAGCGGGGCCGTTCCCCCCTCCGGGCCGACCTCGGTCTCGCGCTCGGTCCTCCTTCAGACCGCGGCGGCCCTCGTCGCCGAGCGCCGCCGGGCCGTCGTGCTGTGCGGGGCGGCGGACGTCGCTTCCCATGCCGCCGCCAACTGGCTCAACCACATGCTCGGCGCCTACGAGTCCATCGCCGATCTGGAAAGGCCCGCCGCCTTCGCGTCGGGAGAGGAAGGCGGTTTCGACGCCCTGCTCGCGGAGCTGGACCGCGGCGAGGTGGCCGTGCTGATCGTGCGCGGCTGCAATCCCGCCCAGGACCATCCGCGCGCCGCGGACTTCCGCAAGGCCGCGGGCAAGGCGGGGCTCGTCGTCAGCCTCGCCGGCCGGCCCGACGAGACCGCGAAGCTGGCGAGGATCGTCTGTCCGGAGCATCATTACCTGGAGTCCTGGTCCGATCACGACGCGCACGGAGGAGTGATCAGCCTTTCCCAGCCGGCTCTCTCTCCGCTGCGGGGCACGCGCGGCGCCCTCGAGACGTTCGCGCGCTGGGACGGACGCCGCGCGACGGACTACGAATCGATCCGTTCGTATTTCCGTTCATCCGTCCTTCCGCGCCAAAAGAAGACTCGCTCCTTCGAAACGTTCTGGGAGGATGCCGTTCGTCTTGGCGCGCTCACGCTCGGCGGCGGCGCCGGCAAGGCCGCCTTCATCCCCTCGTCCCTGCCGGCGCTGAAGGCCCCGCCGGTTTCCGCCTTCGGCTATGAGTTCATCGCCTACCAAAGCGTCGCCCTCGGCGACGGCCGCCAGGCCAACAACCCCTGGCTCCAGGAGCTGCCCGACCCGATCACGAAGACGACCTGGGGGAACTTCGCCTCGTTCTCCCCTTCCGACGCAAAATCCCTCGGTCTCGTCGAGGGCCGCGTCGTCAAGCTCGAGGCCGAGGGCGTCTCGGTCGAGCTCCCCGCCCACGTTCAGCCCGGCCAGGCGAGCGGCACCGTCGCCGCCGCCCTCGGCTACGGCCGCTCCGGGATCGGAGTCATGGCCGGGAACCTCCCGGTGGTCAAGATGCTGCCGATCGACTTCCAGCCCGCGAGCGGGGCCGACGTCATGCCGCTCTCGCGCGCGGCCGCCGTGACGGTGGGCCTCCTGTCCCGCGTCGAGCGCCTGACGAAGACCCAGACCTACGACCACCTCGTCGATCCGCTGCTGGGCGAGCGCCGCGACCACGCGCGCGAGACCGTCCTCGCGGACTACCTCCTGAACCCGCGCGCGGGCAATCCCGCGGAGGCCAAGGCCCACAGCCTGTGGAAGGAGCACGAGTACGCGGGCCCCAAATGGGGCATGGCCATCGACCTCAACGCCTGCACCGGCTGCTCGGCGTGCGTGCTGTCCTGCAACCTCGAGAACAACGTGCCGGTCGTCGGCAAGTCCGAGATCGCCAAGAGCCGGGACATGCACTGGCTGCGCCTGGACCGGTACTACTCCGGGCCGCCCAACGCCCTCGAGGGAAGCCCCGACGTCTCCTTTCAGCCGATGCTGTGCCAGCACTGCGGCAACGCCCCGTGCGAGACGGTCTGCCCGGTGCTCGCCACGGTCCACTCGACCGAGGGCCTCAACATGCAGGTGTACAACCGCTGCGTGGGCACCCGATACTGCGCCAACAACTGCCCTTACAAGGTCCGGCGCTTCAACTGGTTCGACTACGCCCACGCCGACCTGAGCGCGAACCTGGCGCTCAACCCCGACGTGACGGTGCGCTCCCGCGGGGTCATGGAAAAGTGCTCCTTCTGCGTGCAGCGCATCTACACCGCCAAGGCCGACGCCAAGGTGGAGGGGCGCGTCATGCGCGACGGCGACGTCAAGCCCGCCTGCGCGCAGAGCTGCCCGTCGGAGGCGATCGTCTTCGGCGACCTCAACGACCCGAAGAGCAAGGCGGCCAAGCTCGCCAAGAGCGAGCGCTCCTACCGGGTGCTGTCCGAGCTGGGCGTGCAGCCCTCGGTGCATTACCTCACGAAAGTACGGAACAAGAGGGTTTAAGATATGTCCACCAGCCACGTCTCTCCGCTTCGCGAGCCGCTCGTCGACGGCGTCAAGGACCTCGGGCAGATCACCCGGGACGTCTGCGGCCCGCTCGACGCCGCCCCCACCGCCGCCTGGTACGCCGCCTTCGCCGCCGCCCTGTGCGCGCTGTCCTACGGCGCGGTGATGGTCATCCATCAGGTCTGGACCGGCATCGGGACCTGGGGCCTCAACAAGACCGTGGGCTGGTCCTGGGACATCACGAACTTCGTGTTCTGGGTCGGCATCGGCCACGCGGGAACCTTGATCTCGGCGATCCTGTTCCTGTTCCGCCAGAAGTGGCGGACCTCGATCAACCGCTCCGCCGAGGCGATGACCATCTTCGCCGTGATGTGCGCCGGAATCTTCCCCTTGATCCACATGGGCCGCCCCTGGCTCGCCTACTGGGTCATGCCCTACCCCAACCCGATGGGACCGCTGTGGGTGAACTTCCGCTCGCCCCTGCTGTGGGACGTGTTCGCCATCAGCACCTACTTCATCATCTCGGCCACGTTCTGGTTCGTCGGGCTGATCCCCGACCTGGCGACGATGCGCGACCGCCTGCCCGAGGGCTGGCGCAAGAAGGTATTCGGGCTCGCCAGCCTCGGCTGGTCGGGCTCGCACCGGACCTGGCAGCACTACGAGATGGTCTACCTGCTGCTGGCGGGCCTGGCCACGCCGCTGGTGTTCTCCGTGCACACCATCGTCTCCTTCGATTTCGCCACCTCGGTGATCCCCGGCTGGCATGCGACCATATTCCCGCCCTACTTCGTCTGCGGCGCCATCTTCTCCGGCTTCGCGATGGTGCTGACCTTGATGATCATCGCCCGCAAGGTCATGAACTTCGAGGGCTACATCACGTTGCGCCACATCGACGCCATCTGCAAGGTCATCCTGCTGACCTCGATGATCGTCGGCCTCGCCTACTCGACGGAGCTGATCACCGCTTACTACAGCTCCAACCACTACGAGCGATTCGCGTTCATAAACCGCATCAAGGGTCCGTTCGCGGGCTTCTACTGGATGATGGTGTTCTGCAACGTGCTCGTGCCGCAGGCCCTGTGGTTCGAGAGAATCCGCCGCGACGTCCGGGTGCTCTTCCTCATCTCGATTCTCATCAACGTGGGCATGTGGCTCGAGCGCTTCGTGATCATCACGATCTCGCTGCACCGGGACTACCTGCCCTCGAGCTGGACGGACTATTCCCCGACCTACGTCGAGATCGGCACCTATATCGGGAGCTTCGGGCTGTTCTTCACCTGCTTCCTGCTGTTCTGCCGCGTCCTGCCGATGATCGCGATCAGCGAGGTCAAGGGCGTGCTGAGCTACGCCCGAGGCGACCAAGATAAGGAGAGCCGTCATGCCCACTAAGACCTTCGTCGGCGTCTTCGATTCGGACCGCGCGATCCTCGCCGCCGCCCGCGCGGCGCGCGAGAAGGGCCTGCTCATACGCGACGCCTACACCCCGTTCCCGGTCCACGGCATGGACGAGGCGCTCTCCCTGCCGCCGTCCTGGCTGAGCCGCGCCTGCTTCGCGCTCGGCGCCTCGGGTCTCGCGTTCGCGCTCGGCTTCCAGTACTGGGTCTCGCTGTTCGACTGGCCGATGAACATCGGCGGCAAGCCTTTCGACGCCTCCCCCGCCTTGATCCCCATCGCCTTCGAGATCACGGTGCTCGTCGCCGGCGTGGGCACGGTCGCGACCTTGCTCGTCTTCCGCGGCCTGCTCCCCGGCAAGCCCGCGGACCTCGCGGCCCTGGGCGCCACCGACGACAAGTTCCTGCTCGTCATCGACGGCCAGACCGAGGAGGCGCAGCGAGCCTTCTACCGGGAGCACGGCGCCGTCCGGGTCGAAGCGGTCGGCGGAGGCGCGCGATGAAACGCCTGCTCATACCCGCCGCCCTGCTCCTGGGCGCCCTGTCGGCCCTCGTGCTCGCGACCCGCCGCGACCTCGCCGAGCCGCACCTGCGCCTGTTCAACGAGATGGTCAAGTCCCCCGCCGCCAAGACGCAGACCGCCGAGGCGCTCCTCCCCGGCGGCCTCACCCAGCGGGCGGCTCCCGCCGGCACCGCGGCCCGAGGCTCCTCCCGCCTCGCCTACGGCCCCTCGGCCGCCGAGCGCGCGCGCGCGGCGCGCGAGCTCAAGAACCCCGTTCCCGTCTCGCTCGAGGGCCTCGTGCGCGGACGCGACGCGTATCGCGCCCAATGCCAGCACTGCCACGGCGCCAAGGGCCGGGGCGACGGCGCCGTCGCCAAGTCCTTCCCCGCCATGTCTTTTTCCCTGGCGGGAAAATCCTCTTATGAGCTGCCCGACGGGGAGCTGTTCCATATCATCACCTTCGGCCGCAGCAACATGCCCCCGCACGCGGCCCAGCTTCCGGCCGAGGACCGCTGGCGCGTCGTGCATTACCTGCGCGAGCTTCAGCGCGCCGAGATCGCGCGCCTCGGCCCCCTGGCGGAATTCCCCGAGGATCCGCGCCGCCTGCACCTCGTCGACGCGGCTTACGGCAAGGAGCTCTACGCCGCCAACTGCGCGTCCTGCCACGGCGCCGACGGCCGCCCGGGCCAGCCCGGCGTGCCCACCTTGCACCTCCCCTCCGTCCTGGCCATGGTCGACGACGACTATTACATCGACATCATCACCCACGGCCGCAAGGGCACCCAGATGCCCGCGTGGGACAAGAGCCTCACGCGCACGCAGACCCTGAGCATCATCCGCCATCTGCGCACCTGGGACACGGCCGCGCCCGACCGCGCCTCCGTCCTGACCGCGGCCTCCGACCCCAGGCGCGGCGAGGCGATCTACCGCGGGCGCTGCGCGGCCTGCCACGGCCGCCGCGGCGAGGGCGGCATCGGCAACACCCTCAACAGCCCCACCTTCCTCTCGATCGCGTCGCCGCAGTTCTTCCGCGACATGGTCATCACCGGGCGCAAGCACACCGCCATGCCCGCCACCTATAACCTGTCCACGGGCGAGATCGGCGATCTCGTGGCCTACCTCCGCGGCTGGGCGCGGCCGAAGCATAGCGCGGCCGAGGTCAAGGCGCTGCTGCCCGGGGCGTCGGCGGCGATGGGCGCCAAGGTCTTCTCGGCGCGCTGCGCCTCGTGCCACGGCGCCAAGGGCGAGGGCGGAATCGGGTCGCGTCTGAACAGCGAATCCTTCTTGAGCATGGCCGACGACGAGTTCATGTTCCGCGCCGTCTCGGAAGGCCGGCCAGGCACGGCGATGCCGTCCTGGTATTTCCTGCCCGCGCGCGACGTGGCGGACCTGCTCAAGTTCATGCGCTCCTGGCAGCAGGGACCTTCCGTCGCGCTCGACCGTCCCGCGCGGCGGGGAGAGCCGGAGTTCGGCAAGCTCATCTACGACAAGGCCTGCGTCTCCTGCCACGGCCCCGAGGGCCGCGGCGGCGTCGGCGGCCAGCTCGGCAACCCGGTCTTCCTCTCCTCGGCCAAGGACGAGTTCCTGTGGCGTACCATCGCCCACGGCAAGCAGGGCACGGGCATGCGCGGCTTCATGGAGGGCCGCGCGCTCGGCACCTTGATGTCGCTGAACTCCTCCGACATCGACCACGTCGTGTCCTACCTGCGGACGCTCGCCGCCAAGCCGCGCGTCGACCTGCTCGACCGGGAGTTCCCCGGCGCGTCGGCCTCCGTCGGCAAGGAGATATATCTGGGCAAGGGCGGGTGCTCGAAGTGCCACGGCCTCGAGGGCGAAGGATCCAGCGGCCCCTCGCTGAACTCGCTCGGCTTCCTCAAGGCGGCCTCCAACGGCTACCTGGCCGCCACCATCATCATGGGCCGGCAGGGCACGGAGATGCGCCCGTTCGCGCGGGAAGGCGACGTGGTGAACCTGAACCAGAGAGAGGTCATGGACCTCGTGGCCTTCGTCCGCTCTTGGGAAAGATCGCCTTCGACCGTGACCCGCGTCCTGGACCGCACCCCCAGCGCGGCGCGCGAGGGCGGGCTGCTCTACAACCGCTACTGCCTGGGCTGCCACGGGGCGGAGGGGCGCGGCCAGTCCTCCGCCGGCATCAAGGGCTACGCCCCCTCGCTCAACACGCCGGAGTTCCTGCGCGCGGCGGACGACGGTCTCCTCATGGCGACCATCGCCATCGGCCGCCCGAACACCCCGATGCGCCCCTTCGGCCCCGGCGCCGGCGGCGTGGCCGAGCTGTCCGCCGCCGACATCCGCAAGATCGTCGCCTACATGCGTTCCTGGGAGAACTCGAAATGAACCGACCAAGACTCCTGCCCCCCGGGGCGCGAAACGCGTGCGCGGCGCTGGCCGCGCTGGGCGTCGGCGCCCTCCTCCTCGGGCTCAAGCTGGCCCCGCAGCGGACATTGGCCGCGCTCCTGCTGGGGAACACCTACTTCCTCATGCTGGCGGTCACCGCGCTCGTCTTCATCGCCGTCCAGAACCTCGTCGGCGCGGGGTGGCCGACGCTGTTCCGCCGCGTCCCGGAGGCGATGACGGCCTATATCCCCGTCGGCGCCGGAGGCCTGCTCGTACTGCTCCTTGGCTCGCACTCGCTCTACCACTGGGCGCATCACGCGGCGGGCGTCCACGACGCGATCCTCGACGCCAAGGCCGGGTACCTCAACCTGCCCTTCTGGTCCCTGCGCGCCCTCGTCATCCTCGTACTGTGGTGGGTCTTCGCCCGCGCCATATTACGGAATTCGCGTCTGCAAGACGCAGATGGCGATGTCGAGCGCACTCACCGCAACAAGCGCCTCTCCGCCGCCTTCATGCTCGTCTTCGGGGTCACCTTCACCTTCGCCTCCATCGACTGGGTCATGTCGCTGGAGCCGCACTGGTACAGCACGATGTTCCCGTGGTATATGTTCGGCGGGGCCTTCCTCCACGCGCTCGCGGCGATCGCGCTGGCGACTGTGCTGATGAACCGCCAAGGCCTGTTTCCTCAGCTCAACGAGCACCATCGCCACGACCTGGGCAAGTACGTGTTCGGCTTCGGCGCGTTCTGGGCCTACCTCTGGTTCTGCCAGTTCCTCCTCATCTGGTACGCGAACATTCCCGAGGAGACCGCCTACTACGCCCTGCGCTCCTCGCGGAGCTGGCTGGCGGCGCAGGCGCTGAGCCTGGCGGCCAACTTCCTCGTCCCGAGCGCCCTCCTGCTGCGCATCCTCGCCAAGAAGGACTATCGCGTCCTGCTCGCGGCCGGCGTCTCGGTGTGCGTCGGGCGCGGCCTCGACCTGTACGTGATGATCATGCCCTCGGTCGCCGGCGGCTCGGCCCGGCCGCATTGGGTCGACGTCCCGGTGTTCCTCGGTCTGGCGGGCGTCTTCGTCCTCCTCTTCGACCGCAACTTCGCCGCCTCGCCGGCGATGCCCGAGAAGGACCCGTTCCTCATCGAGAGCCTCCATCACCACGGCTGATCACTCAAGGATGGCTTTTACATTCAACCTGACCCGAGCAACACAACTCGCACCGGCGCGAGTTCGTTCCAACGACGCCGGGAAGCCCGCGCCTAGCGGGCGTGGGCTTTGCGGCGCTCCGGGGCCCGGCGCTTGGCGAGGGTGATCAGCGCGCGCATCAGGTCCATCGTGGTCACGATGCCGGCGAGCTTGTCGCCGCGGGTGATCAGGACGCGGTGGATGCGGCTGTCGATCATGACCTTCGCCACCTTCTCGACGGGGGTGTTCTCGTCGAGGGAGATCGCACCCGGGGTCATGATCTGCTCGACGCGGGTGCGGTCCATCTCCTCGATGTGCAGCCCGGCGGAGCGGGCCGTGTCGTCGAACTCGCGGTGATAGGACGGAACGCCGGCGGGAGCCTCGCGGCGGGTGCGCACCAGGTCGGTCTGGGAGACGACGCCGAGGATGGCCCCGACCTCGTCGACCACGGGCGCGCCGCTGATGCACTTCTCCTCGAGGAGCTTCGACAGCTCGGGCAAGGTCAGCCAGCTTTCCACCGTGACGACCTTCTTGTGCATGATGTCTTTTGCCAGCATAAAGCCTCCCCGGCGACATGACGCGCCGCTGTTAAGGATGTCGCAACGTTACGACTTGAACCCCTTCGGCTGATGGCCGCAGGAGTCGTCCGAGGCGAAGATGTCGCCGGTGATCGCCCACGACCGCGCGCGCGAGCCGCCGCACACCTCCCGGTACTCGCAGGCGCCGCAGCGCCCCTTGAGCTTGGAGTGGTCGCGCAGGTCGCGGAACAGCTCGTCCTGGCGGTACACCGTCGCGAGGTCGTCCCGGCGCACGTTGCCCCGCCGCACCGGCAGGAAGCCCGAGGGGCAGATGTCGCCCAGGTGGTCGACGAACATGAACCCGTCGGCGGCGTTGACCGCGCGCTTGGGCAGGCGCAGCCCCGCGCGCAGGCTGGCGGGGCGGGCCACGGTATGCTCGACGCGCGCGGCGACGCCGTCCCCGGCGTGGACCTCCTGCTGCAGCGCGTAGCGCCGGAAGTGCTGGCCCTCGGTGAGCTTGACGACGAAGGGCTTCTCCTGCGTCATCCTGCGCAGCTTGGCGAAGCCCTCCTCGAACTGCGCCGGGGTCAGGCCCCCGAGCTTGGCGCCGCGTCCGACCGGGATCAGGAAGAACACCTCCCAGAAGGCGATGTCGAGCGTGGAGACGAGCGCGGCCACCGCGTCGAACTCATGCCAGTTCCATTGGCCGAAGCAGGAGTTGATCTGGATCGGTATGTCCATCTCCCGCGCCTGCTTGGCCGCGCGCAGGACCGTGTCGAAAGCCCCGGGAGTGCGCCGGAAGGCGTCGTGCGAGGCCGCCGTCGCCCCATCGAGGCTGAAGGCGAGCTGGTCCACCCCCGCTTCCTTAAGAGAGGCCAGGCGCTCGCGCGTCAGGTTCGGCGTCGCGGCCGGGATGGTCCCCATGCGCAGGCCGGCGCTTTTGCCGTGGCGGATCAGCTCCTCCAGATCCTTGCGGTTGAGGGGGTCGCCCCCGGAGAGGATCATGATCGGGGTCCCCATCGCCTTGACCTGGTCTATGAGGGTCTTGCCCTCCGCGGTGGTCAGTTCGTCGGGATGCTGCGTCGTGTCCGCGTCGGCCCGGCAATGGTCGCAGGCCAGGGCGCAGGAGCGCGTGGACTCCCATATGACCAGGAGCGGCGCCTGAGAGAAGTCGAAAGGGGCCGGAAGCGTTCCGGGATGGGCCCCGGGATGTTGAGAAAAGTTGTTCATAACCCCTCCTTAGCAACATTCCTGCCAGGACAATTACGTCGTTATTGAGAACCTTTGCGGTTCGGTCGTGGCAGGATCGTTGCTTGGTTGAGTGTCATGAATCCTTCACAACGGATCTTCGTCGTGGGCCTCAACCACCTGAGCGCCTCGGTGTCCTCTCGCGAGAAGGCGGTCGTGTCCCCTTCGCAGCTGTCCGAGACGCTCGCCCAGCTCAAGGCGCTCGTCCCCCTCGACGAGGTCGTCGTCCTCTCCACCTGCAGCCGGGTTGATATCTTCGCCGTCTGCGAGGACCCCTCGCGCGGCGTCGAGGCCGTGCGCGCCTGGTTCCGGGCCCGCGCCGGCGCCGAGGTCGAGGCTTCCCTTTACGAGCGCCGGGGCGACGGCGCCCTCCTCCACCTTTTCCGCGTCGCCGCCGGGCTCGACTCCTGGATCATCGGCGAGACCGAGATCCTGGCCCAGACCAAGAAGGCCTACCAGTCGGCCCTCGCCCTGGGCTACACACGGCGCGTCCTCAACCGCGCCTTCCAGTCGGCGCTCGCCGCGGGCAAGGACGTGCGCTCCGTCACCGGCATCCAGAACGGCATCCATTCCATCGGGGGTGCTACCGCCCTGATGGCCAAGCGCATCTTCGGAGACAAGGAAGGCGGGGCCATCCTCGTGTTCGGCGCGGGCCAGACGGCCGAGGCCGTCGTCCGCCACCTGGCCGCCAAGAAGTTCGACAAGATCGTCGTCGCCAACCGCACCGTCGAGAACGCCCGCATCATCGCCGACAAGCTCGGCGGCGAGGCCGTGTCCCTCGACGTCGGCCTCGAGCTGCTCGAGCGCGTCGAGGTCGCCGTCTTCTCCGCGACCGTGCGCGAGTACCTGCTGACCTCGGGGCTGATGGCCAAGGTCCTGGCCAAGCGCCGCAAGCCCTTGTTCCTCGTCGACCTCGGCGTGCCGCGCAACGTCGACCCCGCGTGCGCCAAGCTCGACTCGGTCTACCTCTACGACCTCGACGACCTCAAGCGCATGATCTCCGACAGCATGGAAGGCAAGCTCGCCGAGAAGGCCCGCGCGGAGCAGCTGGCCGGGCTGGCCGCCGCCGACTGCCGCTTGGAATTGGACAAGGCGCCGCGACTCGTCCCCTTGGAGGCCTCCCGATGAAATCCGCGCTCGAGACGCTTCAGAAAATCCCCCTTCTGCGCCACGCGCTCAGGGAAGAGTGGCGGCGCTTCCTGGAGCTGGCGCCCGCGCACGACTACCGCGCGGGCAACACGCTCTTCTATCAGGGCAACCTTCCCCTCGGGCTGCATTTCATCAGCAGCGGGCGGGTGAAGCTCATTAAGGAAGACCGCGCGGGACGGCGCCAGATCGTGCGCCTCGTGCAGGGCCCGGACCTCCTGGGCGACCGCGCGTTCTTCGCCGACAAGCCCTACCGGTGCACGGGCGAGGTCATGGAGGACTCCACGATCAGCTTCCTCCTGCCCCATCATTTCTGGGCCATCTTCGGCCGCAATCCCGATACCTTGCGCCTGCTCGCCCAGCGCTTCGCCGATGAGCTGGGCCGCGCCGAGGATTACATGCACTGCATCTCGGTGTGCACGATCAACGCGCGCATGGCCACCCGCCTGCTCAACTCCTCCAAGCGCGCCGGCCTGGCCCGGGCGCCCAAGGGCGAGTTTTTCCTGACCGAGACCCGCACCGAGCTGGCACAGGTGCTGGGGACGACCCCGGAGGCCGTCAGCCGCACCTTGGCCAAGCTTTCTTCGAAGGGCCTCATCTCCGTGTCGGGACGGCGCGTGAGGGTGCTCAACGAGGAGCGCCTGCGCCTGTCCGCGTGCTTGCATGATTCTCTGAATTAGCAAATCAGGCTTTTGATGTTTATCAAGTAGTTCGTTGCTCTTCTGCATGTCGCAAGCCGTGCATGGTTTGTTCACATGGACGTCTTAAGACGTCCTTCATATGAAGATGCGAGGAGATCCAATGGATACTCGAAGCCGAATCGGCCGGGCCTGCGTGACGCTCGCCGCGATGATCGCGCTGTCGGCCGTGGGGTTGAAGTCGCCCGCGTTCGCGGCGGAACTGACGGCGGGGAAGCTGGTGGGACAGGAGACGTGCGCGTCCTGCCACGCCGAGACGGCCGCGGCCTTCCCCAAGACCTTCCATGGACGCAAGGCCTTGTCGAGCAAGAAGCTCGTCAACTCTTGCGAGTCCTGCCACGGCGCCGGCGGCGACCACGCCGACGGCGGCGGGGACGTCTCCAAGATCATCAACCCCAAGAAGCTCGGGGCGGCGGCCGGCAACGACATGTGCCTATCCTGCCATAAGGACGGCGCCCTCATGATGTGGAAGACCGGGGCCCACGCGACCAACGACGTGAGCTGCCTGACCTGCCACAGCGTCCATGAAGGCGCGGGCCGCAAGTCCCTCGCCAAGGGCGGCACCGACACCTGCCTGACCTGCCACACGAAGCAGAAGGCCGACATGCGCCTCGCCTCGCATCATCCGGTCATTGAAGGGAAGATGACCTGCGTGTCCTGCCACAATCCGCACGGCGGCATCGACGGCAACATCAAGGCTGACTCCGTTCAGGAGCTCTGCGCCAAGTGCCACTCCGAAAAGGTCGGCCCCTTCGCCAACGAGCATCCGCCCGTGTCGGACAGCTGCCTGAACTGCCACAAGCCGCACGGTTCCGCGAACGAGCGCCTGATGAAACAGCCGCAGCAGATGCTGTGCATGGGCTGCCACAAGCGCCAGCACGGAAGCGCCGCCTTCAACACGGCGCAGGCGACCGCCTTGAAGCGCGATCGCTGCATCGACTGCCACCACGATATCCACGGCTCCAACCAGAGCAAGAGCTTCGCCCAGTAAGGGGATAATTATGAACTTCAATCAAGACTCGACAAAGATGAAGCTGCCCCGGCTTATGGCCGCGGCCCTGCTTGTTGCCGCCGTCATCCTGCCCCCGAGCGCGGCGAGCGCTTATGAAGCGTCGGTCGCCGCCCGCTACATCGACCTCGACTTCAGGGGCTCGCGCGGCCAGGTCCAGGAATACGACGGGAAGCTGTACCGGGGCGCCCATGGCGACGTTTCCGTGAGCAACCAGGGCTCCGAAGGCCTTTTCGACTTCTGGATGAAGGACATCGGGAGCACGGAGGAAGAAGCCTCCATGAACGCCGACCACAAGTCGGGCTTCAGGGCCGGCGGGAAGTTCCAGAACATGCACCACCGAATGAACTACCAGCGGGTCGGGGAGCTCCATGACGGCGTCTGGATACCGAAGCAGGCGATAGACCTCCGGGGCGTCACTGAGACCCAGGAACTCGTCATGAGGCGCACCGAGGCGGAGGTGAACCTCGGGGTCGTCTCTCCGGAGAACGCCGCCCGCTACCTGATGGCCCAGTACTGGGGGGTCGAGAAGTCCGGGGTCCGGTCCTGGAGCTTGACCGGAAACCCCAACATCCAGCGCACGGCCGTCAGCGTCGACAACACGATACACGCCGTCACCCTCGGAATGGGCACGAACGTAAAGGAAGACGGCGCCGTGAGCCTCGACATCGTGCGCAGCGAGTACAACGACGTCACCCCGAAGGTCGGCGCGATCATAAACGGCGGCGCCCAAAGCAGCATCGGCAGCGGCGTCCTCAAGCGCCCGGAGGGAAGGCAGGAGATGACCGGCGGCGAGTTCAAGTTCCGCCATGACGCGAGCAAAAAACTGTCGCTGACCGGGGCCTTCACCGGCCGGCGGAGGGATAATCTTCAGACGCAGTACAAGCACAAATCCGCCGTCGGCGCCCTCAACGCGGCCTACCGCGCCAGCAGCAAGTTCTCGCTGCTGGCCAAGCTCTACCTCCGCGCTTACGAGGTCGACGAGAACCTGAGCTACACCCCCTCGCGCGACCGCCCCGACGCTCAGATCAGCGTCAACACGCACCAGATGGACAAGACCACGGTCCGCGGAGAGCTTATCGCGAACCTCCGGCCTGTGGAGAAGGTCAGGCTGAAGGCCGCCTATAAGCTTGAGGTCACCAACCGCCGCGACGCCCCGAACCAGGTGTATGCCCGCGACCGGTTTTTCTCGGATGGCCAATTCCTCGGGCCCGCGAATAACGAGGTGGCCCGCAATGACACCAGGCACCTTGTCACCCTGGGAGCCAAGGTGGAGCTGCCGCTTGGGATCGAAGCCGACGCCGAGTACAAGAAGCTTCGGGCCAACCAGGCCGCGTTCGTCGGCATGGCGAACCGCTCCGACGAAGCGAGCGCCGCTCTGATGGTGCCGCTCCCCCTGCACCTGGGATTGACGCTCGAGGGCGGCTATCTCGAGGAGGAGAACAACGTCGCGACCTGGACCAATTACAGCCAGGTCCGAAACAACTACCGCGCGGGCCTCGACTGGTCGGGAAGCGACAAGGGCTCCTTCGGCGGGGACATCTCCTACGAAGCCATCCGCTACTTCTCGGAGCTTTATTTCGGCTCCGGCAACGCCACGAACGCGACGCCGAACACGGCTGCCTACCACGCCTCGCCGATGAATCGGCAGTTGAACACGGTGTACGGGGTTCACGGCCGGGTCAATTGCCCCAAGGGCTTCGTGGTTCTGGGCAACGGCTCCTACACGCGCTCGACCGTCACGACCCCGATCAGGTACACCTACGGCTCCGGGGTAGGCACGGTCACCGACTTCACGCCGAGCAACGTCAACATCGCCCGGGGCACCGCGGCCGTGGAGTACACGCCCGAGAAGTTCAAGGACCTCACGGCGCGGGCCAGCTACACGGTCCACGACTGGGTGGACAAATACGACGGCAATAACAGCGGCCGGGCGAGCATCGCCCAGGTCGGCGCGAAGATGAAGTTCTAAGACGCTTCAAAGGAGGGAGCCGGGGCCAAAAGCCCCGGCTCTTTTTTTGTCATGAAGGTTTTACCCATTGGGTTGGGCAACGGTTCGGCCATTTTCCCCATTCTGTGCTACAATGGCGCCCGCCATGCCCCCCAAAGGCGACTCGAAATCCTCGCGCATCCCCAACGAGCTGTGGCTCCAGGCCCTGCTTTTCATGGGCATCATCGCCCTGCCCGTCCTGCTCGCCGGCCTGACCGGCGCGGTGGCCTTCGAGCGCAGCAAGACCGTCCAGTTCTGCGCCTCCTGCCACATCATGGAGCCCTTCGTGAAAGGCGTCGAGCACTCGAAGAGCGACCTGCTCTCCGCGAAACACTTCCAGCGCCACTGGATCAACCACAACTCCTGCTACACCTGCCACACCGACTACGACTTCCTGGGGCCCCTGACCGCGAAGATCCGCGGCCTGCGCCACCTCTACGCCAACGCCCTCGGCGCCGACGCCCCGCCCAAGCTCTACAAGCCCTACCCCAACGGAAACTGCCTGCAATGCCACGGGAACACCTTCAAGTACCTCGAGCACCCCGTCCACGTCCCCCTGGTCGAGCAGCTGCGCAATAATGAGATGTCCTGCATCGATTGCCACGGCCCGGTGCACCCGCCGGCGGAGGGCTCGTGAACCGCCACGCCAAGTACGCGGTCGCCTGCGTGGCCTTCATGCTCGCCACCGCCATCCCCTGCCTGATCAAGACCACGCCGGCGACCATGTCGCTGTTCTTCTTCGCCGGCCTGCCCGTGCTCGCCCTCGGGATAGTTTTCTACCTGCGGTCTTTTCTCGAGTTCCTCGAGAGCCACTGGGTCTGACCCCGCGCCCGAGGGCGCCGAAGCCCGTCCCGCGTTAGCGCAGCGCCGCCAAGAACTTGTTCGCGGAAACGACCCGCACCCCGTCGATCAGCTTATCGACCCCCGCCTTCTTGAGCACCTGGTAAGAGAAGGGAATCCGCATCCTTTCCCTGAAATATCGAAGGCCGGAGGAGACCTGCTCATCCTGGGTCTTGACCTCGACCGCGAACCACGGCTTCTCGTCTACGATCACCAGGAAATCCACCTCTCTCTTGGCGGCATCCCGCAGGAAGCAAAGCCTGGCTTTGTGGCCTTCCCTGTCCTGCAGCCAGTGGACGAGCTTGAGCAGATGGGAGGCGACGAGGTTTTCGAAGCGCGCCGGCTCCGTTTCCACCTCCGACCAGTCCCAAAGATAAAGCTTGGGCTCCTTTTTGAGGGAACGGAAAGCGCCTCGCGCGTAGGGATATATGCGGAAGTGGTAATAGAACGATTCCAGGATATCGAGCCAGCTTGAGGCGGCGCGGTGGCTGACCTCGAGATCCTCGCGGACGGCGTTGACGGAAAGCAGCGCCCCGACCTTGCTCGGAAGCATATCCCCCAACAGCTTCATCCTTCCAAGATCCCGTATCATTTCCACGTCGCGGATGTCCTCGCGGAAGAGCCGCTCATTGCGATCGTTGTGCCATCTGCGCAGCGTCCGCTCGTTCTGAGCTAGAAGCGGCTCCGGGAAGCCGCCGAATTTTTCCAAATTCTCAAGCTCGTCTCCCGGCGGCGCCGGAGCGATCGGGATTTCCTGAAACGGTTCGAGCCGGACTCCGAAGCCGAGCGTCTCGGCCAGGGAGAAGGGATGCAGTCGATAGTGATGATATCGTCCCTGCAGGGAGTCTCCGCCCTTGCGGAAAATATCCAAGCGGGCGCTTCCGGTCACCAGGAACTTGTATTTTTCCTTGAGCGCGTCGTACTGGCCTTTAACGAATCTTTTCCAGCTTTTGTACTTGTGGAGCTCGTCCAGGATGATGAGCTCGGCGTCTCCCGGCCATTGGGCGGCCATGAGCTGCCGCCGCTGCTGTTTGTTGTCCCAGTTGAAGTAGGCGGTTTCCTTGAAGCGGGCGCCGACCAGGGTTTTCGCCAAGGTCGTCTTGCCGATTTGGCGCGGCCCCGCGAGAAACACCATCTTTTTTTCGAGATCCTCCGCGATGGGGGCGGTCAGATACCGGTCCTTGGGCATAGGAACAGTATATGCTATTTTTTGCCTGAAAGCAAATATTTATACGCTTTTTTTTGCCTAAGCGCAAATTTATACACCCGCCCGATAATGCCCCCCCGGAACGAAAATGGTCCGCACGCGCCTGATCGCCGCCGTCGTCAAGACCGGCGACGCCACCTGATTCTTCAAGCTCATGGGCGAGGCCGGGGCGACCGAGGCCGCGCGCCGGGCTTCCTGGCGATCAGCAAGGGGCTGCGCGCCGATGCGGCGAGAGGACGCTGACCGTCACCGTCAAGGGAAAGCAGTCGGCCTCCGCTTCTGTGAATCTGAATGAGGTAAAATCAGCAGGCGAAAATGAGACAACTTATCTTCAGAGCATGGATGACGGGCATGCTTGGGTTCGCGGCCTCGGCTTGGGGCGGCGAGACAAAGCCCGTCCTATTTCTCGACTTCGATGGCAGCGATGCGGGCACGCCGCCGTCCGGCTTCTCCGCCGCCCTGAACGGCAAAGGGAGCCCCAAGGCCGACAGCGTGACCCTCTTCGACGACTTATTGGCGGTCAATCTGGACTGCCCGACCGCGCCTGACGGAGGCAAATCAAAACTTTGATTCTCACGTTACTGGCGGTCGGCACTGTGTTTGTCGCTCCATGACGCGGCGTCTCCCGGCGGCTTTCCTCTACGCTGCCGCCTGCCTCGTCGGCGGCCTGAATGCGGCCCACGCCATACCGCCCCTCGTCGCAAGCGACGTCCCTACGGCGGACAAGGGTCTCGTGGAGATTTTCCTTGGAACCCGCTACCAGAAGACGGGAAAGATCGAGAGGCAGGCGCCCTTCAATGAACTGGTCGTTGGAATCTCGCCTTGGCAGGAGTTGACCTTCGAGATGCCCTATGTGTCAGTGTCTCCATCCCAAGGATTGTCCGAGAGTGGTTTCGCAGACGCCGTGGTCGGCACCAAGGTGATGTTCCTCCGAGAGGGCGCGAGGCGTCCCGGCATGGCCGTCTCCTTCGAGGCCAAGCTCGACAACGCAAGCGAGCCGAAAGGGCTGGGGAGCGGAGCCGTGGATTACGACGTGCGGTGGAGAACGCAGAAGGAGTGGGGCTGGTTCACCGGGCTCTGGAACCTGGGCTATACGTTTATCGGGGAGCCGACCGGGAACGGCATGCGCCAGTACAGGCGAGACGTCTGGTTCGGAGCCTTCGCGCAGGAATACACGGTCGCCCCAAGAACCAAGCTCCTCTCCGAGGTCTATTGGAAAAACAGCGACACCCCGGGTGACCCCAGCAGTCTGGCGGCGGACATCGGGTTCAAGCACAACTTCTCTTCCTGGCTTCAGCTTCAGGCCGCGATCGGCAAAAGCCTGCGCGATGGCAACCTCGGAGGACCCAAGCTCAGGGTCTATGCCGGGGTGAAGATCGAATTCCTCGCCGTCGCTCCGGAGCAAAGGTCATGAAATGGGTCACGCGCGAGGGCGCTAAGACGGATCGTGTCGCCTGCCCCTGGTTGATCAAGAAATTCATCGATAAGGACGCGGAGTTCGTATTCGTCCCCAAGGACCAGGTCCTGGAAACCGCCAAGCGCCTGGGAGGAAAATCTTTCGACACGTCCGGCGCGGACTACACCCACAGGGGAAACAAGTGCAGTTTCGAGGTGATGATCGATGACCATCATATCGAGGACCCGGCATTGGAACGTCTGGCCCAAATCGTGCATGGAGCCGACATAGATGGGGAAGTCGATGTCTGTCCTGAGGCCGCGGGACTTCTGGCCATGGCCCAGGGTTTTCACGAGATCACTCCGGACGATCATGAGAAGTTGAGGCTTCAGTTCCCCGTCTACGACGCGCTTTACGCCTACTGCCGGAGCCTTACCGCTCATGGGCCGTGACGTCTGGATTCTCTTCACCGCCAAAGCAGTCCGGACGTTCTGCTACGGCTATCTGGGCGTTCTCTTCCCGATCTACCTATCGCGGGCGGGCCTGGACGCGACGGCGATAGGCATAGCGGTCGCCCTGACGCTTTTCGCAAGCGCCGCCTTCACGATAGCGGTCCGCCGGCCCTCTGAACGATTCGGCCCGCCGGCAGTCCTGGCGGCGCTTTCATGCCTGATCGTCGTCTCGGGAGCGCTGTTTCTCGCCTCCGCAAACCCCTGGATCATGGTTCTCGCAGCGATGCTGGGAAACGTGGCCGTCGGCACAGGGGAGGCCGGGCCGTTTTTGACCCTGGAGCAAGTCAGTCTGGCCCGGCTCTGCTCCCGGGAACGGATGACGCGCCTTTACAGCTTCTACAATTTGACCGGCTACGGCGCCGCCGCTTTGGGAGCCGTCCTGGTCGCACGACAAGACATTCCGGCCAAAGCCGTCTTCGCCTCATTCCTTGCGGCGGGGGTGATGCAGATCGGGCTATATGCCGCGCTCAACCGTCAGCCCCAAGCTCCGACCCCGATAAAAACCGCCCCCCCTGCGCCCTCCAAACCTCTTGTCCGAAAGCTGGCCCTTTTATTCTCGCTGGACGCCTTTGCCGGCGGTTTCATCGTGCAGAGCTTGGTCTTGTACTGGCTCCATACGCGCTTCGGAATGGAGATATCCACCCTGGGACTCGTCGCCGCCGGCACCCAGGCTGTGACCGGGATGTCCTACCTCATGGCACCACACTTGGCCGGCCGGTTTGGCTTGGTGAACGCGATGGTCTTCACTCACCTTTTCTCGAACCTGATCCTCATCGCCATCGCCTTCGCCCCCACCGCCGCAGCGGCGGTGGCGCTTCTCTTGTTTAGGCATACCCTTTCCCAGATCGACGTCCCGACCCGGCAGGCATATCTCATGGCCGCGGTGGAAGACCACGAACGGGAATTCGCGGCGAGTCTCACCAATACGAGCCGGACGCTGGCTCAATGCGTCAGTCCGGCTCTGAGCGGGTGGGTGATGGGGGCATTGTCAATGTCCGCTCCCTTCGTCTTGGGCGGGACCTTGAAGATCGCCTACGATCTGATGCTTTACGCCGCGGTCAGGCGATGGGACAGCGGGCGCACCCCCTTGAAAAACGGGTAGGCAGGCGGATGCGCGCGCCGAGGCCGGTCGAAAACAAGAGCCGCTGGGTCTGACCCCGCCGCGTTGTTTTATCTCAAGATAATACCGCGTCTCGGGCCCGATTTTGGCGCCGGAACGAAAATGATACAATCGCCTCATGAGAGCTGAATTCCCCGCGATTTTTCCGCTCGCCGCCGTAATCCTGATGAGCGCCTGCGGCGAGGAGCCCATCACCCGCGCGCGCGTCCCCAAGACCGAGGAGGTCCCCGCCCTCGCCGCCGCGCCCCATGACGCGGCGACCCCGGGCGGCCTGCGCTGGACCATGCCCCCCGGCTGGAAGGAGGTCCCCGGCACCGGCATGCGCCTGGCGACCTTCGTCCCCCCCGGAGGCCTGAAGACGGAGGGCACGGTCGTCTCCCTGCCCGGCGACTCCGGAAGCGAGCTGGCCAACGCCAACCGCTGGCGGGGACAGCTCGGCCTGCCGCCCACCGACGAGGCGGGCATGGCCGCCGCGCGCACGACGGTCGCCTCGAAGGCGGGTCCAGTGCGAGTCTATGACTTCACCGGAGAAGGCGAGGTCCGCACGCGCCTGATCGCCGCCGTCGTCAAGACCGGCGACACCACCTGGTTCTTCAAGCTCATGGGCGAGGCCGGCGCGACGGAGTCCGCGCGCCCGGGCTTCCTCGCGATCATCAAGAGCCTGCAAGCCGATGCGGCGCAATGATCCCCTGAGCCGGCTCGTCGACGCCCTGAGCTCGCTGAAGCTCACCTTGGCCTGCCTGACCTTGCTGATGGTCCTCGTCGTCGCCTGCACCTTGGCGCAGGTCAACCTCGGCATCCATCTCGCCGTCGAGCGCTACATACGCTCCTTCCTCGTCTGGTGGGCGCCCGAGGGCTCCG
>JAKFCD010000109.1:0-10447 GCA_036676805.1 Elusimicrobiota bacterium
GCGCCCGCCTTCTGCCGCCTGCTCGACGAGCGCAAGGGCGGGTTCCTGCGCACCGCGCCGGAGGGCAAGTTCACCTCCGAGCGCGCGTACCTTCCCGGCACCAATATCCTGCGCACGACTTTGAGGACGTCGTCGGGGCGCGTCGCCGTCACGGACTTCATGCCCGTCGGCCGGGCTCCGGGGGCGGGCGTGCACGACTACGTGAGCCTGCGCGCCCCGTTTTGGATCGTGAGGATGATCGAGGGCCTGGAGGGGCGTGTCTCCCTTCTGGCGGAATACGCACCCACGGCCGGCGAAAAGGGCCCCTGCCTGAGCGGAGACCTGGAATTCGCCGTCGTAGACGGCCGCTGCGTCTCGCGCTTCGAGCTGGCGGCCGGCGAGCGCCGCTTCCTGGTCGTCTCCCCCGAACCCGTTCCGGCGGACGGGCTCCAAGAACGCGTCGCGCGCCTGCTCACCGTGACCACGGCGTTCTGGGAGGAATGGTCGGCCTACTGCCGCTACGACGGCCCCTACCGCGAATGCGTGCTGCGCAGCGCGCTCACGCTGAAGGCCCTGACCTACGCCCCCACCGGCGCCATCGTCGCAGCACCCACGACGTCCTTGCCCGAAAAGATCGGCGGGCCGCGCAACTGGGACTACCGCTTCTCCTGGCCTCGAGACAGCGCCTTCACGCTCTACGCCCTGGCGGGACTGGGCTACAGCGGCGAGGCCAACGCCTTCGCCTCGTTCCTGCGCCGCAGCTGTATGCGCACCCACCCCCGCGTCCAGGTCCTCTACGGCATCGACGAGTCCTCGCGCCTGGAGGAGCGGGAACTCGGCCACCTCGCCGGCTACCGCGACAGCCGCCCGGTGCGGACGGGCAACGGGGCCTGGGACCAGGTCCAGCTCGACGTCTACGGAGAGGTCCTCGACTGGATGTCGCTTCACGCGGAGCTCGGCGGCATGCTGGGTCCCCAGGGGCGCGCTTTCGCGCTCTCGATGGCGCGCTTCATCGCCGGACGCTGGGGCGACGCCGACCAGGGGATCTGGGAGATGCGCGGCGAGCCGCGCCACCACGTTTTCGGCAAGCTCATGTGCTGGACCGCGCTCGACCGAGCGATCCGCCTCTTCGGCCCGGAGGAGCTCCTCGTCGCCGCGCGCGGCGGGCTCGCCGCGGCCGTCGCGGCCCGCGGCGTCCAAGACGGCCGCCTCATCCAGGCCTTCGACGTCCCGCGAGCGGACGCGTCCTTGCTCCTCGCCCCCACGCTCGGCCTGCCCCTCGACCCGGCCGTCCTGAAGGCGACCGTCGCGTCGGTCCGCCGCGAGCTGGGCGAAGGGGACTACGTGTACCGCTACCGCGGAGAGGACGGCCTGCCCGGCGACGAAGGCGCCTTCCTGACATGCAGCTTCTGGCTGGTCGACGCGCTGCTCATGACGGGCGAGCCGCGCGAGGCGCGGGAGCTCTACGAGAGGCTCCTGAAGCGCGCCAACGACGTCGGCTTGCTCGCCGAAGAGGCCGACCCGGCCTCGCACGAGTTCCTCGGCAACTTTCCCCAGGCCCTCAGCCACCTGGCGCTGATCAACTGCGCGCTGAACCTCGACCTCCACGAGCGCCTCGGCGAGGAGGGCCTGCGCGGGACGCACGCCGACCGGGCGCGCCGCGGCGTGGACGCGGTGGCCGGCCCGCGGGCGCTGTGGGCCGCCTTCCGCAAGACCCGGCGCGTCGGCCGCCTGCGCTCCTCTCGCGCCTCGATCCTGGACTGACATGAGCCGCGCGCCGGCGAACATGGCGGGCTCCATGCCCCGGCCGACTCGTTACAGAACTAGGACTTTAGACCTACGCATAGTTGGGCCGTCCAGCACTCGCTTCCCCGCGAACTTTGCGTCATTATGGGGCATGGCCACAAAAATGACCGTGTTTTCCGCCGCCCTGTGCCTGCTCGCCGCGCCTCTGCGCGCCCAACACGGGGACCTGAGCGCCGCGTTCGGCGAGCTGTCCGCCCTGTCTCTCAAGGCTCGCGCGGCGGCCGAACCGGCGCGCGCCCTTCGCCCCCGCTACATTCCCCGCCCCGAGCCGTTGCCCGAAAACTGCGCCAATTTGGCGGTCGTCTCCATCCGCAACGGCGAGATCTTCAAGAACGGCGCGCGCCTGGGCCGCAACGCGTCCTCCTATCAGGCCAACTGCGACGGCGTGGTCGCCTGGCAGGACTCCTACGGCGATCTCTACGTCGAAAGCCGGAAGGTGGCCGATCGGGTTTCTCAATACGACGTCGCCTGGTACGGAGACGCGCTCGCGTGGAAGGACTCCGACGGCGAGCTCCATAGCGGCGGCGACAACCTGGGACGCGTCGAGCAATACACCTTCGTGAAGTACACCGGCGACGTGGTCTGGAAGAACGGCTGGGGCGATCTCTTCCGCAACCGGGAGCTGTTCGGACGCGCCCAAAATTATTCCGTCGCCGCCCGCACCGGGGACGTGGCCTGGGTTGACGGCTTCGGGACCTTGCACCGCAACGGCCTCGAGCTGGGCCGCTCTCAAAATTGGCGGATCTCCGACCGGACCGGCGACGTGGGCTGGCTGGACTCCTTCCGCGGACTCTACAAGAACGGCATCAAGGTCGGCTCCGGCGTGGACCAGTTCACGCTTCGCGAGGACGGCAAGCTCATCTGGGTCGACAGCTGGGGAAACACCCAGTCGGCCTAGAATTCGGGCATGCCGGTCAAACGCGGGCCGCGCGACCCAGACGAGCAGAAGTCACGCAGGCGTAGCATGACATTTCCGGCGGGATGTGGTAGTCTCCTCGGCATGAAAACGATCAACCTCATCGTCGCAGGGCTTCTCATCGGCGCCGCGGCCGCCCAAGCGGGCGGGTCCAAAATGGAGGCCGGCGTCGCGCGGATTCAGGGCACGGTCGAGGGCTCACCGATTTCGGGCACGGCGCGCTTCGAGGACGTCAAAGGCGGCCTCAAGGTCTCGGTGACCTTGACCGGCGTCCCCGACGGCCAGCATGCCCTGCACATACACGAGTTCGGCGACTGCTCCGACTCGGGCAAGGCCGCCGGCAGCCACTATAATCCCAAGGGCGCCCCGCACGGCCACGCGCTCAAGGACGCCAAGAAGGCGCATCCCGGAGACCTCGGCAACGTGACCGCCAAGGACGGCAAAGTGACGTTCGAGGGCGTCCTGCCCAAGCCTTCGCTCAAGGGCAAGCTCGCCGTCGTCGGCCGCTCGATCGTCCTGCACGAGAAGGCGGACGAGTTCAGCCAGCCGGTGGGCAACGCGGGCGGGCGCATCGCCTGCGGCGTGATCGGCCTCACCGGGAAATAGGCCAGGGAGCCTGCTCCCAGGGCTCGAGCAGCAGCGCGCAGAATTTTTCCAATAGCGCGCCCTCCTCGGGCAAGAAGCGTCCGGGGGTGGGCGAATCCAAGTCGAGAACGCCCCAGACCTCGCCGCGTTTGACGAGAGGCACGACCAATTCGGAGCGCGAGCGGGAGTCGCAGGCGATGTGCCCGGCGAACTCATGCACGTCGGCGACGATGACGGTCCGCCGGTCCCGCGCCGCCGTGCCGCAGACGCCTTTGCCGGCAGGAATCGTCGTGCATGCGATCCGTCCCTGGAACGGCCCCAGCTTCAGGATCCCGCCGTCGAGCAGGTAAAAGCCCGCCCAGTTCAGGTCCGGCATCCGCTCATACATCAACGCCGAGGCGTTGGCCAAATCCGTGGGCCAGTACCCGGTTTGCAGCTCCTTCCACTGCCGCAGCGTCTCTTCCGTGATCGTCATCGATTCCTCGTGTAATGATTCCCGTCCGCCCGGGACTCATCTGCAGGGGTTATTATGACATTGAGCAATATCGAGATGACCTGGGCTTCGGCCGGCGCGCTCTCGCTGCTGTTCCTGGGGTTTGCCATGATCGGCTGCGGCGTGAACGTCTGCTGGCTGCGGTTGCGCCGCGGAGGGGCCGCCAAGCCGCAGAAGCGCGCTCCCCGCGCCTGGTAGGCGCGCCGCCGACGGGCGCGCTAATTTTCGTTTCCGCGGAAAATCAATTCCCCGGAGCTGTACGAGTCGCCGTAGCTCGCCGCCAGATTGGCCACCTGCTCCACGCCCGAGAGCAGTTGCTTCTCGGTCAACGGGGATAAAGGATGGATGAACGCCGCATAGAGGAGGTCGCCGTCGGCGGCGTAGCGGGCGTCCAGCGCCGAGTGGAAATTGGCCTCCAGCACCGCCGTCTTCTGCGCCGGAGTCATCTGCGAGACCCGGGCGGCGACCGCCACGATCCGCATCCGGTCGTGGACGGCGTCCGAAATCAGCGCCAAGCGCATGCCTTTATACACGAACGCGACCAGGCCTTGCCCGCCCTCGGCATCGCTCCCGAGAGACTTCACCGTCCGCTCCATGGCCTCCTGCGTCATGGGCCGGCCCGCCGCCGTCCTATCGCAGCCTCCCGCCGCCAGCGCGAAAACAAAGGCTCCCGCGATTCTAATCCATTGACGCATCTTCGCCTCCCGGCTGCCGCCGCCCCGCGGTCTTGGCCGTCTCGACGGCGAAGGCCACGGCGAGACGCGCGAACTTGACGGAGTGGGCCGCGGTCCCGCCGGAGGCGGCGAGGGTGTCGCGCTCGGTGTGGATGCCCGGGTTGACTCCGCCGGCGTCCGACTCGAACGCCGCGCCCGCCGGATACCCGTTGCGGGTCCACGAAGCGTGGTCGGAGCAGGCGTAGCCGCAGGCCAAGGTCCCCCACGGTGCCCCCGCGTAGGCGTCGGCGAGCTTCCCTAAGTAGGCGGTCAGCGCCGGATGGGTGTTGTCGGTGATGAAGAACAGCTTGTCGCCGGACCCGGCGAAGTTGGTCATGTCGAACTGCAGCACGCCCGCGACCGAGCGGCCTTCGTCGCGCCAGCGCCGGGCGATGTCCGATGACCCCCGCAGGCCGGCCTCCTCGGCCGCGTAGCCCGCGAAGACGAGCGTGCGCCGTGGGCGGTGGCCTCCCGAGGCCAGGACGCGCAGCGTCTCCGTCAGCACCGCGAGGCCGGAGGCGTTGTCGTCGGCCCCGGGCGCGCGCGCCTGGGCTCCGCCCCGAGAATTGATCGAGTCGAGGTGCCCGCCGAGGATGACGGTCTCCTCAGCCAGGTCCGAACCGGGGATGGTCGCCACGACCGACGGCTGCTTCCACGCCGCGTGGGCGACGAGCTCGACCGCGGCGCCCGGCACGCCCCGAACGAGCTTGCGCCAGCGCGCGGCCAAATCCTCCGCGGCGGCGACGCCCTCGGCGGATTGATAGTGGCGGTCATGCCGCGCCGACAGGCCCGAGATCGTCGCCCGCAGCTCGCTTTCGCTCACGGCCGCGACGAGGGGACGCGCGACGGCGGCCTGGTCCACCGTGTAGGCCGGCGCCGCGACGGAGGGCGGCGCCGCCAGGGCCGCCTCGGCCTCCGCGCGGCTCGCGTGGGCGAAGAAGCCCCCGCACTTCTTGAAGCGCTCGTGCATCGCCGACGACAGCGCCGGGATCATCGATTCACGGACTCGGAACACCGCGACGCTTTCGCTGGACAGGATCGAAGCGCCCAGGGAGGCGCCCGCGCCGCCGAGCCCCGGAAGATCCTTCCGCGCAAGCGAGATCCACACGCCGTCGTCTCCCGATCCGGCCTGGATGGGGGCCGCCGCCGCGACGACGAGCACGGCGGCCGCCGCGGCCGCGCGGAACGCGCTCATATTCCCCGCCCTGAGAGGGATTCCCGGATCAACCGCGCCGCGTCCAGGACGAGGCCCGCGTCCGCCGCGGGAACCGGGGGCTTGTACCAGCACAGCGGCCGCACGCCGTCGACGAACCCGCGGTCGCGGGTGCACGCTCCGGGATGGGAATCGGAGGCGGCGAAATCCTCCGTGGCCGGCTTGACGCACAGGGCCGACTGGAAGTGCGTGTCCATGCGGCACTGCGGCGCGGGGTGTCTCGGGGAGGTCTGGGCCACGCGCGCGGCGTCGGGCGTCTCGAAGCGAACGAGGGTGTCCTGGCCCGACAGCGCGAGCGCCACCTTAGCCATGGTCATGCCGGCCATCGACGAGCGCACGCATAAGGCCCGCCGTGCTGCGTCCGGGTAGACCTTCGCGCAGCGCTTCGCCGCGAATGCGTCGATCGCCGGCTCGGCGGCGGCGCGCCGGTTGTCCTCTTCGAGCCAGACGCGCCGATGACACTTCATGTTGGCGAAGTAGTCCGCCTGACCTTCCACCGAGAGCCCGCGCGCCGGGAAGCCCCCGAGGTGGTGGCCCATCTCGTGGCAGGCGACGAGCGAGAAGCCGTCGGGCGTGATCGCGGGGTGGCGGGCCATGCCGCCGAACATGTTGATCACCCAGCGGTTTCCGATCCGCGCGGCCGAAGCGTTGACGGAGCCGTCGTCCCACAGGCGCCTGACCTCGAGGACGCCTCCCCGCGCCGCGACGATGGGCGCATAGACCTGCTCCAGGCGGTCGAGCACGGCGTCGAACTGGGCGCGAGTCAGCCCTCCCGCGGCGGCCGCCGACGCGCCCGACGGCACGGGAATCTTCACTCCGTGCTCCGGGAAATAGCCCAAACAGTACGGGATTCCTTTTTGAATCAAGCCGCGGACCGACAGCAAGGCGGCTGCGGCGACGGCGACGACGAGCATTTTCCTCATTATTGCGTCCCTCCATTCTCGCCCCATCGCGGGGCCACGGCATCGGCCGGCGTCCGCTCCGGGTAATCGCGCTTCTGAAGCTCCAGACGGGCCCAGGTCGAGGGAGGCGTATACGGCTGATCGCGCGACAGGACCATCGCGTCGGGATATCGCTCGAGCGCCCTCTCCCAAGTCGTCTGCGACCAGAGCGCCCTTTCGAGCACCTTCATGGGCGCGTCCAGCATGCCTCCGGAGACGGCCCGGCCGGACGTCGGCAGCCAGAGGCTCTCGGTCTCCCGGTCCCAGAGAACGAAGGCGTCCTTGCCGTCCCAGACCTCGGGCGCGAAGTAGGTGTAGCCGCTCAGTGCGAAGGTGTGGACCCGGCCGTCGATGCGTCGGTCGTAGACCGCCGCGAGGTCCGCCAGCGGGCAGAACGCCGCGAAGATCTCCCGCCCCCCGAGCTCATCGTTGACCACCTCGTGGCGCTCCAGCAGGGAGAGCGGGTAGACCCGCGTAAGTCCGCCGATGGTCGCCGTGAGGACCCGGTCGGAGCCGCGCAGCCAACGTCGGGCTCCGGCGGCCGGCTCGAAGGCGGGGCGGATCAGCGCGTCGAAGGCCTCCCGGCCGATCCCGTAGTGGAGCCCCGCCGGGCGCAGACGGCTGACGGTGATGTCGAAATGCGTCCGCGGCTCGCGGCCTCCCCACAGCCAGCGCCGGCCGTCGGCCGAGAAGACCTTGCCGCGGTCGACGCTGATCGGCCGGCGCTCGCGGCCGCGGTTGGCCAGCGCCGCCTCCGGGTCCACGCTCGCGCAGCCGCTCCAGAGAAAAGTCCCGCCCGCGAGCACGGCGATGATCCACCGGGGTCCCGGGCCTTCCCGCTTCGTTCGCTTCATCATGCGCGCAAGGATACGCTTTCCCGCGGGGCGCGTCATGAGGCCTTCGCTCTAGAAGCGGCGCCCGCGCGGGGCGCCCAAAAATGGGAAGCGCCGGTTCCCCTCGATCTGATAGAATCCGGGGCATGACCGACTTCGCCCCGGTCCTCCGCGGCCTGCGCCAGGCCGCCGGCTATAAAACGCCGCGCCGCTTCTACCTGACCCAGGGAGGACGGAAGTTCTTCGGCTGCACCTACCGCAACTACGCCAACGCCGAGTACGGACGCTCCCTTCCCAGCCCCGCGCTCCTGGAAAAGATCACCTCGGCGCTGCGGCTGGCCGACGACGACGGCGGGCTGCGCAAGCTCCTGTCGGCTTACCTGCGCGCGCAATTGGACGGGACCTCCCTGTACGACCAGGTCCTGCGCGCTTTGGGCGGGGGTCACGGCGCGGCCGCCGACCGCTGGTCCCCCATGAGGCGCGCGCTCGAGGAGAACGTCCGGGCGCGCTCCTTCTCCCTCACGCGGGACCAGACCGAGGTGGTCACCGCCAGCGTCGAGGGCCATTGGGCGTTCGGCATCCTCGTGCACGACGGGGGCTGGTGGACCCCGAAGAGCCTCGCGCAAGCGTCCGGCCTGCGCGCCGACCGCCTTCGCCGCGTCCTCGGGCGGCTGACCGGCCTCGGCCTCTTCCGGCGCGACGAGAAGGGCCGCTATCATTGCCCGCACCACGGCAAGGATTTTCACTTGGCGAAGGGAGGGGCCGATCCGGCGCGCATGGAGGCCCTGCGCCGCCACTTCGTCGAGGCGGGAGAGAAGCACGGCGGGGCGAAGGTCCTCCGCTTCCTCTGCCTGCGCGCCTCGGAACGCGAGCTCCAGGCCTACCTGCCGCAGATCTTCGAGGCGCCGTACAAGGAGCTCGGGCTCCTCTCTCTCGACGCGAAGGGCGAGGACACCGCCTTCTACGAAGTCGAGACGGTCTACCGGAAAATCCTTCCGTTCTGAAATGCCCGAGGGGTCCCGGACTATTCCGCGCGCAGATGCGACCCGAGATCGATCAGTTTCCCCTTTAGGGCCTGCAGCGCGTGCCGCCGGCAGTCGAGGAAGTGCGCCAGGAACACGGGTTCGTCTTCGAGCATCTCTCGGACTTCCGCCTCGGGCACGTCGAGGAGCGCGATCGTGTTGACGTACCGGCGCTCGCGCTCGTCCGCGCATTTCTTCAGGAGGTCGACCGTCGGGACTCGCTCGATGAACTTCGCGCGGACGAGCCGAACGAGGAATTCCGGCGGGATCCGGCAAAAGCATTCTCCGCGGGCCATGATCGAAGGATGATAGCAGGAGCGACGAGGGGACTCCATAGAGGAGATGTGATATATTGGAAAGGAGGAACCGATGAAAGCCATCTGGAAGGACGCCGTGATCGCCGAAAGCGCCGACACCGTGGTCGTGGAGGGCAACCACTACTTCCCGCCCGAGAGCCTGCGGCGCGAGCACCTGAAGCCCTCCGCCCGCACGAGCGTGTGCGGCTGGAAGGGAACGGCGAACTATTACGACGTCGTCGTCGGCGGCGAGGTCAATCGCGACGCCGCGTGGTGCTACGCCGAGCCCCTGGACGCGGCGAAAGGGATCCGCGGGCGGGTCGCGTTCTGG
The DNA here is from genome assembly GCA_036676805.1 of Elusimicrobiota bacterium. Taxonomy (GTDB): domain Bacteria; phylum Elusimicrobiota; class Elusimicrobia; order UBA1565; family UBA9628; genus GWA2-66-18. The sequence continues at coordinate 9,129 of JAKFCD010000109.1, forward strand.
CAGGGCGTGCGCGTCGAGCCCTGAGCGATGATCGTCCTGCGCGGCCTGTCCAAGTCCTTCGACGGCGGCAAAAGCTTCGCCGTCCGGGACCTGTCGCTCGAGGTGGCCGACGGCCGGACCCTCGTGCTCCTGGGCTCCTCCGGCAGCGGCAAGACCACCGTCCTCAAGATGATCAACCGCCTCGTCGAGCCGAGCGCCGGGACGATCGAGGTCGACGGCGCCGACGTGCTCGCCCAGGACCCGGTCCGGCTGCGGCGCTCGATCGGCTACGTGTTCCAGCAGGTGGGCCTCTTCCCCCACATGACGATCGAGGAGAACGTCGCGATCGGCCTTCGCCTGCAGGGCCGGTCGGCGGCGCAGCGCCGCGGCCGGGCGCGGGAGCTGCTCGCGCTCGTCGAGCTCCCGCCGGACGCGTTCGCGGGGCGCTATCCCTCGGAACTGTCCGGGGGCCAGGCCCAGCGCGTCGGCGTGGCGCGCGCGCTGGCCGTCGAGCCGAAGTACCTGCTGATGGACGAGCCGTTCGGCGCCCTCGACGAGGTGACGCGCGAGAGCCTGCGCGCGGCGCTCAAGAGCCTGCGCGAGCGGCTTCAAAAGACGATCGTCTTCGTCACGCACGACATCTTCGAGGCCCTCGAGCTCGGGGATTCGATCGCCGTCATGCATGACGGGCGCCTGGAGCAGCTGGGCTCCGGCGAGGACCTGCTCAAGCGGCCGGCCACCCCCTTCGTCGAGCGGCTGTTCCGCAAGCCCGCCGAGCTGCTGAAGGCTTGATGGAATTTCTTCTCGAGCACCGGCCCGAGCTTTGGCGGCGGCTGGCCGAGCACCTGGCCCTGACCGCCGGCAGCGTCGGGCTCGCCGTGCTCGCCGGGATTCCGCTCGGCGTCCTTGCCCGGCGCCGGCCGCGGCTCGAGGGCGTCGTGCTGGCGGGCGCGGGAGCCCTGCAGACCGTCCCGAGCCTGGCGATGCTCTCTTTGCTGATCGTGGTCCTCGCGGCGCTGCCGCCCCTGCCGCTGATCGGGCGCGTCAGCGCCATCGGCGCGCCGCCGGCGCTCATCGCCCTGACCTTATACGCCCTGCTGCCGATCATCCGCAACACGGTCGCCGGCCTGCGCGGCGTCCCCGCCGCCGCGCTCGAGGCGGCCGACGGCCTCGGGATGACGGAAGGCCAGAGGCTCCGGCACGTCGAGCTGCCGCTCGCCATGCCGGTGATCATGGCCGGGGTGCGGACCGCCGCGGTCTGGACCATCGGCGCCGCGACCCTCTCCACCCCGGTGGGCCAGACCAGCCTGGGCAACTACATCTTCGCGGGCCTGCAGACC
>JAKFCD010000110.1:0-130458 GCA_036676805.1 Elusimicrobiota bacterium
CGGCAGCGCCGCCGCGGCCGCGGGCTGCTGGCCCGCCGCGCCGCCGCCCTGCCCCAAAAGGTTCGCCACGGCCTGCTCCGCCGCGCGCGTGCGGGGCGCGTACTTCTCGCCCCCCTCGTTGGCCACCTCCTCGTGGAACCCGGAGTAGGCGTCGCCGCGGCTCTGGCGCACGTTGACCTTGCCTTCCTTCTCGAGGACCTTCACCACGTCCATGATCTTGGAGCGCTCGTCCTCGATCTGGGCGGGCGTCAGCCCCGTCGCGTACTCGATGGACTCCTTGAGCAGCGAGGCGGCGCCGGCCGACATGTTCGACAGGAACTTGTTGACGACGTCGGGAGGGGCGCCCTGGAGCGCCTTGGCCATCGACTCGGTCTTGAGCTCGCGCACGATCGTCTGCATGTCGCGGTCCGGGAAGCCGACCACGTCGTCGAAGGTCATGATGAACTTGCGCACCCTCTGGTAGACGTCGGGCTTCTCGTTCTTCAGGTACTCGAGGATGTTCGCGCGCGTCGCGGTGTCGGCCTCGTCGAGCATCTGGGTCAGGCGCTCCATGCCGCCCACGACGAAGTCGACCGACTCCTTGACGTCGGCGTCGATGGCCATCAGCTGCTCGCGCGTGACCTGGCGGATCTTGAGGGCCTCGATGGCGATCTTGGCCTGCAGCTCGACGGGCAGCAAGGTCAAGGTCGCGCGCGCGATCTCGGGCTTCAGGTAGCTGAGCACGACGGTCACGAGCCACGGCTCGTCCTGGCGGACGAGGAAAAGGTTCGCGAGGCGCTTGAAGTTCTCCTCGGTGATGTACGTGAAAGGCTCGAATTTCTTCATGGCGTCCTCGTCCTCCTCCGTCGGGGCGACCAGCGGCTCCGGCGGCTTGCGTCCCAGCATGATGTCGAGCTCGCCCTTGGTGAGCTCCTCGAGCTTGTCGTCGCCCTCGTTCTCGCCGTCCTCGCCCTTGTCCTCGGCCTTGTTGAGCACCTCGAACTCGCCCTTCTTGGACTCCCGGAGCGCGGAAACGTACTGCTGGAAGAACCGGCGCAGCGGGCCGAAGAGGAAGGACAGGAACAGCAGCAACAGGAGAGCATAAAGCAGGGGCAGATAGACGGACGGCTTCTTGAAGTCCTCGCGCCAGTCCACGAGCGGCGGCTTGTCGAACTTCGTCGGCCGGAAGAAGACCTTGTCCTGCGTGAGCTGGTACTGGCCCATCGCGTCGACGATGCGCTCGCGCACCTGGGTCAGGCGCGCCGCGTCCTGGGCCGGGTCGAGCACGGTGTCGTCGTGGATCACCGTGACCTGGAACCGCTTGAAGGCGGGCTTGAGCGCGAACCGCTCCTCCTGCACGCCCTTCATCTGCTGCGCCTGCTGGGCCTGGCTCGCCTCGGGCCGGTCCGGCGTCTCGGGGCCCTGCGTAATCGTCTTCGGCTTGGGGATGCCCGGCAGCACGAAGGTGGTCTGCATGCCGCCCTTCGGGCCGGGCGCCTTCTCCTTGTACTTCTCGGACACGCCCATGCCCGAGCGCATCGACTCCTCGCTCTCGAGCTTGATCTCCATCTCCACGTCGACGAACGGGGCGGCCTTGCCCTTGCCGAGGATCGGGTCGAGCACGTCGCGCTGGATCTTCAGCTCCGCGTCGGACTTGATGCGGTTCTGCTCCTGGAGCAGCCCCAGGTTGGGAGACACGACGCCGGCCGCCGCCGGCGTGGGAGCCGACGACAGCAGCGCGATCAGCGCGGCGAAGAGAGACGCACGCATTCGGTTAAGAGTGTAGGGGACCCCTGTTACAGATTCAAGACAGGATTTACAGCCGAATTCAAGAAAAGGACGGATGAACCACAAAGACACCCGCATGCCGTTACCATTCTTTCCGTTTTTCTTTGTGCCTTTGTGTCTTAGTGGTTCCATCCGTTCTTTCCGTTACGGCCGGATGGACTGGAGGAACTCGCGGACGGAGCGGTTGTTCGGGTCGATCTCGAGCACCCGCCTCCAGACCGCCACGGCCTTGTCCTTCTGCTCCATCAGGAAGAACGCCGAGCCCATGATCTCGAGCGCGGTCACGTTGTTGGGCTCGAGGTCGAGCACGTCCTGCGCGCGGCGGACCGCGGCGTCGTACTTGCCGTCGTAGATGGACTGGCGGGCGTCGAAGACCTTCTGATCGATGAAGGTGAACTGCTCGGGGCCCTCGAGGCGGCGCGTCGGATCCGCGGCGCCGGCTTCCTTCTCGACCATGTTCAGCAGGCCGAGGAGCTTCTCGTCGCGGGGGTTCTTGTTGTAGGCGTAGCGCAGCGCGTTGACCGAGACCTTGAGGTCGCGGCCGTCGACGTAGGCGATAGCGCCCCGGCGGATGAAGGTGACGTACTCCTCCCCGCCGCTGGCCTGCGGCACGAAGGCGGTCACGTTGTTCAAGCGCCCGATCATCGTGGCGACCTGCTTGTTGCCCGGGGCGGCGTCCTGGGCCTGGTTGAACTTCTGCGTCGCCAGCGCGAAGTTGCCCTCCTGGAAGGCCTCCATGCCCTGCTTGATGAAGCTCTTGACCTGCACGGTCGAGCGGTCGCTGCGCGACTGGCCGAAGCGGAAGGTGATCGAGAACCGGGTGGACGAGCCGAGATCGTGAATGCCCTGCGCGACGTCGAGGGCGAAGCTCTTGAAGTTCAGGCCGAACCCGAAGTCCGTCTCCTGGATCGCGGGCAGGCCGAGCAGGCCGAAGCGGAAGGCGAACCAGCGCGACACCCAGTACTCGCCGCCGAAGCGCATGTCCATCTCGCCGTTGAGGACCTTGTTGATGTCGGCCGCGAGCGTGAGGCGCTCCTTGAACAGGCGCAGGGAGTTGCCGAGCTTGATGACGACCGGGAGCTTGTCGTCGGTGTCGCCGGTGCTCTGCGCGAACACGTTCTGCATCCCGAAACCGAGGCGGTAGGCGCTGCCCATAGCCTTCATCGCGCCGATGTCGAGCGTCTTGAAGTTGTCCGAGGACCCGCCGAGCTTGCGCGTGACCTGCTTGACGCTCATGCCGAAGCTCACGGTTTCGGTGACGCCCTTGCCCCAGGACAGCCCCATCGCCGATTGGGAGTCGGAGAAGGAGCCGCCCGAGGTGATCTCCTTGGGCTCGTTGGTGTTCGGGTCGAGGACGAGGTCCACCTGCTCGAAGCCGGGGTTGGCGAGCTGGGTCATGCTCAGGGCGAAGGTCGAGCCGCTTTTCGTGGGATAGGCGAAGCTGAAGTACGTCAGCTTCGTCTCCTGAAAGAGGGTCGCCTGCATCGTGGTGACTTCCTTGCGCTGGAGTTGGGCGAGGCCGGCAGGGTTCCAATACGCGGCGCTCGCGTCGTCCGAAATCGCGTAGTAGGCGCCGCCCATCGCCAGAGAACGGGCCCCGACGCCGTAGCCCAGGAAAGCGCCGGGGGTGCCGCCGGACTGGGCGGACGCGCTGAGCGCGAGGCCCATAAAAACGCAAGCGCGCGCCAAGGTCTTTGCAAGCACCGACGCGCGCGCGCAGCGCACAGGGGACCAGCCCCTCGCAATTTTAGCGGGCATACTATTCGGTAGCCTGACACTCCCCCACGACAGGGAGTCATGGCTTTGCGCCCCCACCTTGCGATGGGTTTGCCGTTATCGCCTGTTGGGCGCCTACGGGCACCGGACCGCCCGCTGGATCTCCAACCCCCTTGATCCAAAAACGGTCCGGAAGCGCGAAACAGGATGCTACCTCACAAGTGTAACGGAATTGTTTCTTTTGTCAAGACCCGCTAATAAGCGTTCTTACTATAGCGACGGCAAACCGGTCACAGCCCCTGGACAAGCTATAGCGGGCCTGGTACACTTCGAGAGTCATGTCCCTTCCCGAGCAAGAGGCTCTGGATATCCGCCGCAAACGCACGATCTGGCTGATGGCCGGAGGCGCCGCTTCGCTGATCCTGCCTCTTCTCGGCGTGCTCTATATGAGGATCAGCGAGGCGAAAACCGCCCGTCCTCCCGACAGCTCGGTCATGTTCGACCGGAGAGAGAAGGGAGAAGAGAAGGTCAACATTTCCCAGACCGTCGTCGCGCCGGCCGCGCTCGCCGCCCCCGGCGCTTCGTCTTTGCCGATCGCGGGCGGGATGACGGCCGCCCCGGCCTCCGGAAACGGCTCTTCGCTCGACTTCGTCAAGGGCGGCGCGAACAACACATATTTCCAGGACAAGGCGGCCGCGCCGGCCGCCGAGGCCGAGGCCGCTCCGCCGCCTCCTCCCGCCGCGGGTCCGTCCGGTCCCATCCCGCCCGCGTCCAAGACGGTCGCCCAGAAAGGCGGCAAGAAGCCGTTCAACATGCCCAAGCTTCAGGGCACCAAGCAGTTCAGCAATTTCAAGAGCGCCTCTCCGAAGCCGACCGGCGCTCCGGGCGGCATGACCGGGGTCGCCGACCCGAAGGCCGGCAAGGGCGACGACGACATGGCCGAGCTCCTGAAGAACGTGCCCGGCGGCGCCAATAACCCGGAAGTCCAGAAGTACCTCAAGAGCAAATAGCGCCCCGTGCGGCCTTTCCTTCTCGTCATCGCGGTCGCTTGCCTTTCGCTTCCCGCTTTGCTGATCCGCGGCGCGCGCGCGCCGATCGAGGCCATCGGCTTCTGGAGACTGTTCTTCGCCTGCGCGGTGCTGGCGCCTTGGGCCTGGAGCCGCCGGAAAAGGTGGAGCGGGGGCCTGAGCCGTCCCGTCGCCCTGGCGGGGACCCTGTTCTTCCTCCATCTATGGACGTTCACCTGGGCCGTGGCGCACACGAGCGTGGCCCATCTCATGCTCGCCTTCTCGACGCATCCGGTCTGGACGGGGCTCGGAGCCTGGCTGCTGTTCAACGAGCCCCTCGGGCGCCGCGAGCTCGGAGCCTTCGTCCTCGCGGCGGCCGGCGTCACCGTGCTGTTCGGCGGCTCGGCCGGTCTCGGCGGCGGAGGATTGGCCGGAGACCTGTGCTCGCTTCTGTCGGCTCTGTTCTTCTCGGGCTGGGTGCTCGCCGGCCGCCGCTTGCGCCGGGGGCTCGATACCGCCAGCTTTTTGTTCGCGGCCTACGGCGCCGCCGCTCTCCTGTTCCTCGCGGCGGGCGCCGCGCGGGGAGGAGCGTGGACGGGCTGGCCGGCGTCCACGTGGGCCGCGCTGGCGCTCCTGGCCCTCGCCGTGAGCCTCGGCGGCCACGGGCTGTTCACCTATCTGCTCGATAAGTACGACGTGCTAGTCCTGAGCTGCGCCAAGCTGGCCGAGCCGGTCCTGGCCGGGCTCGGGGCCTCCTTGCTGTTCGACGAGCCGCTCTCGCCCCGCCTCGGCGCGGCGTTCGCCCTCATCGCGGCGGGCGTCGTCGTCCTGATGCGATCTCCCGCCGCGAAAGCCAAGGCCGACGCCGGCCTGGCCGCCGCCGGCTGACCAGCGTGACGGCGCAAACGGCGCGGCGACCCTAACGCTCGGCGGCCAGGAGGCGCTCGAGCGCCGGGATGCGCGCGCGCGCCCGGGGCAGAAGTCTCCCGCGGATCAGATCCTTCACCTCGGGCTCGAGCGCCTCATCCTGGAGCGCGCGCTCGTAGTCGCGCAGGCCGCGAGCCTCGCCGCTTTTCAAGGCCTTGATGGCCGCCTTCCGGCCCAGGATCAAGGACGCGCCCTCCACCGCCCTCGACCACCGGCCCCGCAGGCCGGAGCTTCGCGGCGGCGCCTCGCCGAGGCGCCGGAGGCTCTCGAGCAGCAGGTCGACGGCTTCCTCGTGCTCGAGCTCGATGCGGCGCAGCTCCGCCCCGGCCGGCTCGCGGCCGACCTTGCGGAGGGCCATCCGGTAGGTCTCGACGGCGGAAAGCTCCCGGCGGGCGAGGGTGCCGAGCCGCGCGGGGACGTCGCCCGTCTCGCTGACGCCGGCGCCGCGCAGCGAAGTCTCGGCCTCGGTCTCCGCCTCCTCCTCGACGAACGGGCTCGTCCGCAGGATCTCCTCGACCACCTTCGCCGTCTCGCCCGCGTGCGCCGCGAGGTCGGACAGGGAAAGCACCCCCGCGAGCTTGTTCTCGGCGTTCAGGACGAGGACGCGGCGGACGTGGTTTTCCGCCATGAGCTTGGCCGCGACCTGGACGTCGTCGCCGGGCGAGCAGTGGACCGCGCCCGGGGTCAGGATGTCGAGGACCTTGGCGACGCGCATGTGGCGGCCCTTGGCCACCGCGCGCACGACGATGTCGCGATCGGTCAGAACTCCGAGAACCGAGCCGTTCGAGACGACCGGCGCGAACCCGACCCCCGCTTCGCTCATCTTTCGGGCGGCCTCCACGAGCGAGTCGTCCGGATCGAGCGTCGCGACACGGACGTTCATGATCTCTCCGATTCTCATGTGCCCTCCGGCGCGTCGCTCCAGTATAAATTCTCCGCCCGGGCGCGGGCCATGCACGCTCTGTAACCGTTTTTTCCGGAAAGGGGGACGACCCTCCGTCAGAATCGCGGCACGAAGCCCTGACGACGGCGCAATTGGCCTTGCGGCCGCGGCGAGATACACTCCCCTCATGAAGACCCTTCGATATTGCCTCGGCTTGCTCGTGCTGCTGGCCACGGCCGCCGCGCCCGCGGGGGCGGCGATCGTTCTCCTCAAGGACGGAGCGAGGATCGAGGGGACCGTGCTCAGCGCCACGTCCAAGGAGCTGGTGATCCAAACTCCCGCCGGGCCGCGCCGCATCGACGCCTCTTTGGTGCGCAGCGTCGAATACGAGACCGCGCCCGCGGCGCCGCCGGCGCCTGCGTATCCGGCCGCGGCGCGAAAGGAGCCTTGGCGCTCCGGGACCGACCATCTATTCTCCTTCGCCTTCGGGCTCGCGGCGCCGCTCAGCGACGTCGACTTCGGCGCCATCGGCGGCGGGGAAGCCAACGACGGCGACATCGGGCCGCTGGTCGGCGTGCGCTACCTGAGGTCGCTGACGAGCCGGTTCGCCGCGGGCCTGGATTTCGATTACCTGCATCGCTCGGCGACGAACTCCCCGGGGCTGCTGCCGCTCGCGGACGCCTCCGTGTTCGGCGACAACCTCCTGTTCATGGGGATCGCGCGCTGGCACGTGATCGATCACGGCTCCGCGCGGCCTTATCTGCTGGGCGGCATCGGCGCCAGCCGTTCCTGGACGCGCATCGAAGCGGCGCCGATTCCCGGCTTCGCCTGGACGGACACCAACACCGACGAGATCCGCCGCCTCGTGGACGACGCCGCCTGGGCCTTCGCCGGCACGGCGCGGCTGGGCATCGACTTCAACTGGGCCTTCGCCGATCCGGCCCTGTTCAGCCTCGAAGCCGGCTGGACGGCGCTCCAGCGGCGGACCTACGGCGCCACCCGCTCAGGTCGAGATCTCGGGCTCAATTCCGTGTCGTCGCGCCTGAACCTTTTCACGTTTGCGGGCCGTTGGAGCTGGCGATGGTGAAATCCCACGCTCTGCTGGCCCTCCTGGCCCTGACGGCGCTGCTCGGCGCGGTCGGCATCGCGCCGCGGCGCGAGGCCGGGCCCGGTCCCGCGAGCCCGGCGCCTTCCTCGGGCGTCGGCCCGCGGGGCGGCGCCGCCCCCCGGGCCGCTCTCGGCTCGGTCGGGATCGCGCCGCGAGTCGGAGACCCTCCCGCCCCCCGGCGCAGCTTCCATCATTTTTTCGACGGGCACGTGCATTGGTACGGCTACCCTTACGGGCCGAGCTTCCACTGGCTGCGGCCCTGGGGCGGCTTCTGGTGGACCTGGGACGCGCGCTTCAGCCGCTGGGTCTACTGGCACGACGGTTTTTGGTGGTGGCCGGGCCCCGGCGGAGTCCAATACGTCTACGTCCGCGACGCTTATTATCCTTACGATGCCATGCGCAGGGCCGGCTTCGCCGCGCCTCCCGCCGCTCCCGGGGACCGGGGGGCGTGGACGAGCCCGGACGGCAGCCGCCTCATCGAGGTGACCGGGCCGGACGCGCAGGCGGTCCTCTACGACAAGACGACGGAGTCTCCCGCCTACCTTCGCTTCCTCGGCAAGGGCGTCAAGAAGATACGCTTCTCGGCCGCGACGCCGAGCCTGCCGCGGACGATCGCCGTCGAGTTCGCCGACGGCTCAGCCGCCCTGTTCGATGACTCGGGCCGGCGCCTCGACGCAGCGAAGCCCGTCCCCGCCCCGAAGGCCCCGCCCCCGGCGGAGGTCCCGCCCGCGCCGTCCGAGGAGCTGCCCCCGCCGCCCGGCGACCTGCCGCCGCCGCGCTGACGGGCGGCGACCCTCAGGAGGGGCTGAGCAGGATGAGGTCGGCCGCCTTTGCGAGGTTCGGCGCCGTCAAATGCGGGGCGCGATTCGGCCCGCGGCGCCAGGCGGTCTCATGGCCGTTGTCGATCATGACGGTCCGACAGCCCGCCCTCCGCCCGGCCTCGACGTCGTCGAGGACGTCGCCGATCATCCACGAGCGCAGCGGGTCGATGTCGTGCTCCCGGCAGGCGTCCTCGATGAGGCCCGGCGCGGGCTTGCGGCAGCGGCACTCGACGGAGTAGGCGCGCACGCGCCCTCCCGGGTCGTGCGGGCAGTAGTAAAAGCCCTCGAACGCGGCCCCGTCCTCGGCCAGCATCTCCTCCAGGCGCCGCACGACGGGCGCCAGCGCCGTCTCCCGGAACTGCCCGCGCGCGACCCCGGGCTGATTGGAGACGATGAACAGCCGGTAGCCCGCGTCCCGAAGGCGCGCCAGGCCCTCGGTCGCTCCCGGCAGCAGGCGGAGCTTCGCGGGATCGGCGCCGTGCCTCACGTCCTCCACCAAGGTCCCGTCCTTCTCGAAAAAAACCGCGCGATCGTTCATGTGGGCCGACCCCCTGTGTTCCATGGCGCGATTATAGCGCCGCGATCGCGCGCGGCGTGATTGCCGGACGGTGACATTTTGTTGGCCTCGCGCCCCCGCCCGCGCGCGCCGATGTATTAGAATGACCTCATGAAGCGCGACATCAAAAAAGGCCTCGAAGAGATCCGCGACGGCATCGACGCGGCCGATGACGGCATCATCTCGCTGCTCGGCAGGCGGCGCGAGCTGGTCATCCGGCTGGCCCGCATCAAGAAGGTGCTCGACGTCCCGATCTACGACCGAAAGCGCGAGCAGGCCCTGGTCGACCGCGTCAAGAAGCTCGGCCGCAGGAAGAAGCTCAACGACGAGTTCGTCGAGGTGCTTTTCCGGCTGATCATGATGAACTCCAAGGAGACGCAGTATCATGAGGCTTTCTAGCCGGACGGCGTCTGTCGCGGAGTCCGCGACCCTGCGCCTCTCCGCCGCCGCGGCACGGCTTCGAGCGGGAGGCCGCGATGTCTTGGGCCTCCTCGAGGGCGAGCCGGACCTGCCCGTCCCCGCGCCGGTGCGCGAGGCGACGCGCCGCGCCCTCGCGCGAGGCGAGACGCGCTACAGCGACGCGGCCGGCCTGCCCGAGCTGCGGACCCTCATCTCGCGCAAGCTCAAGGCGCGCAACGGCGTCATCGCCGCGCCCGAGGATATCCTGGTCGCCAACGGCGCCAAGCAGGCGCTGTACGACGCGCTGCAGACGGTCTGCGGCCCCGGCGACGAGGTGCTGATCCCGAGCCCGTACTGGGTGACCTTTCCCGAGTCGGTGCGCCTGGCGGGCGCCAAGCCGGTGTTCGTCGCGACGCGCGCCCACCAGCTCGACCTCGACGCCGTCGCGCGCGCGCTCACGCGGCGCACGCGCGCGATCATCATCAACTCGCCGAACAACCCCACCGGAGCGGTGTACCCCGAGGAGGCGCTGCGCGCCCTCGCCCGCCTGGCGGCCGCGCGCGATTTCCTGATCATATCCGACGAGGCCTACGAGGACTTCGTCTACGACGGCGCCGCGCATCTCAGCGTCGCGGCCCTCGGCGCCGCGAAGCGCACGATCACCGTGCAGACGTTCTCGAAGAGCTTCTCCATGACCGGCTTTCGCGTGGGCTTCATGGCCGCGCCGTCCGGGATCGCCCGCGCGGCGCGGCGCCTCCACGGGCACGTCACCGGCAACGTCTGCACCTTCGCCCAGCGCGGCGCGATCGCCGCGCTCGGCCTCGGACGCGCGGAGCTCGACCGGCGGCGGGCCGTCTATACGCAGCGCCGGGATTTGGCCTACTCGCTCGCCTCGCGCAGCTTCGACTGCGTCAAGCCGCGGGGCGGGCTCTTCGTCTTCGCCGACGCGCGCAGGCATCTCGGCGGTCCCATCAATAACACGGAGGCCCTGGCCGAGCGCCTGCTTCACAAGGCCGGAGTGTCCGTCGTCCCGGGCTCGGCCTGCGGCATGGAAGGCTTCCTGCGCCTGAGCTTCACCTCTCCGGAGCCGGTCCTGCGCGAGGCCTTCGCCCGCATCGAGGCGGCGCTGTGAGGATCGGGATCATCGGCTTTGGCCGCCTGGGAGCCCTGCTCACGCGGCATTTCGCCCGCGAGCACGAGATCAAGGTCTTCGACGAGCGGCGCGTGTCGCGCAAGGTCCGCGTCCTCGGAGCCGAGCCCGCGCCTCTCTCGGAGGTCTGCCGCCAGGAGGTCGTCGTGCCCTGCGTGCCGATCGCGGAGCTCGAGCCGCTGCTGCGGCGCATCCGCGGCCTGCTCCGCCCCGACGCCCTGGTCGTCGACGTCTGCTCGGTCAAGGAGCATCCGGTACGCGTGATGAAGCGCCTCCTGCCGCGCTCCGTCGAGATCCTCGCCACGCATCCCAACTTCGGCCCCGACAGCGCCGCCGAGTCCCTGAGCGGGCGGCAGATCGCGGTGTGCAGGGTCCGGATCGGCGCTTCGCGTTATGCGCGCGTCAAGCGCGCGTTCGAGCGCAAGGGCCTGCGGCTCGTGGAGATGACCCCGCGCGAGCACGACCGCCGCATGGCCTCCTCTCTCGTGCTGACTCATTTCATCGGCCGGGGCCTGCTCGAGTACGGCGCCCGGCCCACCGGCATCGACACCGAGGGCTACAAGCGGCTCCTGCGCATACTCCAAACCGTGCAGAACGACACTTCGCAGCTCTTCCTCGACATGAACCGATACAACGCGTTCGCCCCGGCGATGCGGCGCCGGTTCCTAGCCGCCTTGCGCCGCGTCGACAAGAGGGTGCGATGAAGATCGCCTTCCAGGGCGTGCGCGGCGCCTATTCCGAGGAAGCGGCGCTCAAGCGCTTTCCCGAAGGCGAGCCCGACGGTTTCCCGTACAGCGAGCAGGTCGTCGAGGCCGTGGACTCGGGCCGGGCCGAGTACGGCATACTCCCGCTCGAGAACAGCATCGCCGGGCCGGTCGGGGTCAACCTGGACCTTTTCCTCGCGCACGACATCTTCATCATCGACGAGGTTTACCTTCCGATCGACCACTGCCTGCTGGCCAAGCCGGGGGTCAAGCTCGGCGACGTCTGGAGCGTCTACTCGCATCCTATCGCGCTCGCCCAGTGCCGGGAATTCCTGAACTCCCACGGCTTCAAGGCGGTGCCGGAGTACGACACGGCCGGCTCCGCCGAGCTGGTCGCGGGGCACGGGAGGCCGGGCGAGGCGGCGATCGCGCCGAAGCGCTGCGGCGTCATCTACGGTCTCGACGTCCTGGCCGAGAACATCCAGAGCGCGCGCGCCAATATCACGCGCTTCGGGCTGTTCACGCGCCGCGACAAGGTCCCCGCCGGCCTCAAGATGGAGAAGACCAGCCTCGCCTTCAGCGCGGCGCACCGTCCGGGCGCCCTGCTCGACTGCTTGAAGCGCTTCGCCGAGAACGGCGTCAACCTGACCAAGCTCGAGTCGCGCCCCGTCGCCTCCGACCCCTTCGCCTACGTGTTCCTCGCCGACCTCCTGGGAGGAATGGAGGACGCTCCGGTCAAGAAGGCGCTCGCGGCGCTCGCCGCCGACGCCGGCAGCCTCAAGATCCTCGGCAGCTACCCGCTCGGCACGCGCTGAGAGGCGACGCGGCCGAAGGTCCTCGCGGTCGAATCGTTGCGGCGGGGAATTCGAGGCCTTCACGGGAGGACCGTGCCATGAAAACTAGGAAGCGGGCGCTCTACCTCGCGTCAGCCGCCGCGGCGGCGGCCGTCGCCGCCGGAGGCTATTACGCCCTCCGACCTCGGGTCGAGGTTCCGGAACGCATAGAGGCTCATCTCAACACCTGGTACGACAGCCCCAGACGGGAGGCCGAACGCCTCATCGAGCTTTATGGCCCCCCCGACGAGGTCGCCCCGGCGCTCGCCACCTGGCGCGAGCGCGGCCCTTTTAAGCGGATCGCGGTTCACGGCGACTCGCCCGACACCTACCTCGAGCACGCGGTCGCGTATCGCGCTCCGCCCGAGGCGTTCGAGGCCTTGAGCCGGTTCGGCCATGGAGTGCGATTCGACCCCCGGAACGGGGAGCTGTCCGCCCGCAGCAACTTGGACTCGCTGAATTACCTGGCCCTGAATTTGGCGGACGAGGTCGTCAAAGGGGTGCGAAGCCCGGAGAACGCCGACGATTTCTACGTCAGGACGGCCCGGTTCGCGGTTTTCGGGAAATCGGCGGATTACATGGCACGGCTGCGTTTCGAGCCGCTCCCTTAAGAAAGTTGACGACCGCCCGGCGCTTCAACTTAGCTTGCTCTTGAGCCGCGCCATCAGAGCCTCATGGCGCGCAAGCCCCGGAGCCCGCATCCTCTTGGGCAAGCCGAGGCCAAACTTCCCTCTCGCGACGCTCATCACTGCGGCACGGAAGCAGCAGATCGTCCTCGCCTTCTTTATTTCCGGCTGCGGACTTATCCACTCTGTTCACAGCGGCACTGTCGTCAACCCGGATTTTGCACGAAGGCGGTACTATCTGTCCGGCTTCGTCGAGAGGTAGAATTTTGTCCGGGATAAAAACATGAATGGCATTGCGAGCCTGCCTTACGAGTTTTCCGGGAAGCCTGTGACAGCTTGGGGCGGCCTCCGAGTGATCCAGGAAATGATTCTTCGGATGAAGCTTCGAGAGGTCCTGCGATCGAGCGGCCTGCCTCAGCCTGGGTCCAATCGAGGGTACGACCCCGTTGTGATGATGGAGGTCTTTCTCGCCTGCGTTTGGATCGGAGGGGCGCGGTTTTCACACACGACGCTGATCCGCTTCGACGAGGCGCTCAAGGACATCTTCGGCTGGCGCAAAGTTGCCTCGGTGTCGACCTTCACGCGTTTTTTCAGACGCTTCAGGCGCGAAGACGTCGATCGAGTTTTCGGGCATATCAATCGTTGGTTCTGGGACCAAATGCCTGAACAGCGGATCACGCTGGATCTGGATTCGTCAGTCGTGACTCGTTTCGGTGAACAAGAAGGCGTTGCCATCGGATATAACCCGACCAAGCAAGGCCGGGGAAGCCACGAGCCGCTTTTTGCTTTCGCCGCGGACGTGCGGATGGTGGTCAACGCATGGCTGAGGCCTGGGAATACGGGAACCTGCAACGGCACGATCGCATTCGTTGAAGAAACTTTGGCTGGGCTCGGGGATCGACATAAGGTCGGATTGATCCGTGCAGATGCCTGTTTTTACGACGGGAAATTCATGGATTGGCTCGAAGACCGGCGACTGACCTACATCCTTGCCTGCAAGTTGATGCAGCCCTTAAAGAAGCTGATGGCGGCGCAGCAGCGTTGGCTCGAGATCGGCGAGGGCGTGTCCGTGGCCGAGGTGGAGTACGAGGGGATCTATTGGTCGAAGCCGCGGCGTTTGGTGATGGTGCGTCAGGAGATCGCCCGGCGGCCAAAGGCCCTAGGCAAAGAGCTGTTCGACTTGCCCGGCTACAAGTTCCAGGCATACGTCACGACGCTGGAACTTCCGGCCGCAGAGGTTTGACGGCTTTATCGCGGACGCGGCGATTCGGAGAACAGAATCGCGGAGCTAAAGCACGACTTCGGGCTGAACGGCTTCTGCCTCGATTCGTTTTACGCAACCGAGGCGGCATTTCGAACGGTGATTCTGGCCTACAACCTCATGAGCGTGTTCCGGCAGGCGTTATTAAAAGCGCCGCAGGCAGTGAGACTTTCAACGATGCGGTTCCAATGCTTTGCATTAGGAAGCTGGATCGGACGCAACGGTCGGAAAAACGTTCTTCGGATCAGTCTGCCGCTAAGACGGAGGCCCTGGTTCGATGGTTTGTTCGCCAGGACGAGTAACCTTCAAGCACCGTGGCCGATCCGAACATGAGTCCTAACGCAAAATCCGGGTCAACGACAGTTGAACCGCCAACTGCGGATAACGTCGCCGCACTCCGAAAAATGGCGGTTCCTGCGGAGTTGGGTTAGGTCCCTTAGCCCCCGGGGCGCAGGGTCCATTGCCGCGCTCGAGGACGGTCCTTCGGCCCTCGGTGGCGCGCGCGGGACTTCGCTACGATGGGCTCAGATTCGCCTAAAGGGAGATTTTCATGAAACGCAGCCTCTCGCTCGTCCTTGCTTTCGCCATGCCCGTCCTGAGCATGGGCCCGGCCGCTCCGTCCGCCATGGCCCAAGTGGCCGCCTCTGCGAGGATCAACGCCCCGACCGCGCGCGTGTCGGTTCTTCCGGCGCTCAACCCGAGCCTCGGGTTGCCGTCCTTCGGCGCTTCCCTTAATACAGGCCTGAGCGCGCCGTCCCTCATGACCGCGCCGTCCCTCGCGGCGTCGCCGGCCCTGTTGGCGGCCCCCGCCGTCGCGGCCCCCGCAGCCCCGGCCGTCGCGGCCCCTTCGGCGCAGGGTCCCCTCGGCGCCATCTACCGGACCGCGGACGGCAACCCGACGCCCTTCGCGCTCACCATGTCGGCCCTGTCGGCCGCGGCCGTCGAGACCAAGGACATGGGCGACTCCCAGTCGCGCGAGGCCGCCGGCAAGGACTTCGCGAATCGCATCGGCCAGAGCGAAGGCGAGGTCGAGCTCCTCCTCTCGGCCCCCGAGGGCGCCGGCCAGGTCATGACCGAGGACGTCTACCCCCTCCATCTGGCCAGGCCCGGCGTCAGCCTCCGTGACGTGGGCTCCGCGATGGACCGTCAGCTCGAGAAGCTCGGCGTTTCCCCCCGCACCCTCGAGGCGCACAACGCGCGCGCCATCGGCGCGGTCTCCAAGATCAATACCGCGGTCCTCAAGGTCAACGCCGCGGACGCCGACCTGCTCAAGGCCGTGCTCGAGGCGCAGGGCCTGAAGGTCCAGCGCGGCCGGACCTTCGAGGTTCCCAAGCCCCAGGCGGCCGAGCCCAGCGCGCGCAGCGTCGGACTCAAGGAGATGTCCCGCATCATCAACGCCGACAAGCTGCAGGCCGAGCTGGCCAAGGTCCTCGGCGATCCGGACGCGAAGCCCTCCCTCTTCGCCCGGGCCAAGGCCTGGGTGGGCAAGCTCTTCGGCGCGACCGTCGAGAACCCCAAGCTGCCCTGGGCCGTGCTCGACACCTGGGTGGCCGCGACGCACCCCTACCTCGCCGGCCGCTTCACCAAGAACGTCGACAACAATCCCGACGGCGAGACCCACGGCACGCACACGGCGAGCACGGTCATCGGCGTGGACCGCTGGAACTACGAGGGCCGCAACTACAATATTTTTCCGGGCGGCTCGGCTTCCGAGAGCGACATCCTCTTCAAGATGAACATGGCCCAGGAGGACGGCGCCGTCGGCACGACGCACTCGTGGGGCGACGGCAGCGGCAACCCGGCGGGAGCCATCGAGAAGCTGTTTATAAAGGGAGCGGAAGCCGGCATCCACCACTCCGTCTCCGCGGGCAACGCCGGCAGCCGGGGCAACACCATCGGCGGCCCGGCCATCGCGGTCTACAGCACGCCGCTCGTCATCAACGGCAAGACCATCGGCGAGGTCAAGCGCATCAAGGCCGTCGCCGCCTCCGACGCCGACAAGAGGACCGCGTACTTCTCCTCGCGCGGTCCCGGCAGCCGCATCACCTCCACGAAGCCCGAGTACAAGGACTACCCGCAGAAGCCCGACGAGTCGGGCGTGGGCGTCAACCTGATCGCCGCCGTGCCCGCGGGCTCCAACGTGCCCGAGCTGGGCGGACCGGGAGCGGCGATGTCCGGGACCTCGATGAGCAACCCCGGCGTGTTCGGCGCGTTCCTCCTGCTGACTCGCGGCATCCTCGTCCTGCTCAAGGACGGCCTGCCGGAAGGACCGTCGGCGGCGCGCACGCAGCTCGCCATGGACATCGCCCGCTACGCGATGACCCAGACCGCCGAGAAGGTGGCCGGGCCCAACGAGGTCGGCGACGGCTTCATCAACGTCTGGGCGGCCTTCCAGTACGCCGCCAAGCTCCTCAAGCCTTAAGCCTTCCAGAACGAGAAAGCCCTCCGGCGCTCAGGCGCCGGAGGGCTTTCGACTATCCTTGAGGATAGCCCGAAGGATTTACCGCGAGCCGCCCGCGTGATACGCGCCGAGGATCATCTTCTCGGTCGCGTCCCAGCCCAGGCACTTGTCCGTGACGGAGACCCCGTGCTCGAGCCGCTTGAGGTCTCGCGGGATCGGCTGGTTTCCTTCCTTAAGGTTGCTCTCGATCATGACCCCGACGAGGCTCTTCTCGCCGCGCGCCCGCTGCTCGAGGCAGTCGGCGAACACCGCGGGCTGGCGGCGGTGGTCCTTGCTCGAGTTCCCGTGGCTGCAGTCGACCATGATGCGCTCGGGCAGGCCGGCCGCGCGCAGGGCCTTGCGCACGAGCGCGATGCTCGATTCCTCGTAGTTGGGCGCCTTGCCGCCCCGCAGGACCACGTGCCCGTAGCGGTTGCCCTTGGTGCGGTAGACCGAGATGCGGCCGTCCGGGTCGACGCCGAGGAAGTGGTGCGGCATCAGCGCCGAGCGCATCGCGTCGAGCGCGACCTGGATGTTCCCGTCGGTGCCGTTTTTGAAGCCGATCGGGGTGGAGAGGCCGCTGGCCATCTCGCGGTGCGTCTGCGACTCGATCGTGCGCGCGCCGATGGCGTACCAGCAGACGAGGTCGGAGAGGTACTGGGGCATGATCGGGTCCAGGGCCTCGGTGGCCGCGGGCAGGCCGAGGTCGGTGATCTTGAGGAGCAGCCGGCGCGCCAACTTGAGCCCCGCCTCGATGTGGAAGGAGTCGTTCATGTCGGGGTCGTTGATCAGGCCCTTCCAACCGACGGTCGTGCGGGGCTTCTCGAAGTAGACCCGCATGCACAGCAGGAAGCGGTCGGAGACCGCGTCGGCCAGGACCTTCAGGCGCTCGGCGTACTCGAGCGCGGCCTTGGGATCGTGGATCGAGCAGGGACCGACCACGACGAGCAGGCGTTCGTCGGTCCCGTCGAGCACGGCGCGGATCGCGCGGCGGCCTTCCTCGACGGTCGCGAGGCTCCGAGCCGAGGCCGGCAGCTGCTCCGTCACCTCGCGCGGAGGCGGGAGCAAAGTATGCCCCGCGATGTTCGCGTTGATGAGACGCTTCTTGTCCACGGCCGACAGTATAGCGAATCCCCGGCGGCGGAGCTTACGCCGCCAGCGGCTTGCGGGACTTCGCGACGGCCTCGCCGATCCCCGAGAGGTTCTCGACGACGGTGATGCCCGCCTCGCGCATGGCCTTGATCTTCGAGGCGTGCGTGCCGGCCCCGCCCTCGACGATCGCGCCCGCGTGGCCCATGCGGCGGCCCTCGGGAGCGGCCTTGCCGGCGATGAAGCCGAACACCGGCTTGGTCATCTTGTCCTTGAAGAAGCGCGCCGCGTCCTCCTCGGCCGAGCCGCCGATCTCGCCGATCATGACGATCGCGTCGGTCGCCTCGTCGTCCTCGAACTTGGCGAGGATGTCGGAGAAGCTGGAGCCGTTGATCGGGTCGCCGCCGATGCCGACGACGGTGGACTGGCCCAAGCCGCGCTTGGTGAGCTGGTCGACGGCCTCGTAGGTCAAGGTGCCGGAGCGGGACACGACGCCGATGCTTCCGGCCTTGTGGATGAAGCCGGGCATGATGCCGACCTTGCACTGTCCCGGCGTGATGACTCCGGGGCAGTTCGGCCCGATCAAGGTGACCTCGCGGCCGGAGCGCTCCACCTGCTGGATGTAGCGCTTGACCTTGGCCATGTCCATGATCGGAATGCCCTCGGTGATGCAGATGACGACCGCGCAGCCGCCGTCCACGGCCTCCATGATGGCGTCGGCGGCGTACGGGGCGGGGACGAGGATCATCGACACGAACGCGCCCGTGTTGCGCACCGCGTCGTGCACCGTGTTGAAGACGGGACGGTCGAGATGGGTCTGGCCGCCGCGGCCGGGGGTCACGCCGGCGACGATCTGCGTGCCGTACTCCAGGCACCGCTTGGCGTGGAAGGTGCCCTGCGAGCCGGTGAAGCCCTGAACGAGGACCTTCGAGTCTTTGTCGAGGATGATGGACATGTTATTTAGCCGCCTCCACCGCTTTCTTCGCCGCGTCCCACAGGTCGTCGGCCGCGATGATCGCCAGCCCCGACTTCTTGAGGATCTCCTTGCCGGCCTCGACGTTCGTGCCCTGCAGGCGCACGACGAGAGGGACTTTCAGCTTGATCTTCTTCAAGGCGGAGACGACGCCGGCCGCGATCATGTCGCACTTCACGATCCCGCCGAAGATGTTGATCAGGATCGCCCGGACCTTCTTGTCCTTCAAGATGAGCTGCAGGGCCTTGGTGACGCGCTCCTCGTTGGCCCCGCCGCCGACGTCGAGGAAGTTCGCCGGGCTTCCGCCCGCGAGCGCGATGGTGTCCATCGTGCCCATCGCCAGGCCGGCGCCGTTGACCATGCAGCCGATCGTGCCGTCGAGGCCGACGTAGGAGATGTCGTGCTTCTTGGCCTCGATCTCGAGCGCGCTGGCCTCGTGGTCCTTGAGCTTGGCGAGCCCGGGCTGGCGGTAGGCCGCGTTGTCGTCGGTGCTCATCTTGCAGTCGAGGGCCATGACGTCCGTGGGGGTGAGGATCAACGGATTAATCTCGAGCATCGAGCAGTCGAGCTCTATGAAGGTCTTAACGAGCGCTTTCGCGACGCGGCCGAAGGCCGCGACGTGGGTCGCCGGGATGTCGAGCTGGAAGGCGAGGCGACGGGCCATGAAGTCGCGCAGTCCGACGTTCGGATCCACGGGCATGCGGATGATCGCCTCCGGATGCTCCTCGGCGAGCGTCTCGATCTCCATGCCGCCCTGGGCGGAGGCGATGATCGTCGGCCCCGCGTTCTTGCGGTCCATGACCACGGAGAAGTACAGCTCGCGCACGATCTTGACGCCGCCCTCGATGAGCAGCTCCTTGACCTTGATGGCCTGCCCATGGGTCTGGTGGGTGATCAGGTTCATCCCGAGCATGGCCTTGGAGAGCTCCTTGGCCTCCTTCGGGGTCTTGGCCAGCTTGATGCCGCCGGCCTTGCCGCGCCCGCCGGCCAGCACCTGGGCCTTCACTACCCAGGGCGCCTTGCCGGCGCGTTTTAATGCTGCGGCCGTTTGGGCCGCGGCCTTGACGAGGCCGCCGAACGGCGGCACCGGCACGCCGCGCGCCTTGAGGATTTCTTTGCCTTCATGCTCGAGGAGTTTCATGGTTTTCCTAGGCGGCGACGGTCCAAGTCTCGGGACCGTTGAGCAGCTTCTGCAGGTCGGCGGGCTTGTCCTTCCTGGCCTGATCGATCTGGGCGTTCATCAGCTCGTGGAGCATCGGGCGCTCGACGTCCCGGAAGACGCCCTGCGGCACCGGCTCGGCCATGTGGGCGAGGAAGTTGGCGAGCGTCGCCGACCGCGCCTTCTCGTCATGTATTAAGAGATTAGGCGGCGGAGCCGCCGCGTCGAAGGAGATGACCTCGGGCTCGAGCCCGTTGAGGACGATGCCCTTGTCCTTCTTCGCGCCGAAGATCATCGGCTTGCCGTGCGCGACCTTCATCATCTTCTCCTCGCGGACTTCCTTCGCGGCCACCGACTCGAACGCGCCGTCGTTGAAGACGATGCAGTTCTGGAAGATCTCTATGAACACGGAGCCCTTGTGATGAGCCGCGCGGGTCAGGACCTCGCCCAGAAACGGAAGGTCGGTGTCCACGGCGCGGGCCACGAAGGTCGCCTCGGACGCGAGCGCCAGCGCGACCGGATTTATCGGCGCGTCGATCGAGCCCATCGGCGAGGACTTCGTCTTCTTGCCGATCTCCGAAGTCGGGGAATACTGACCTTTGGTCAAACCGTAAATTCTGTTGTTGAACAAGAGAATTTTGATGTCGACGTTGCGCCTCAGGGCGTGGATGAGGTGGTTGCCGCCGATGGACAGGCCGTCGCCGTCGCCGGTCACGACCCAGACCTGCAAGTCGGGGTTCGAGCACTTGATGCCGGTCGCGACCGTCGGCGCGCGGCCGTGGATGGTGTGGAAGCCGTACGTGTTCATGTAGTACGGGAAGCGCGAGGAGCAGCCGATGCCCGAGACGAACACGTACTTCTCCTTCGGGATATTCAAGGTCGGCAGCATCTTCTGGACGGTCGCGAGGATCGCGAAGTCGCCGCAGCCGGGGCACCAGCGGACCATCTGGTCGGACTTGAAGTCCTTCATGGTCTGCACGATCGGCCCCGCGGCGGGCAGCATCTCCATCTCGTTGTCTGATTCGGCGGCCATGTTATTCGCCCCCCTTGAGGATCGCCTCGACGCCGGCTTCGATCTCGGAGACCTTGAACGGCTGGCCCTTGATCTTGTTGAGCCCCGTCGCCGGGACGAGGTATTTCGCGCGGAGGACCTTGAGCAGCTGGCCCATGTTGAGCTCGGGCACGATCACGCGCTCGAAGCCCGCCATGATGTCCCCCAGGTCCGGCGGCAGCGGATTGAGGTGGCGCAGATGCACGGCGGAGACGCTCTTGCCGGCCTTCTGCAGGTTCTGCACCCCGGCCGTGATCGCGCCGTACGTGCCGCCCCAGCCGATGACGAGGACCTTGCCCTTCTTCTCGCCGAGGATCCTGAGCGGCGGGATGTCCTGCGCGGCCTTGTTGACCTTCGCGGCGCGCAGGCGCACCATCCGCTCGTGGTTGTCGGGATCGTAGGAGATGTTTCCCGTGATGTCCTGCTTCTCGATGCCGCCCAGGCGGTGCTCGTAGCCGGGCGTGCCCGGCGAGGCCCACGGACGGGCCATCGTCTCGGGATTGCGCTTGTACAGCTTGAACTCGCCCGCGGGCGGCAGATCCGCCTTCTCGAACGGCGCCAGCTTCGCGGCCTCGGGGACAAGCCAGGGCTCGGACCCGTTCGCGAGGTAGCCGTCCGTGAGAAGGAAGACGGGAGTCATGTATTTGATCGCCAGCCGCGAGGCCTCGTACGCCATCTCGAAGCAGTCTCCGGGCGTCGCCGCCGCGACGACGATCGCCGGGCACTCCCCGTTGCGGCCGTACAGGGCCTGGAACAGATCGGCCTGCTCGGTTTTCGTCGGCAGGCCCGTCGAAGGGCCGCCGCGCTGCACGTTCAGGATCACCAGCGGCAGCTCCGTCATGACGGCGAGGCCGATGGCCTCGGCCTTCAGGGCGACGCCCGGGCCCGACGTCCCGGTCAGCGCGAGATGCCCCGCGAAGGAGGCGCCGATGGCGCTGCCGATCGCCGCGATCTCGTCCTCGGCCTGGAAGGTCTTCACGCCGAAGTTCTTATTCTTCGATAATTCGTGCAGGACGTCGGAGGCCGGCGTGATGGGGTACGAGCCGTACCAAAGCGGCCGGCCCGACACGGTCGACGCCGCGATGAAGCCGAGCGCGGTCGCCTCGTTGCCCGTGATATTGCGATAGACGCCGGGGGCGATCGGGGCCTTGTTCACGCGGAAGTGATGGCCGAAGATCTCCGCGGTCTCGGCATAAGCGTTGCCGGCGTGGAGCGCCTTGTGGTTCGCCTCGACGTACTTCGGGTTCTTCTTGAACTTGGCCTCGATCCACTTCAGCGTGGCCTCCATCGGGCGGTCGTAGAGCCAGTACATCATCCCGAGCGCGAAGAAGTTCTTGCAGCGCTCCGTCTCCGTCGCCGACAGGCCCATGCCCTCGAGCGCGTTGCGCGTCAGTCGCCCGAGCTCGACGGGGATCACGCGGAAGTCGGAGAGGCTTCCGTCCTCGAGCGGGTTCGCCTCGTAGCCGGCCTTCTTCAGATTGGCCGCGTTGAAGGTGTCCTTGTTCACCAGGATCATGCCGCCCTTCTTGACGTCGTGCACGTTGGCCTTGAGCGCGGCCGGGTTCATCGCCACGAACACGTCGGGGGCGTCGCCGGGGGTGAGCACCTGGCGCGACGAGAATTGGATCTGGAAGCCGGAGACGCCGGCCGTCGTGCCCACGGGGGCGCGGATCTCGGCGGGGAAGTCGGGGAAGGTCGCGAGGTCGTTGCCCGCGAACGCGGTCGTCGTGGTGAACTGCATCCCGGTCAGCTGGATGCCGTCGCCGGAGTCTCCGGCGAAACGGATGACGGCGGACTCGATCTCCTCGATCGGAAGTTTGGAAGGCTTCGGCGGGGTGGAGGTGTCGCTCATATGGGGGATTCTCCGACGAACGAAGTAGCGGCCACGCGGCTCCGCTTCGTTTATTATAGCCCCGGAAGGCAACGGGAGTATTGATCTAAGTCAATTGTTCCGTGACGGGCGGGAGAACCGCCGGAAACGACGATAGTTACGGCTTGAGGGCGGGGGCGGAAGGCGCCGTCGCGGCGGCGAAGAGCTCGAGGAAGCCCTGGGCGGCGCCCGCGTCGGAAGCCGCGGTGGCGAGGCGGGCGCTCGTGGAGGCCTCGACCTCGAAGGCCGGCGCGCGGCTCGTCGGAGGAAGCAGGGAGGCGAAGACCATGGTCCAGACGCGGGGCGCCGCCGCCGGCGGGACGAAAACGGACGGGGCGGCGGCTTCGCGGGCCGGCCGGGCCTTCTCGCGCTTCGGGGCGGAAAAGGCCGGGCCGGGCGTGGGCTCGGCGCCCGCCCGAACGGCCTCAAGGGCGGCCTCGGGGGTTTCCGCGCGGGCGGCGGCGCGGCTGATGACGCGGCGGGGCATATCCGCGGGGATCTCCCCCGCCTGGGGGCCCCGATCGCTCGAGGCCGCGCCGGCCATGCCGACGAGGCTCGCGTAGGCGTCGTGCTCGTCGGCGCGCGCGCCCGGGCGCGCGAGCGCCAAAGGGAGAACGAGCAATCCCGCGAGCAGGAGCCGCTTCATGAGGTAAGAATAGCGCGAGTGGGCCCTGGGGAGGAGGGACCGACGGGGCAACCCGCGTCCGGCAAGAGGCCCTATGGGAAGCGGGCCTTACGGGGACTCGGTTTGGTCGTTTTAAGAGTCGCGAAGCTCGAAGATCATCGTCGTCGAGCCGCAGTCGATCATGTCGCCTTCCTTCAGGGGGACCGAGCCCGCGACCTTCGCGCCGTTGACGACCGGATAGCCCTCGGTGACGGCGACGAGCATGTAGCCCTCGGGCTTGCGGTGCACGGAGGCGGCGACCTCGGGCGCCGAGCCGAAAAGCCCGGAGCCCTTGATCTGGACCTGCACGCGGTCGGATTTCCCGATGTAGGTCGACATGCCCTTGAGCTCGTACTCGCCGGCGTCCACGGCGCCCTTGAGGACCCGCAGCCAGGCCGTCCTCTCCGCGGCCGCGGGCTTGGCCGCGGCGGAGGAGGCGGCGACCAGCTCCGCCTGCTTCTGCGGCGTCAGCACCATCGTCGCGTCGGAGGAGGGCTTCGGCGGGCCGGCCTCGGCCAGCTCGGCCTCGTTCAGGAAGACGACCGCGTGCTTGGCCAGGCCCACGACGTCGTTGTGGTGCAGGCCCGACTTCTTGATCCGCTTCTCGTTGACGAAGGTGCCGTTCGTGGAATCGAGATCCTCGACGTAGTAGCCGCCGCCTTCCATCGTGAGCTTGCAGTGATGGCCGGAGATGGCCGGGTTGTCGATGACGATGTCGTTGTCGGGCTTGCGGCCGATGGAAATGGACTCCTTGTCCATGGCGACTTCCTTAATGACGGCCGCGTTGAACTTCAGCAGCAGCTTCGGCATCGATCTCTCCCTTTTGCTCAGCTTCCGAACAGGCGCGACACGAGGCTCTTGACGCCGCCCCCGCCCGCCGCGGGCACCTTGGCGACGACGACGGCGATATTGTCCACCCCGCCCGCGGCGCGGGCCTTGGCGATCAGGACGTCGACGATCTTCCGCGGCTCCTTCTCGGCGGCGATCACGGCGGCGACGTCGGCGTCGACGACCATCTTGGACAGGCCGTCGGTCGCGAGCAGCACGACGTCGCCCGGAAGGAGCGGATGATCGGCAACGTCGACGCGCACGTCCTTCTCCGCGCCGAGCGCCCGGGTCAGGATGTTCTGCTGCGGCGAGCGGGCCGCCTGGTCGGCCGTGAGCTGGCCGCGCTTGACCTGCTCGCCGACGAGCGAGTGGTCCTCGGTGAGCAAGGTCAGCTCGCCGCGGCGCCAGAGATAGAGGCGGCTGTCGCCGACGTGAGCGACGGTCAGGGATTTGGAGTCCACGATCGCGGCCACGACGGTCGTGCCCATGCCCGCGTCCTTGGGGAAGGCGCGGCCCTTCTCATAGATCATCTCGTTGGCCGACTTGACGAAGAACTCGAGCTGGCGCGCCCGCGGGGTCAGCCCCGGGGTGCCCCCCTCCGGGATCATGATCTTATCTCCGCCGAGCATCCCGCGCGCCTGCTCGACGATGGTCTTGCAGGAGATGTCGCTGGCGACCTCTCCGCTGTTGTGCCCCCCCATGCCGTCGGCGACGACGAGCAGGCCGAGGTCCGCCTCGACCGCGAAATTGTCCTCGTTGTTCTTGCGCACGCAGCCCGGGTCCGTCGCCCCGGCGACTTCAACCCTGTCCTTGGTCTTCATGCGGGCTCCTGCGGATGCGGCTTGATGCGGACGGTCGCGTCGGGGCTTTGCGTCGGCTCGATGCGCATCCCGCCGTTCGGCTCGGGCTCGGGCGCGGACGCGGGCGCCTTCACCGCCGGGCCGACGCCGCCGCGCTGCGGCTGCTCGATGGTGAAATCCGACGGTGAGGCCGGCATCGGCAGGGACTCGACGGTGCGCTCGGCCGGCTTCGGCGGATCGTTAGAGGCCGGTTTGGGCCGGTCGTTGAGGCCGGGGATGGTGATCTCTGGACCGATCGAGATGGTCTTGTCCGACTGGACCGGCTTCGGCGGAGGAGACGGCTCCGCGGCGGGGGCGGCCGGCATGGTGATCTCGGCGGTGATGGAAACCTCGGGCTTGGGCGCCGGGGCCGGGGCCGGGGCCGGCTCGGCGACGGGCTCCGGCTTGGGCGCCGGCGCCCCCCCCTTGAGCACGGCGCGTATCGCGGCCGCGAACTCGGAGCCGCGCTGGAAGCGCTCGTCGGGGCTCTTGGCGAGGCCCTTGTCGACGACGGCGCGCAGGCCCGGCGGCAGATCCGGCTTGATCGTGGTGATATCGGGATGGGGATCGTTGGCGATCTGGAACAATAAGGTGCCTATCCCGTCGCCCCCTTTAAAGGGTTTCTCGCCGGTCGTCAGCTCGAAAAGCGCCACGGCGAGCGAGAATAGGTCGGAGCGGCCGTCGACCTTCTTTCCGGCGACCTGCTCGGGGCTCATGTAGGATGGCGTGCCCATCACGGTGCCGGTCGCCGTCTTCGAGGAGGACGTGATGCGCGCGATGCCGAAGTCGGCGACGCGGATCGAGCCGTCGTTGAGGAGCATGATGTTCGCGGGCTTGATGTCGCGGTGGACGATGCCCTGCGCGTGCGCGTAGTCGAGCGCGTCGGCGACCGTCGCGACGTACTCGAGCGAGCGCTCGAAGGGCAGCAGGCCGCCCTTCTGTCCGTACTTCACCAGATCGTGGCCGTCGAGCAGCTCCATCGCGATGTAGGCGACGTCGTTCTCGTCGCCCGCGTCGAAGATGCGGACGATGTTGGGGTGGTTGAGGGTGCCGGCCGACTCGGCCTCGCGGAAAAAACGCTCCTTGACGGACTTCGTGCTTTCGCCGTCGGAGCCTTCCTCGAGCATCATGGTCTTGATGGCGACCATGCGGTTGATCTTGGGATCGCGGCCCAGATAGACGACGCCCATGGCGCCCCGGCCGAGCTCCTTCTCGATCTCGTAGCGTCCGAGGGTCGGCTTCGTGGAGCCGCCCGAGAGCATCACCGTGCCCTCCTTCTTGGCGCCGCCGACCGCGCCGAACACCGCGCCCTCGGAGGCCTCCTTGAGCTTCTTGGCCCGCTCGACCACATCCTTGTATTTGGGGTCCTTCGCGGCGACGTGCTCGAACACGGCGGCGGCCTTCGAGTACTGGCGCTTGCGCTCGAAGTCGAGCGCGAGGTTGTAGAGCGTGTCCTTCATGTTGTCGTCGAGAGGGCAGAGGCGGAACTTCTCGAAGGCGATGTCGAGCATGCCCTGGCCCTGGAACGACAGGCCGAGCATCTTGTTCGTCTCGATCGCCGAGGCCTCGACGAGCTCCTTGCCCTTCTCGGTGACGAGAAAGCCCTTCGAGATGATGACGAGGTAGCCGGCCAGGAGCAGGACCATCGGATAGGCGACCTGAAGCCACTGCCCGTTCATGAAAAGGTAGGTGCCCGCGCCGAACAGGCCGAAGGCGAGGAGGAGGCTGACGACGAGCCCCCACAGGGCCTTGAGGCGCGGCAGGATCGCCATGACGAATAGCCCGATCAGCGCGATAAGCCCGAGCTCGGCGCGCTCGCCCCACGCCGGACGCGTCAGGAATTTCTGGTGCAGGATGTTGGCGATGACGTTGGGCGCGACCTCGAGGGCGGAAAAGCCCTGCGCGACGGGCGTGTTCCACTGCGTCGAGAGGCCCGAGGCGGTCAGGCCCAGGATCACGATCTTGTCCTTGAAGAACTCGGCGCCGACCTTGTCGGCCATCAGGTTCGCGAAGGGCACGACGCGGATCGTGTCCTGGGGGCCGTTGAAGAGCACGGCCATCCGGTTCTCGGAGTCGAGCGGCACGCGCAGCTTGCCCAAGGTCAGCGCGACGCCGGGCTCCAGGACGAGGTCCTCGGGCGTCAGGCCGAGGTAGTCCATCGTCAGGCGCGTCGCGAACGACGGGTAAAGCTCGCCGCCGTAAAGGACGAGGGGCGCCTCGCGGCGCAGGACCCCGTCGCTCTCCGTGTAGAGGTTCACGTGGCCGAGGCCCGAGGCGGCCTCGGAGAAGGCGAGGATGGGGTAGGCGATCTTGGCTTCCTCGATCGCGTTCACGGCGGCGCCGGCCTTGATCGCCGAGCTCGACACCGCCGCCGGGACCGCGTCGGGCCGGCCGCCCACCGTGCCGCCCGGGAAGAACAAGGGAAGGACGACGTTGCCGGCCGACTGAAGCGAGGCCAGCATCTTCGTGTCGGAGTCGAGCGCCACGGCCGACGAGGAGAACTCGAGGGCGAAGTCGACGCCCTTCTGGCTGATCTGGCGGCCCTCGAGCAGCTCCCGGTATTTCTCCTCGAGCCGCTTGACCTCGAGCAGGCCGTGGTTCTGCTCGGCCTCGGAATACAGGATGTTGATGCCGAGGACCTTCGGGCCGGCGGCCTTGAGCTTGTCGATCGCGTCCGCCATGCGCGAGCGCGGCCACGGCCAGCGCCCGATCTGCGCGATCGAGTCGTCGTCGATGGCCACCAGGACGATCTCCGGCGGAGGATTGAGGTCCTGGCGCAGCTTCGCGCGAAGATCGTAGGCCTTGAACTCGACGCTTTCAAGGAAGGGGAGACGGTAGTAATAGCTCCCGGCGACGAACAGGGTCAATGCGAGCCCCATCGCGGCGTCGAGCAGTCGGCCCTTGTTCTTCATCTAATAGGGTTGAGTATAAACGGGTCCCCAGGGCGTGTCAACCCCGTTTCAGTCCCTCTTTCCCAGCAGCCTCCAGCCGAGCGGAAGCAGGCCGGCGGAGACCGCGGACTTCAGCAGGTCCCCGGGCAGGAAGGGCCACAGGCCTTGGACCAGCAAGGTCTCGGCGGGCACGAAGCGGGAGAGCCCGAGCAGGCCCAGCGCGAAGATGGGCAGGCTGCCGGCCAGCATCGCGAGGAACGCGCGCCCCGGCGTGCGGTCCCAGCCGCGCTCGGCGAGCAGGCCGGTCGCGAACGCGCCGACGGGAAAGCCGACGAGGTAGCCGCCGGTCGGGCCGAGCAGGTGGATGAAGCCGGCGGCGCCCCCGGAGAAGACGGGAAGACCCGCAGAGCCTTCAAGAAGATAGAGAACGACGGCGACGGCACCACGACGAGAACCCAAAAGGGCCCCCGTATATAGAACACCCAACGTCCCGCCGCTGAGGGGGACGGGAGTGAACGGCAAATAAATATTTATTTGAGCGCATACGGCGATAAATAAACTCGCCACCACGACGGCAACGGAGTCGTGGACTATTCCTGTCGACGGATACATCGCGTCGGCGAGGGTCGGGAAGTATTGGGTTCGGGCTTTCATTTATTTATTAAGCATCTCCTTTGGCATTTGCGCGAGCGGGAGCCTCACGACGAACTGGGCGCCGCCGGTCTTGGCGGGCTGCACCCAGATCTCCCCTTTGTGCAGCTTGATGATCTTGGCGCAGATGGCGAGGCCGAGTCCGAAGCCGGACTTGGGCAGGTCGGTCTCGAGCTGGCGGAACTTCTCGAACACCGCGGCGCGCTGGGCCTCGGGGATGCCGGGGCCGGTGTCTGTGACGACGAACTCGACGCGGTCGGAGCCCGCGGCCGAGGCCTCGATGAGCACGAACCCGCCCTTCGGCGTGAACTTGATGGCGTTGGCGACGATGTTGTGGATCAGGCGCTCGACGAGCCGCTCGTCGGCCTCGAACTCGGACGGCGCGCCCTCGGAGAGCCGCGTCTCGAGGGTCACGCCCTTCTCGTCGGCCATCGGCTGGAACAGGCGCGCGGCGCGGCGCAGGATCGACGCCGTCTGGATGGGCGCGGGGTGGAGCTTGAGCTGGCCGCTCTCGATGCGCGCGGCGTCGAGCGCGTCCTTGACGAGCGCCGTCAGGCGCTCGCAGGACTGGTCGATCGCCTCGAGCCAGTTCTTCTGCCGCGCGTCGGGCTCGATGGACTTTTTCAATAAACGCAGATACCCCTGGACCGCGAACAGCGGCGCGCGCAGGTCGTGCGCCGCGGCCTGGAAGAACTCCTCCTTCATCGCCTCGATGCGCTTCTCCGAGGTCTGGTCGCGCAGCATCATGAGCACGCCGAAGTCGCCCGTCACCGGGTCGGTGAACATCGTGACCGTCGTGCGGAAGCTCGTCGCGACGGCGCCCGGCGACGCCGCCAGCTCCATCACGCCGCCGGAGGTGTGCGCCTTGAGCACGTCCTGCACGCGCAGGCGCCAGCGCGAAGGATCGCGCGGCTGGAGCAGGCCCTTGCCTCCCGACATCACGTCGTCGCGGCCGGCGGCGAACAGCGGCAGGGCCGCGCCGTTGAGGAACATGACCTCGCCGCGCAGGTTGGTGATCACGAGGGCGTCGGGGATGCGCTCGACGAGGGTCTCCAGGCGGGCGCGCTCCCGGGCGAGGCCGGCGTTGGCCTCGTCGAGGGCCCGGCGCATGTCGTCCTGCGCGCGCGCGAACTGGCCGGCGAGGCGGCGCCAGCCCGTCAGGCGGGCCTCGTCGAGCGGCGTGGACAGGTCGCCGCGGGTCCAGCGCTCGAGGCCGCGCTCGAGCTCGCGCAAGGGCGAGACGAACCAGCGCCAGGCGAGATAGGCCGCCAGCAGGGACGCGGCGGCCGCGGCCAGCGACAGCAGGACGGCGGCGAGAGCGATCGGCTGGCCGGCATGGGTCCCGATCCACCAGCCCGCCAGCCCGGTCGGGATGGCTCCGGCGGCGAACATGATCCACGACGCGCGTCCAAATAAATCCACTCGACGCTCATCCTAACAAATCATGGACATATCTCAATACGGCTGTTATGCTATTGAGGAATGAGAGCCCTGGCCTTGCTGCTCGCGTTGACGGGCCCCGCGCTCGCCGCGCCCGCCCCTTCCCGCGAGTTCACCGAGCTCCCCCCGGGCCGCTACACGATCGTCGTGACCGGCTTGGTGACCACCGTCTGCGCGCGCGCGATCGCGGCCGAATGGGCCGCCCTGCCGGAGATCGAGGCCGCCTCCGTCGACTTCGACAAGTCGACGGCCCAGGTCACCGTCCGCCTCGACTCCGTCCTGCCCGTCGCCTCGCTGCGCAGGACCCTGCGCCGCGCCGAGAAGACCTCCAACCTCGGCGCGCGCTACGATCTGCGCGGCATCACGTACCGCATCGGGAAGTAAGGGTTTGACGGCGGCCGTCGGATAAGCAAGAATGGCTCATGGAGCCCACCGACCCCGTCAAGCTCGCCGAGTATCTCGAGCGCCTCCTCGCCGGCCTCGAGCAGACGGCCGAGAGCCTGAAGTTCGAGATCCCCTACTACAAGGCCGACGACATCCAGGGCCATTACGCGAAGAAGTTCCTCGCCTCCGTCCAGGAGCAGGCCGAGGGCACCCGCAAGCGCCTCGAGGAGCTCCGCAAGACCCTGCCCGCCGCCAAGGGCCCCGAAGGGCAATAGGAGCGCGCCATGATCGCAGCCGGTTCCAGAGTCAAGATTCACTATACGCTGAGGGTCGATGAGGAGATCATCGACAGCTCCGCCGGCCGCGACCCCCTCGAGTACCAGCAGGGGCAGGGCATGCTGGTGCCCGGCGTCGAGGCGGGCCTCGAGGGCGCCAAGCCCGGCGACAAGAAAAAATTGACGATCCCCGCCAAGGACGGCTACGGCGATGCCGACCCCGAGATGATCATCACCGCCCCCCGCGAGGCCTTCGCGCAGATGCCCGACCTCAAGGTCGGCGCCACCGTGCGCGCCTCCGGTCCCGAGGGCGACTTCCGCGCGATCGTCGTCGAGATCGCCGAGGCCGAGGTCAAGCTCGACCTCAACCATCCGCTCGCGGGCAAGACGCTCGACTTCGACATCGAGGTCGTCGCCGTCGAGCCGCCCCCGTCGACGATCATCCGGCCGTGAGCGACGAGAACGACCTCCGCGTCGTCTTTCGCACCTCCCATCACGAGGAGGCCGCCTCGCTGGCCGAGCGGCTCGCCGAGGCGGGCATCCCCTCCGAGGCGCGCCTCGTCGTGCAGGCCTCCCGCGAGAAGGACGCCCTCCTCATCATCGAGGGCTACATGCAGTCGATCGGCGCCGCGGCTCACGAGGAGCAGGCCCCGGCGGCGGAGGAAAGCTCGGACCTGCTGCCCTGCCCGAACTGCGAGGCCGTCGGCATCCGGCTCGGGAAGTCCTGCCCGGGCTGCGCCTTCCGCATCTGGAAGGCCGCCGAGGCGCCGGTCGCCGTGCACGCGCACACGCCCGAGGCGCGCAGCTTCTGCCCGGAGTGCCGGGAGCCCTTCACGCTCGAATCGGGGAAGTGCGCGGACTGCGCCGAGGAGCTCGAGCCGCTCGAGGGC
Organism: Elusimicrobiota bacterium; assembly: GCA_036676805.1. GTDB lineage: Bacteria > Elusimicrobiota > Elusimicrobia > UBA1565 > UBA9628 > GWA2-66-18. The sequence goes on from JAKFCD010000110.1 coordinate 31,203, forward strand.
GGCGACCGCCTCTGCCCGGCGCTGACCCACGTCCTCTACCGCGACACCGTCGGCGGCGTCGTCTGCAAGGCCTGCCGCGGCGTCTGGATCGACGTCGCCGCGGACTGACGGCGCCGTCAGTTCGAGCGGCGCGGGTTGCCGACTGTTTCCGGAAACAGTTGAAAGTGTGGGCCGTGCAGGATTCGAACCTGCGGCCTGCCCCGTGTAAGGGGGACGCTCTACCGCTGAGCTAACGGCCCTTCACGACGGAGTTTAACAGGTTTTCATCGCCGAGGCGAGAGGCTCTTCGCCGGTCTCTTTTCGTCAAGGCGAAATATCGCGCGGTATTTGCTATACTCGTTTCGTTGCGGGGCCGTGGTGTAGCTGGCCTAACACGCCGCCCTGTCAAGGCGGAGATCGCGGGTTCAAATCCCGTCGGCCCCGCCAGTTTACCGTAGATTCGACCACCGCTGTTCCAGGCCCGTTTTGTCCGGGGCCGGGGACAGCGGTGGTTTTTTGCCCCCGCCGTCTTAGGGCACGACACGACTTCATCTCCTGCGTGATCACCCGCTCGAACTCGACGACGGGCACCTCGTGGAGCTCGGCCTCGACGCGGTCCCGCCAGATCGTCACGCGCTTGACCAGCAGCCGGATCGCCTGGACCTGAAGCGCGAGAGGAATCCGGCGGATAAACCGGGCAAAGCGCTGGAGCGCGCCCTGGATGGCGTCGACGTCGTAGACCACGCGCTTCCTGTGCGCGATCTTGGACTCCAGCTCCATGGTGCGGGCCTCGAACTCGCGCTTGGCCAGTTCCAGCTTGCGAATCTCCCCGGCCACATGGTCGGAGGACCCGCCCCCTTTGACGAAGTTCATGAGGTTGTCGAGATCGCGGCGCACCGCCTGGAGCCTATCATCCATGCCCCGCCGCTCCTTCTCAAGGGGCTCCAAGCTCGCCCGCGACTGCTCCTCGACCCGCCTGACCACCTTTTCCAAGAAGGGTCGGTCCCACCCCATCGCCGCCAACTTCTCGATGATAAACTCCTCGACCTTCTCCGCGCCGATGCTCTTGAAGCTACAGCGACCGGGCAGGCCATTGGCCTTCGCCATGCAGCGGTAGTAGCGGTAGACCTTCTTCTTCTTGGGGCGGATGTAGCCGACCACCGCCGCGCCGCACTCGCCGCACCGGATCAGGCCCTTCAGGAGGAATCCATGCTTGTTGGAGCAGTGGAGTACCTCCTCGTCCCTGCGCTTGTGCGAGACGAGTATCTTGGCGGCATCCTCGAACACCGATAGGGTGATGATCGGCGGGTGCTGCGCCGCGAACTCCTGCCCGGTCCTCGCGTTGGCGATGATTCCGACATACGCTCTCTGCCGCAGCATCCGAATGACGGTTTCCATGTCAAACGCCTTGCCGCCGTAGAGCTTGCCGCGCTGCGTACGGTAGGCCTTGCGGCGAAACCCCAGGCGGTTGAGCTCCGCCGCCACGCGCATCGTGGACTTGAGACGCAGATACAAGTCGAAGGCGCGCCGGACCACCTCCGCCTCGCCCTCGTTGACGATCAGGAACTTGTCCTTGACGTCGTAGCCCAGCGGCGGGAGCCCCGCCGACCAGAGTCCCTTACGCGCCCGGGCGAGATGGAAGTCCCGCGACCGCTCCACATCCAACTCGCGGTCGTATTGCGCGAACTGGACCATGATGGCGGTCATGAGCCGCCCCTGGGGGCTCTTCGTGTCGATGGACTCGGTGGCCGAGATGAAGGCCACGCCGCGTTTCTCGAATAGCTCGAGGAGGTGGTGGAAATCCTTGCTGCTGCGCGTCATGCGGTCGAGCTTGTAGACGATGACGCCCTGGACCTTGCCATCCTCGACGGTCTTGAGGAGCCGTCGCATCGCCGGGCGCTCCAGGTTCTTGCCCGACTCGGCCGGGTCGTCGAATGGCTCGGGATACTCGCGCCACCCCTTCTCCTTCTGGATCTCGATGTAGCTGCGGCAACAGTTCTTCTGGTTGTCTAGGGAGGTGACTTCGCCCGTGAGGTTCTCGTCGTTGGATTTGCGCGTGTAGACCGCGATCAGAATGGGCTTCGCCGCGGCCGAAGCCGAATCACCCGCCACCGCAACCACCCCGCTTCGCTTCCCCGCCATCCTTCGTGCCCCTCGCGCCGCATGATGAAGTACCTTCGTTCCCCCCGGAAGTCAAGGCCAAGTCGCCCGATTCTCCGTCGGTGCCGTGGCCGCCGGCGAAGTCCCTCAACTGCCCTGTCTCGGCCAGGAAAATGATCCCGTCCGCGAAGATTTCAGCCAGCGCGTCGAGGCGCTCCTCAGGCGTCAGGACCTCCGTGTCTCGGTTGCCGCGCTCTCTTTGTGGTGCCATTCGGGCTCTCCAACAAAGGAAAGGGGGTGTATTCGCCCATCCCCGGGACAGCTCCGTCGAGCGCAAGGTCCTTGACCACGAACATTTGTGCGTGATAGAATAGTGCTCCCTTCCGAAGGCTGCGCCGAGCCCCTCCGGAGTCCGACCCACCCGTGGAGGGGCCTATAACGCTATGGCCAAACCGCCTTCTGCCGTTCTGACGGCTCGCCAGGAAATGGCTCTGCGGATGATCAGTAACTTCATCATCAACAGAGGCTTCCCGCCCACTGTGCGGGAACTCGCGGGTGCCCTCGGCATCACGAGTTCCACGGCGTTCTACCTGCTCGGCGAACTTGAGGAGAAGGGGTACATCCGGCGCGATCCCCAACGCGCGAGGTCGTCGCTCCCGAGCGTCGTTCGGCGCAGCATGACCCTGCCACGATATCCCGCGATGCGGGAGCGACCGGAGGACGCCAGGGGCACGGAGTCGGTTCCCATCCTCGGGGTCGCCGCCGCCGGTCAGCCCATCCTCGCAGTTGAGGACCGCAGAGGCGACCTCTGGGTGGACGCCATCGTGACCTCGCGCGGCAAGTGCTTCGCCATCGAGATCAAGGGCGACAGCATGATCCACGCTGGCATCAACGACGGCGACATCGTGGTCGCCCGCCGGCAGTCTGTGGCGCAGAGCGGCGAGATCGTCGTGGCCCTTTTGGGCGAAGAGGCCACGGTCAAAGAGCTTTCCATTCGCGGGGATCGGATCGAGCTAAGGCCCCGCAACCCGAAGCACCGAGCCATCTCTATCGGTCCGGAGGATGAACTCAAAATACTGGGGAAGGTTGTAGCGGTTGCCGCTGCCTCCCAACATCAACACGAAGGGAGGACGTAATCATGGCCACATACAACCTGCGTCGATTCTCCGACGCCGACGCGCTCAAGAGGGTCTCGCCGCAGCACCTGCTGGAGCTTCTCCTCCCGCACAAGGACTTCTTCGCCGGCCGCGGCGTTATCCTGCCCGCAACCGCGGGCCCCGACAACATCGACTACGACGGCCTGGTCCGTGTTTTCATGAGCCCCGAGATGGATACCCCAAAGAGCCTCGGCGACGCCCTGTTCTTCATCAACGAGATGGCCACCAGTGAGTGCGCCAGCGAACTCCTGGAGGAACTCCAGAGCCGCGGCGTCACGTTCGACGGCCAGCCGGACCCCACACCCTCGGACATCGCGGTCCGGACTTGGCTCCTCAATAGGGAGTTCATGGAACGCAAGCACGCCGAGCAGTTCCTGACGAGCCACCGGAATTTCGAGTACTTCCAGACCGAAAGCGCGAAGGCACCTGCCTTCAAGGCCCCGACCAAGAAGCAACTCCAGGACTTGGAGCAGGACCTCGACGACTGGTTCGAGAGCAAGAAACGCGGCCGCGGGGCGCGCGTGTTCTTCTTCCGGAAACCGGACGGGATCTGGTTCATGGTGCGCCACGGAGAGCTCTTCAAGCGTGAAGGCAGCATCAACGCCGGGAAGTCGGAGAGCGTCTTCTATCGCCCGGAAAAGCACGACGTGCTGGCCTACGATCCGGTCCACGGCGAGATCCGCATCCACGCCGGGTCCGCCCGCGAGACGGAGCTCTACCGGACCAAGTTCGGACTGCACCTCTTCGGCAACGAGGAGTTCTTCCCGGGCACCAGCAAGTACACGCTCGAGCCCCTCAAGAAGGACGGCCCGGCAGCGATGGTCTGCTCCGACGTGGACGGCATGGAATGGATTCGATTGAAGGAGATTCGATTCAACTGGGGCGGGCCCCACAGCGAGATCGAAACCCGCAGCGCCGACGACCTCTTCGCCGCATGGGCCGAGAGGAACAAGCAGGGCATCCATCCCAAGTCGAGGATCGTCCGGGCGAGCTTCCTCGTCAAGTTCGTTGACTCCAAGACGCCGAGGACGGTCACCATCCGCCCATCCAACATCGCCAAGTACACGCGCGATGACGACGCGGCCGTTCTCGAGGACTTCCTGCGCAAGCGGGGCTTCATGGTCACGCGAGAGGATGCGACATCGGAAGAAAATGCCGAAGAAAAAGCCTTCGCGGATCTGGCGGGCGTTTGAGGCCGCGCCCGGCCTAGCCCGGGCAGCGGTCGAGTGGCAGAGGCTCCTCGGGCCCGAGTTCGAGAAGCTGCGGCCGCACCTGCGCGCCCGGCAGCAGCCGGCGACCTCCGTCCCCTGCCCCGCCAAGCGCAGTTGCGGCTGCTACCACGGCGTGATCAGCCACGGCCACGACGACCTTGTCGCGGTCTGCCGCTGCGAGGGTCGCCGCTGCCCGACCATCTCTGTCGCGAGGGCCGACGTGGTCGTCTACGAGGTCCACGCAGGCGGCCTCGGGGCCGCCATCGCCGTAGCGCTCGGGGCCAAGGCGGAACATCGCACGCTTGGAGGACTTCACGCGACCTGGCATGTGGGCACTTACGCACCACGGGCCGGCGTGCGCCTTCCACTATATCTCGCCATACACGACGACCCTAAGGACTTCCACCAAGCCGTGACGACTCTGGCGGCGACGGACCCCGGTCCCTTCGTTCTGATCGCGCCGACCGAAGCCGCGTGGAAGCCCGAGCATCACGAGCTCTTGCGGGGCAAGAATGCGCGGTTCTTGGCGCTCGCCGAGTTCATGGACTGGAACGGCAAGATGAGCGCCAAGCAGCCGATTGAAAAGTTACTTCCCGATCTCTTCGAGGAACTCGGCCCCGCGGCCGCGGAGACGACGGTCTTCCGGCGAGAGGGCGACGTCTGGCGTGTCGTCTTCGAGGGCAGGGCGGTCAGCCTCAAGCACTCGATAGGTTTGGCGTGCCTCCATCAGCTGCTCAAGAACCAAGACCAGGACATCCACACCTCGATGCTCCAGGCCGCCGCCTCGCAGGCCGTGCCCGCTGCGCCTGGCTCGGCAGACATCGTCCATGACGCCGAGGCTGACGGCGAGTACGCGGTCGCCGCCGACCAACGCGACATGGTTCCAGCCGGCAGCGTCCTCGACCAGCAGGCCATCGATGAGTACAAAGCCCGCATGGAAAATATCGAGTCCGAGCTCCGCGAGGCCGAGACCAACAACGACACGGGACGCGTCGAACAGCTAAAGCGGGAGTTCAACCTGCTCAGTCAGGAAGTCGGCCGCGCTACCGGCCTCCATGGCCAACTGCGCGATAACAACGACGCGGAGCGTTCCCGCAAGGCCGTCTCGAACGCGATCCACCGTGCGTACGCCGCGATCAAAAAGGCTAAGCACTCCGCCCTCGAGAAACACCTCCAGAAGACCGTCAAGATCGCCACGTTCCTCTCCTACCGTCCCGAGAAGCCCATCCCCTGGGCGACGTAGCCGCTCCCCCCTCGTCTCGACTTCCATTCCCTAAACCCTGACAGTTAGGCAGGTGCGCGCCTGCCCGCGGGCCGCACCCTTGGACCTGGAGAAATCCTCCGGGTCTTTTCTTTTTCCGACGGGCGCTACACCCGCTGTAGCGCCCGCTACGCCTCCGGTAGCGCCTTGCCTCCAGAGACGCGTGACGCGGCCGGAAGGCGGGGACAACCCCACCGACTGTAGAACCCGAGCCATGCGCGCCTCTTGGAGGCGGCATGGCGTATGCGCGACACGAGCAGTACCTTGGGCGGCTTCAGGATCAGTTGGAGGAGGCGGAGTTCACGTGGCTTCTCCGCGGGCTTCGTCAGTCTAACCCCGCGTTCACGAGGTTCCCAAGTTGGCGGGACGTGATCGCCTTCATGCGCCAGGGCGATTCAAGGGATCGCCGCAAGGACGACGTGCTGCGGGCTATCTTCGAGGCCCACGCAGCCGACCAGAACCCTCGATGGAGGACGGTGCTCCTAGTCATCTTCTGGCCCGCCCTGTGCTCCATCCAGCGGCAGAAGGCGCGCTGGGACAATGACCCCGAGGAGCTCTGGCAGAACATCACCTGGACCTTCCTCCGCTTGGTGAGCCGCATCGACGTTCGCGCTCGCCCCTACGGCTTGGTCCAGAAGGTCTTCAACGACACGGTCCGTCACCTCTGGGATGAGTACAGACGCCAGTATGCGCGGTCCAGCTTCGAGACGCTCGCCGATCCCTCTGATATCGAGTCCCTCGCCGGGGCCGATGACGGCATCGACTACGAGGGCATCGGCCTCCGTCTAGCTCAGGAGGCCGAAACCAAGAGGCTCCGCGGCCATCTGGAGGCGGGCCGCATCTCGGAGGAGGACTACCTCCTTCTCATCGGGACGCGGGTCTACGGCAAGTCCGCAGCCGAGTACGCCCGAGACCACGGGCTGAACTCCGAGCTCATGCGTAAGCGCCGACTCCGGGCTGAAGCCACCATCCGCCGGCACGAATCCCTCCAGAACCATGTCCCGGAGAACCCGCCTCCACCCCCCTTTCTCTAGTGGGGGCGGGAAAGCTCCCAACGAAAGGAGCCGAACATGATCACCAAGGAGAAGGCGCGGGATCTGGTCATCGATCTCTTCGAGGAAGAGGCGCTCGTCATCGGCGGGCTGGCCGCAGTCCACGGTCTGGACGACGACCTGGTGTGGCGGCTCATGCGCAACCTGGACGTGATCATGGACAAGAGCCTGCGTCGGCTCGAGTCCAGCGACGCGGCCGGCCCCCGAAAGACGGATGCGGCAGGCGTGAACCCGAAGCCGCACCCCGCCATCGAGGACTTCCTGATCAAGCTGAGGAGAGCGTGATGCAGGCCGCGCCTCTGAAACCCCTCTATCGGATGGACCTGATCAAGGAGACCGCATGAAATTGCCCGAACCGAGATATCAGGTCGCCGACGTCAACCACAAATACACCATCACCCTGCCCAACGGCGAGACGATCGGGCCACTGAAATCCGTAACCAGCATTCTCAACGTGCTGGCGAAGGAGGCCTTGATCGGCTGGGCCGCACGCGAGGCGGCCGGCTACTTCAAGGCTGAGCTTCTGCGCCTCGGAAGCCGCGCCCTCGACGTCGCCACGCTCGAGCAGATCTCCAAGGACGCCGCGCAGGCCCACCGCAGGAAGGCCAAGGACGCCGCCGACCTCGGCACCGCATGCCACGACGCCTTCGAAGCCATCATCAAAGGCCTCGAACTGCCGGCCTACCCGAAAGAGCTTGAGGAACCCGTCGCCGCCTTCAAGCGTTACCGCCTCCAGAGCGACATCGAAGTCGTCGCCACCGAACTCGGCGTCGCCTCCGCGAAGCATCGCGCTGGCGGCCGGCTCGACTTCCTCGGCTACAGCAAAGCCCGCGGTGGCTGGGGCATCGGCGACTACAAGACTTCGAGCGGCTTCTACGGCAACGAGTACGCCTACCAGGCCGGTGGCGGCTACGCGCTGATGGTCGAGGAGATGTACGGCATCGAGATCGCTTGGGCGGAGATCGTGCGCTTCTCGAAGAAGCCGCCCTACGAGTCCGAGGCGAGGCCCGTCCTCGACATCAGAGCCTCGATATCGGGCTTTCTCGCTGCCCTCGACATAGTCCGCAGCAACGAGATCAAGCTCATCGGCGCGCCCACCTTCACCAGCGCCGGCATCGCGCCCACCGCGGCCGACGAGATCATCAAGGCCAAGGCGAAGAAGGCCGCCAAGCCCTCCGGGCTCGGGTTTTAGATGGACAAAAAGGAGACCACACAAATGAAGACCGAAACGCAGGAAGCGCCGCCACCCGCGACGCCGCCGTTCAAGCTCGCACCGCCTCGCAGCAGACCGAAGACCGGAATGCCGACCGATGGACTCGGCATCCTCTCGGGACTGCCCAAGGGCGGCAAGACGACCCTCGCCGCAAGCATCCCCGGATGCGTCCTGCTCGAACTCGAGCGCGGCGGCGCTGATCGCATCGACGGTTGGGTCCAGGAGATCCCGGATCTCGCCACCCTGCGCATCGCCATGCAGGCCGCCGTCGATGACCCCGCCGTCAAGGCCATCGCCATCGACAGCGTCGACGTATTCAACGACTGGAGCGAAGCTGAGGTCTGCGCGACCTTCGGGCTCGAGACGATGAGCGAGCGCAAGGAAGGCGTCAACGGCTTCGACGTTTGGAAGGCCCTGCGCGCCCGCTACGAGGGGCTCGTGAACTACCTCAAGGCCTCGGGCAAGCTTGCCGTCCTCGTGGCGCACAGCAAGGAACCGAAGATCGATTCGGACGGCAAGGTCGTGATCCCCGCCGGCATCACCATCCCAGGCAAGCTCGGCGGCTACCTCGCGGCCGAGGCCGACTTCATCGGCAACGTGTTCAAGAAGCAACTCGGATCGAACACCGTCCACTACCTCAGCTTCCAGGGAGGCCCGCTCGGCACGTGGGGCAGCCGCATCCCTGAGCTCGAGGACAAGATCATCGCGCTGCCCAAGACCAATCAGTGGTCAGCCGTCGAAGCGATCTTCACCGCCCCCGCGGCGCAGAAGGCCGCCGAACCGAAGGACGACAAGAAAGCGCCCGTCGAGGGCAAGGGAGGCAAATAACATGGCCAAGTGGGGAGGAGAAGCGGACGCCGCGGTCGAGACCGCGGCCGGAGGCGGCGGGAACTTCGTGCCGGCACCTCGCGGGATATACACGATCGAGGTCCTGGACACCAAGGACGGCACGACCAAGGAGAGCAAGCGCCCCAAGGTCGATCTGGAGTGCGAGATCGTTGATGAGGGCGAGCAATTCGGCAAGAAGGTCTGGCTGACGATAACGCACATCCCGAAGGGCGAGAAGGGCCACGGACTCATGATCCACAGCCTCCACGCCTTCGGCCTGGCGCTCGACGGCGGCTACGAACTCGACACGGCCGATCTCCAGGGGCAGCACGCCCGCGCCCTGCTCGGCGTGACCACGCGCGAGAAGGTCAAGGACGGCAGGACCTACGTCAACGAGGTCAACTTCATCGAGGAACTGTACACCGCGAAGCACCCCGAGCCCGCCAACGACGCGCTGCCGCCGCCCAGACAGCCGAGATCCGCCAAGCCGACCGCCGCGCCCGCGGCCGCGCCGGCCAAGACCACGGCCGCGAAACCCGGCGCAGCCAAGATCGGCTTCTGACCATAGGCCCCGGCCCGAGCGCATATCGGGCCGGGGCTCTTGGTGAGAGGCCGACAAAACCATGATTTTAAGAGACCGTCAGAAGGAATTCGTCAGCAAGTGCACGAGCGCTTTACTCGCGCGCGGCAACACGCTCGGCGTCGCGCCCACCGGCTCGGGCAAGACGCTCATGCTCTCGGCGGTGGTCGGCGAGATATTGGGCGGCAACGGCGCGAAAGCCTGCGTCCTGGCCCACCGCGACGAGATCACGGCGCAGAACCTGGACAAGTTCCGCAGGGTAAACCCCGGCATGCCGGTATCCATCGTGGACGCCGAGGAGAAGTCCTGGTCCGGCAAGACCATCTTCGCGATGGTGCAGACCCTGGCCCGCGAGAACAACCTGGCGGCCATGCCGCGGCTCGACCTCCTGGTCATCGACGAGGCGCATCACGCCAGCGCCGACACCTATCGCCGGATCATCACGGGGGCCAGGAGCCGCAACCCCGCGGTCAAAATCTACGGCGTCACGGCCACGCCCAACCGCGGCGACCGAAAGAGCCTGCGCGACATCTTCGACAACATGGCCGACCAGATCACTCTGGGCGAGATGATCGCCTCGGGGCAACTCGTGCGGCCCCGGACGTTCGTGATTGACCTCGGCATCCAAGAGGAACTCAAGCACGTCCGACGCCTGGCCTCCGATTTCGACATGAACGAGGTCGCCGGCATCATGGACCGCCGTCCAATCACCGACGAGATCATCCGGCACTGGCGCGAGAAGGCCGGCGACCGGCGCTCCGTCGCCTTCTGCTCGACCGTGGCGCACGCCGTCCACGTCACGGACGCCTTCAGAACCGCGGGCGTCAAGGCGGAGCTGGTCACCGGCGAGACGCCGGATGCCGAACGCGCCGCGATCTTCAACCGCCTCGACAACGGCGAGACGCAAGTCCTGGTCAACGTCGCCGTGGCGACGGAAGGCTGGGACTGCCCGCCCGTCTCCTGCGTCCTGCTTCTGCGCCCCTGCTCATACAAGTCCACGATGATCCAGATGATCGGCCGCGGGCTGCGGAAGATCGACCCGGAGATTTATCCCGACATCGTCAAAACCGACTGCGTCGTCCTGGATTTCGGAACGTCGGCCCTGCTCCACGGATCGCTTGAGCAGGAAGTCGATCTCGACGGCAAGGAGCCGGCGGAAAAGGGCGAGGCCCCGATGAAGCCCTGCCCCGAGTGCTCCGCTCAGGTTCCTATCGCCACGCGCGAGTGCCCCTTCTGCGGCTACGAGTTCCCATCGAAGGAGAAGGCCGGTCGCGAGCTCAAAGCGTTCGAGATGACCGAGGTGGATCTGCTCCGGCGATCCTCCTTCAAGTGGTGCGATCTCGAGGGCGACGGTTCCACGCTGGTCGCCACGGGCTTTTCCGCCTACGGCGCGCTGTTCGCCAAGAACGGCCATTACTGCGCGATCGGCGGGCTGAAAGACGGGACCACGAAGCTCCTGGCTGAGGGCGACCGGCTCTCCTGCCTCGCCTCGGCCGACGACTGGCTCAACCTCAACGAGACCGAGGAGGCGGCGCACAAGTCGCGCGGCTGGCTGCGCCTTCCGCCCTCGGACAAGCAGCTGCACTATCTGCCCGACGCCTATGCGGGCCGGCCTCTGACGCGCTACTCGGCCGCCTGCGTTCTGAGCCTATCCTTCAACCGATCTCGTATCGCCAGGGTCTTGGCGCGCGGAGCATCCCGGTGAACCTCGAACGCGCTCTCGCATATATCGAACAGGGCTGGGCCGTCTTTCCGCTCGTCCCCAACACCAAGAGGCCGCTCACCAGGAACGGCTTCAAAGACGCGACGAAGTCGGCAGACGTCGTCCGCCAGTGGTGGGAGGCTACGCCCGACGCCAACATCGGCATCGCGACCGGCCGGATGTCGGGGGTCGTCGTGGTCGACGTCGATGTGAAGAACGGGGCGAAGGGCAAGGAGTCCTTGTCCTCGCTCAATGGCTTGGAGCCAACGCTCACGGCGACGACGCCGAGCGGCGGCTGGCATCTTTACTACCTCTGCCCGGAAGGCGGCATCCGCTGCCGCAACGGCATGCTGCCGGGGATCGATTTCAAAGCCGACGGCGGATATGTCGTAGCGCCCGGCTCAACGATAGACGGGAAGGAATACGAATGGCTCGACGCCCAGGCATCCATTTCGGCGCTCTCCAACGTCGTCACGGCCGTGATGGGCAATGGCAACGGCGCGCATCGAAACGGCACCGCCCCCCGCGTGACGGGCGTCATCCCGGAAGGCAGGCGCAACGCGACGCTGGCGAGCTTGGCCGGGACCATGCGGCGAAAGGGCATGGAGGGCGAGGAGATCGCGGCCGCCCTCAAGGCGGTGAACGCGAAGCGATGCTCGCCGACGCTGCCCGACGCCGAGGTGGAAGCCATCGCGGCGAGCATCGCCCATTATTCGAAAGGCAACGACGAGGAGCCGGAGCATCCTGAGGCGAATCCACCGGATGATCTCGATGACGACGATGATCCGCGGCCCCCCGGCTTTACCGATGACGCCCTCGCGCTCGAGTTCACCGCGAAGCACGCCGAGGAGTGGCGTTACGTGGCGGCATGGGGACGCTGGCTTCGATGGGACGGGACCTGCTGGCGAGGAGAAAACACGCTGCGGGCCTACGATGAGTCCCGCCTGGTCTGCCGCGCGGCCTCCGCCCGCTGCAAGAAGGCGAAGATCGCAGCGAAAGTCGCGAGCGCCAGCACCGTGGCGGCCGTGGAGCGTCTTGCCCGCGCGGACCGCAAGCACGCGGCCACGACCGATCAGTGGGACCTCGACCCGTGGCTCATGAACACCCCTCGGGGAATCGTCGATCTGCGCACCGGCGGCTCCAAACCGCACGACCGTGCCGACCACATGACCAAGATCGCCGCCGCGCATCCCGAGGGCGAGGCTCCGACCTGGCTCGAGTTCCTCCACGACATCACCAAGGGCGACGGCGACCTCCAGAGCTACCTGGCCCGCATGGCCGGTTACGCCCTCACCGGCGTCACCTCCGCGCACGCGCTCTTTTTCCTGTACGGGACCGGCGCTAACGGGAAATCCGTCTTTCTCAATACGCTGGCCGCGGTGCTTGGCGACTACGCCGCCAACGCGCCGATGGACACGTTCATGGAAACCAAGAGCGACCGGCATCCGACCGACCTGGCCGGTCTGCGCGGCGCACGGCTCGTTACGTCCATCGAGGTAGAGAAGGGACGGCGCTGGGCCGAGGCCAAGATCAAGTCTCTGACCGGCGGCGACAAGATATCGGCGCGCTTCATGCGCCAGGACTTCTTCGAGTACAAGCCGCAGTTCAAGCTCCTGATCGCTGGCAACCACAAGCCTTCTATCCGGGACGTGGACGAGGCGATGAGGCGGCGGCTGCACCTCGTGCCTTTCACTGTCACGATCCCCCTTGAGAAACGGGATGAGCAGCTTCCCGAGCGCCTCCTGGCCGAGAGCGACGGCATCCTCCGCTGGGCCGTTGAAGGCTGCATTGAGTGGCAGAGGATCGGCCTCCGGCCGCCTCAATCGGTTGTGGCGGCGACAGAGGAGTACTTCGAGTCCGAGGACGCGCTCGGCCGCTGGCTTGCCGAGGCCTGCACGAAGGGCCTCAACAAGACCGCTCTGACGACCGAGCTGTTCGCCTCCTGGAAGGCATGGGCTGAGAAAGGCGGAGAGTTCTACGGGTCCATGAAGAAGTTTTCCCAGGACCTGGCGGCCCGCGGCTTCCGCAAGACGCCGGGAACGCGCAACGCCGGCTTCATGGGGCTGGCGCTGGCCGGCGAGGCAGAGCAAGAGGAATTGCTTTGAAAAACAAAGGCTTCGCTGTTTTCCTTGCAGGGATTGCAGGGATCGTCCTATATACCCCGTCCGCGCGCGTACGCGCACGCGCAACAGCCATTACCGGCACACCCCTGCAATCCCTGCAAAAGGCGGGCCGATGGAGCTGATATCTCAGCGGCTCGCCGACGGGGTTCTGATCTTCCTCCCGCTATGCCCGTCCACCAACGCCCGCATGCGACCGGTGCGCATGGGCAGCCGCTGCCGCGACATCCTGACCACCGAGGCCAGGGACTATATCCGCTCCGTGGGCTTCGCCCTCAGGCTCTGGGCGCGGGCTGAGCGGTTTCGGCCCATCGCCTCCTACGCCTGGCTGGACCTGTGGTTCATCCTGCCGCGCCGCAACTGCGACGCGCACAACTACGGCAAGGTCCTATTCGACGCGCTCGAAGCGGGCGGGATCGTTACCAACGACAAGTACATCCTGCCGCGCGTGATGGGCGTCTGGCACGACGCGAAGGCCGAGGTCGTGGTGAAGCTTCCGCGGCCGGAAGCGAGGCTGTCAACAGTTTGACTGTTTATGGACTCCAATGGCCGATAGGACTAAAACTTTGAGTAAGGCCGGAGCCGCATTGCGGCACGTCCGCGTTTGCTGTTGGTGCAAGAAGCGGTTCTGGCGCTGGTACTGCAACCAGAAGATGCATCGCGACTGCTTCAAGCACTGGCGACGTCGGTACTACCGGAACTACCAGCGGCGGGTGCGTCGTGAGCTCAAGCGTGAATGGGAGGACATAGCCGGAAATGAAGCGTAAGGGACCGCAGAAGCACCCAACCGAGGTCATCCAGCGCGCCATCGCCATGTACGAGGGCGGCGCGCGTCTGAGCGCCATCGCCCGTGAACTCGCGGTCGAGAAGACCACGGTCAAGTACTGGCTCGATAACGCGAACAAGTTTTTGCCCGAAGAAGGCCGGAGCCAAAGCCCGGTCGCGGCCCGCATCCACACGCGGCTGACGCGCGAGACCTGGGACATCATCTTCGCGGCGCTCAAGGTTCTTCGGGGCAAGCTGGCCGACGCCTCGGTGCGCGACCTGATCTACGCCATCAGTGAACTCTTCGACCGCCAGGCGCAGTTCGGGGCTCTCACCGGGAAGAACCGGGTCCCGGAGAAGGTCATGGAGAAGTCGGAGGAGGTTCGGATCACCGTGGAGAAGTTCCTCCAGAAGCAGGCGGCGGGCAGCACGATTAGCAGGCAGGGCGGGCCCGCCCTCGAACGCGCGGAGGAGCCGGCCGTCGCGGGTGAGATCATCGACGCGGAGGCCGAGGGGCCGGAGACGAACGGTGCAACCTAGGGCGGCCTTCACGCAGCATAATCCCCAATTATGTTCCGTCATTTCTCGACGGAGACCGGGTCCCGTTCGGCCGCCGGAAAAAAAGCGTAAAAATCCGACCCCAACCCTCGCACGCTCCCCCCACGCTTTTATTTCGAACACCCAAAGGGGCGCGGCCGCATTTTTACGTGTACGAAACGCTCGTCGAGAATTTCGCCCCGCTGTTCTTCGTACAAAGCCCTATTTTCTTCGTACGGAACGCCGGGGCCTATGAAGAGCCACGCGGAGCGCCTGGAGAACCTGTATTTCTTCGCCCGGGACGTGCTGGGCTACGACCAACTGTCCGAGCTGCACCTCTCCTGGTTCGACATCCTGCTCCGGGAGAAGTGCGTACTGCTGCTGGCCCCGGTCGGGCATCTCAAGACCACGGCCTGCACCATCGCATACCCCCTGTTCCGGCTGACCGAGGACACCAACATGCGCATCCTCCAGGTCAACGAAATCCTGGACAACGCCAAGGGGTTCCTGCGCGAGATCAAAGGGCATATCACTCAGAACGAGAAATTCCGGGAGCGCTACGGACACTGGGACCTCTCGGCAGACGCCTGGACCGAGGAGCGCATCCAGATCCCGAGGACCGAGATCCGCAAGGAGCCCTCCATCGCCGTGGCATCGGTCCTGGGCACGGTCGTCAGCCAGCACCCCAACCTCATCGTGGTCGATGACCCGTGCTCGAATCGCAACACGCAGACGCCCCACCAGCGGCAGAAAGTCATCACCTGGTTCCAGAAGGACCTGCTCCCGCGCCTCGACGACGGCGGCCAGATTGTGATCGTCATGACCCGCTGGCACACCGAGGACATCGCGGGCTTCCTCAAGTCCGACCCGGGCTTCGGCAATTGGAAGATCATCGACATGGCGGCCGAGCGGACGGACGAGGCGGGCAAGCAACACATCCTCTACCCCGAGAAGTTCACCGCGGAGAAGCTCGCCCGGCTCAGGGCGCAACTCGGGGCTGCGGCCTACAACTGCCTCTACCTCAACGACCCCTCGGGAACGGAGGGCGCGGACTTCAAGCTGGCCTGGATCGAGTCGGGGCGCTACGACCGCAGGCCCGAGGACCTGACCGTTTACGGCGGCATCGACCTGGCCATCGGCCGGCGCGAGTCTAACTCGCGCTTCGCCTACTGCGTGATCGGCGTGGACAAGGCGGGCACGGCCCATGTCCTGGACGCCTTCCGCAACCGCATCCCTTTCGACGAGCAACTTAAGTCGGTCAAGCGGTTCCACCGCTTCCATCATCCGCGCCTCATTACGGTCGAGACCAACGGCTTCCAAGCCGCCTTCCTGGAGTCCCTAAGGACCGATCCTGAGACGCGGCTCTTGCCATTACGCGGCGTCACGACGCAGGGCGACAAGCAGGCGAGGCTCCGGGGGCTGACCCCACTATTTGAGAGCGGAGCGATCCGGCTGCCCCGCCCCGAGGCGGGAGCATGGGTCGGCCAGTTGGAGGAGGAACTGCTCCACTTCCCGCATGGAACCGACGATCTACTCGATGCCCTCTGGCTCGCGCTTCAGGGCGTCCAGATGCAGAGGGTCGAGCCCCGAATTGTCTACGCAGAGGACCTTGAGTGATGGGAATGCGCGAACGCCTGGTGAAGGCTCTCTTCGGGGACGTGATCCGCGATGAGGTGGAGAAGTCCTCCAAGCAAGTCGTCTCGCACGTGCCTGGACTCTCGCTCGCCGAGGGCGTCCTGCCCGACATCGACTTCGAGATCTTCAACCAGATGTACGAGCAGACCTCCTGGGTCCGGGCCGTGGTGGGCGTCATCTGCAAGGCGGTCACGGCCCGTGGCTATGGCCTCGTGCCGGCCAAGCCCGACGCTGACCCCAAGAACGCCGAGATTCTTCAGGAGTTCTTCGCCAACTGCAACCCCAACGATACCCTCCTGGAGATCCTGGACGACGTGACCCGGGACGAGTACGTGTTCGGCAATTCCTTCCTCGAGGTGGTCATCGGTCCAGACGGCAAGCCGCGCGAGCTGTGGAACCTGGACGCGACCACCATGCGGGCGCGGGCCGATGAACACGGCGGAATCATGGGCTACATCCAAGTCCCGCGCTTTGCCACGACGCGAAGCCAGACGGGAAAGGTCGAGTTCGAACCGCGCGAGGTGATCCACTTCAAGCTGGGAACCAAGGGGGCTACCCTCTACGGCCTTTCCCCTCTGGCTTCGCTCATCCTGCCGATCACCGTGGACAAGTTCGCCCAGGTCTACAACCGGGCGTTCTTCATCAACGGCGCGAAGATTCGCGGGGCGTTCATCATGAAGAATGCTTCGCCGGAGCAGGTGGAGCGCAACCGCGAGTACATGAAGGAGCGGTCCAAGAACCCGGACACGGCCCATTCCGACCTCGTGCTCGAGGGCGACATCGAGTTCAAGCAGATCGGCGTCAACCAGAAGGACATGGAATTCCTCGAGCTGCGCGAGTTCACCCGCAATGAAATTCTGGCCGTCTACGGCGTGCCGCCCGGCAAGGTCTCCATCATCGAGACGGGCAATATCGGCGCGGGCTCGGGCGATCACCAGACCCAGACCTTCTACGAGGAGACCATCCTGCCATTCCAGATGCGGGTGGCAGAGAAGATCACCAAGGCGATCATCCGCAAAGGCTTCGGAATCTCAGACTGGTCCTTCCAGTTCAACAAGCGGGCCATCGATGAGAAGGAGCAGGCGGAGATCTTCAACATCTACCTCCAGAACGGAGTGTTCAGCCCCGAGGAGGTGCGCCGGATGGTCGCGCCGCGCATGCCGGAGATCCAGAAGTCCCTGTCCCCCTCGCAGACCATCGTGGACGCCAGCCGCGAGGCAGTCGCCATCGAGAACCGTTTCGTGCGAGCCCTGGTGGGGATCTTCCGGGACATAAAGGCGACCGTGGCCGCCGGGCTCCCGGTCTTGCGGCGCGGGGCCATCGCGCCCAAGGTCAAGGCGCTGCCGCGGGACTTTCAGGTGTCGTTCGATGAGCGCGGCGGCCTCGCTTTCCGGCGCGTCGCCTTCCCCGAGACAGCCAAGCAGTTGGACGATCTGGAGGTCCTGCTCGAGCTCATCGACAAGGACAAGATCGCGCGGGTGCTGGAGCGCTTCACGCTCGATGCCGCGCGGAAGGGGCTGCAGCTCGCGGCCCGCCGCAACGAGTTGGAGGACGTGGACGAACCGAGCCTGGCCCTCAAGGAGAAACTGCGGAGCAACGCTCTAGCCCTGGCGGGGAACGTCTCCGAGTCTCTCAAGGCGAGCCTGCGCCAGGCCCTCATCGAGGGCATCGCCGCCGATGAGACCATCCCTCAGCTCATGCGCCGCATCGAGACGCAGCTAGACTCGGCGGCGACCGTTTCCGTGAAACCCGTCCTCGACGCCGAGGGCAACGTGCTCCGCGCGGCCGGCACTCGCCGGCTGGACCGCGCCACGGCGGCCGAGATCATCGCCCGCACCGAGGCCAACCGCGCCTACAACGAGGGCAACCTGGACGCCCTGGGGCAGGCGGGGGTGGAGCGGACGCAATGGCTCCTCGCCTCCGACGCCTGCCCGGTGTGCGTCGAGCTGGCCGAGACGACGCCCGGCGAGAAGCTGGGCAAAATCATGTCGTTGGACGAGGCGTCGGGCGTGATCCCGGCGCACCCGCAGTGCCGATGCACGTGGGTGAGCGTTCTCGAGGAGAGATGACCATGGAAACCGTAAAGATCAACCTGGCCGATTTCGGCAGCCTGTTTCGTTCGGACCCGGCGAAGCTGTCCGATCAGGAACTCCTGTCCCTGGACTTCATCCTGCACCGAGCCTGGGCCATGAAGCGCTCCGGGCACAAGGTTTTCGAGAATGGCAAGGACTGGGACTACCCGGAGCTCTTGGAGCTTCACGCGGCCGCGCGCCGCGAGCTCAGCCGCCGAACTTTCCAGCACGCGATCAAAGACGAGTTGGATGATCAGACCCAGCCCTTGCTCCGATCCGTCCCGGACGCCGAGCCCGAGGACCCGCTGGCCGCCTTCGACCGCCCGCCGGCCTTTATCCTCCGCGCCGTGGTGACGAAGGTAGACGAAGGACGGCTGCCTGATACCTCCGACGTCCATTTCGGCCTCGACTTCCAGAGCATGAAGGCGGCCGGCGACCTTATCCGCTCCGTGCAGGGAATGCTCTGCCTGGAGGCAGGAATAGCCCGCGACTCCGACGCGCGGCCTGACGTCGGGGACGTCGTCCAGGTGGAATGCGACGCCCTGACCCTCGCCAAGCGGCCAGACGGCTCGTTGGTCGCCTGGGCTTCGGCGCTACGGCTGGCCGGGGTCCCTGCCAAGGGACGGCCTATGACGGTCGGGGAGGCGGCTAAGGCGGCCCGTGCAGCCGGGGCGCTCCGCGAGGCGGAAGCCGCCCAAATTGTGGAGGAGCTCCTCAAGGGCGTCCGCCAAGCCTTCGGCTCCTACGGCGGCAAGCGGTGGCTGGCGCACAAGATCGCCTCGTACCTCCCGCACCACCGCACCTATGTCGAGCCTTTCGCGGGCGGCGCGGCCGTGCTCTACGCCAAGGACCCCTCGCCCCAGGAGATCTTGAACGACCGTGACCCCGAGATCGCCTTCATGCACCGCTTCATCCGGGACCACAGCCCGGAGGACCGAACCGCTCTGGCCAAGCGCGAGTGGACGATCCGCAAGGAGACCCACGAGCGGCTCAAGGAGGTGAAGCCTGAGAGCGACCGGGACCGCTTCTACAAGTCCTTCTACCTGACCCGCTCCTCCTACGGAAAAATGCGAGGCGGCTCGTTTAACCCGGCCAACGCCGGCGTGCGCATCGACTTCCCGGCCAACATCGAGAGAGCGCAGGCACGGCTCAAGAACGTGGCGATCTCGAACAAGGACTACCTCGAGGTCCTCAAGGAGCACGACGGCCCCGATACTTTCTTCTACATCGACCCGCCCTACCCCGGCGAGTTCAACCTCTTCGACTTCGGGTTCAAAGAGGAGGATTTCATCCGGGCGCTCAAGGGCCTCAAGGCGAAGTGGATGTGCTCCTACACGGCCAAGCGGCCGGAGGCCTTCAAGGGCTTCACCCTCCACCGGGTCAAGCGCCGCAACCGGATGAAGGGTCCTGGCGGCAACCAGGAGTGGGTGACGGAGCTGTTGGTCTCGAATTTTCCGCTCAAGCCCCTGGACCTCTACATCGAGAAGGCGCTGGACCCCAAGCCCGAAGGCATGGAGGCTGAAGCGCCGGACCTGCTACCCCAGATCGAACAGGACCCCGAACTGGAGAAGGTCCGCGCCGCCTTCAAGAGCCCGGGCGGCAAGTACCGGCTCTACAAGAAGATCATCCGGCTCATGCCCGAGCACAAGAGCTACGTCGAGGCCTTCGCCGGCGGGGCGCAGGTGCTCTTCCACAAGAAGCGCTCCGAGGTCGAAGCGATCAACGACGTGAACGCCGACCTGATCTGGGCATACCGCTTCATCAAGGGTATGTCGCCCGAGGATTGGGAGTGGCTCAAGAAGCAGAGCTGGATCATCCATCGCTCGCATGCCAAGCGGCTCTTCGCGCTGGAGCCCAAGACGCCGCGGGAGCGCTTCTACCGCTTCGCCTACCTCAACAAGGCCAGCTACTGGGGCCGCACCGACGTTTGGGAGGGCATGCGGCCCAACGGGTCCACCGGCCTCGGCGCGCGCATCCGCTTGGCCGAGAGGCTACCGGAGATCCAGGAGCGGCTTAAGGGTGTGATGCTGCACTCGTGGGACTGGAAGGAGGTCGTCAAGGAATACGACTCGCCCAACGCGTTCATCTACCTGGACCCGCCTTACCCGCTGCACTGGCCCAAGGAGAAGGGCAAGTTCGGAGAGAAGTTCTTCAAGGAGGAGGACATGCTACCGGTCCTCAAGCGCATCAAGGGCCGGTTTCTCCTGAGCTACGAGCTCGAGAAGGCCGCGATGTTCAAGGGCTTCAAGACCTACCGGATCAAGACCTTGCACACTGGCTCGCACCAGCTCGGCGGGGCCCGGAAGGAGTACGAGCTGCTGGTGGCGAACTACCAACTTAAATCGAGTGACCTCTATGTCGAGGAGTCGCGGGCATGAGTCGAAATCATTTCAGCCATCCGCATTTCTCGCGGTTCAATGACTGAAGCGTATGTTATACGCCTAGGCATCCTCCTTCGCATCAGGTTCAGGCGACTGCGGCAACGGATATGACGTTGATGTGGCAGTGACAGTCGCATCACCAAACGAGATAGAGCTTATACTGCGCCTCGGCTGTTCCAGAAGCTCTGAATCCTCCAGCGGAAATTCTTTGAGAGATATTTTCAGATTAGCGACGAGGTCAATTGTGCCGGATGAGATTTGCTTCGTTCGGCCATTTTGAACATCATCCATAAATCTCGCCACCGCTTGACGGAAGTCTTCAACGAAGAGATCAATGTTGAGAATTAGGCGGAAATACTGTGAGTCCTTGGTGGAAGACGCTCGCCCACCAGACAGGTCGGCATACTCAAGATGCTTGTCGTGCAGAGATCTTCCGTTGCGCGTGGGGAAAAAGCCATCTGCTGATCCAAAACCGAGATAGTGGCTGTGCAGAAGCCCGCATCGAAAGGAAGCGTAAATCACCTGTCCCATCCCTTTGTACGCTGGCCCGAAATACGCTTCCACAAAGGCGGCGAAGGATTTTGCAGAGACATCTCGTTCAACCGTATAGCCCAGCAATGCTCGCCCAAACGTCTCGATCCCCGCGCAAATTACTTGGAGCGTTCCAGCGTTTGATTCCCCGAGCTTAATATTCCAACCGTAGACGACAACATCTAAAGGGGGCGTTGCTGCCCAAACTGATGGCCTTGCATGATAATTCGCATATACGTCTTGGAATACCATGCGGACCAAACGATGAGCCTTGCTTCGAAGTTCGTCATCCATAGTAACGCTGGCCTCAGCCGCCCGCGCTCCGGCCATGGTCGCGCACACGGCCGGGGCTGCAGGTCGGCTGCAACGCGGTGTTAGGCGTCATCGCCAACTACTATGACGGCGGTATTTCGATAAATCCTGCACGTTCAACCCAGTGATCTCCTCGTGAGTAGTCGCGCTGCGGCGGCTGATGTGCAGCGCAATCCGCCAGAATCTTGAATTCGACGTTCTGCCAATCCCCACCCCAATCCACGTACACGACGGCCTTGGCGGGTCTTAGCGGCAGGTTGCATTTCCCCACGATCCGCAGGTACAGATAGTACTGGCCTTTCGGGAGGGCGAAGTTGTTGCCGGCATTCAAGTGCTTACTCTTCACAAACAAAAGTAGCGAGTCGAGTGTGCTCAGGGCGTGGACGACGTCAACAAAGTCAGTGATGCCGTCGTCTGGGTATATCGTACGGGAGCTATCGCCTTGAGCGTTTGCCCAATGAAGATCCATCGGGTTGAAGGTCGTGAAGTTATATCGCCGGCCATTGAACACCTTCTCTATTCGCACGAGCTGAACGTCCGCGTCGTTAAGGGATGTGAACCCGGCGTTCTTGATCCCGAGACGGAAGAACCAGCCAGCTGCGTGTTCTGGCTGCCGAAGTGGGCGAAGCTGTACGAACGAATTTTGATTCCCGCGTCCCGGATCTTCAAAGTGAACGGATATACGCGGAAACCATCGAAACAGTCTTTCGCGCCAGCTTGGGATAATTCCTATGAGAGTGATGGCCAAAAGAAGGAGTGCGACGAGGATGTCTGCGCCTTCCGCGATGATGCTCATGGTAATAAACTTCGTATTCCGCCCAGCCCGACGCTCAGCCGCATCCGCCAATAGGTCGTCATAGCAGCGCTAGCCCTGCACCCACTGAGAGAAGTTGAGATTGCCATTGCCGCGCTTGTCCACGAACAAATCTTTACCGACCGCCTCCATGAATAGGTTCCACCGGCCCTTCGCAATTGCGAGTTGGCTCCTATGGGCAATTATCCATGCCTTGGGTACCGCCAGGACATGGAATCCCTTCCCGTCAGTCCTGCTACACAGAAAGACCAGCTTATCGAGGCCGTCAGCATCCGTCTTTTCGACGGGAATGGTGAACCACCAGCAGTATTCGCCTGTCCACGAGTTCTTCGGTGGATAGAGCTTCGAGACGCTGATGCAAGTCTTCACTCCTTTACTTCCGAGGTCCTTAAACCCAAGTGCCGTCTGAAGGCCCGGAGAATCGGAGAGCTTCTGATCGAGAAAGGCTAGGCCTGCGCTTCGGAGCGTGGCTCCTCCTGGATGCGCGCCGCTTTTTTTGGCAGCGGCCTTTGCGGCCACGTTAGGCTCCCTCTGCCACAGAAGTCGACCGATTGCTTTGAACTTTGATACGGCCAACGCACCCCGCTCGTTCCGAGCTTTCGAGCCCGGTGCCTCCAGCGCCGCCTTCACGGCGGCGCGTTCAGCCTCATGGATAGCCGTCGCGCGATATTGGTCATCAAGCAAGACAAGCATGACCGAGTCCCAATCCTTTTGCAGTTTGATTCCACCCAAGCGCTGCCCGGGCTTCGAGACATCCATGATACGACGCCCTTTGATCTGAATGCGTTGCGGACCCGCGGCCTTCGAACGGACGGCATCGTAACCGTCCTGTCGGGCGACACACAGTTCAAGACCCAAGATGCGCGAGGCCTCGAACTCCGCCATCTCGCCTGTTACCCCGAGTGGTTTTCCTGTCTGCTCGTAGTATCGAATCGCAAGAGCGCGTACTGACTCGAGGATTTCCCCAATCTCCTTCATGTCTGGCTTTGGCATGCGTTAGACCGCCAGTTTCTGGATCTGAGGCTTAAGAGCCTTTTCCAAGCGGATCATCGCATCGACCGTTGCTTCGTTAATCTCGGGCCACTTCTGCTGGTCCTTCCACCCTCCCTTGGAAATCTTCTTCCGAATCCGCGAAGCTCTCTTGGTGTCAAGTCGCTGCCACTCAAGCGGTTCACCAAAGGCATTCTCTATTTCGGCTTTCTTGGCCAATAGCGACTCGAATATCTTTTTGTTCTCCTGATCCGCCTCCTTGCCGCGGTCGATGTATAGCTCAACGGAGGTTTCGTGCTCTAGGATGACATAGCTGTAGATAAGGCCGCTCTTCCCCGCTCCCGTGGCAACCCAGTGGTATCTACTCGGGCGGATCGATGAGTGGAGCTGCGTCTTGGTCTTTGCATACCCCAAGAACTGAGTCCAGAAACTATGGCGGATGTCGTGCCGCTCCGAGAACTCCTGCTTCGCGCGGCCGATTGCCTTTGTCTCATCGCTCGGCCCTACGATGAGCGTGAGCAACGGAGCTGGAAGAGAATCTCCAATCCTGATGGCCTCGAGTTTCAGGAGATAAAAGCTCGAGGACGAGGACTCGTTAAGCCATGTAATCGCGCTGACGTGCTCCGGCCGAGGGTCTGACACTATCCATATCGCCGCCCGCGCTTCCATGGCGACCAGGTACGTGATCAGTTTTCCAAGGTGGTCATGATTGCTCTTTTCGAGCTGGTTCTCGATGATGACCTTGCCGCCGCTTTCATCCTCGGCCACGAGATCGACGTTGAAATCACCAGCCGCCTTCTCGCGCTCGGCGTTCGATAAGTTTAGGTCGGTGACATCGTTGACGACATCCAGGTTCTCCTGAAGCCAACGCGTGAAATCCATCGCTTCATGTCTGAAGGCCTCACGAAGCTCGATTCTCTTGATCTTCTGAATGTCGCCCATCGCTCTATATCCTGCCGCAGCAGCAAACGCACCCTCGATCATGCCGCCATCAACAAGAGATTTTAGCGTATTCACCTCTCCATCCGCCAAAGTCTCGTCGGAGTGTCAACAGTTTGACTGTTTATGGACTCCTCCCAGGGGATGCGTCAAAATATGTGCGATGGCTGAACCGCGCGAGCCGGAGATCCTGGACGAAGCCCTCTGGAGATTCGTGACGCAACTCCAGAAGGATGGGTTCTACGGCGTGGCCGAGTTCCACTTCCAGGAAGGCCGGGTCGTGCGGGTCAAGAAGCAGGAAGTATTTTTGCCGAAGGATTTAAACCGCCTCGCGGCGGTTTGACGTAAGCGCGGTCGAGCTCAATCGAAGCGCTGCCAGTCCCTACAGGGACCGGCAGCGCTTTTTATTTTGCGGGGGACATGAAAAACGCAACGGCGGTCGCGGAACGGGCGGTGCCCTTCGACCTCCCCATCAGCCTGCTCAAGGCGGTGGAGGAGGGCGGCGAGTTCCACATCGTGGGCTATGCCGCCACGACCGACTTCGACCTTCAGGGCGACGTGATCACGGAGGATGCGCTGGCCAACTCGGCCGCGGACCTTCTAAAGAACTCCACCGTCCTTCTCAACCACGATCTCAAGCTGCCCATCGGCCGCGTCACCAAGGTCAACTTCGACCGCAACGGCCTCCTCATCGACGCCCTCATTTCCAAGACCGAGCCCGAGATCATCCAGAAGATCAAGGAGGGCGTGCTCAACAAGTTTTCCATCCGCGGCCAAGTGCTCGAGCGCGAGCGCAAGTTCATGCCCGAGCTAGACCGCACGGTCAACGTCATCAAGAAGATGACGCTGGTCGAGGTCTCGCTGGTCTCCGTTCCCGCCAATCCGGAGGCCCGCGCCGTCGGATGGTACGTCTCGAAGGCTCTCGCGGAGATCGATCAACAGTCCCAAGGAGGAACCACCATGCCCGAAGAGCAAGTCGTCATCGAGGAGATCCGGCCCGAGGCCGGAGATCCTCCCCAGCCCCCCGCGTCGGCACCCGAGGCCGCCAAGCCGGAGCCCGCTCCGCAGCCGGCGGAAGTCTCGAAGTCCGCTCCGTCCAAGCCTGAGCCCGTCGGCGCTGTCCTGGACAAGATCGCCGCTTTGGGCGGCGAG
Organism: Elusimicrobiota bacterium; assembly: GCA_036676805.1. Taxonomy (GTDB): domain Bacteria; phylum Elusimicrobiota; class Elusimicrobia; order UBA1565; family UBA9628; genus GWA2-66-18. Next base: position 56,534 of record JAKFCD010000110.1, read on the forward strand.
GCCAAGCCGCTCGCCGAGCGCGTCAAGGCGCTCCTGGCAGCCCCACCCGAGCCCGCGCCCCAGCCCGCCGTCAAGACGGTGGGCCGCGACGAACTCGGCAAGATGATCGCGGGCGAGGTGACCCGCCAGGTCGAGGCCGCCCTCAAGGCAATCCCGACGCTCCGCAAGGGGCTCGTTCAGCCGGAATCCGAGCAGGACGACGTGAGAAAGCAGTTCGAGAGCCTGACGCCCGAGCGCAAGCTCAAGGTGGCCCTGGCTCTCCAGCAGGGATAGGCGGCCCGGGAATCGGGACGCTTCGTTAAGGAGAAAGCAGAAATGAACGATCTGACGCAGCTCAAGAAGGCTCTGGACATGGCCAGCGCGGGCGGCGCTTTGCAGCAACCGCTCGTCGACCGCGTGCTCCAGGAGCTCATCGAGGTCAACAACCCGCTCCGGGTGAACCTGCCGCGCAAGCCGGGTTCCGGCTCGGCGTGGGTGCTCAACCAGCGCACTTCGCGCGGCGCGGGAGCCGGGTTCGTCAACGACACCGAGGAGCCGGCCGAAAACCAGGGGACGTACGGCCAGAAGAACTTCCCCTACAAGACCGTCCTGGACCGCCGCAAGGTGACGCGCAAGCTCCAGGCCGTGGGCAAGACGATCCTCGACATCGAGGCCGAGGAGGTCGAGAACGGTCTCCAGAACGTGCGCGACTCCGAGGAGAACGCGCTCATCAATGGCGACGCGACCGCCAACCCCAAGCAGTTCGACGGGCTGAGGAAGCTCATCCCGGCGAGCCAGGTGGTCGTGGCCGGAACCAACGGCGCGCCGCTCACGCTGGATCTGCTCGACCAAGCCATCGACCTCAACCGCGGCAACCCGAGCATGCTGGTCATGTCCAAGAAGGCCAACAGGAAGCTCAACAGCCTCCTTCAGGCCCAGCAGCGCTTCGTGGACACGATGGAGGTCAAGGGCGGCTTCCGGGTGCAGGTCTACAATGGCATCCCGATCTTCCGCTCGATCTGGGTTTCGGACGCCCAGCAACAGGGCACGGCCAACAACGCGACCGACATCCATATCCTGGACACGAGCGCGGTCTGGATCGGAGAGCTTACGCCGTTGCGCATGGTGCGTCTGGCGCAGAAGTCCTCGCAGGGCGGCGAGTTCGACATCTATGAAGACCTGACCCTGGTGCTGGCCAACGACATCAAGGCGTCGCGGCTGGCCGGAGTGACCCTCTAACGGGGCGCGATGTTCAAGCTCAAGAAGCTGCACCCGCCGTTTGGCAGCGAGGACAACCCGCTGCTCGAGGCCTCCTACGCCGAGGGAGAAATCCGCGTCGTAGGAGGCCTTTGCGAGGTGCGGCTGCCCGAGACCCGGGAGCGGCTCCTCAAGACGGGCTATGCGGACCAGGAGGAGCGCGCGAGTGGAAAAGCCAAGGGCCGGAGGTAGGAAGTGGCGGCCCCATTTCCTCTACCGCCTCCTCCCAACTTTCGGGTGGCTCAGGTCGAGCCGAGCTTCATCCGGCTCTCCTGGTCGGACTACCCGGCGACGCTGGTGGGTCAGAGGCGGCTCAAGGGCTACCGGCTCTACAAGTCCGCGGTCCTGGGCGAATTGGGGGTCCGAGTAACCGATGAGAGAGTTCTATCGCCGGCGACGTTCCAATACGACGACCACGAGCCCGACGCGGGCCCGACACGCCATTACGTCCTGGTTGCGGTGGAGGAGTCTGGCTGGGGCGACGGCCCGTTCGGTTCGGGCCCTTACGGCCAGCCTGATCCGGGGGGCTTTGATCTCATGCCCTGGAACTCTCGTCCTTGGGGCGCTCCGATGAGAGGATTCGGCGAGGCCCCGTTCGGGACGGAGGCATACGGTTTCTGAGGTGAACAATGGCTGAAACGCTGACCGACAAGATCAAGCTCTCGAAGCGCGACACGGGCGACCTCAACTGGGGCCAGGGGGCCAACGCCAACCTGGACGCCATCGACGAGCATTTTCGGCAGGCGACCCTGCGGCCGCCGCGGACGCTGCTCGCCACGCTGGGAAGCGGGGCGGTAGGGCCCAACCTCCTGGGCAGCACCACCTATTTCTACAAGGTCACCGCGGTCAACGCCGCGGGCGAGACCACCGAGAGCAATATCCCCGCGACCCTCGAGGCGCAGGTCACCCAGCCCGCCACGCCCCTTCCCGTCATCCTCCAGTGGGAGACGGTCAAGGGCGCGACCGGCTACAAGATATACAAGTCGTCCGTCTCCGGCCAGGAGAAGTTCCTCGCGTCGGTCTCCGGCGAGGCCACATCCACCTACACCGATGACGGCAACACGGAGGTCAACGGCGCGATCTCGGTTCCGGCCGCGAACACGGCGCGGACCTCGGTTTCCAAGATCGTCGCGGGGGCCAACGTCACGATCAACCCGCCCGACGGCACGGGAGATGTGACCATCAACGCCGCGGGTGGGACGGTCCCCGACGCCTCGGACACGGTCAAGGGCGTCTCCAAGCTTTCCGTAGCGCCGACCCTGGCGACCGATCCTATCGCGGTCGGAGACAACGACCCGCGAAACACCAACGCGAGGACTCCGACCGGCCCCGCCGGCGGGGACCTCAGCGGAACCTATCCCAATCCCACCGTGGCCAAGGTCAACGGGACCAGCGTCCCGGCCGCTCCTTCCACGGGCCAGGTTTTGACGGCGACCGGCCCGTCCGCCGCCACGTGGCAGGCCCCGGCCGGCGGCTATGCCGCGACCGTCGTTGTCGCTGCGCCATCAGGCGTGGCCGCGACCGATACGACCAATGTGCTGGCTGCCCTGACCGCCGCGAACGCTGCGGGTGGAGGGATCGTCCTTCTTCGCGAGGGGACCTACCTCATCAACTCGACGCTGACGCTCGGAACCAACGTCGTGATCGCCGGCCAGGGCAAGAACGCGACGACAATCCAGGCGACGACCAGCGTCGGCGCGACAGCCCTGATCGCCATGCCCAACAGCGAGTCCGGCCTGCGAGACCTCTGCCTCGATTTTAACGGCACCACGCGCGGCGGGAACACGGTCTCGGACATCACCGTATCCGGATCGAACACGTTTCTAGATTCGGTCAGAACCACGAGACCCAACTCCACTGGGACAGGTCTCACCGCGTTCCTAGCGAACACGGTTGCTGCCAGCGCAGGTGCCATGTTCTGCATCAACTGCGAGTTTAACTTCAACGACAAGCGGGCATCCTTTTATTTCGCGATCACGAACGGTTCCTTCCTTGGCTGTTCCTTCAACATCTCTGCGTTGTCCTTCTCGCTGATGACCGACGGGGCGGCGAGTTCGAACGTCAACGTCAATGGATGCCGCATCGTTATCACCACACTCAACGGCATTCCGAGCCTTTTCCAGACAAACTTCGCCTCGCAGTGGGTGATCGCCGACAACGCGTTCTGGATCACGGCCGGAGCGAGCGGAACCGCCACCGGCATCAATATGAACCAACCGAGCAATCGCGCGTCCGTAACCGGGAACATCGCGAACTCGACTCTTTGCGGTGCGATCGGCGGATCGGCGCTGACCACAATCTCAGGCAACGCCGGGTTCAACGGCTACACCGGAAGCGGCGGGACGGCCACGGCGTCAACGCGGGTCGGCAACGACGATCTTACGTTCAACGGCGTCGCGGTGAGCCCCACGGCTCCGACGACCGGCCAGGTCCTGACGGCAACAGGAGTTGCCGCGGCGGCATGGCAGTCCCCAGCCAGCAACTGGACGTTGGTCGCCAATCTGACCAATGGCAGCTTCGGCCAGACATTCACGCCGGACTTTGCGGGGCTTTCGCTCGCCACACACCGCAGCTACATGCTGATGTTCGAGCTGTCGTTGCTGAGCAATGGAGCTGGCCCAAACTGGGTCGCGCTCCGATTGAACGGCGCGAACCCCACGACGCTGCAGCAGTACATGCTGACCGATCAGCAGGGAGCCGTTCAGGACGACGAGGGATCGGCGAACGCGATGGCCAAGATCCTAAAAGTTTTCCCCGGCGGAGGCTCGAGCGTCGAGGTGGCCGGCTGCATCATCATCACCGGCAAGGTGAACTCCGGCTTTCCTCACGCGGTGGGTTGGTACACCGTCACCAATCAGAGCGCCGTCGAGCAGATGCACAGGGGTAACGTCGGCCTCAGAACGAACCTCGGCTCCGGGGTGGATTTGACCAGCCTCGGACTTTTCTCGAACTCGGACTTGAATTTCCTGGTCGCGGGCTCGTGCCGGATGTCGCTTTACCAGGCGCAGTAAGGAGATTGAACCATGGCAACTCTTGAGTCCCAACTATCGCAGCAGGTCGTAGGCAGCCTCGCGGCCGACATCCTGGCCCCCGAGCCGCCCGTCCTGGGCCTGATCCAGGCCGTGCAGTTCGTCGACGGCCCCACGCCCAAGGGCAAGACGCGGATCACGATCAACTGGACCGCACCCACCAAGAGCGAGTTCATGGCCGGCGAGTTGTTCCTCAATCCGGACGGCACCCCGGACCCGGCGGGCGGCGCGGCCGGCGCGACCCACGAAACGCAGTTCGACCCCATCGTCTCAGGCTCCTTCACCGTCTACGAGCGCACCGGACTCTCGGCCAGCCCGAAGACCCTGTCGGCCTCGACGCTACACGGCCAGCGGGTGATCAACATCGGCACCCCGGTGCCCGGCGACATCGTCGTCGGCGCGAAGCTCGTCATCGACGACGGCGTCTCCGGCAAGGAGGAGTACGCCGAGGTCAAGGCGGTCAACACCTCGACCGGCGACGTGACCCTGGTCGATGGACTCTTCTTTCCCCACGCCTCGGGCGCGGAGGTCAAGGCCGCGACTCTGGCGATCAAGACCCTGGGCAACCACTACAGCCTGGATCTGGCGACCGGCGTGCTCACGGAGCTTTCCGGCGGGTTCGCGACTGGCAACCGGATCGCGATCCGCTACCAAACCACGCTGCAGGACCTCGACCACTACGAGGTCTACCGCGTCCCCGGCAACGCCGCGGTCTCGACGCCCACCAAGGTGAACGTGCTCGTGGCCGCCGGCGTCGTTACGGTGAGCGCGGCTGTTCCCTCGACCGCGACCTCGTTCCAAGATCAGACGCCGGTTGACGCCGACAACGGCAAGGACCTGACCTACTACGTCTTCGCGGTCGACAACCAGGGCAACGCCTCCAACCTCAACAGCGAGGTCATGGTCCAGAACCCGCACCTGGTCTTCGTGGAAACCATCGGCACGATCCCGCAGAACCTCGCGGCCGAGGTTTCCTCGAACAAGGTGGTGGTTTCCTGGGACGCGGCGTCCGATCCCAACGCGAACGGCTACAACGTCTTCCGCTCCCCGGGCTCGACGTTTGACTCAGTACAGGCCCTCAAGGTCAACTCGACCTTGATCCCCAAGGGAACGGGTCGCGTCTCGTTCGACGACAGCGCGGGCAACGCGACCAACCGCAGGCCCGGCACCGAGGTGCCATTCCCCGAGGACGGCCAGACCTTCTCCTACAAACTGGAAACCGAGGACACGACCACGTTCTGGACGGACGGGACCTCCAACATCCCGGTGATCGACACCCTGGCCTCCAAGACCGCGGGCGTCGGCGACGGAACGGGAGGCCGGTAATGGATGCGACCCATGAGCCTGAACGAGGGGCGTGAGCTGCCGGTCGTCCAGGCGTCGGGCAGCCCGCGGGCCGTCGTCATCGCGGGCCCCGCCCGGCCGCTGACGCCGGCCGAGGCCAAGCGCGCACGCTTCGTCCGCGGGCTCAAGGACAACTACGCCCGGCTCAAGGAGGCGCTCGCATTCTTCGAGCACTTCGCGGCGGTCTGCGAGCTCTCTCAGGAGCGGATCGCCGCGATCCACAAGGCCAACCAGGAAGCGTTGAGTGAGCTGGAGCGCAAATTCGGGCAGAAGCTCGATGACTACGACCGGCGCATCGGGAGGGGCGGATGATGGCCACGCTCGTCTCCACGATCTTCGCGCCGGCGACGCTTCTTCCGCCCGCCATCGCCACGGTCCCGCTGGGCTACACCAACTCCCTGCTGGTGAGCAAGGCGACCGGCGGTGAGGTCGCGCCGGGCGACGTGCTGCCCGAGTGGATCGCCCAGGCCGCTCACGAGATCGATCTCGCCTCGGGCATGTGCTTCACCGCCCGCAACGTCCGCGAGGTCCTCGACGGCAACGACATGGCGGTCATCTTCCTGCGCTGCTTTCCAGTCGTGGAAATCATGGACGTGACGGTGGACGGCCAAGAACTTGAGCCTGACGGCTTCATCCTCAACCGCAGGACCGGCTCGCTTAGGATCTGCCGCGGCGTATGGCCGGAGGGCTGCCAGAACGTGGAAGTGGAATACATCCACGGGACGCGCATCGTGCCGCCCATCGTCCAGAAGCTCGCCACGTTGCTCACCGCCAAGACCGCGCTCTCGGCCAAGAACGGAGCTCTCATCGACAGCGAGCGGATCGGTGACTACAGCCACACGAGTTCCTTCAAGAAGCTCAACGACGAGTTGGATCGCGCCTGGGCGGCCTTGGGGCGGAGGTTCCCCATCGACTTCGTATGAGACCGCTTCCCGAAAGGCTCCTAGCTGACCTCGTCACGATCCGTCGCCCCGTGCAGACCGCGGTCGCGGGCAGCAAGCGTCCTGTCTTCGAGCGCCAGGTCGTGGCCCAAGGCGTGAAAGCCAGGTTCAACCCAGCCGGGACGAACATGAGCCGCAACGTCCTGGGCCAGACGCCGAAGCGATCCATGCGGATCTTCGTCAACCCGCCCGTCGACCTCAGGGAGAACGACGAGGTCGTGCGCGAGTCGGACGGCGAGGTATTCGTCGTGACCGAGGTCAAAGATTTCTTCGGCGGGCATCTGGAGGCGGTCTTGGAGGAACGAAAGTGATCCGCGTCGTCTTGAAAGAGAAAGGCGAAGTCACCAAGGTCCTCCCGCGCCTTCCCCAGCGGCTGCGGGCCGCCCTGCTGCAAGCCATGAGGGAAGCCGCGATCCTCATTCAGAGCCTGGCCAAGCTCAACGCACCCGTGTTTCGCGGGATGCTCAGAGTCTCCATCGCGCAGAACGTGGCCGAGGAGGGCTCGCGCATCGTGGGCGAGGTGGGCTCCGGCCTGCCCTACGCCTCGGTCGTGGAGGACGGCCGCAATCCCTGGGCCGGCCGCCAGCCTCCCTCGGGGCCCGGAAGCGACCTCCGGACATGGGCCCGAAGGAAGCTCGGCGACGAGCGCCTGGCCTTCGTTGTCGCCCGGGCCATCAAGCGCCGCGGCTTTTCGGCCCAGCCCTACCTGCGGCCCGCCTTGGTCGGGGCGACGCCCAGGGTCCAGGCCATCTTCCAGACCCGCATCCTCGAGGCGCTGCAGCAGGAAGGAGGGACCGCCTGATGCCCGCTCCCAGGCTGCACGAGACGCTTATCGCCGAGAGGATCGTCGAGCTGATCGACCAGAACCTCTCGGCAGACATGGGCCTCAAGGTCGTGACCATCGGGGCACTCGAATTCTTTCCGGCATTGAAGAGCCTGGCAGACAACGTGCCGGCCGTGTTCGTGAAGCCCTCTCCCTCGACGAACCTCGAGCGGATCACGACCGGGCAGACCTACCGCATCGTCTACAACTTTCGCGTCGTGTTCGTGATGCGCTTCGGCCCCAACGAGGAGATCGTCCGTTCCAAGACCGTCGAGGCGCAGAAGATCGCCGAACTCCTGATCGACCACGTCGACCTGGGAGCCCTGCCCATCCCCAACGGGCAGATCCTGTTCTCGACCGTCAGGGCCATCGAGTGGGAGCCGCCCGAGGACAACCTCGTGGCCTCGATCAACGCGGACATGACCGCGGCGGCCCTGGTCTTCACCGTGGAAGCGACCAGCCGGAAATAAAGGAGGAACCGACATGCCTTTCGCAATCGAGAATCAGAAGTACGGCTTCAAGAAGGAGGCCAACCGCGGGATTGCCGAGCCCGGGCCGCAGAAGTTTCTGGCGGTCGGGGCCGAGGCGCTCCTGGACTACAAGTCCATCCTGATCGCCGACGACAAGATTCGGGGCAGCAAGGAGGCCTTCCCGTCTACCCCCGGCATAAAGGAGGGGGCCGGGACCCTTCCCGCCGTCGACCTCGAGGCTGAGACCGTTGGGGACCTGCTCTTCGGCTGCCTCGGCAAGGTGACTACGACCCAGCCTGACGCGGCCAACTCGCCCACGGTGTTCCGGCATACCTTCAAGCCCGACAGTCTGGTGCGATTCCCCTCGTTCACCTTCTTCGTGGACCGGGGATTGGGACTCAAGCGATACCCGCTCACCGTCCTAAAGAAGCTGAGCCTGGCCGGGACGGTGGACGGCAAGGGACAAGTGGCGGCCGACGTGCTCTTCAAGACCGAGGAGCCGGCCTCCCCATTCGCCGCCGTGTTCGGCGCGCCCAAGCCGCTCATGTTCTTCCAGACCGAGTTCAAGCTCGACGGCGTCCTCAACCAGGACGTGCGCGGCTGGACGCTCTCCCTGGATAACGCCTCGGTGCCCCAGCGCACCCTAAATCAGTCGCGGGACGCCAAGGACATCGTCTCGACCGGCCGGTTTGTGATCGAGGGCGGATACGAAATCTACTTCGAGACCGAGGCCAACCGCCAGAAGTTCCTGGAAAACCTTCCCCAGGCCGTCGATATCGCCATGACCGGCGACACCCTCGAGGATGCCTTCAAGAACAAGCTCGAGCTCTCCGTGCCCAAGGCCAAGTACACGGCTTACGGCTTCGGGACGCTCGAAGGACTGCTCGGCGCGGCCGTGACCTTTCATGCCGAGTTGGACCCGGCCTTAGGCTACAGCTTCCAGGCGATCCTGACCAATGCGGTCACGGGGTACTGAGATGAGCGCTCCCATAGCGGCCGCCGCGCTGCGCGAGAGACTCAAGAAGGAGCGCGTCGTCGAGGTATGCGGGACGGCGTTTCGCATCCGGCGAGTTCCTCTCATGTTCCTGGGCGACGAGGGCGATGACTTCTGGGCCCTGGCCCGGGAGGGCAAGGACGCGCTCGCCGGACGCATCAACGCGCTCATCGCCAACCCCAAGCTCCCGCAGTTCCGCCGCATCCTGCTCTATGGCGTGGTCGAGCCCAGGCTCTGCGTGGCCGACGAGGACCCTGCCGCCGTCCCAGTCGACCAGGTACTCGGCGACTACGCCCTGGCCGTAGGCCTCTACGTCGAGATCGTCAATCTGACCCTGGAATTTATCCCCAAGCAGGAGGTCTGACCGGCCATGGCCGGATTCGAGATCACCTTCGAGGCCGTCGACCAGGCCTCTCCCACCATCCAGCGGCTGTCGCAGCAACTGCTGGAGGCGGCTCAACGCTCCGACCGCTTGGCGGGCCAGGTGGTCGGGGCCACGTCCAAGGCCGACCAGGGCTTCAAGAAGCTTCCGCCCAGCGCCAACGCCGCCGCCCAGTCCATGACCGCGGTGCAATCCGCGGCCGGACAACTGCTCAACCAGCTCGCCGGGTTCGCCACGGTCGCCGGGATCGGCGCGTTCTTCAAGTCCGCCGCAGACGAAGCTCTAGGCGAGGAAGAAGCCCTGCGCCGCCTCCAGTTCGCCGTCGATGCTACGGGCGGCTCCTTCGATAAGGAAAAAGAGCGCCTCATCGCTTTCGCCAACGAACAGCAGGCCATGACCCGGTTCTCGGACACACAGACCTTCGAGGCCATGGGCCGGCTGGTGCGCGTCACGGGCGATGTGGGCCAGGCTATGCAGGCCACGCGGCTCGCCTTCGGGCTCGCCTCCGCGTCGGGCAAGGACTTCAACACGGCCATCGAGCTGCTCGCCCCCGTGCTCCAAGGCGACTCGGCGCGCCTGCGCGAGCTCAAGAAGGAGTTCGGGGCCTTCATCGGCGACGCCGACACGGCCCAGGGCGTACTCGACGCGCTCTCCAAACGGTTCGTCGGCGCGGCAGAGAGCGAGTCGGGCTTCGCCAAGCAGCTTGCCAGTCTCAAAAACAGGCTTGGCGACTTCAAGGAGGTGATAGGCGCGGCGGTGCTGCCCGTGTTCCGCGGCTTTCTCGAGGCCGTGCTCAGCGGAGCCCAGTTCTTCGAGATACTCGGCACCGTCATCGCCAACTTCGCGGCCAAGTCCGTGGTCCACCTGGAGGGCCTGGGGGCCAAGGCTGCCGCGGTGTTCCGGGGCCAGTTCGAGCGCCTGCCCGAGATCAGCCGAGAGACTGCCGCCAAACTCGACGCCATCGAGACGGCATCAGCGGAACAGGCGGCCGAGGTCCAGAGGCGTTACTCCCAGGAAAGACAGGGGCTGGTTCAGCAGGAGGTCGAGCTCAAGGCGAGGGCCAGCCAAAAGTCCATCGAGCAGGCCCGCAAGGAGGCCGACGAAAAGAAACGCCAGTCCCAGGACGCGCACGACAAGCTCATCCAGCTCGAGGCCGAGCGGCTCGACAATGAAGGCCGCGGCCTCGAGTCTCGGCTGATCCTCATCAACCAGGAGAAAGAGCAGCGCTTCCGGCAGTTCGAGGAACTGCGCGCCAAGGGCCTCATCACCGAGGACGAACTGCTCAACGCCCGGCTGGCGTCTCTTGAGATCTCCATGCTCAAGTCGGCCGAGGCCAGCGCCAAGTTCAACGAGGACCTCCAGGCATTGGAGGCCGGCGGCAAGGCGGTCGCATCCAGCATCGCGTCCAATTTCTCCAGCGCGGTCGCCGACGTGATCCTGGAGGGCAAGAACCTCGAGGATGCCATGGACCAGGTGTTCAAGTCCGTCCTGCGCACAGCCATCGAAACCTTCACCCGCATCGCCATCGAGGCAGCCATCGCGCGAACCGCGGCTTCAGGCGCTCTGGGACCCGTAGGCGGGGCGCTTCTCTTCGGGGCCATCGCTCTGCCCGCCCTCAAGGGCTTCAAGTTCGCCGAGGGCGGGGTGGTCCGCAAACCCACGCTGGGCCTGGTCGGCGAGGCCGGCCCCGAAGCGGTGATTCCTCTCAACCGCCTGGGCGGCATCGGCGGCGGCATCAACGTTTCGGTTAATCAGACCAACCACATCACGGTGACGGGCATGGGCGACGAGCAGGTGCGCCAGCTCATGCGACGCATCTCGGAGGCGACCCGGACCGGCGCGGCCGAGGGGGCCGAGCTCGTCAAGTCCATCCTGGCCAAGCAGGGGCGGCTCGCCAAGGAGGCCGTGTGAGGACGGTCTCGCAGGCATACAAGGCCGCCCAGGCGTCGCATCTCATCTTCCCCGTGCGGAAGGTGGAGCTCTTCCGAGCGCTTGCGGACGGATCATCCTGGGAGGCGACGCCGATCGACGTGACGCGGGAGGTCGCGCGCCTTGACCGCATGTCGTGGAAGCTCGACACCGACGCCCTCAACGAGTTCAAGGCCTCCAACGTGCGCCTCGAGCTGGAGAACGCTGGGCGCTCGTGGGATGATGGCTCGCCCGGACGGTTCGCGGGGTTCCTCCGGTTCGGCTCGAAGATTCGCATTTCTCTGGGCCTCAAGGTCGCGGGCGCGGAGGAGTCCTTCCCGGTCTTTACGGGCGTGATCGATGATGTGATCGAGGACTCAGGCACGCCGACCGTGCAGCTTGAGGTCCGATCCATGGACCAACTTCTGGAAGGAGCCGACGCGAACAAGGCCGCCATCCTGGTCACCGACGAACTGCTGGGCATAGGCGATGGCCAGGCTTTCGAGTTCGAGCTTTCGCAACTCCCGGTCGGCGAGGTCCTGGAGATCCGCGTTGGCGGCGAGGCGGCCAGGCCCGGGACGCGATGGACCGCCAGCAACCTCAACGACCCCCAAAAGAAGGCTAAGGTCCGCTTCGAGACGGTGCAGCCTCCGCCTGGAGCCGAGATCCGCGCCGACTACATCGTCTGGAAGCGCGACCTCCAGATCCACGAGGCGGTGGGCGATCTCTTGGCCACGACGCCGCAGGTTCCTGCGGCAACGGTCGAGACCGTTAACTTCGAGCCACCGGCGCAGCGGGAGATTCTCCACACGCATGTCGGCGACTTCACGCCCTACAGCATGAACAGGGCGGCCGTGGTCCAGGAGCCAGAACCGCCCGCGGGCGACGGGCAGTTGACCATCGACCCCTACGACGCCGAGGCCGAGTGGCAGGCTGCAGAGGTCATCGACAAGATCAATTTCAAGCGCCTGCCCGGCGGCGTCCACCCTCGCTGGACCGCCCAATATGAGGGCGACCGCGAGCCCAACGTCGAGAGGTTCCAGATCGACAACGAGGCGACGTTCCCCTGGAGCGAGTTCGTTTCGCAGGGGGCGTCCGCGAGCCTTCAGGACAGCGTCAGAACCGTGGACTACACCGCGACCTCGGGATTCTATTTCCTCAACAACCAGAAGAACGACGTCGCCTTCCCGTTCTGGTCATCGAGGTCCGTGACCTGCCGGCTTCGTGTCGAGGTCTTGAGCGGCGATCTCCATATCGGCGTCGCCGTGCCGAACTCGAACATCGTCGCCGCCATCAAGTTCCAGAACACGGGCAACATCCGCGTCGTCACCAACAACACGCAAGGGCCGCTCATCGCCGTGAGCGCGACCGTCTTTCATGTCTATCGGCTCGATCTGACCCTGACCAGTTCCTCAACCGGGAGCTACCGGGTCTATATCGACGGTGTCCAGGTCGGCTCGGGCACGCTGGGACCGTTGATCAGCCCTCTTTTCGCGCAGACCGTCGAACTCCAGGCGCAGGGCTCGTCCAAGTTCCACATCGACTTCCTGAGGTTCAACTCTCTGACCGACGCGCCCGCGAGCGGCGGGCTGACGCTCAAGGTCGACTACGGCCCGCAGCTCTCAGGGTTGGTCAGCTTTGCCCTCATCACGACTCTCGGGCCCTTCTTCGCCGAGCTCGTGAACGCCACTGCGGCCGGCGCACAGTTCTTCTGGAGCTGGAGCCAGGACGATTTCAACTACTCCCCCGAGACGCAGATCGCCAACGGCGGCGACGTGGGAAGCTGGACGAACGTCAACTCACCGCGGTTCATCAGGTTCCGCGTCGTGCTTACAGATCAGCTCACCTCGACGCCCTACGGAATCAAGCGGCTCTGGTTGCCCGCAATTGCCGCCTCGCCCATTCAGGATGGCGGCTCCGGGATCGTTTCCTGGGACACCTGGAAGGCGGCGATCCTGCCCAATGACGGGAACGTCCAGAGGTTCACCGCCGCAGCCGGAGGCGGGCAGTTCATCACTGGCTCGGGCTTCAGCTTCCACCGCGCCCTGGGTCCTGGCGACACGATCCAGACCGACGAGTTCCAAAACGCTCAGGGCTTCGGGGTCACACGAGAGATGGTCTTCATCACGCTCATGAACACCGCCGGACCCAATCCGCCCGTACACGCCTTGAGCGTCATCACGCTCACGACCCGCAACGTTCTCATCACCATGGCCAACTACGGCACCCGCTCCGTCTTGGACGTGCTCAAAGAACTCGCGAGGATCGCGGACTTCGATATCGGCGTGGATGGCGAAGGGCGCTTCTTCTTCAGGAACAAGGCTGCCGCGGCGGTCCCCGTTCTTATCCTAGACGGCTCCAACGTGGAGCGCGTCCAGAGCGTCGTCCCGGGCTGGGATCGGGTCTTCAACAGCATCCGGGCCACCTTCGGCCAGTTCGTCAAGACCGCCAACCCGCAGACCGAGGGCGAGCCCGCGCCCACGTCGTTCCAGAGGTTTCGGGTACGCCCGCTGCCGGTGGGCGGCGGGAGCCTCCTCTTTCAGACGGACGTGGACCTGGCCACGGTGATGGCCAAGCGCTATTTCGGCCGCTACAAGGAGCCAAAACGTCGGGTGACGTTGACCGCCCGCTTCATGCCCGAAGTCGAGTTGGGCGACCGCGCGACCTTCAATGTCGCGAGCCCCAGGCGAATCGGTCAAGCCTTCGACGCGCGGGTATTGGGGATCGCCCACGATCTCATGAACTTTCGCACCGAGCTGGATCTGTTGGAGGTATAGCGTGTCCCTCAAGGAGATATTGAACCAGCCGTCCCACTTCCAGGCAAACGTCGGAACCAGCGGGCTCGATCTGACAGCCATGCCGATCAAGCTCCAACAAACATTCACGCTGCCGGTTGTGGACGACTTCAACGACGGGGCCAAGGACGCCAAGTGGCTGACTTCGCCGATCCCGCCGCCGCCCGGGCCAGCACATACGTTCGATTACGCGGGCGCGAACAGCATCACCAATACGGCGATCGTCGAGGATTCATATCGCTATGCCCAGTCGTTTCTCCGCTCCGTGCCTTTCAAGCTGACCAACTGTAAGTGGAGAGTCCACCAGATCCAGGGATTCACGCCTCCCGGATACGTGCAGAGCGAGGTGTGGGGCACGATTGGGCCGGACGGCGAGCCGGACGAGAATCAAGTCCTGGCCGTCTCCAATCCTATCCAGGCGTTCAACCTGCCGGTAGTGTCCCAGTCGGATCTGGAAAACCCGCCGACGTACACGCTCACGACGTTCACGTTCCCGACGCCGCCCACGTTGAACGCGAACACGAAGTACGCCATCGTGATTCGCCACATCGGGACGGCCTCGCAGCCGACGAACAGCGTCGTGGAGGTCTACAGGGATCAGAACTCGCCGTCGCCGGCTAACGGCGGGTTCTCCTGGCTCTCATTCAACGCAGGAGTCTCCTGGAGCCGAGGCGACCAATTCGCGCCGCAGTACTCGAACTTCAACTATCAGGTCGACGGCCAGGAGATCAATACCTCGCCGCCCACGCCCAACCCGTTCCCCGTGGAGACGGGCGGGTTCCTCCAGTTCGACTACCCCGACGGCCAGCCGCACAACATCGAGACGATCTACAACTCGCCCCGAGGTTCGGTCGAACTGGAGACGCGATTCATCTGGACCATCCTCGATCCCAACGCCCAACAGTTCACTCCTCTCGAATGGGGTCTCCACATGCTTCAAGGAGCTCTCGAAGCGCCGCCTCTCTCCGATTCCAACATCGCCTCCAAGCGGCTATGGGAACTCTACATCCGGCCGTCCGCGATCTCCAACAACCTTTCCTTCATCCCCATCGTCGTTGATGCGAACGGAAACCGCCTGACCCAGCTTCCCTCCGCGCCCACCAGTTGGCAGGGCTACTCGAACCAGGGCGGTTGGTTCCTGCTGCCGATCAACGCGGCCGCGGGAGTACCGATCACGCTCAAGGTGCTGCGGCAGCCCAACGGCGGGGTCATCTTCACGGTCTACAAGAACGACGACCCCAACCAGGTAATCTTCCAGACGACCGCCTCGCCGCCGTTGAGGTCCCTTGCTGGCGACGTTCACCTGGGGATCGGCCACAGCCCCGAGGCCCCTGGATCTCGCTTTCGGTTCGATTACTTCGAGCTCTCAGGCGACGTGGTCGAGCCGCCCTCGGGCGAGGTGATCCTCCGGCGCTCCTACCCGGTCAAGACCAGGGTGACGGGTTATCGCATGGAGCGCGTCCTGCCGGCCGCCGGGTCCAAGATTAATGTCCGCGTCCGCGCGGCCGACACCCTGGCTGAGCTCCAGGCGGCAGCCTTCAGCACGCCCGCCGCTGGGACCGCCGTCGGCAACATCGAAACGGGCGAGCTGTCCCTCCCCGCGGCGCTCTTCTTCGATGTGAAGCTGGAGTTCATCAAGGCGAGTCCCGGCCCGAGCCTGAGCAGCTTCGACTTCACCGTAGCGCAGCAACTTATGCAGGAGGACCTGCCCGTGATCCTCTCGGTCGACGAGGCCGGCCCGGGATTGGTCTCGGCCATATCGAGCGAGGAGGGACTGGGCGAAACCGCCAACACGCGCAAGCTCGTCGACGGGGACGCTACCACGCAGTGGGCGTCCCTAAACGCCTCAGACACGAGCCCCGTCACGCTGCAACTCACCTTCCTGGCTCCGAGCGGAGGCAACGAACTGCGCAGCACCAACTGTCTGATTCTGCGGAATACCAACCTCAAGTCGCTGCGCGTCCATGTGGGCGGGACCACGCTCTTCGACGGCGAGATCCTGGAGGATGATGTCATCATCCCTTTCGGGCTCCTGTCCACGCCGCTGGTGCAGATCGAGGCGAGGAGCACCAAGACGCCAAACCAGAACAAGAAGATCGGCGAGGTCTACGCGGGACAGGTCCTGCTCGTGCTGCCGGGCCTCGACGGCTATGAGCCCAGGCGGCGGCTCTTCGAATCTGGCGGCTTGCGGACCCTGGGTGGCCGGCTCGTAGCCTACCGCGGCAAGGATAAATACGTCAGCCGCTGGACTCTGAGGCTGCTCGACGCCGCGGCCAAGGATGAACTTGAGCGTCTGTTTCGCCAGAACCCGCTCGTGAGCTTCTGGCCCGAGCCTGGCTTCAGGCCACGCGATCTCTTCGACGTGGGTTGGAGGCTCGAGGAGCTTCCCTTCCCCTACACCGACGTGCTTAAGCCTGCCGGCCATACCATGGAAGCCGAGATGGAGGAGATATGACCGACTGCCCCACGACGCCGGAGAGACTTTCAACGCTGGAGGCCAAGACCGACCGCGTCCTCGAGGAGTTGACCATTCTGCGCGGCTCGTTCACCGATTTGGAAAAGCATCTCATCAGCAACGCTACGGAGATCGAGCGTATGAAGGTCGAGATCAATCTGGTCAAGCTCATCGGCGGCTGGATTTTCGCGCCCTTGATCGGGCTTCTCGGCACGGGAAGCGTTCTCGCGGTCTTCTATGCGCTGAGAAAATAGCTGCCCGGCTGTCCCGGAGATCGCCTCGCGCACCCCCTTTTATGGATAGGAGGTGCTACATGGCCAAGCCCAAGCTGGACATCCCCATCGGCACGACCGGGGCGCGACCCTGGAAAGGCATCGTCTGGCATCACTCGGCAAGCCCTGACGGCGCGACCCGGGACTGGGATGGGATCGCACGCTACCACACCTCCCACCGCGTCGACTTCGAGATCGTCTCTCCGCAGGAGTTTGAGCGGCGGCTCGCGCTCCGACAAGGAGCGAGCTTTCAGCGGCCGTGGAAAGACGTGGGCTACCACGGCGGGACTGAGTTCGTCGGAGAGAGCCCCGCGTTCCATTGGGGCCGGCGGCTCTCCATGATCGGAGCCCATGCCGGGGTAAAGGACGCCTCCAACCGCTTCAACGAGGAGTACCTGGGACTCTGCTGCATCGGCGACTTCGACAAGGCCCCTCCGTCGCCGCAAATGTGGGACTTCAACCTGATGCTAACCCGCGCACTCATGGAGGTCTTCCGCATCCCGGCCGGCCACGTGATCGGCCACCGCGAGGTGTTCGACCGCCTGGGCGTTCCACGCCAGAAAACCTGTCCCGGTCGGAACTGGGACATGGACTTTTTCAGGAACGAGCTCTGATGGGCGAGCTCAAACGGCTGACCCTGACGCTCGCGCGAAAGACGCTCGGAAGCGATCTCGCGCAGAACCTGATCCGGGACCTCAAGTCTCTGAGGGCGCTGTGGAATTGGATTTACATGGCCCTCTACGTCTGGATCTGCGTCTGGACGGTCTTACACCACCCGGATGCCATCCCGACGGTGGTCACGGTGACGGGCGGGGTGGTGTCGGTCATCTTCAGCGGCTACGTCCTGAGCCGCACCTACGAGAAGGTCAAAAACGGCGGGAATGGCCTGCCGCACAACGAGGAGGAGAATGGGAATAGCGATTAGGCTGTTCGGAGTCGCGACGAGCGTCGTGTTCTTCGCCGTCCGGCGACCCAAGGAAGCCGCGGTTGTCTTGCTGGCCGCGCTCCTCGCGATGACATTGTGGAGGCTCGAGCGCGAGAAGAGTCACGCGCGAGAACTCGCCGCCAAGCTCGAGGGCCTGCCGCCCAATACAAAGCAGGTGGTGACGGTCCACCGCAACCACGTCATCACCAAATGGCGCGATGGGCCGACCAAGATCGAGTACCGCGACCGCTACCTGCCGCCCGAAGGCCACGTCGAAGTCGTGACCAAGATCGATGAACCGGAAAAACCACCCGAGATCGTCATCAAAGACCGCGGATTCACAAGCCGCCTCGGCGCTGGGCTTGTCTACTCCGGCGAACCGCTGCCGATGCTCGATTTGAAATGGGCCTACTGGCGGCGATACAGCCTGCTGCTCGGGATGACGCCGGCATTCGGAGGTTTGGGCGTCTCTCGCCATATCGATGACTTCACACCATTCAGCAATCTGGAACTCGTGGGCCTCGGTGGATTGGACTGGCGTGGCGGCCCCCGCGCCGGCATCGGGCTTCGCCTGAGCTTCTAGGCCTCGACTCGTCGAGGACGCGTTACTTCTATCGCCAAATTTGCCATAATTTTCCAATTCTTTCGTCACAGAACCGCTATGTAGGAGATTTGTGCCATGGGCCGAGGCCGCGAGCTAGAGAGCAAGAAGCCAATCGAGCAGTACGACCACGCGGGCAAGACTCGAAAGAACAACCCTCCCGTCGGCCTGGTCACGGCCGATACCGAGAAGGCCGACTCCGACAAGAAAACTTACGCATACGACCCGCACATCGACCCTCGCCTGGATTGGGCAGGGAAGAAGGAGCACACGTCCTTCGAGGTGCCGACGGTCTCCCTTCACGTCCACGAGCGCATTGACCCAAAGACGATCATCGAAGCCGTGCGTCGCAAGAACGGCAACGGCCAGATGCAGTTGCCGCTGTTCGAGTCCCCGAAAGAGAACCCCCCGCTCCGCGAGGCGCTAGACTTCTACAAGCACTCGCACAACTGGTCTAACCGCCTGATTGCCGGCGACTCGCTGCTCGTTATGAACTCCCTCATCGAGAAGGAGGGTATGGCCGGGCAACTTCAGATGATCTACATCGACCCGCCCTACGGCATCAAGTACGGCTCGAACTTCCAGCCGTTCGTCAACAAACGGGATGTGAAGGATGGCAAGGACGACGATCTGACTCAGGAACCCGAGACCATCAGGGCCTTCCGGGATACCTGGGAACTCGGGGTCCACTCGTACCTAACCTACTTGAGGGATCGCCTCTTGCTGGCAAAGCGCTTGCTGGCCGAGAGTGGCTCTTGCTTCGTTCAAATCTCCGACGAGAATGTTCAGCGCGTCCGCCTCCTAATGGACGAAGTCTTCGGCGCAGAGAATTTCTGTTCTCAAATCATCTTCCGAAAGACCACCGGGAAGGGAAGTGCAATGCTTGACAATACGTACGATGTCCTCCTGTGGTATGCCCGCGATAAAGCCCAAGCGCAGAAGCGGTTTCGGCGCATGTATTTTCTGCGCAAGCGCTCCGACGATGACAATTACCGGTTCGTCGAGGAACAGAATGGATCTAGACGGACCCTCAAAAAGCAGGAGTGGGAGCAGATCGATTCACTCGTCGACCTCAAAATCTTCAGCGCGAATCCTCTGACGTCTCAGTCAGCGAGTTCTACAACCCTCTTTAATTATAAGTTCCAAGGAAAGGTCTTTTCCCCCGGCAAGGGCGGATGGAAGACGAACCTGGAGGGAATGAAGCGCCTCGAAGCCGAAAGGCGCCTCATGGGAATCGGGAACACTCTAAGATTCATCCGGTACTATGACGACTTCCCGTATCAAAGCTTCAGCGATATTTGGGACGACACGCGACAGAGCGGGTTCGGAGAAGCAAAAATCTACGTCGTCCAGACGATGGCCCGGGTGGTTGCACGCTGCATTCAAATGACCACAGATCCGGGCGACCTGGTCTTCGATCCCACCTGCGGGTCTGGAACTACCGCTGCCGCTGCTGAACAATGGGGCCGGCGCTGGATTACTTGCGATACGTCCCGGGTCGCCATCAGCCTTGCGAAGCAACGGCTCATGACGACCTTGTACGACTACTATGAGTTGGCCCACCCTGAAGAAGGCGTCGGTAGCGGTTTCAAATACAAGAGGGTGCCGCATGTAACCCTCAAATCAATTGCGAATAGTGAGCCGCCGACTCCTGAGACTCTATATGATCAACCGCTTCCGAATGCCACTAGAGCTCGCATCACGGGCCCATTTACGGTAGAGGCAGTTCCATCGCCCGTCGTTAAGCCTCTCTCCGAGGTCCAACAAGAACAGGCGATTAGCGATGGTTCCCTGTCTCGCGCCGGTGCCACCTCGCGGCAAGCTGACTGGCGGGCGGAGCTCCTACAGACCGGAATCCGAGGCAAGGGCAAGCAGTCCATTGATTTCTCGCGAATCGAACCCCTCCCAGGGACTCGCTGGCTACACGCAGACGGGGAGACAAAAGGTTCGAGCCCTGAGCGAGTCGTTGTGTCCTTCGGCCCAGAGCACGCACCTCTCGAGCAGAAGCAGGTCGAACTGGCATGGGAGGAGGCGCGAAAGTTGAGCCCCAAGCCGTCCATGATCGTCTTTGCCTCTTTCCACTTCGACCCCGAAGCAGCCAAGGACATCGACGAGCTCACGAAAGATAAGACCGGCATGACGTTCCTTAAGGTCCAAATGAACACGGACCTCCTGACTGAGGATCTCAAGAAACAGCGCTCCAGCAACCAGTCATTCTGGCTCATGGGCCAGCCCGACGTCACCGTCCGAGAAATCAAGAAGGGCGAGGACAAGGGGAAGCATCAAGTTGAGGTACACGGGTTCGACTACTACAACACAAAGACGGGCACCATCGAGTCTGGCGATACGTCCAAGATTGCCGTGTGGATGCTGGACACTGACTACGACGGTCGGAGCCTCTACCCCCGTCAGGTATTCTTCCCGATTGCGGGAGAGAAGGATGGATGGGCTCGTCTAGCGAAGAATTTGAAGGCGGAGATCGATCGAGACCTCATCGAGGCCTACCGCGGGACAATATCGTTACCGTTCGACCTGGGCAAGCATAAGCGCGTTGCCGTCAAGATCGTTGACGACCGCGGAATCGAGAGCCTCAAGGTGATCGAGGTCGCCTGATGACCGGCAGCGGGACAATCGACCAACTCATCAAGAACTCCCCGTACAAGGAGCCGATGTGTTATTGGTCCTACGATCGGGAGACGCGTTCGTTTAACCTCGTTGAGGGTAAGCGTCGGCCCGCAGGCTACGTGCGGGCATCAGAGAGTTCCCGCTCCTTCGACGACCCTGGGGAATTCATTGAACTGCCCCTCGTCAACAAGATCCGCGACCGTGTAAAGGCCTGGCGCGAACATCCCCACACGCCCTATGCAGGAACGACAGGGATCACCCGTCGACTCCTTGAGCACTGGCGCGACCCCTCTCAGCGGGACTCCAATCAGCGCCTGTTCTTCTGCCAACTCGAGGCCATTGAAACCCTGATCTGGCTCGCCGAGGCCCCTCCCTCCGAGCGCCAGGGGATCGAGGTGCCCGGCGACGGCGGCCCTTTCACCCGCGTTTGTTCCAAGATGGCAACCGGTTCGGGAAAGACGACGGTGATGGGGATGATTATCGCCTGGCAGGTGCTGAACAAGGCCACCTATCCCCAGGATAAGCGTTTCTCGAAGAACATCCTGATAGTCGCCCCAGGGTTAACGGTGAAGAGTCGTCTCCGAGTGCTGATTCCCGCCGGGGCCGATAACTACTACGAAGAGTTTAATCTAATTCCGCCCGGGCTTCACGATAAGCTGCGAACCGCCAAGGTGCTCATCCACAATTGGCATGCCCTGATGCCCCTTGACCCAAACGCCGGGCCGCGGGTCATGAAGAAGGGAGCAGAGAGCGACGAGGCCTTTACCCGGCGCATCCTGGCCGACATGGCCTCCGCCAGCGGCTTACTGGTGATCAACGATGAAGCTCACCATGCCTGGCGTGTGCCGCCCAAGTCCACGATCAAGGGTATCTCGAAGGACGAAATCGAGGAGGCCACCCAGTGGGTTGGCGGCCTCGACCGCATCCACAAGACGAGAGGAATCCTCCGTTGCTTCGACCTGACAGCAACCCCCTTCGCGCCCACTGGGAAACGGAGCGGCGAGGAGACTCTATTCGACTGGATCGTCAGCGACTTCGGACTCAACGACGCCATCGAGGCCGGCCTCGTGAAGACTCCCCGCGTTGTAATCCGCGACGACGGCGTTCCCGACGCCAGGACCTACAAGTCCCGCCTCTACCACATTTACATGGACCCGGAGGTCAAAGACGACCTCAACCGCAAAGCCGAGGCCCACGAGAAGCTGCCCGACCTGGTGATCAATGGGTACTACCTCCTGGGCAAGGACTGGCTGGAGACTGCCAAGGACTGGAGCAAGCGGGGATTTCCCACGCCGCCTGTCATGATCTCGGTCGCCAACCGAACGGAGACGGCGGCCCGCATCCAGTTTGCCATTACGCGCGGGAAGATCCGCATTGACGAGCTCAAGGCTCCGGACAAGACCCTCCACATCGACTCCAAGGTGCTGGACGAGGCCGAGGCGCTGGCGGAACCGGTGACCATCCGCGCAAACGAATCGGCGGACGATGAGACCGAGGACGACGAAGCTCCCATCAGGAAGCTTTCCAGAAAGGAGCAGGCGGAGTTGCTAAGGCGTAAGGTCGATACCGTCGGTAAGCCGGGACAGCCCGGCGAGCAGATCCAGAAGGTCATCTCGGTTGGGATGCTGTCCGAGGGCTGGGATGCGAAGACTGTGACGCATATCATGGGGCTTCGCGCCTTCACCAGCCAACTCCTGTGCGAGCAGGTGGTCGGCCGCGGCCTCCGGCGCACCTCCTACGACGTGAATCCCGATACCGGGCTTTTCGAGCCAGAGTACGTCAACATCTTCGGGGTCCCGTTCACCTTTCTGCCCCATGAGGGAGGCGATGGGCCGCCTCCGCCTCCGCCTCCGCCAAAAACTCGGATCGAGTCCCTGCCCGAGAATGTCGAGTTTCAGATTTCCTGGCCGAATATCGTGCGGATCGACCACGAGTTCCGGCCGCAGCTTGCGCTGGACTGGCCCAAGATCAAGCGCCTCACGATCAATGCCAACGACACGCGCACGCTGGCCGAACTCGCACCAGTGGTCGAGGGAAAGCCCGACGCCACGAAGGTCACGGAGATAGACCTCGAGGATCTGGGCCGCAAGTTCCGCATGCAGAAGGTGATCTTCGAAGTCGCCGGCGACATTTTCGACCAGATGAAGCCCGGCTGGAAGGCAAACCGAGAGTACTTGCTGGCGCAGCTCATCAAACTTGTCGAGCAGTTCCTCACAAGCAATAAGCTGGACATCGATCCTCCGTTATTCAACCAGGATGATCTCAGACGGCGCATCCTCTTAACCTTGAATATGTCCAAGATCGTCCAGCACATCTGGGAGGCGATCCGGTTCTCCAACACGGAGGCGCTCGCTCCCGTCTTCGACACAGAGTGCCCCGTGCGGTCAACCGGGGACATGCGGCCGTGGTTCACCGGAAGGCCCTGCGAGCACACGAGGCGCTCCCATATCAGCCACTGCGTCTACGACAGCACCTGGGAGGCGAGCGAGGCCTTCAAGCTCGACCACGACAAGAGCGTCGAGGCGTGGGCCAAGAACGACCATCTCGGCTTCCAGGTCCTCTATATCTTCAACGGGGTCGTGCGGAAGTATTACCCCGACTTCATGATCCGCCTCAAGAGCGGCAAGATGCTGGTCCTCGAGGTGAAGGGGCAGGACTCCCAGGAGAATCGCACCAAGCGCGAGTTCCTGAAAGAGTGGGTGGAGGCCGTCAACGCCCATGGCGGCTTCGGGACATGGGCATGGGACGTCTCCCTCCAGCCGAAGGACTTGGCAGGGATACTTCTACGCCACAGCCGATGAAGGTACAGACCCGAAAGGTTCTCCTGCCGAAGAGCGCGCGACCAAGTCCGGTGGCGTCGATACCTACATGGACCATGCTCGAGGCCGGCGATCTTCCGGTTCGCCAACTCGCGGCCTTTGCTCTGCGGGAAGGCCGGAGACCTCGGCCGATCTATACTGCCCACAAGTGGTTTGCGAGACGCCTGGGATGCGTCTTTCGAGCGATTCTCATTGGGGCAACCTCTAAGCCGAAGGACGATTTTTGGGCAGCCTACTACGGGGATGCCAACCTCAAGACACTCAAGGTCCTGGACCCGTTCGTCGGCGGAGGGACCTCTGTCGTCGAAGCTTCCCGCCTAGGTGCAACCACATTCGGAACCGATGTCGATCCCGTCGCATGCGCAGTGACGAGACTGGAACTTCACGCGGGATTGCTCCCCGACCTTAAGCCAGCTCTTGCGCGCCTTCAAGAGACAGTGGGAAAGAATTTGAGCCCGTACCACAAGACCCGTGACAGTTCTGGCCAAACCCATACCGTCCTCCATCACTTTTGGGTTCAGGTCGTGCGGTGCGCTGATTGCAGACACCAGTTCGAGGCACACCCAAATTTCCGCCTTGCCGAAGATGGCAAACATCAATGGGCATTCTGCTCGGCCTGCCACGAAATCCACAGACTTCCTGCAGCCCAGAACTCTTTCCGCTGCGCCAAGTGCGCCAATGAGACAGAGATCGATGCCGGACGAGTAGTTTATGGCACCGTCGAATGTCCGAAGTGTCGGCTCCGGGAGCCATTGATCGAAATCGCGCGTCGAACGACCCGGCCTCCCCATTGGCGGATGTTCGCAAGCGAGGTTATTCCCGAGCAGAAGGGAACCCGCGCAGTGCCCATGCGCCTGAGAAAGTTCCTGCGGACGACGGGCTTCGATGACTCCCTGTACGAGGATGCCCATAAGGCACTGAGGAGATGGAAACGGCGGCACCCCGGTCTCTTGCCCACCAAGGCGATCCGCGCGGGGCGGACCGACTCTCGACTTATCGACTACGGTTATCGAAAATGGACCGACCTCTTCAACGCCCGGCAACTTCTTCACCTGTCCATGCTGGCGGAGGCGATCAGGCAGTTTGAGGGTCCCACCCGAATGGCGTTGTCGATGGCCTTTAGCGACCATCTGACAACGAATTGTCTTCAGGCCTCGTATGCCTCGGGCTGGCGACGGCTGACTCCACTGTTTGGCGTCCGAGCTTTTCGCCATGTGCCTCGCCCAGTCGAAATCAACCCTTGGTCCGATGGCACCGGCCGTGGCACTTTCCCAAATACGATTCGCGGCCTGGCTCGCGCGGCCGAGTTTGCCCGAAACCCGAAAGAGCCGTACCGTGGTGGATTCCGACAGGTATCAGTCATCCCAGCGGATGACCCGCCTCTAATCACCAATACGGCGGCACAAGGACTAAATTTCCTGGAGGACGAGAGCATAGATATCGTCCTAACGGACCCCCCGTACTTTGACAACATTGCGTACTCAGAACTGGCAGAGTTCTTTGTTCCCTGGCTCGAGAATCTCGACGTGATCAAGCGCCGCGGAACGCGAGAGACAATCATGCTGCATGGGCTCGGCGGCAAGCGCGGCAAGGATCGCACCCTCGACAAGTACACTACCGGGCTCGGGGGATGCTTTCGAGAGGTCGCGCGCGTCTTGAAGCCAACAGGCCTCGTCGCATTCAGTTTTAGACATGCCGTTCCTGAGGCATGGCTTGCCCTAGCTAATGCCATTGCATCCAATCCACTTAGAGTGGCGCAGGTACTGCCCGCGCCAGGAGAGGCCGGGGTAGGACTGCATGTCCACGAGGGCTCCGGCGTTTGGGATGCCGTGTTCGTTCTTCGAAAAAACTCCCGGCCGCGATCCTCAAACGAACTGCGAGTCAGCACCCCCCAACAGCGTCAGGTGGATAGAATGGTCACCGCCTGGAAGAAAAAGCTGTATGGTGCGCCCCTTCCCTTCACCAAAATTGATCAACTCGCCCTAAGAAGAGCGTGTCTAATTTCGGCAGCCCTCATCTCGCGGGACGCAAAGACCTCGGCTCAGCCAGGGACTCGTCTGCGAGATCTTTTGTCCGAACCCAAGGATTAGCCGGGGAGAATCAAGGTGCCATACCTTACCAAACAGGTCATCTCCAACTATCTCAGAAGCGAATGCCGGCGCAGGCTTCGCCTCGATCTCTCCCCTGACAATCAACGCTATCGAGCTGAACGTACTGCCCAAGCCATGCCACCCGAGGCAGTCGGTCGGCCTGGCCTTCGGGCACTCGCCGCTGCAGGGACAGAATGGGAGGAGTCGAAGCTAAACGACCTCGTTCAAACCCTTGGCACGGCCGCTCTCATCGGAAATTCAGTTCGAACGACCACGGGCTCACTCCGCTTTTCCGAAACCCCACTATCCGGCGTCATTGGGCGCGCAGCCCCAGGCACATTCATCGTCCAGGGGGAGTATGACCTGGGTCCGGGCTTCGAGGCCGCCCTGGGAATCGCCTCGCTTCGCACAGCGCATGCGCTCAACTACGGGCAACTTCGACCCGATCTCATCCAGGTACTCGCTCCCGGCACGCAATCCCACGCAGTACGGCCCGATGGGACGATCATCGATGTGCCACAGGGCGATCAACGTCTCCCACTGCGCGTAATTGAGATCAAGTTAACCGCCGAGCCTTCCGTCCCGTATTTCGTCGAAGTCACATACTACTCCATGGCCCTCGCCGCATGGCTGGCAGACCATCAGCTCGACAATCGCTTCTTTGTCGTTCCGGAAGCGGCGGTATGGCCGGGCTCGCACGAGGCCTCCGCCGTCGTGCGTTTTCAATCCGAATGCCAGGCACAGGGGATTACGCCCACCTCGGCCCAGTTGCTGCAAGCCCTCGCAGGTGACCTCGAGATCGGCGAATTTAGCGTCTTCGCTCCTCGGCTGAGGCGATTCTTCCAAGAGGAATTGGCGGCCGTACTCGGGCAACCGTGGCGGCAGCTCGAATGGCATGTTGATAACCGTTGCATCGGATGCGAGTACTTGGGATATCCATGGCCTGGGACGACCCCGAATCCCGATCACTGTTGGCCCATGGCCAATACGCAGGATCACCTGAGCCGGGTGGCTTTCGTCTCTCGGGGAGCTCGGAACGCCCTTGAGGAAAATCTGATTGGGAGCGTCGCCGCGCTCGCGGGCACTCAGCCGGACAACGTCGCATTCGATTCACATCATGTGCTCCGCGCGACACGCACCGTCGTCGCCGGAAGGGCCCAGTCATTGACCACGGGACAGGCGGCGGTGCCCCCTCAGGCCGGCACCTCTGCCGTGATGCCTCGGTGGACGGATCTCCGCATTTACCTTACCGCCGACTTCGACATCGGTAGTGGTATAACCATGGCGTTCGGCTTCAAAGCTGTCTGGGGCGTCGCTCAGAATCGCATCCAACAGGGTCAGCAGCACTTCCACGTCTGGCAAGCGCAGGCATTCCCCATAGACCAGAGGGACCCCGCAGTTGAGCAGCGGGAGCTTCTTCGGTTGCTAGATGCCGTGGACCAGGCGCTTCGATTTGCGACGGCGACAATTCCGACCGCAACCGTTCAAGTCTACGTCTGGGATTCCCTGACCTATGATCATCTCGTCCGAGTCATCGGCCGCCATCTCACATCGATCATTCAAAACCGCCTGCTATCTCGTCTCGCCTGGCTGTTCCCGCCGGATACTCTTGTCGCCAACCCTGACATTTCGGACCGGTTTTGCCCCATCACGGTCTTACGCGACGTCATGCGCGCGGTCATCGCTGCGCCGGTTCCCCATTACTACAGCTTGCTCAGCGTGGCCCGCGAATACCATTCTGCGAGAACCCAGCCTCCATTTGATCGGTTTGATGTTCCGACGTTCTTTGAGGACCCCCTGTCTGACCAGGTCCCCTCAGAACGCGCCCACGAAATATGGTCGCGGGCTACAGGCGCACGGCCGTGGAACGTCCAACTTCGCAGTCTTGAACGAACTGTACAAGTGAAGCTGAATGCCATCGAGAGCATCGCCGATAGGCTCGGGGCAGACCTTCAGGGGCAGCTCAATCAAACTGCTCCTCGGATCACCGATCTGCGAGCCCCGAGCCTGCCGCGGAGGATGGCAGATGACGCGAGGCTATGGTCAATCTTTGCGAGGCTGAATGTGGCATTGGAAGAACTTGAAATAGAGAAGACCCATGCAATGCCGCCGCATGAGCGGGAAGCCCGTTTCAAAAGTGCTTGGCTGACGAATCGTCTCGCGGGCCCGGCTGCTCAGCAGGTACTTACGCGCTTCGGGCTACAGCCGGCCTCTAACCGACTCGTTTTCACCATTCGGCCGGGCTCTCGCGAGGTCAAGGCGAAGGAAGGAGACTTTACCTTTGCGCTGGCTCCTGCAAGCGCTCCAGGGTTCCTCGGGCGACGAATTAGAACTGTAGCAGGGGCAGTTCAACTTCCACTCCCGGGAACCAATGACGAATGGAAGCCCATGGAGTATGTCACCGGCGTCTCCGTCCAGGCTATAGATCGGGATGCAGGCCACATCGTTCTTGATCTAGACACAAGATGGGCTCCCGTCTTCTTTGCACTCGAGCAAGCCGGTGTTGTGAATTTCTCAACAGATGTGATGCTTGATCCGGTCCACAGGGATTTCTTCACGAAACGTCTGGACAAGACTCTCAACGCCATCGGAAATCCTCCCATCGCAATCGCGCATCCTGGCGTCGGACAAGCAATCGGGCGAGCGAGGCGAGCGACCGCAGGAGCTGTCAGTCCAGTGGCAGATGTCTACTGGAATTCCGCAGCGCTATATGGATCTCAAGTTCAACGCAACCTGCCGCCGATTCAGACGCTGCTTTCCGCAAGTCCTGACTTCGACCTCAATCAGAGCCAATGGCAGGCGTGGCAGGAATCCCTGACTCATCGCCTGCGCCTGATCTGGGGGCCGCCCGGCACGGGGAAGAGCCGCACGCTTCGAACAATCGTGATGGGCGCCTTTCATGAAGCCTCTCAGCAAGGGCAGCAGATGCGTGTCTTGGTTACCGGCCCGACCTACGAGGCTATTGACAACGTACTCCTCGGCGTCGCCACAGCTCTTATGGGAACGGGGCCTCTCGCGCTGCAACAAACACTCATTGCGAGACTTCGTTCCACGACGCGACCGTCGGACTCGGCAGTGCCTCAGCAGATCGATGTTCCGACTGATCCATCGTCTCAGGCATTCCAGCAGTTGCGCGGCCGACTACAGCAGGCGCAGGGGCTGACACTCGTAGGGGCCCCGGTCCAACAGGCATACAAATTGATGGATTCAGCGGGACGGCCAGTCCAGGAGTTTTTCGACCTCGTCATCGTCGATGAAGCCTCTCAGATGGATGTCGCCACTTCGACTTTAGCGCTCGCAGGACTTGCGACAGGCGGCTCGGTTGTTGTCGCTGGAGATCCTCAACAGTTGCCGCCGATCCACCAGGCGGAGCCGCCGACAGGACTCGAGCACATGGTCGGGCCTCTCTTCAAATATCTGCGAGACCGCCACAACCTAACTCCCTTGGTTCTGGATGTTAACTACAGATCGTGCTCAACCATCGTTGAATTGGCCCACGCGGCGAATTACCCAAGAACGCTTCAATCCTATTCACCCAATCTTCGGCTCGAAGTTACTACGCCCATTCCAGCCGCTGCAGCCCCTCCTCAGGGATGGCCGCCTGGTTTGCTCTGGACTCCAGAATGGGCAGCGCTCCTCGATCCTGCGCAGCCAGCAACCTGCTTCATCTATCGGGAAGGACGCAGCAGCCAGTGGAATCAGTTCGAAGCCGATGCCGTCGCATCGCTCGTCTGGTTGCTTGCGAACCGGGTGGGCGACCACCTGGTGGACGAGCGAATCGCCCCAACTGGGAACATCCAGCCTACGATTGGGCTTCCATACTCCATGCAGGATTTCTGGAATAGGGGGATTGGGATTGTAACTCCGCACAGAGCGCAGCAGGCTCTCATTGTGAATCGTCTCCAATCGCTGTTCCCCGGTCCAGACGGTCGGGATATCCGCGAAGCAGTGGACACGGTCGAGCGATTCCAGGGCCAACAACGGGACGTAATGTTGGCGACCTTCGCATTGGGAGACCCTGACGCCATTGGCGATGAGGACGAATTTCTTCTCAGCCTCAATCGCTTCAACGTAATGGTGTCGCGGGCTCGCGCGAAGCTTATCGTATTCGCTTCGCAAGAGGTGGTCGACCATATGTCTTCCGACATGAACGTCTTGCGTCAGTCGGCGCTACTAAAAACCTTCGTGGAGCCCTTCTGCAATCAGGGGAGGCCGATGATCCTCGGCCACATGCGCGCGGCCGGACCTCATCAGGTTCCGGGACGCTTCCGTTGGCGCTAAAACCGCGGATGCGCCCTCTGGCAAGCCTTCTTCAGATGCTCGGCTGTGACGTGGGTGTAGCGGGCCGTCGTCAGCACGGACGCGTGACCCAATAGCTCGGCAAGGGTCCGCAGGTCGACGCCTCCCTGGAGCAGATGCGTCGCGCAGCTATGGCGGATCTGATGGGGCGTCACGCGGCCAAGAAGCCCAGCCCGGCGCGCTGCCGCCCCAAGACGCCTCCCGAAGCCGCCACGAGTGATCGGACCCCGGCCTCGCCCATTGAGAAACACGACGTCGCCCGTCGCCGGGAAGCGCGCGGCGCGGGCATCAAGGTAGCGCCCCAGGGCGGCCCCAGCGCGGGGCCCGAAGGGGACAAGGCGCTCCTTTGAGCCCTTCCCCGTCACGCGCGCCCAACCCTCCCGGAGGTCTACCTGCCCCAGGCGCAGGCCGGTCAGCTCCGAGACCCGCATCCCCGTGGCGTACATGAGCTCGAGCATGGCGTGGTCGCGCAAGGCCGCGAACTTGCCCCCCACAGGCGGGCGAAGCAGGCGATCCATGCCCTCCTCGGCCAACGGTTTCGGGATTCGCTGCTTGAACCGCGGCAGCCTCATCCCGCTGGTCGGGTCGGCCGGGACGAGGCCGACCGCGACCAGATGGCGATGGAACTGTCGGACGGCCATCGCAGCGATGAATAGCGACGCGGACTTGAGCCCGGCGTCCCGGCGGCGCTCGTGGTAGGCGAGGACGTCGCCGCGGGTGGCAGTGGCCACCGCCCGGCCATTCTCCCGCAGGTGGGCCACGTAGGCCCCGAGCTGATACCCGTAGGACAGGCAGGTGTTGGGGGCAAGCCCCCGCTCCACCCGCAGATGCTGCACGAAAGCGTCGACCAGCGGATCAGTCGCCATCGACGCGCCCTACGCCTTCTGGACGACGCGCACCCGCTTCTTCTCGTCGCGGACCACCTGCCAGCCCTTCCTGGCGTAGGAGACCATCCGGGCCCGCACGTTGGCCTGGAGGTCCTTACCCTTGGCGGCGTCGCCGGCCTTCTTGGCGAGCTCGGCGGCGATCTCCTGGACCGTATGCTGCCCCGTCGTCAGCATGGGGTCGATGAACGCCGCCAGCGACCCATCCCTGCCCGCGCCCTGGGCCTTGCCCGCCTTCTTCACGCCGTTGGCGGCGACCGTCTTCGCGACCTTCCCGTTCTTCTTCGCCATAGCTCTCTCCTCCCATTCGATTCGTCGGACCTCTTCCGCGCAGCCGTGGCAGGCGAAGCCCGCGAAGGACCGCCTCACCACCAGCCGTCCGGCCATCACGTTCGTGCCGCACTTCTCGCAGATCATCGCCTGCTCTCAGGCCAACTCGTCGGGCTTGGCTCCGGGCCGGAAAGACCCAATGAGTTTCTCCACCTCGCGCATCTCCTTGCGGCGTTCCGTGAATTCGGAAATGCCGTGCGACACGCCGCGCGCCACGGCCACCTCGACTTCCTTGCGGCCGAAGCCGAGTTGCAGCGCCCGGATGACCTGGTCCGCCAGCAGGTCGGTGACCAGACAGTTGAGCACATCGTCCTTGGGCATCTTCATCTCTTTTCCTCCCGGAGCGCGGCGTCGTATTTCTTGAAGGCGGTCATGATGCGCTCGGCCTCCCGCTGCGCCTCGTTGCAGGCCGTGTAGACGGCGTGGATCTCCTCGGGGTCGAGCCCTCCCTTGAATTGGAGAGCCAGACCCTTGGCGTCCGTCTCGAAGCAGATGTCGGTGAATTCGCTCGAGGGGTGCGGCCGCGTCACGACCCAAAACTTCTCGATCTTCATTGGCCCCTCCCAGGTGCTTGAAGCTTCTCTCGAATGAGGTGGATCGCCAACCCAAACGCCTCGGCGGCCGCGCAATTGCCGTCGTTGATCGCCTCGCCGAGCCATTCGTCCAAGACCGCCTCCGCCTCCCTCAGGTACGAGGGGTGTCGCGCGTTCTTGGCCGCGATCTTCGTCACCGTGTCCTTGTCGAATCTCTCCCTGGTCGCCATCTCTTGCCTCCCACCCTCGGGGCAAACCCCTTGGGTCAGGAAGGAAGCTACAGCGACTTCCCGAAGTAATCCATAGGCCTGAAGGCCCAATTCTCGTCGGAAAGCCGCAACACCTTGCGACGTTCGGCTCGAAATTCGGGACCCCGAATCGGAGGCGAAAAGTCGCGCGAATTTGGGGAAGACGCCGGCCGCCGCGATGCGCTGCGGCGGCCGGGCTACTTCGATGGGCTTGGCCGCTGCTCCCGGCGGCCGCGGATCGCGCGGACGTGGGGCAGGAACCCGCTCGCTGGCTTCGCGTGGAGCAGCCGCCACAAGAACGAGTCGATGCCGCCCCAATCGACGCGGTCCTCCCACACGGTGACCACGAACTCTGTCAGGATCAGCCGCTTGCGCCGGGCCACTCTACGCGCCCGACCCGGCCTCCGCAGCCTTCAGGTAGCCCTCGCGCTTCAGGCGATCCGAGATGGCCTCGAACCCCAGGCTGTAGAAGCTCGTGCCCGTGGCCTTCTTGTACGCCTTCGCCGCGTCCAGGAGATCCTGAGTGACGCGGATCGCGCGGACGATTGGCTTGGGAGGCCCTTCGGGCTTCGGCGCGGCCTGCTTGGCGGCGGGTGCCGCCGCGGTCTTCTTTCCGTTTTTCTTCGATTTGGACATGGTGTCCCTCCTCTTGGTCGGGCGGTTGGCCGCCCGTTGCGAGGACAGGACTACCTTCTAACTCGGCGGCTCATCAAGCTACCTGGCAGGGATGCGCCCTAAGATGGCCGTTCGAGTCCTTCTCGATCCGGTATCCCTTCGCGCGGAGCCAGTAGACCCGGGCGCGGACGTTGGCTGGGAGGTCCTTGCCCCGGCAAGCGGCGCTGGCCTTGCGCCTGGTCTCGCGTAGTATGCCGCGCATGGTCAGCTCTCCCCGGACCAGGAGGGAGTCGATGACCGCGGACAGGGGCGGGCCCGATGCGCGCGCCGGGGTCGCGCCAATGGCTGGAGCGCCCCGCTGGACTCGCTTGAGGGGGTAGGCCGCCGGGATCGCGTAGCGATTGCCCGAGGCAAGGCTGGTCACGATCATGGCCCCAGGGCGCGCCACCTCGACCCGGACTGAGAGGCCGGAGGCCGTGACGCAGATGTCGCCCCTCCCCGGCCTATGGGTCGCCATGGCCCCCCGATTCGCTGCCCTGTTGGGGCGGCGATGGTGGTAAAGTCCAGCCGTTCTTCAAACGACCGGATTCGAACTTCTTGCTCTTGGGGCGGGCATCCGAACGCGCGTCGCCTCGCTCGAAACCCGCCTCCGGGTCTCGAAAAACCTTCTCGCCGTTCGCGATCAGGGCGAAATCGGCGGGCCAGCGGGCCGGGAAAGACGGGATATATTGCGTTGTTTCGGTCGATGGAACAGGCGGACGAATTAAAGCGGTGGTATTATGACCTCGCCGTCCCCGCCAGCTTTTCCGTGATTCGGCAACCGCTGTTTCAGTCCCGTTTTTTCGCGGGTCAGGGACAGCGGTTATTATTTTGGATTCTCAGCTTGCTCGTGGGGGAGGCGCCATGCTTGAAAACTGCTCGAGGGCCTTGGGGTCGCTGCTGGGCGCAATGCTGGTTTTGCAGTCGGTCGGCTGCGGGACCATCCTGCATCCCGAGCGCAAGGGGCAGCAAGCCGGAAAGATCGACGTGGCCGTCGCCGCTCTGGATGCGATCGGCCTGCTGTTTTTCATCGTTCCCGGGGTGATCGCTTTCGCCGTGGACTTCAATAACGGGACGATTTATCTTCCCGCGGGCGGGAAAGGCCTGCTGAACCGGAACGATTTGGAAAAAGTGAGATTCGATCCCCGGGCCAACGCCAAAGCGAACGTCGAGAAGGTCCTTCGGGAAAGAACCGACCTCGTTATCCAATTGGACCAAGATGACCTGGAAGTCATCGAGTTGATGTCCCTCGATGAGCTGCCGGCGCGCTTCGCTTCCGCGTCGAGGGTAGGCAACTCGATCCGGATAGCCATGATGACAAGCGATTCGTTCAAGAAGCCCGGCGGGGTCATGGCTCCGCCCGCGGCTAAGGACGAACCGTCAGTCCGTTGATCACCTTGCCTTGGCCCGCGAGCGCCTCGGCCCGCCTGCCGGCCTCGGCCTTGTCCCACTCGGTGCGCACGATCCCGCTGAGAATCACGCTGCCCCGGTTCGTCTCGACGCGCAGGCCGTCGACGGGGATTCCGGCGTTGCCCATGGGCGGAAGGCCCTGAAGCTCGTTGGGGCCCCGCGTGATGGAGATGAAGACGTTGACCGTCAGCGGCCGGCCGCTCGGGGAGGGCGGGGCCGGCGTTCCGGCCGGGCGCGGCGGCTGGAGCGTCTGGCTCGGGTTGATCGGAGGGATCGTCTGGCTCGGGTTGATGTTCACCGGAGGCCTCTCCGTGCGCATGCGCCTGACTTCCTGCGCGACCGCGAAAGACGCGAGCAAGACCAGTATGAGCGGAGATGAGCTTTTCATCGCGAACCTCCCGGGGAGCGTCTCGGCGCCCGCCTCGAGCGTAGTTTAGCGGCGCCCGGCGGGCGCGGCCATGGAGGCGCGGGAACGGCCCCGTCAGGCTTCCGTGACGCCTACCGCGCGGTCGCTTCGTGCCGCACGAGAAGCGCGGCGCCGAGCAGGAGCAGCGCGGCGCCCTGATGGGCGGCGCCGAGAACCACGGGGACCCGGTACAGCAAGGCGAACGCCCCGAGCGCGACCTGCGCCGCGGTGACGGCGGCGAGCAGGTGCAGCGCCGTCATCGCGCGCCGCGGCAGGCGCGCGCGCAGGCCGCCGAGCCAGCCCGCCAGCGCGGCCAGCGCCAGCACCCCGGCCAGGACGCGGTGATCGTATTGGACCGTGAGCTTGTTCTCGAAGAAGTTGGACCAGAGCGGGCGCAGCTCCAGCAGGTAGGGCGGCACCCAGTAGCCGCCGATGAGCGGAAAGGTATTGAACGCCAGGCCGGCGCGCAGCCCGGCCACGAGGCCGCCTGACGCGATAGTAAGGAAGCTCAGGCCGACGAGGACCCCCGAGAGGCGGCAGAGCCACGGGCGTCGCGGCGCCGGGGGGACGTCCGCGGGCCGCAGCCGCTCCAGCGCGATGGACAGCATGGCCGCGTAGAGCAGGCAGGCCGCCAGCAGGTGCGCGGTCAGGCGGTAATGGCTCACGCGCGGCTCGTGGACCAGGCCGCTGGCGACCATGTACCAGCCGAGCGCCCCCTGCAGCGCCCACAGCAAAGCGACCCCGGAGAGCTTGAGCGCCAAGGAGCGGTCGAGGGCCCGCTTGAACGCGAAATAAAGGAAAGGGACGAGGAAGACGAGGCCCGCCCCGCGGGCCAGGAGGCGATGGGAGTACTCCATGAGGTAGATCGACTTGAAGGCGGCGAGGCTCATCCCCGCGTTGACCTTACGGTACTCCGGGGTGCCTCGGTATTTCTCGAACTCCGCCTCCCAGCGGGCGGCGCCGAGCGGGGGCACGACCCCCGCGACGGGCTCCCATTCGACGATGGAAAGCCCGCTGCGGGTCAGCCGCGTCACCCCGCCCGTCACGAGCACGACCCAGACGCACGCCGTGCACAGCAGCAGCCAGCTCCCGATCGCTTTTCTCACGGGAAGGATGCCTCGCAACGAACCTGCCGGCGGCGCCGGGGACGTTTCTAGCGCTTCCCGGCGACGGCGGCCTGATGCTCCCCGTCGACGGCGAAGGAGAGCTTGGCGTCGAGGCGGAAGACCAGGCGGCCGTCGTCGACCACCGCCTGGAAGTTCTCGACGTAGAGCGACTTGATGTTGCGCACCGACTTGCCCGCTTCCTTCACGGCCTGCTGGGCGGCGTCCTCCCAGCTCGTCTCGGACTGCGCCAGGACCTCGATGACTTTCATGACGGACATGATGAACCTCCGTGGAATGGACGGCGATCAGGCGGCGACGGGCTGGGAGACCTCGCGCACGACCTCGCTGGTGACGTCCGAGTTGCACTTGCGCGCGATGTCGGCCTGGGACACGATGCCGCAGCAGCGGCCCTTCTCGTCGACGACGACGACGCGGCGGATGAGACGTTCCTCGAGGACGCGGCAGCAGTCCTCGAGGCTCGTGTTCGGCGTCACGGAAACGACGGTGCGCGTCATGACATCGCGCGCCTTCATCTCCTGGGGGTTGCGGCCTTGGGCGAGCGAGCGGCAGACGATGTCACGGTCGGTGACGACGCCGATGGGCTTGAGGCCCTCCTGGCTGTCGACGACGGGAAGCTCTCCGATGTTGCGCTCGCACATGGTCTTGGCGACTTCGGCCAGCGGCGTCTCCGGCGTGCAGCAGACGGGATTCTTCGTCATGAGGTCGCGGACTTTCATGGTTCGTTCTCCTTGGGGCCTGGAGTCTAACGCTTCAGGCCGCTGCGGTCCATGGCGGCGCGCTGACAACGTTGTAGCGCTCCGGTGACGCCCCGCGCCTGGACGGGGAAGGCCGAAGATTGGTATCATGTCCGTCGGAACGGAACACCGTCCGCCGGCGGCCCAAGCCCCGGAAGCTTTTCTCACCCGAAGACAGAACCGACCGGTTCAGCTGGCCGTCCTCGATGGGGGCGGCCTTTTCTATTCCAGGAGAACCATGAGCTTCGAAGCCTTCAAGCTGCATCCCACCCTCAACGCCGCCCTCAAGTCGCACGGCTACGCGATCCCCACCCCCATCCAGGTCCAAGCCATCCCGAAGGTCCTCGAGGGCCGCGACGTCCTCGGACTCGCCCAGACGGGCACCGGCAAAACGGCCGCGTTCGCGCTGCCCATACTCCACCGCCTGAGCTCCGGCGCGCGCGGCCACGTCCGCGCCCTCGTCGTGGCCCCCACCCGCGAGCTCGCCGAGCAGATCAAGGAAAGCTTCGACGCCCTCGGCCGCGGCACCGGCATCCGCGCCGCCACGGTGTACGGCGGCGTCAGCATGCACCAGCAGATCCAGGCCCTGCACGGCCGCTGCGAGATCGTCGTCGCCTGCCCCGGGCGGCTGATCGACCACATGGAGCAAGGTCACTTCAACGCCAAAGGCGTTGAAGTTCTTGTCCTTGATGAAGCCGACCAGATGTTCGACATGGGCTTTCTGCCCTCGATCCGCAAGATCCTCGCGAAGATCCCCAAGCAGCGCCAGACCTTGCTGTTCTCGGCGACGATGCCCGAGGCCCTGCGCGGCCTGGCCCACGAGTGCCTGACCAACCCGATCACGATCCAGGTCAACCACGACGTCGCGCTGACCACGGTCACGCACGCGCTGTATCCCGTCGTCGAGCACCTCAAGACGCCGCTGCTGCTGGCGCTGCTCCGGAAGATCGACAGCGAGTCCGTGCTCGTCTTCACCCGCACCAAGCACCGCGCCAAGCGCATCGCCGAGAAGGTCAAGGACGCCGGCCATTCCTCGACCTCCCTGCAGGGCAACCTGTCCCAGAACAGGCGCAAGGCCGCCCTCGACTCCTTCCGCGAGGGGAAGGTGCACGTGCTCGTGGCCACCGACATCGCCGCGCGCGGCATCGACGTCTCCCAGATCTCCCACGTCATCAATTACGACATCACCGACACGCCCGAGGCCTACGTCCACCGCATCGGCCGCACCGGCCGCGCGGCGAAGACCGGCGACGCCTACACTTTCGTCACCTCGGTCGACGACGGCATGATCCGCACGATCGAGCGCAAGCTCGGCAAGAGCATCGAGCGGCGCACGCTCGAGGGCTTCGACTACCGCTCGGCGCCCGCGTCCACCCACGGCCAGCATCACACCGGGCCGCGCCCTCCGCAGAAGCAGCACACGCCGAGCGGCGCGCCTCGCCCGGCCGGTGTCCCCGTCCCCGGACGCCCCGCCCGGAAGTTCTGGCGCACGCGCCGCCGTCCCCGCTGACCCCGCGGACCCTGCTATAATCGCCGCATGAGCGAGAAGCGGCGCCCCGTCCTCGTCTTCGACGGCGACTGCGGGTTCTGCCGCCTGTGGATCGCGCGCTGGCGCCGCGCCACCGGCGACGCGGTCGACTACGAGCCCTTTCAGAGCGCCGCAGCGCGCCACCCGGAGGTCTCGAAGGAGTCCTTCGTCGAGGCTATTCACCTCTTCGAGGCGGATCGCACATCCCGCGGCGCCGAGGCCGCCCTGCGCGCCCTCGCTTACGCTCCGGGGCTTTCATGGCTGCCGCGCCTCTACGCCCTCCCGGGCGCCGCTTTCGCCGCCGAGGCCGTCTACCGCTTCGTCGCCGCGCGCCGCCCGCTCTTCGCGCGCCTGACCCGGCTCCTCTGGGGCTCGACGACGGTGCCCGCGCCCGTGGGCTTCACGGTCCGCCTGTTCCTGGCCGGCCTCGGCCTGTGCTACCTGGTCGCCTTCGCCTCCTTCGGCACCCAGGTCCACGGCCTCATCGGCTCGGAGGGGATCATGCCCGCCGCCGCGATGCTCGACTCCGCCCGCGCCCAGCTCGGCGCGGAGCGCTATTGGCTCCTCCCGACCGCCGCCTGGCTCTCGGCCTCCGACGCCGCGCTGACGGCGTACTGCCGGCTCGGGGCGCTCGCCTCGCTCGGCCTGATCGCCGGCGTCGCCGCCGGCCCCTGCGCTTTGCTGTGCTGGGCGCTTTACCTGTCCTTGTGCGCGATCGGCGCGGACTTCATGAGCTTCCAGTGGGACGTGCTCCTTTTAGAAGCGGGCCTGCTCGCCTGCTTCCTCGCTCGCTGGCGGAGGAAGGCCGCTGAGCCTTCGCGCCTGGCGCTGTGGCTGATCCGCCTGCTCCTCTTCAAGCTGATGCTCCAGTCCGGCCTCGTCAAGCTGTTCTCCGGCGACCCGTCCTGGCGCGACCTGACCGCGCTCACTTATCATTACTGGACCCAGCCTCTCCCCACCCCGTTGGCGTGGTGGTTCAACCAATTGCCGTTGTGGTTCCATAAAGCGTCCTGTCTGACGTTGTTGGCGATAGAGCTCATCGCCCCGGTCCTCATCCTTTTGCCGCGACGCGGCCGCGCCGTCGGCGCGGCCGCGATCGCCGTTTTGATGGGCTTGATCGCCGCCACCGGCAATTACGGGTACTTCAACCTGCTCACCGTCGTGCTGTGCCTCGCCTGCCTCGACGATCGCTTCCTGCGCCGCGCCGAAAGGGCCCCCGCCGGCATCGCCGCGCCGAAGGCGCGGACCTGGAGCCTCGCGATCGTCGCCGTCGTCTCCCTGACGCTCGGCGTGTTCGGGACCCTCGGGATCATGGGCGTCAACCCGCCGGCCCCCGTGCGCGCCCTCGGCGCCGCGGCCGCGCCCCTGCGCTCCTTCAACGGCTACGGCCTGTTCGCCGTCATGACCCGCTCGCGCGACGAGATCTCCGTCGAGGTCTCCGCCGACGGACGGGAATGGCGGGAGTGGCCGCTTCCTTATAAACCCGGAGATCCGCGACGCGCCCCGCCGGTGATCGCGCCCTTCATGCCCCGCCTCGATTGGCAGCTCTGGTTCGCGGCGCTCGGCGAGCCGGGCGACAGCCCGTGGTTCCCCAACCTTCTCTTCCGCCTGCTCGAGGGCAGCCCGTCCGTCGCGGGCCTCATGGGGCCGAGCCCCCTCGGCGGCGCGCGGCCGCTCTACGTCCGCGCCGTCCGCCACGAGACCGCGTTCGCCTCGGCCGAGGCCCGCCGCGCCGACGGCGTCTGGTGGACGCGCGAGCGCCGGGGTTTGTTCTTCCCCGTGGTCTCCCTGAAGCGGTAGAATCAGTCCATGCTCCTCCTTCTCGCCTTCCTGCTCGTCGTGCCGCTGAGCGCCGGCGAGGTCACCCCTTCCGTTCTCACTTTTATTTCCGGCGACAAGGAGGTCCTGAGGCTGACCCCCGCCGACCTCGCCCAGCGCCCGGCGGCCCGGACCATCGAGGTCGACGACCCGTTCTACGCGCGGCGCATGCGCTACAGGGCCGTGCCTCTCAGGGACCTGCTCACGGCGGCGTACGGCGGCTCCTGGGGAACGAACGTGCTCGGCGAGGTCTTCTTCGAGGCGCTCGACGGCTACCGCTCTCATGCCCGGGTCTCCGTGCTCATCAACGACGGCGGCATGATCGCCTTCGCCGACGCGGACTCTCCCGCCTGGCGGCCGATGCCCAAAGGCGTGCTCCCCGGCCCGTTCTACCTCGTCTGGACGGGCCCCGGCCAGACCCCGGACGAGGGTTTCCCTTGGCCCTGGCAGATCACGGGCATCAAGATGACCGTCCTCGAGGACGAATATCCCCAAGCCCTCCCGAAGGGCGCCGCGCCGGACTCGGCCGCGGCTCGCGGCTGGAAGACCTTCCGCCGCGCCTGCATCTCCTGTCACTCCATCAGCGGCGCCGGCGGCACGGTCGGACCCGACCTCAACGAGCCTCGCGGCATCACCCGCTACCAGAAGAAATCCTTCCTCAAACCCTTCATCCGCAAGGCCTCCTCCTTCCGCCGCTCGAAGATGCCCGACTTCGACGAGCTGTCCAACAAGGAGCTCAACGACCTCATGGCCTACTTCGACCACATGACCCGCCTCGCGGGCACGAAGTAGCCGACGAAGGAGTGTCAGGCTTTGACTTTTGTGCAGTATTTGATGAATACGGCAAATAAGTAAAAGCCTGACACTCCTATGCTTTGGTAAGATTTCGGGCATGAGCGTCGGGAAGAACGAGCCGAGGCGGGACGGGCCCGCGAAGCTGACGGGACGCGCGCTTTACCTCGACGATGTGAATATACCGGGCTGCTGGCACGGGGTGACGGTCCGCTCCGCGGTGCCGCACGGCCGGATAAAGTCGATCGCCTACGACCCGGCCTTCCCCTGGGACGAGTGCGTCGTCGTCACCGCCAAGGATATCCCGGGGAAAAACCTGGTGACCTTGATCGAGGCCGATCAGCCCCTGCTCGCCGACGGGCTCGTGCGCCACCGCGAGGAGGCGATCGTGCTCATCGCCCACGCCGACCGCGCGACGGCGTACGAGGCGGCCAAGCGCGTCAAGATCGAGTACGAGCCGCTGCCGCCCGTCCTCGACATGGAGAAGTCGGAAAAGGTCTTCAAGTCCTACCTGATTGAGCGCGGCGACCTCGCGGCGGGCTTCGCGGCGGCCGACGTCGTCGTCGAGGGCGAGTACCGCACCCCGTCCCAGGAGCAGGCCTACATCGAGAACAACGCGATCGCGGCCTACGAGGAAGACGGCGTGCTGATCGTGACCGGCTCGCTGCAGTGCCCTTACTACGTGCTCAAGGCGATGAAGGCGATCTTCAACCGCGGCGAGGACAAGATCCGGGTCATCCAGACCGTCACCGGCGGCGGCTTCGGCGGAAAGGAGGAGTACCCCTCCATGCTCGCCGGCCACGCGGCATTGCTCGCGCTCAAGGCCGGGCGCCCGGTCAAGATCGTCTACGACCGCCACGAGGACATGGCCGCGACCACCAAGCGCCACCCCGCCGTCGTGCGCCATCGCACCGGCCTTTCCAAGGACGGGCGGCTGCTCGCGCAGGACATCGAGGTGCTCATGGACGGGGGCGCGTACGCGACCTTGTCGGCCGTCGTGCTCTCGCGCGGGACCTTGCACGCGGCCGGCGCCTACGAGTGCCCGAACGTGCGCGTGCGCTCGAAGGTGGTCATGACGCACACCCCGCCCAACGGCGCCTTCCGCGGCTTCGGCGCGCCGCAGACTTTGTTCGCCGCGGAGCTGCACTGGGAGAAGATCGCCGACGTCCTTCAAATCGACTCGCTGACCTTGCGCCGGCGCAACATCTTCAAGATAGGCTCGACGACGTCCACCGGCCAGAACCTCATGGAGTCCGTCGGCGCGCAGGAATGCCTCGAGAAGACCGTCACGGCCTCGAAGTACGTCGCCAAGCGCAAAGAATACGACCGTTGGAACAAAAACCCAAAGAACAGGACCTGGAAAGGCATCGGCTTGTCGGTCTGCCACCACGGCGCCGGCTTCACGGGCTCGGGCGAGGTGTATCTCGCCTCGCGCGCGGGCGTCGCGCTGACCAAGGAAGGCGAGCTGATCGTGCTCGCGGCCTCGACCGAGATCGGCCAAGGCACGAACACCATGTTCGCCCAGGTCGCCGCCGACGCGCTGGGCGCGCCCGCGTCGTGGTTCTCCGTCGAGACGCCCGACACCCACAAGGTCCCGGACTCGGGACCGACGGTGGCGTCTCGAACCTGCATGGTCGTCGGCGGGCTCGTCGGCCGGGCGACCCATGAGCTCAAACGCGCGTTCGAGCAAGAGCACGGCCGCGTACCGCGCACGCGCGACGAGCTCCGCAAAGCGGCCGCCGTCCTGTGCCAGGGCGCTCCCGCGAGACGCTTCGAGGTGCAGTACGAGAAGCCCCCGGAGGTGACCTGGGACGACGCGACCTATCGCGGCGACGCGTACGGCGTCTATTCCTACGCGGCCATCGCCGTCGACCTCGAGATCGACAAGCTCACCTTCGAGGTGCGCCTCGTCAAGGTCACGACCGCCCAGGACATCGGCAAGGCGATCAACCCCGTGCTCGCCGAGGGCCAGATCATCGGCGGCTCGACGCAAGGCCTGGGGTGGGCGCTCCTGGAGGAGCCCGTTTTCAAGGACGGCGTCATGATCAACAACCAGCTCACGAACTACGTGATCCCGACGAGCCTGGACGCGCCGCCCTTCGAGGTGATGCTCGTCGAGAAGCCGTACTCGCGCGGGCCGTTCGGCGCCAAGGGCCTGGGCGAGCTGCCGATGGACATTCCGGGACCGGCCGTCGCGGCCGCGGTCAAGCACGCGACCGGCCGCCTGATCCCGACCTTGCCGCAGACTCCCGAACGGATATCCCAGGCCCTGCAATGATCAAGCTCACCGTCAACGGCTCGAAGAAATCCTTCAAGGGCGCCCCTTTCAAGCGGCTCATCGACGCCCTGCGCGAGGATTTCGGGCTCACCGGCGTCAAGGAGGGCTGCGGC
This sequence comes from Elusimicrobiota bacterium, assembly GCA_036676805.1. Classification (GTDB taxonomy): domain Bacteria; phylum Elusimicrobiota; class Elusimicrobia; order UBA1565; family UBA9628; genus GWA2-66-18. The sequence continues at coordinate 99,397 of JAKFCD010000110.1, forward strand.
GAGGGCGAGTGCGGGGCCTGCACCGTGCTGCTCGACGGCGCGCCGGTCAACTCCTGCCTCGTCCCCCTCTGCCAGGCGGAAGGCCGCAAGGTGGAGACGGTCGAGTCGCTCGGGTCCCCGGAGAAGCTCTCCAAGCTCCAGGCCGGCTTCCTCGCCTGCGGCGGCGCCCAATGCGGCATCTGCACGCCGGGCATGCTGATGACGGCACACGCGCACGTGCGCTCCAAGGCGAAGTGCGACGACAAGTCCGTCCGCGCGGCGCTCTCGGGCAACCTGTGCCGCTGCACCGGCTACCAGGACATCGTGAAGTCCGTGATCAAGGCCGCCAAAGGCGGCAAGAGATGAGGGGCGACGCGGGGTCGATGACCGTGCTGTCGCCGCGCACCGCCGCCGAGGCGGTGAAGGCGTACGCCAAGGCGCCCTCCGCGCTCCCGCTCGCGGGCGGGACCGATCTCATGGTCGGGTGGAACCTGGGGCTGATGAACGGACGGTCCGTGCTCGATCTTTCGCGCGTAGCCGAGTGGAAGAAGATCAACGTCGTGAGCGACGGGGTCGACTTGGGAAGTCTGGTCACCCACGCGCAGATACAGGCGCATCCCGTCCTGCGCAAGCGCTTCCCGCTCCTCGTCGCGGCGTGCGCGACCGTCGGGGCCGCGCAGATACAGAACCGGGGCACGCTGGGCGGGAACATCGCCAACGCGTCTCCGGCGGGAGACACCTTCCCCGCGCTGATGGTGTACGAGGCGACGGCGCGCGTGGTCGGGCCGCACGGCCGCCGGGCGATCCCGATCGGGGACATCTTCGCGGGGGTCAAGAAAACGACGCTGAAGCCGGGGGAGCTCATCGAGGCGGTGTTTCTGCCGTTCCCTGATGAAGCGCCGACGCGGGGGGCCTTCAGGAAGGTGGGGACGCGGGCGGCGCAGGCGATATCAAAAACGGTTTTCGCGGGACTCATTTGGAACGGCAAAGGTGGAGTACTCGGCCAAGTACGGCTCTCGTTCGGGAGCATGGCTCCGACGGTCCGCAGGCTGCACGCGGTGGAGGAGTTCTTGCGGGGGCGGCGGCTGGACGAGATCTCGATCTCCGCCGCCGCGGAATTACTGACTAACGACGTGTCACCCATAGATGATATTCGCTCGACCCGCGAATACCGACTGAGGGTCTCGCGGAACATTTTGACCGCATTCTTGAAGGGAGAATTGAAATGAAGCCTCAGGCCACCCTCGATCCTAAAGCTCTCAAGGCCGCTTTCGCGGCCTTGAATCGCCAGAATCTTCTCCACGCCGAACGATTTCCGGGGGATTCGTTCGGGCGGCAGCCGGTGCATACGGTTTACGGCGGAGCCCACCTGTTCAAATCCGACTCCGCCAAGAAGCTGGGAGAACTTTCCCTTCGAGCCTTGTCGCGCTACGCGCCCGACGCGATCACCTTCTCCCGCGCGGTCGGCATGGACGAGCTCCTCGCCCTCAAGGTCTACGACCGCGTGGTCGAAAAGCTGAAGCGCGAAGCGGTCGAGGATTTCCGCATCGACTTCGAGGACGGCTACGGAAATCGTCCGGACGCCGAGGAGGACGGCCACGCCGTCTCCGCCGCGGAGGAGGTCGCCAAGGGCCTCGCCGACGGGACCCTGCCGCCGTTCATCGGCATCCGGATCAAGACCTTCTCCAACGAATTATCGGTCCGCTCGGCTCGTACGATGGACATCTTCCTGACGACCTTGATCCGCGCCACCAAGGGCCGCCTCCCCGACCCGTTCTACGTGACCTTGCCCAAGGTCGTCCACGCCGGGCAGGCCGCCGCGCTGCATAAGCTCCTCAACGCCTTCGAGAAGAAGAAGAGGCTCAAGCCCAACGCGATCAAGGTCGAGCTCATGGTCGAGACGCCGCAGTCGATCATCGGCTTCGAAGGCGCCGCCCCCCTGCGCGCGATGGTCGACGCCCTGCCCGGCCGCTGCGTGAGCGCGCACTTCGGCACCTACGACTACACCGCCTCCTGCAACATCACCGCGGCGCATCAGCGGATGGACCACGCTTCCTGCGACTTCGCCAAGCACGTCATGCAGGTGACCCTCGCGGGCACCGGCATCAACATGTCCGACGGCGCCACGAACGTGATGCCCGTGGGGCCGCACCGCCCCGCGGCCGGGGAATACCTCTCCGCCGAGCAGGACCGGGAGAACGTCGAGGCGGTCAAGCGCGCCTGGAAGCTCCACTACGGCCACGCGACGCATTCCCTCGTCAACGGTTTCTATCAGGGCTGGGACCTCCATCCCGCGCAGCTGCCCACGCGCTACGGGGCCGTCTACGCCTTCTTCCTCGGAGGCCTGCCCGCCGCGACCGCGCGCCTGAAGAACTTCATCGACAAAGCCGCGCAGGCGACCTTGGTCGGCGACGTGTTCGACGACGCCGCCACCGGCCAGGGCCTCCTCAATTATTTCCTGCGCGCGCGGAACTGCGGCGCGATCACCGAGGCCGAGGCCTCCGCGACGGGCCTCACCCCCGCCGAGTTCGCCTCGCGCTCCTTCCTCAAGATACTGGAAGGGAGGCGAAAATGAACGAACGGGGCTTGCTTCTTTCGCTTCTCCTTCTCGCCTCGCCGCTCGCCGCCTCGGCGGCGGGACGCGTGGTCTCGACGACCGGCAAGCTGACCGCCGGCGGCAAGACGCTCCGGGCGGGAGACGCCCTGCCCGACGCCGAGGTCCGGCTCGACTCCGGCACGGCGACGCTCGCCATCGAAGGGGGCCGGTTCCTCCTGACGGGCCCCGCGCGCCTCACCCCGCGCAGGACCGTCTTCCACCTCCGGCTCGGCGCCTTGCTCAGCGTACTGGAGAAGCGCGCCGGGCGCACGTTCTCCGTGCGCACGCCGATCGCCGTCGCCGCGGTGCGCGGCACCGACTTCTTCACCGAGATCACGCCGGAGGGCGAGCTCGACGTCTGCATCTGCCGCGGCAGGATCGAGGTCGCGGGCAAAGGCGCCAAGCCCGTGCCCATGGCCGCCGAGAACCACCTTCACTACCGCTTCGCCAAGGCCAAGTCCGGCACCACGGTCGACCGCGATCCCCCTCCCGAGCATCTCGGCCACGACGACGACGAGCTCGACGAGCTTCACGCGCTCCTCGCCGCCGAAAAGCCCTAGACGCGTGGCGACCAGGGCCGCCTCCGACTCCGAGCTCGAGTCGGTCTACCGCATGGGTTATGACGCCTGGGGCGAAGGCCTCGGACTCGAAGCCTACCTCGCCGCCTGCCGCGCGTCGCCGAAGTACGCCGCGGGAAAATGGTGGGTTTCGGTCGACGGCGACGGCGTTCCCCTGAGCTCCCTGCTCGCGCATGAGATCGCTCTTCCGTCGGGACCGCCGGCCGTCGGCCTCGGCTCCATCGCCACGCCGCCGGAGCTGAGGGGCCGAGGGCATGCCTCGCGCCTGATCTCCGCGTTCCTTCGCGCCCGGGAAGCGTCCCACCGCACGGAGGTCTTCTTCCTCTTCTCCGACATCGCCCCCGCGTTCTACGAACGCTCCGGCTTCGCCGCGCTCATGCCCTGCCCCGGCAAGCCGGGCTCCATCCTGATGGCACGGGCCGAAGCGAAGCGCCTCTCGAGCCTGCTGTCGGATCCAGCCTTCACGGTCCCGGGCTACTTCTAAGGACCGACCATCCTTGAGGATAGCCCGTCGCCCCCGGGCCCCCAGGGCCACTCCTTAGTAGGACCATTGCCCGCCGATAAGGGGTCCTTCGCTCCATCCGTCGAATCGTCCCCCGGGGCTATGATATGACCATGATGAGAACCCTCTTTGCCGCCGTCGCGGCCTGCGCGCTTGCCGCCGGAAGCGCCTCGGCGCAAACCCAAGTCTCCGTTCGCGCCGGCCAAGGCGCCGCTCCCATCGCGCCGATCCTTCCTTTCTCCGCGGCGCCCGGCGGCGCCATGCTCGTCTCGCCGCTCTCGGGCCTGGGGCTGACGCCCTCGCTGTCCGCGCCGTCGCTTGCCGCTCCCGCGCTCTCGTTGGCTCCCTCGGCTCTCGCCCCCGCGCCCTCGGCCGTCGCCGCCGCCGCGCAGCCCGCCGCCGTTCGCCCCGCCGCGATCGCCGCGGCCAAGGCGGTCGCGGTCAAACCCGCCGCCGCCGCGACCGCTCTCGACCAGGCCGCGTCCCCCGCCCTCTCCGTCCTCTCGGCCGCCGCCGTCGAGGATCAAAAGTCCCCGGCGAACGCCGCCAAGCTCGACGCGCTGTTCGACGGCTCGGCCGCGCGCTCCGGCGAGGCCTCCGCCGTCGCCGCGCCGGCGCCCAAGCGGACGCGCTCCTTCCTCGGCCGCGCCGCCCTCGCCGCCGGCGTGTTCATCGCGCATCCCGGGATCGCGCTCGCCGCCCAGGCCCCGGCCGCCGTCGATCCCGGCGCGATGGCGCTCATCGGCTCCTACGCTCCGCTCGCCACCGCGATCGCCGCCGTGCTCGGCGCGCTGTTCGGCCTCTGGTCGACGCGCAGCCGCGACGGGTCTCCCGCCAACGCGGGAAGCGTCTTCGCCGCGGCGCTGAGCCACGGCGCCATCGCCGGCGCCGCCGCCTTCACCTTAATCGACCTGACCAAGGTCGCCTTCCTCGGCGCCTCCGCCGCCGCGCTCACGCCGCTGACCGCGGCCGTGGCGACGGCCGCGCTCGCGCAGACCGCCTTCGCCGCCAAGTTCATGGACCCCGCCACGACGCCCGCCGAGCGCGTCATGGGAGCCTTCCCCGCCGTCGCCATGGCCTTTGGGCTCAGCGTCGGCGCCGTCGCCTTCCTGCCCGCCGCGACCATGGTCACGGTCGGGGCCGCGGCCCTGATGATGACGGGTGCCGCGACCGCGCTGTACACCGCCTTGTTCCGCCTGGAGAAGTCCCCCGCCGGCGGCCCCGCCGCGATGGGCCGCGGCTTCGTCCTGCAAGGGCTGATGACGGGCCTGGCGCTGGCGCTCGGGCCCTCGCCCTACGCGCTGTTCTTCTTCGCGCTCGGCATGGCCGGCTTCGGCCTGGTGCTGCTGGCGACCGCCAAGGAGCTCTGGGCGGCCGTGCCGCAGTCCTTCAAGGACCGCCTCAAGCGCTAGGTCAGCTTCCCCGATACGTCGAGTAGCCGAACGGCGAGAGCAGCAGCGGCACGTGGTGGTGCCGGGAATCCCTCACGGTGAAGACGATCGAGATCGACGGGTAGAACGCGTTCTGACGCGTGCGCTTGAAGTAGGACGCGACGCCGAAGGTCAGGCGATAGACTCCCGTTTTGAGCTTCGCGTTCCCCCTGAGGAGCGTCTTGCAGCGGCCGTCGAGGTCGGTAGCGCCCCGCCCCACGGCGGCCCAGCCGCCGCCGCTTCCCTTGGCGAGGATGAGCGGGACGCCCGACGCGGGCCGGCCGGTCGAGGTATCGAGGACGTGGGTGGTGATCGTGCTCATGAGATCAGTTTCTCCAGGCGGATCTTGGTGATCTTGCTCTGCTCGCCCGCGGCGACGCGCAGCTCGGCCGCGGCGCCGTTGGGCAGCCTTGATTTCAGCAAATCGAGCATCTCCGCGGCGGATTTTCCGGTGGCGCACACGACGAAGATGTGACCGAACTTCTTCTCGTAGGCGGCGTTGCCCGCGGCGAGCGCGTCGAGCGTCTTCTCATCCGCGGCCGCCGCGCCGGCCTGCTCGCCTTTCGCCCAGGCCCGCGTCGCGGCGAACTTCTCGCGCAGGGCGTCCTTGCCGCCGATGCGCGGGTGGTGGGCCAGCGCCTCGCGCCAGTCGGGCTCCTCCGTCCTCGCCCACGCCCCGTCGGAGGCGGCGAGCAGGGAGGCCAGGTCCTTGAAAGGGCGGGCGGCGAGCACTTCCGCGGCCCACCGCGCGCAGCCGCAGCAGCGCAGCAGCTCGCCGCGCGCGGCCTCGACGCTCAACGCGTTGAACGTTTCAAGGGTCACGGCGCGCAGCCCTTGGCGGAGGGAAGCTTATCGGGGTTCTTCAAGAGGAACCCGTGCAGCCCGGTGACGAGCTTCGCCTGCCACGCGTCGCCCTTGTAGCGGAACTTGAAGCCGCCGAGGCGCTCGCCGCAGGGCGAGTAGACGCCCTGCTTCATCCACGCGCGCATGAGCCAGCCCACGCCGAAGGACTCGGTCTCGACGACGACGCCGCAGGACGGGAACGGGCCCTTTCCCTCGACGAGCGCCACCGACTCGAAGAGCCCTTCGCCCGCCGCCCGGGCGTCGGGAAGGTCCTTGCTCCACTTCACGCACGCCTTGACCGGCAGCGGCCCGGCGGCGGCCGCGGCGGACGGGACCAGCAGCGCGGCGGCGAGCAGGAGCTTCACGCGCGCACCCCCGGCAGGCGCAGGCGCGAGACGCCTCCGTCCGGGTATATGTTCAGGCGCACGTGGGTGATCGGGCCGTGCGGCAGGATCTCCTTGCGGAAGAAATGGCGCTTGTGGGCCGACAGCTTCGTCTGGGGCAGCACGGGCAGCCAGGGGGTGAACTCATCGGCGAGGTCGGCCCCCTCGGCGCCGGGCTTGTGCACGCCCTCGAGCATGCAGGAGTCCGGATAGTTGCCTTTGAAGAAATTGGTGTCGACCTCGATCTTCCGGATCTGCCCCGGGGCCCCGAGCTTCAGGATCGCCCAGTCCCAGCCCGGCCCGCGGCGGCGCTTGGTCTCCCAGCCGTCGCCCATATTCCTCGATCTCCCGGGCATGATCAGGTTCTGCGGGTGAGAGTAGTGCGCGTCGCTCGCGAGAAGAGGCAGCCCGCCGTTCTCCACGGCGACGAGGTCCACCAAGGTCTTCTTCGGAATCTTCGACCAGTTCGGAGAGACCTCGCCGTACACGCGCAGCCGCGCGACGCCCCCGTCGGGGAAGATGTTCAAGCGCACCTGATCGAATGGCTTGTCGGACTTGACCGGCAGAAGGTTGTCGCCGTTGCCTTTCAGGACGGTCTTGGGCAGGAGCTCGGTCCACGGCCCCTTGCCGTCCCGCGCGTCGAGGCTCGCGTGGGAAGGATAGTTGCCGGTAAAGAACGAGGTGTCGACGTTGATCCCCCTGATGAGGCCTCGAAGGCCGAGCTTCACGATGCACCAGTCGTAGCCCGGCGTCCGCCGGCGCCGCGATTCCCAGCCGTCCATCCACTTTCCCCGCGAAGTATACTTGTCGGCGAGCCACACCGCCTTTCGCGGCTTGAGCAGGCTCGACCTCGGCGCGAAGAACTCGTCGCTGGCCGCGACGGCCTTGCCGCCGACGCGCGCGGAGGCCAGGTCGATCAGGTGGATGAAGTCCATGTCTCGCTCCCTTTGAGGAGGGTCTTTCCCCGCCGTCCGGCGGGGAAATTTCCGTTATTATCGTAGATCTCCGCGCCGCGCTGATAGTGCGCGACGACCTCGCCCTGAAGCCGCAGGCCGGCGTACGCCGTGACCTTGTGGCGGTGCAGCACGCCGGCGGACCCGACCTCGAACAAGGCCGCGTCGTCGAGCACGACCATATCCGCGTCCCGGCCCTTCTCGAGCCGCCCCTTGGCCGACAGCCCCGCGAAATCGGCGGTTCGCTCCGCCGTCCAGCGCACCACGTCCTCGAGCTGAAAGCCCCGCCGCTTGGCGCCCATCCACACGGCGGGCAACGTGAACTGCAGGCCGGCGATGCCGCCCCATGCGGCCATGAAGTCCCCCGAGGAGAACTTCTTGAGCTCGGGGGCGCAGGGGCTGTGGTCCGACACGACGAAGTCGATGACGCCGCGCCCGAGGGCGCGCCACAACCGCTCGCGGTTCTCCGCGGAGCGGATCGGCGGCGCGCACTTGAACTGCGTGGCGCCGTCGGGTATGCCGTCGTCGGCGAAGGTCAGGTAATGCGGGCAGGTCTCCGCCGTGAACGGAAGGCCCTCGGCCTTGGCCGCCTCGATGTCGGGCAGGGCCTCGGCCGAGGACAGATGCACGATGTGGGTCCGGCACCGCGTCTTGCGGCACAGCTCGATCATCAGGCGGATCGCGCGCGCCTCCATCTCCCCGGGGCGCGAGGCCAGGTAGGACGCGAACTTGCGCGGATCTTGGGCGTTAAGAGCCGGCGGAGCCGGCTCGTCGAGCTCGGCGTGCACGATCAGCGGCAGGCCCAACCCCGCGATCACCGGCATCGCCGCCTCGAGGTCACCCCGGGTGACGTTGGGAAACTCGTCGAGGCCGCTGTGCGTCAGGAAGGCCTTGAAGCCGACGACGCCGTCGGCCGCGAGAAGGGGGAGCTCGGCGAGGTTCCCGGGAACCACGCCTCCCCAGAACGCCGCGTCGACGGTGAGCTTGCCCTTGACCGCGTCGAGCTTCGCCTTGAGCGCGCGACGGGTGGTGGTGACGGGAGAACAATTCAACGGCATGTCGATTATCGTTCCGACTCCTCCCGCCGCCGCCGCGCGAGTGGCGGTGAGATATCCTTCCCACTCGGTTCTTCCAGGTTCGTTGACGTGGACGTGCGAGTCCACGAGTGAAGGGATCACCGCAAGGTCACCCACGTCGTTGACGTTCAATCCGTTGGGGATATCGTCGACGTTGACGATATCCCCGATTTTCCCGTCCTCGATCAAGATCGCGCCCTCTCGAGGCCCGTCAGGCGTATAGATCCGAGTCCCCTTCACCGCGAACTCGATCATTTTCCGGCCCCGTTGAGGTTCGCGAAAATCACGTCGGTGTTCACCGCCACCTCGGCCACGCTCCGTCCCCGCAGGAACTCATCCAGCCGTCCCGACGCCGGGTCCAACCGCGAGACCTCCTCCCACGCGTCCGCCCCCAGCAGCACCGGATGCCCACGGCGCCCCGCGTGCACCGGCACCGCGTCCCCCTGGGCCGTCTCGAGCGCCCGCCACACGCGCAGGTCGAACACCGGCATGTCGACGTGCACCATGAAGGCGCGCGACCGCGGCGAAGCCGCGAGCAGGACCTGAAGCGATTTCAGCGCCGGTCCCTCCGGGTCCGCCGCGACCCAGTTCACGCGCGGCGACAGCGCGCGGCAGCGCTCGAGCCATTCGCCCTGCACGGCGACGTCGATATTCCCGGGCTCGGTCACCGTCGCCAGAAAGCCGAGCTGCGCCTCGAGCAAGGTGCTTCCCGCGTACGGCCGCCACGCCTTGGGCCCGCCGGCGCGCCGGCCTCGGCCCGCGGCGAGCAGACGGACGCGGACTTCGCTCATGCGTTGACGGCCGCCGACTTCGACAGGATTCGATACGCCCATTTCTCGAGCAGCTCGGCCGCGACCGAGACGGCGATCGCCTTGGGGTTCTTCGAGGGAATCTTGCGCCCGATCGGGCAGCGCATGGCCGCGTCCCACAGCGCCCGCCGCGGCGGCGGCAGGCGAGAGCGGAACACGCGGGATTTGTGCATGGAGCCGATCAAGCCGAGATAACCCAGGGGCTTGTCCAGGAGGACGTCGATCAAGGCGAAATCGAGCTCGTGATCGTTCGTCATGACGCAGGCGGCGTCCAAGGGGCCGTAGCCCGCGGCGCGCGCCAGGGGAACGGGGTCCGTCCGCAGGATCTTCGTTTTGGCGGGGAAAGCCGACGCCTCGGCCCACTCCGGGCGAGGGTCGTAGATGCAGACCTCGAGATCCAGACCATCCAAGGTGGAGGCCAAAGCCCTCGCCACATGTCCCGCCCCGAATACGTGCACCGCCTTGCGGCGCCCGCATGGCTCGAAAAACACCGTGACCTTGCCGCCGCAGCACTGCCCCATCTCGCGGCACAAGGTGTACTCGCGCAGCAGCGCCTCCGGCCGGTCCGCCGAGAGGATCAGGCGCGCCTGCGTCAGCACCTCCGCCTCGAAGCGCCCTCCGCCGACCGTCCCGGAGAACCCGTCGGCCCACACCCACATCTTGGCCCCCGGCGCCTGGGGAGCCGAGCCGACGACCTTCGCGAGCGTGCACAGCACGCCCGGACGCGGCAGGTCCCCGGCGAGCTCGGAGAGAGCGAGAGGCTCCATGACCAAATTCTACTTAATTGCTAGACTGGCGACGATGCGTCCCTCTCTGCTCGTCAAGAACGCCCTGCGCGTAGCCACCATGGACGACGCCGGCACCGAGTTCGAGGGCGCCGACGTCCTGATCAAAGGCCGCGTCATCCTCGCGGTCGGCAAGGACCTCGAGGCCCCCGACGACGCGCAGATCCTCGACGCGCGCGGCTGCGTCGTGATCCCGGGCTTGGTCAACACGCACCATCACCTCTGCCAGACCCTCACGAGGGCCACGCCCGCCGCGCAGGACGACAAGCTCTTCGACTGGCTCGTCTACCACTATCAGGTCTGGCGCCACCTGACGCCCGAATACGCGGCCCTGGGCGCCCAGGTCGGCCTCGGCGAGCTGCTGCTCACGGGCTGCACCACGTCCGCCGACCACACCTACCTGTACCCTCGCGGTCTGACCGGTCTGGTCGACGCCCAGATCGACGCGGCCCGTTCGCTCGGCATCCGCTTCGCCCCCACCCGCGGTTCGATGTCGGTCGGCGCGTCGAAGGGCGGCCTGCCTCCCGACGACTGCACGGAATCCGAGGAAGAGATTCTCCGCGACGGCGAGCGCCTGATCAAGGAGCACCACGACAAAGGCCCCTACGCCATGATCCAGATCGGCCTCGCGCCCTGCGCCCCGTTCTCGGTCTCCACCGACCTCATGAAGGCGACGGCGGCCCAGGCCAAGCGCTGGGGCGTGCGGATCCACACCCATCTCTGCGAGACCCTCGACGAGGAGGCCTACTGCCTCGAGAAGTACAAGCTGCGCCCCATCGACTTTCTCGATTCGCTGGGCTGGCTGGACTCGAACGTCTGGCTCGCGCATATGGTCCACGTCAACGATGAGGAAATAAGCCGGCTTGCCAAAGCCGGCGTCGGGATCGCCCACTGCCCGTCCTCAAACCTGCGCCTGGGCTCGGGCGTGCCGCCCGTCCGCAAATACCTCGACGGCGGCGTCCAGGTCGGCCTCGCCGTCGACGGCTCCGCGTCCAACGACACCTCCGACATGCTGGCCGAGGCGCGCCAGGCGATGCTCGTGCACCGCGTGAAGTCCGGCGTCGGCAGCATGACGGCGCGGCAGGTCCTTCATATGGCCACCCGCGGCGGCGCCTCCGTGCTCGGCCGGGACGACCTCGGCCAGATCGCCCCCGGCAAGGCCGCCGACCTCGCGATCTTCGACGTCAACCGCCTCGACTACGCGGGCTCCGCCGGCGACCCCGTCGCCTCCCTGCTGTTCTGCGGCGCTGGGCACCGTACCAAGTGGACCATCGTCAACGGCCATGTCGTCGTCGAGAACGGCGTCCTCAAGAACCTCGATGAGGGCGACATCACCCGCCAGGCCAACGCCGCCTGCCTCGACCTCCTTAAGAAGGCCGGCGCCATCGCGTGAAGGAGGTCCGGGTGACGCCGGCCAAGTTCCGCCTGATGGCGGAGGCCGAGCTCGGCCGCATCCCTCCGGAGGTGCGCGCTTTGCTCGTCAACGTGACGATCGAGACCAAGGAGGAGCCCGGCGAGGAGGCCGACGACCTCGAGGACGGCGACGAGAACGACGTCACCGACCTCCTCGGCCTGTACTGCGGCCCCGAGCGCGAGGACTTCCTCGGCCCCGACGCCCACGGTCAGCTCCCCGCCAAGGTCTACCTCTATCAGTGGAACCTCGAGGACTCCGTCGGCAGCGTCGAGGAGCTCCAAAAAGAGATCCGCTTGACCCTTCGCCACGAGCTCGCCCACCACTTCGGCTTCGACGACGACGAGCTCGAGCGCGTCTGGCCCGAAGGCGCCTAACGATAATATCGGGGTCAGACCTCCCGTTGTTGCGTTGTTGGTGTCAGTCCTACCGGTTTCACTTTGCGGTCCGAACTGAAACCGGTAGGACTGACACCAATTTGACGCGCCAACCTCAAAAGGATAACCTCGTCGAGCCGTCGGCGTGATCCCGGAGGAATCGAATATGGCCGCTACCACCGTCAAAGCCGGACTCGAAGGCGTCGTCGCCACCGAGACCAAGCTGTCCATGGTCGACGGCCAGAACGGCGTGCTCATCATCGCCGGCTATCCGATCGAGGAGATCGCGGCGAAGGTATCCATCGAGGAGCTCGCGATGCTCCTCTGGACCGGCCACTTGCCTGCGAAGGAGGAGGCCGACGGCATCCAGAAGGACCTCGCGGCCTACCGCGCCCTGCGCCCGGAGACGCTCGAGATCATCAAGACCGCCCGCAACGCGCCGCCGATCGACGCCCTGCGCATGGCCTGCGCCACGCTCTCGCTCGACGTGTCCAACCCCAACGACATCTCCCCCGCCGGAGACCTGGCGCTCGCCAAGCGCCTGCTCGCGCGCTTCCCGACTGTGATCGCCGCGCACTCCCGCCTGCGCTCCGGCCTCGAGCCGATCGCGCCGCGCGCGGACCTGAGCCTGGCCGCGAACTTCCTGTACATGACCTTCGGCACCGAGCCCGATCCGATGGCGGCCAAGGCGCTCGAGACTTATTGGGTCACCGTCTCCGACCACGGCATGAACGCCTCGACGTTCACGGCGCGCGTGATCGCCTCCACCCGCTCGGACATGGTCAGCGCGGTGACCGGCGCGGTCGGCGCCCTCAAGGGCCCGCTGCACGGCGGAGCGCCCGGCCCGGTGCTCGACATGCTCGTCGACATCAAGACCGCGGGAAAGGCCGAAGCCTGGCTGCGCAAGGAGCTCAAGGAAGGCCGGCGGATCATGGGCTTCGGCCACCGCGTCTACAAGGTGCGCGACCCGCGCGCCGAGGTGCTCGCCAAGACCGCCTCCGAGATGGCCGGCGCCCACCTGCAGAACACCAAGCTCTACGACCTCGCCCGCTCCGTCGAGAAGACCGCGATCAAGGTGCTCGAGGAGCTTAAGCCCGGCCGCAACCTCAAGACGAACGTCGAGTTCTATACCGCGCTGGTCCTTCAATCGATCGGCCTGCAGCCCGACCAGTTCGTCTCGATGTTCGCCTGCGGCCGCGCGGCCGGCTGGTGCGCGCACGTGATGGAGCAGCACGCGCAGGACCGGCTGATCCGGCCTCAGTCCCTGTACGTCGGGCCGAAGGACCTGAAGCTCGAGCGCTAACGCTTCGGGGCGAGACCGGCGTCGCTCACGATCAACCGGCCGTCGGCGGACCTGAGCAGGACCAGAACGCGGCCGAAGGCCGGGACGCGGACGGGGACGCCGGGCGCCAGGGCCGACTCCCGCAGCGCGTAGCCCTTGGACTTCATCCCGGCGAAGCGGGCCAGGAAGATCGAGCGCTCAGAGGATAGCGCGCTCCCTCCCGCGGCCGCCTCGGACTGGAGGAACAAGTGCAGCTCGACGTCCCCCGCCCGGAACGCCCGGCCCTTGGACTTCAGCGCCTCGACGAGCTCTCCGACCGTGAAGGAATCCCGGGTCTTGCGCCCAACGACGGCGTCCACGGCCACGACCGAGGTGCCGTTGATCGGGTGCAGCAGGCTGATGCGCGCGTTGAGGCGCAGCACCGGCCCTTCCTCGCCGGAGACGACGACGCCCTCGTCGCGGAGGAACCGCCTCAAGGGGGCGAGCGCGGCGAGCAGGCGCTCGCGGCCCGAGGTCAGCACGAGGTAGAAGTCGTCGTACTCCGCGTCCGCCGTCGCGCCGACGTCCCAGGTCCGCCCCGCGATGTCCACGGTCACCGCCGAGAGCGCCGCGTCGCGCAGCTCCGCGAGCGGCGCGTCGAAGACCGGGGGAAGCGCGGCGTCGCCCGGAAGGGCGGGTACGGACGCCAACGGGAAGAGCTTGCGCTTTTTCTCCTTCTTGGCAGCCTCGGCGGCCGCCTTGGACAGGTCGGCGAAGGCGTCCTCGAGCCGGAACCCGGCGCTCGCCGGCGCGGCCGCGAGAAGAAGTAGCAGGACCGGAATCTTCACCTCGACATGATACCCGCCGGGGGGGGTCCCCGCTTGGGCCTTCGGTCCCCCGGGGGGCCCGGCAAACGTCCTATGCGGTAATCCCCAAGATTCCACCGGTGGAAATTTGGAGATAAGGTCAGTCGAGGATGCGACGCGCGCGCAGGAAGCGCTTGCGCCAGTAGTCGCTGTGCAGGCTTTCCTGCCGCACGCCCTCGCCGGGATTGGCCTGATGGATGAAGATGCCGTTGTTGATGTAGATGCCCACGTGGCCGATCTTGCGTCCGCCTTTCCTGCCCGCGAAGAATACCAGGTCGCCCATGCGCAGCTCGCGCGCGGAGACCTCCTCCCCCTCGATGGACATCGCCGCGGACGTCCGCGGCAGCTTGATCGTGTTCTCGGCGAAGACCTTGGCCACGAAGTCCGAGCAGTCCTTGGGCAGCGGCCGGTCCTTCTCCTCTTCCGGAAGGTAGGTCTTAGCGGTGCGCGCGATCGCCTTGCACTGGGGCGTCGGGGGCGGGGGTCCCGCGCGGCGGACCTTCCCGCCCCCGCAGGCGGAAGCGAAAAAGAGAGCGGGAATAAGCGCAATCGCGAGCTTCACCGGCGAGATAATACTAATTCCTAGGCCCATCGGCCCCGGGGGTCCTGGGCCCAACGAACCTGTCCGCGAAAACGTTCCGCTTATATACTTGACGCATGATCCGCACCGCCTTACTCGCGGGACTTGTCGCCTTCGGCGCCGCCGCTCCGGCGCTCGCGGCCGGCGACCCCGCCGCCGTGGCGGCGGTCGAGGCCTTCCTGCGCGACGACGAGAAGGCGATGCTGGCGGCGGTCCTAGTGGACAAGGCCGCCTCCGATGAATTCAACGCCGACGTGAAGTTCGCCGCCGGCGATCCCAAGATCATGAAGCTCGTCCTCGATAAGTGGCGCGGACGCATCGTCGCGTTCGCCGAGAAGGACGGCCGCATCGCCACCCCGGACCTCGAGGGCACCTACAAGAACTACGGGGCCCTGATGACGCCCCAGACCCGCGCCTACATGGTGCGCCGCCTCAAGACGATGAAGGACGGAGACCGCAACACCCTCATCGAGTATCTCGACGCCGTCGACAACGCGCTGAAATCCAACGGCGGCAAGCTGACCTGGTACACCAAGAAGGTCGTCGGCGGCATCTTCGACAAGTATCGCGAGGACCTGAACCTGTATCTGCCCGAGCCCCTCGCCAAGAACGCGAAGGCCGCGGCCCCCGCCGCCGCCGCCGACCTGGCCGCGCGCCGCAAGGCCGCGGAGGCCCCGCCCGCGGCCGTGGTCGCCCCTCCGGCCGTCGTGGTCAAGGATCCCCCGAAAGCTCCCGCCAAGGCCCCCGCGAAGCAGCCGGTCGCGAAGCCGGACGAGGAGCCCGCCGTGCCCGTCGAGGAGGTCGCCGTCTCGACCGGGAACTCCGCCCTCGATCAGGCCCGCCGCGCGGCCGAGGCCGCCGAGCGCGCCGGCCGGGTGTTCGACGGCGGCGGCGCGGCCGCCCCCGAGGCCGGCGGAGTCGTCTCCGGCGGCGAGGGCACGGGGCGTCCCCCGTTGGCCCCGTCCACGGGCCCCGGCGGCAAGCCAAGCCTCATCGCCGACGTCCCCTCCCCGGTCGACCCCGACGAGGAGTTCCTGCGCAGCGTCAGGAAGCTCAAGACGGGTAAGGCGCCGATGCAGCCCCGGGAGTACCTCCCCGGCGCGGCGGGCGCCGCGCTCGGGGGCCTCCTCGGCTTCCTGCTGGGCGGCCCGATCGGCGCCTTGATCGGCGCGGGCATCGGCGTCATCGCCGGCGACGTCATCGGCGGCAAGCTCTTCAAGTAAGGGGTATAATCTCCCCGTGACGCTCGTCGACGGCTTCGGCCGCTCTTTCCATTATCTGCGCCTCTCCGTCGAGGACGCCTGCAATTTCCGCTGCCGGTACTGCCTTCCCCACGGCTATCACAAGTCCGAGGCCGAGCCGCCGCTGAGCGTCGCCGAGATCGGCCGCCTCGCGCGCGCCTTCGCGGAGCTCGGCTTCTGGAAAGTCCGCCTCACCGGCGGCGAGCCGACGGTGCGCCGGGACATCATCGAGATCGCGAAAACCGTCTCGGCCGCGCCCGGGATACGGCGCGTCGCGCTGTCAACCAACGGCTACCGGCTGCTCGAGCTGGCCCCGGATTTGAAGGCCGCCGGCGTCGCCGCGGTCAACGTGAGCGTGGACAGCCTCGACGCGGCGCGCTTCGCCGCGCTGACGGGACAGGACGGCCTCGGCGGCGTCCTGGCGGGCATCCATCGGAGCCTCGAGCTGGGCCTCGAGACGAAGCTCAACGCGGTGCTGATGAAGGGGCTCAACGACGACGAGTTCTCGAAATTCGTGGAACTTGCCCGCGAACGGCCGCTGTCGGTGAGGTTCATCGAGCTGATGCCGGTAGCGGACAACATGGAGTTCTTCACGGAACGGCATTTGAAGGCCGAGACGCTCGTCGCCTGGCTAAGAGAGAACGGCTGGGCCGAGAGGGATCGCCGCGAGGGGGACGGGCCCGCGCGTGAGTTCCATAAAGCTGGCTATAACGGATCCATCGGGGTGATCGCGCCTTATGCCAAGGATTTCTGCGCGACCTGCAACAGATTGAGGGTTACGAGTCGAGGAAGACTTCGCCTTTGCCTTTTCTCCGAGGCGGACCATTCGCTGAGGCCGCTGCTCCAGGACGATTCACAGCGCGGGGAGCTCAAGGAACGGGTCAAGGCTTTGTTGGGGCTCAAGGAAGTTTCGCATTATCTCCCCGATGGGAAGATCGGCAACACGAAGCACTTCGCGATGATGGGGGGCTGATGGGCGTGAATATGGCTGATGTATCGGCCAAGAAAATCACCGAACGCCGCGCAGCGGCGGTCGGAACAATTATCATGCGCCGCAAGGCCTTCGACCTGCTCAAGTCGGGGCGCCTCCCGAAGGGCGACGCGATCAGCCTCGCCCAGGCGGCCGGCGTAATGGCCGCTAAACGAACGCCTGATCTTTTGCCGTTGTGCCATCCGATATCTTTGGATTCCGTCGATGTCGAGATTTCCCTCGATGCATCGCTGCCGGGAGCGCACGTCCGGTGCATCGCCGCGGTAGCGGCGAAGACCGGGGTGGAGATGGAGGCGTTGACGGGAGCCACCGCGGCGTTGCTTTGCCTTTATGATCTGTTGAAGCCCGTCGATCCGGTCCTTGAAATCGCTGCCGTTCGATTGGAGTATAAATCAGGCGGCAAGAAGGGGTTTTGGACGCATCCCAAATACGTTAAAGCGCCGCCGAAGGCGGCGAGGGTCGTGAAGCTCGGCAACGCCGCCGTGATTACCGTGAGCGACCGTGCTTTTAAAAAAATATACCGCGACAAATCGGGACCGGCTTTGGCCTCCGGCCTTGAACGAATTGGGTTCTCGATTAAAAAGCGCATTATAAGCCCCGACGACCAAAAGACGATAGAAACCCATATTCGCCGCGCTGCGCGCGGCGTGGATGCGGTCATACTGACCGGGGGCACCGGCCTTTCGACTCGCGACGTGACCCCCGAAGCGGTTTTGGCGGTCTGCGACCGCCAGATACCTGGAATCGGTGAATCGCTGCGCGCCTCCGGCGGACCCGTCACCGCGGCATTATCTCGATCGGTCGCCGGGCAACTGGGGAAGTGCGTGATCGTCGCGCTGCCCGGAAGCGAGGGCGGAGTGCGCGACGGTTTATGCGTCCTGGAAAATCTTTTGCCTCACGCGATCCATATATCCAACAACGGCAAGCACTGATGATTCCTTACGGCGAAGCCCGCAAACTCATTTCCGAGCTCGCCCTCTCGCGCCCGCCGCTGTCCGAGGAGACGATCTCCCTTTCCCAGGCTCTCGGGCGCGTCTGTTCCGTAGAATTGCACGGACGCGAACCTATCCCCCCATTCGATAACTCGTCCATGGACGGCTACGCCTTGGCCCATGCGCGGGCTTTCGGCGCCTCCGGCGCCCCATTGACCATGCCCGTTCTCGGCACGATCCTCGCGGGAGACCCGCCCCGATGCCAGGCCGAATCCGGCGTGTGGCGGATCATGACCGGCGCCCCCATCCCCGCCGGCTGCGACTCCGTCGTTCCCGTGGAACAGACCCGGGAAATGGATGGCGGCCGCGCCGTCGAGATTTTGAAGACGCCGAATGAAGGCGACTTCATCCGCAAGACCGGCCACGATTTCCCCGCCGGAGGCCAAATCTGCCCCGCCGGAACCTCGCTCACGCCCCGCCACCTCATGGCGCTGGCCGCGGCCGGCCTCGCGCATGTCCCCGTCCGCCGCAAGCCCCGCGTCGCCCTGATCGCCACCGGCCGCGAGCTCTCCCCCGCCGGCGAGCCCCTGGCCCCCGGCAGGATCCGCGACGCGTCCTCGGCGTACCTCGCCGCCGAGTGCGAGCGCCTGGGCTGCCATTTCGAGTTTCACGGCGTCATCGCCGACGACCCCGACGCCTTCGCCGCGAGGCTCGATTCGGTTCTCGACATGAGCTTCGACATCGTCCTCACCACCGGCGCCGTGTCGATGGGCGACAAGGATTTCATACCGGCGTCTTTAAAATCCTTAGGGGCAAGAACTATCTTCCATAAGGTCGCCATTCGACCAGGCCGTCCTCTGTTGTTCGCCGAATTTCCGGCAGGCCCTTTCATATTTGGATTGCCCGGTAATCCGGTATCCTCGGTCGTCGGCATGCGATTTTTCGCGACGCCGTGCCTCCGTGACCTGCTGGGCCAGTCCGAAGAGTCCCCCATTCGTTGCCGTTTAGATAAACAAGCTGATAAGCCTGAAGGTCTCCGCTGCTTCTATAAAGCCAGGCGTCTCGAGCTCGGCTCCGTCGAGATCCTCCCCGCTCAAGCGTCCTTCCAGATCCATTCCCTGCTCGCCGCCGACTCCTGGGCCGTTCTCCCCGAAGAAGGCGACCATATCAAGGCCGGCGCCGAGGTCGACGTCTATGAAGCGTAAGATCGAGCTCTACGGCCGCCTGCGCGACGCCGGCCTGGGCTCCTCCGTTTCCGTCGACCTTCCCGAGAACGCCACCGCCCGCCAGGCCCTCGCCGTCCTCAAGTCGGCGTTCGGCGCGAAAGCCTCCCTCCTGCAGGGCTGCGCGCTGGCCACCGACGAGGCGGTCCTCGCCTCCGGCGACGCGCTTCCCGCGGGCCGCCTGGCGCTCCTCCCCCCCGTATGCGGCGGCTGAGCTTCGTGACGGCCGCCCGCCTGGACCACGCGGCCCTGTGCCGCGCGGTGTCCTCCCCCAACCACGGCGCCCTGGCGTCCTTCGTGGGCACGGTCCGCGCCGTGCACGCCGGACGCCGCGTCAAGGCCGTGAGCTATGACTGCTTCGTCCCCCTGGCCGAAAAAGAGCTCGCGCGCATCAAGGCCGCCGCCGAAAGACGCTGGCCCGCGCGCGTCGCCGTGGCGCACCGCACCGGACGCCTCAAGGTCGGGGAGGCCAGCGTGGCGATCGCGGCCGGCTGCGGCCACCGCGCCGAGGCGTTCGCGGCCTGCCGCTTCGTCATCGAGGAAATCAAGCGGCGCGTGCCCGTCTGGAAAAAGGAGCATTACGTCTCGGGCGACGGCCGCTGGCTCGCCGGCTGCGCCCTTCACCGGAGGCGCGCGTGAGCGACCTCAGCGCCCTGCGCTTCGGGCTTTTCCTCGCCATCCTGCTCGCCTGCGCCGCGGCGGAGCGCCTGCTCCCGCGCCGCAAGCCCACGGCCGGCGCCGGACCGCGCTGGACGGCGAACCTGGGCCTCGCGGTCCTCGGCGCCGTCCTCGTGCGCCTGCTGCTCCCCTTCACGCTCGTCGAGGCCGCTTACAAAGTGGAAGCCGCCCAACTGGGCCTGCTCAACCAGGCGCCGCTCTATTTCCCCCTCAAGTTCGTCCTGTCCTTCCTCCTCCTCGACATGCTCATCTATTTCCAGCACCGCCTGTTCCACTGGTCGCCCGCGTTGTGGCGCCTGCACGCCGTGCACCACACCGACCTCGACCTCGACGCGAGCTCGGGCGTGCGCTTCCACCCCGCGGAGATTCTGCTGTCGGCCCTGATCAAGCTCGCCGCCATCGCCCTGCTCGGCGCGCACTTCCTCGCGGTCCTGGCCTTCGAGATCGTCCTCAACGCGACCTCGCTCTTCAACCACGCGAACATCCGCCTCGGCCCCCTCGACGCCCACCTGCGGCTCGTCCTGGTGACGCCCGACATGCACCGCGTCCACCACAGCCCGAGCCGGGACGAGACCGACTCCAACTTCGGCTTCAACATGCCCTGGTGGGACCGCCTGTTCGGCACTTACCGCGCCCAGCCCCGCCAGCCGCACGAGACGATGGCGCTCGGGCTCGACGGCGCGCGCGACCCGGACAAGCTCGGCCTGTTCGCTTTGCTCGGCCGGCCGTTCCGGAGGTCCGCATGAAGATCCGCTGCGACCTGACCTTTAACGGCGAGACCCGCAAGCCGTACCTCGTCTCGGGGCCCAGCGAGCCCGACGACCACCTCGCGCACCGCATCGCGGCCTTCATTTTGTTCTGGAACGAGAAGGCCATGGTGGACGCCACCACGAAGACGCCCGCGCTGACCGATTTCGAGTTCCTCCCCGACCTGCTCGCCGTGAACGACGCCGGGGAGGCGACGGTCTGGATCGAGTGCGGCACGGTCACGATGAACAAGCTCACCAAGGTGACGCGGCGCATGCCGCGCGCGCGCGTCGTCATCATGAAGGAGAACGAGCGCGCGGCGGCGGACCTGCGCCGCGACCTAGACGACCAGTTCGACCGACCGGAGCGGATCGAGATCCTGGCCTGGCCGGGGAGCTCCTACAAAGAGTGGGCGAAGACCGTCGGCGACGCCATCGAGGCCTTCGGCGACGCGGACGGACGCTCCATCAACGCCGTGGTCAACGGGGAGATGGTCGTCGTCGAGTTCAAGACGTTCTAGCGCGCAGGAACGCCGCGACGCGCGCCTCGTAGTCGGCGGGCGCGGCCTGGCGGCACTTGGCGTGGATGGCGCCGGGCACCAGCCAGAACTCCTTGGGGCCGCGCGCGGCGTCGTAGAGGCGGCGCACGTCCTCGGGCGGCATGATCCCGTCGCGCTCGGCGGCGATGATGAATACGGGCGTCTTCGCCGAGGGCAGGTACGCCTCCGGGCTGTAGCGGTCGAGGTCGGGATGGCCGGAGCGCAGGCGCGCGACGTACATGAGGGTCATGATGATCGGGAAGTACGGCACCCGCGCGTGATGCCAGGCCCAGCGGCTGCCGACCTCCCGGAAGTCGGCGAACGGGCTTTCCAGGACGGCGGCCTTGAGCTCGGGGTGGGCCGGCAGTGACATGGCGGCGATCGCCGCGCCCATGGATAAGCCGAAGACGCTCAGGTTCGCGGCTTGGCGCGGAAAGCGCTTCCTTAAGCAGTCCACGGCTGCGGCGAAATCCACCAGCTCCATCTTGCCCATCGTGACCTGCTTGCCCTCGCTCTCGCCGTGGGCGCGAAAATCGAAGTAGAAGAGATTGAAGCCCTCCGCCTTACTGAGGAACAAGGTCTGCTCCAGGATCTCCCCCTTGTTGTCGCCCCAGCCGTGGCAGATCAGGATGGTCTTGTCTGCGCCCGTCGGGGACGGCACGAACCAGCCCGACAAGGTCAGGCCGTCCTCGGTGGGAAACGAGATCTTCTCGTACTTCACCCCGTAGCGCTCCGGGAAGAAGGCCATCGGGCTCATGTACGGAGGGTAGATGAGCATGCCCGCCCCGTAATAGGCGAGCGCGAAGTTCACGAGCAGAAGCACCGCCGCGACGGCCGCGGCGGCGAGAAGAAGGTCCACGCCTCATTCTAGCGGATTTTAGTAATCTAGCGTGGAACCCATGGACTTCGAGCTCTCGGAGACGGCGAAGGAGGCGCAGGGCGCCGCGCGCGCCTTCGCCGAGCGCCTCAAGCCCCTGGCCGGCGAGTGGGAGGAGGCGGAGGCCATCCCCGAGGAGTTTCTGCGCGAGGGCGGGCGCCTGGGCTTCTTCGGCCTGATGGTGGCCGAGGAGCACGGCGGCCTCGGCCTCGACGCTCTGAGCTACGCCGTCGCCATGGAGGAGCTCGCCCGGGCCAACGCCAGCTACCAGGGCTGCCTGAGCATCCACAACTCCTTGGTGTGCGCGGCCGTGCAGCGCTTCGGCACGCCCGAGCAGAAAAGCCGCTGGCTGCCCAAGCTCTCCGCCGGCGAGATCATCGGCGCCTACAGCCTCTCCGAGCCCGGGGCCGGCAGCGACGCCGGCTCCATCCGCACGTCGGCCGTCCCCGACGGGGACGATTTCGTCATCGACGGGACGAAGTGCTGGGTCAGCAACGGCGGCATCGCCGGCCTCTTCGTCCTCTTCGTCTCCACCAGCCCGGCCAGCGCCAGCCGGGGGATCACCTGCTTTCTCGTCGAGAAAGGGCTGCCGGGCTTCATCGTCGGGCGCAAGGAGAAGAAGATGGGCCTGAGGGCCTCCGATACGCGCGAGCTGACCTTCAAGGGCTGCCGCGTCCCGCGCTCGGCGATCCTGGGGTCCCTCAACGGGGGATTTAAGATCGCGATGAGCCTGCTCGACGGCGGCCGCGTCGGCATCGGCGCCCAGGCGGTCGGCATCGCCCAAGCCGCCCTCGAGGAGACGGTCTCCTACGCGAAGGCCCGCAAGCAGTTCGGCAGGAGCATCTCCGAGTTCCAGCTCGTCCAGGCCAAGCTCGCGGACATGGCCGTGGGGGTCGACGCCGCGCGCCTGCTGGTCCGGCGCGCGGCCGCGCTGCTGGCTGCCGGCAGGCGCTGCACGAAGGAGGCGTCCATGGCCAAGCTGTTCGCCACCGTCACGGCCAACCGCGTCGCCTACGACGCGGTGCAGATTCACGGAGGAAATGGATTCGTGCGCGAGTTCCCGGTGGAGCGCTATTACCGGGACGCGCGTGCCGGCGAGATCTACGAGGGCACCTCGGAGATACAGCGCATGATCATCGCGCGCGAGGTCCTGCGCGAGAGGGACGCATGAGAGTTCCCCTTCCCGGACGCCCCCTCGGCGGCTTGCGCGGCCCCTGCGCGGGCTTCGAGAATCTCAAGGTCCTCGACTTCACGAAGCTCCTTCCCGGCCCCTACGCGACCCAGGTCCTCGCCGACCTCGGCTGCCGCGTGACCAAGGTCGAGCTGCCGCATTTCCCCGACGAGGCCCGCGGGATGCCTCCGCTGATCGACGGCGTCGGCGCGGTGTTCCGCATGGTCAACGAAGGCAAGGAGCTGCTCTCCGCGGACTTCCGCAAGCCCGAGGGCCTCGAGCGCGTGCGCGCGCTCGCCGCGGAGGCCGACGTCGTCATCGAGGGCTTCCGCCCCGGCCTGATGGACCGCTGCGGACTGGGTCCGGCCGAGCTCATGGCCGCCAATCCGCGCCTGATCTACTGCTCCCTGACCGGCTATCCCGACCAGGGGCCGTGGCGGCGCAAGGCCGGGCACGACCTGAACTTCCTCGCCGTCAGCGGCCTGCTCGGCCTGATGCCCGCTCCAAGCGTGCTCCCGACCCAGGCCGCCGACCTAAGCGGCAGCCTCGCCGCGGTCGCCGCGGTGCTCGCCGCGCTCGTCGAGCGAGGAACGACGGGAAAGGGCAAGCGCGTCACCATCTCCATGGCCGAGACCGCCCACTCCCTCCTGCCCGTCCCCCTCGCCGAGTCGCTCGCCGAGGGCAAGGACCCTCAAGGCCCGCGCTGGTGGAACGGCGCCCACCCCTTCTACCGCCTCTACGAGACGTCCGACGGCCGGCGTCTGGCGGTCGCCGCCCTCGAGAAGCCCTTCGCGCTGTCTTTGCTCGACGCGCTCGGCCTCCAGGACCTGCGCGGGCTGGCCGACGCCCCCTTGGCCCACGCGGAGAAGCTGACGGCGGAGCTGTCCCGAGTCCTGCGCGGGGCGACGGCGGCCGAGTGGGAAGACCGGCTCAAGGACAAGGACGTGTGCGTCACGAAGGTGCTGGGGCTCGGCGAGGCCCGCGCCTTCATGGACGAGCTGCGCGCGCCGGCCCCCGAATCCAGACCCAGGAGGAAGCTATGAGGCTCAAGGACAAGGTCGCGATCGTCACCGGAGGGGCGCAGGGCATCGGCCTGGCCACCGCCGAGCTGTTCGTCTCCGAGGGCGCGCGCGTCGCGATCGTGGACGTCGACGCCGCCAAGGCCCAGGCCGCGGCTCTGGCGCTCGACGCCGGGCGGGACGCGTGCCTCGGCCTCGCCTGCGACGTCACCAAATACGACGACTGCGAGGGCGTGGTCAAGGCCGTGACCGCGAAGTGGGGCAAGCTCGACATATTGGTCAACAACGCGGGCATCACCAAGGACAACCTCGTGATGAGGATCTCCGAGGCCGACTGGGACCTCGTGCTGAACGTGAACCTCAAGGGGACCTTCAACTTCACCAAGGCCGCGATCCGTCCGATGATGAAGGCCCGCTGCGGCAAGATCGTCAACCTGAGCTCCGTCGTCGGCCTGGAGGGCGCCGCCGGGCAGGCCAACTACGCCGCCTCGAAGGGCGGCGTGATCGCGATGACGAAGTCCATCGCCCGCGAGTTCGCCTCGCGCGGCATCAACGCCAACGCCGTCGCTCCCGGCTTCATCCGCACCCGGCTGACCGACGCGATCCCCGAGGACGCCAAGAAGAAGCTGCTCGAGCGCATACTCCTGGGGCGCGTGGGCGAGCCGCTCGATATCGCGCGGGCGGTCCTTTTCCTATCGTCGGACGAGGCCTCCTACATCACCGGCCACGTCCTGAGCGTCAACGGCGGGGTGTACATGTGATGGATTACCAGCTGACCGAGGAGCAGACGGAGATGCAGGCGGCCGCCCGACAGGCCGCCCTGAAATGCTTCAAGCCCGCGCGCGAGCGCTGCGACGAGAAAGGCGAGTTCCCCTGGGACGTCGTGCGCGAGGTCGCCAAGGCCGAGGTGGCCGACGCCTGCGTGCAGATGTGCGGCGGCATCGGGTATATGAGGGATTTCCCGGTGGAAAAGTACATGCGCGACGCGAAGATCACCCAGATCTACGAGGGCACCAACCAGATCCAGCGCAACGAGATCGCGATGATGATGATCAAGGAGCTGGCTTCGGCGGAGAAGGCCGCTTCTTAAAGGAGAGAGCACCATGTTCGCCGAATCGAAGAAGATCGTCCTGTGCGGAGGCGCGCGCACGCCGATCGGGCACATCGCGCGCTCGCTGTCGGCCCTGAGGCCCGAGGAGCTCCTCGTCCAGGCCCTGACCGCCGTCTTCGAGCGGACCAAGCTGCCCAAGGACGCCGTCGACGGGCTCGTCGCCGGCTGGGTCGGCCAGGCTTTCAACGCGCCGAACATCGCCCGCGTGGCCGCGCTGCGCGTGGGCCTGCCGGAAAAATCCCAGGCCGTCACCGTGCAGAACAACTGCGTCTCCTCCATCGAGGCCGTCTCCGCCGCCGCGCGCTTCATCCTGGCCGGAGAAGGCGAGGTTTACCTCGCCTGCGGCACGGAGTCCATGTCGCGCCTGCCCTATTCCATCGACGGCACGCGCTCGGCCAAGCCCCTGCGCAGCATGGCCGTGGTGAAGGAAAAGTGGGCCGAGCTCATCGCGAGCCCGGACGTCGCCGTCCTGGATTCCATCGAGCAGGGCCTCACCGACCCCGTCGCGGGCATCAACATGGCCGGCTGCGCGGAGGTCAGCGCGCAGATGCACGGCGTGCCGCGCGAGGCTCAGGACGAATACGCGCGCGAGAGCTTCCGCCGCTCCGTCGCCGGCTGGAACTCCGGCTTTTACGCCGGCCACGTCGTCCCGGTCGCCGGACCCGGCGGGGCGGCGCTCCTCGAGAAGGACGAGTATCCGTTCCTGCGCGAGGACCTGATCGACAAGCCGAGGATGTTCGCGAAGGCCGGCGCGTTCTACGACAACGCCGCCTATCCGCTCGCCGACTTCTACCGCGACTTCGGCCGCCACGTCTCCGGCAAGGAGTACCGCGAGGGCGACAAGGGCACCGTCACCTTGTTCAACTCCTGCGGCCGCTCCGACGGCGCCGCCGCCGTGATCGTGGCGACCGAGGATAAGGCCAAGGAGCTCGGCCTCGAGATCCTCGCCGAGCTCAAGGGCTGGGGCTATCACGGCAGCAACCCCGCCCACATGGGCACGGCCCCCGCCCTCGCCGCCCCCGTGGCGCTCGAGCGCGCCGGCGCCGCCTTCGAGGACCTGGACCTCATCGAGCTCCACGAGCCCTTCGCCGCCACCGTGCTGGCCATCTTCAAGGTCGGCCGCGAGAAGTTCGGCCACGACTGGGAGGCGAAGAACGCGGCCGGCGCCCTCAACCCGCACGGCGGCTCGATCGCGCTCGGCCACCCTCTGGGTGCTACCGGCGTGCGCCTGCTGCTCAACCTGCTCTACGGCCTCAAGGCCCGGCCGAAGGCGCGCCTGGGCATGATCGCCGCCTGCGCCGGCGGCGGCATGGGCGGGGCGCTGGTCGTCGAAAAAAGTCGATGACGCTTGACATGGCCGCCGGGCTCAAACTTTACTAGTCTGGGCGCAGGCCCATGGAGCTCACGACCCGCCGCCTCTTTCTCGCCTTCGCCGCCGTCTGCGGCGTGTTCCTGGGCTTCGCCGTGTATACCTTCGTCTACGCGCGCGGCTACTCCTACCTCACCGACGACCCGCGCGCCTGCGCCAACTGCCACGTCATGAACGAGCAGTACGCGGGCTGGGTCAAGGCGCCGCATCGCTCCGTCGCGGTCTGCAACGACTGCCACACCCCGGCGAACCTCGTCGGGAAATACGCGGTCAAGGCCAAGAACGGCTTCTGGCACTCGTACTACTTCACCACCCAGACCTTCCACGAGCCGATCGCGATCACCGACTTCGACCGCGATATCGCGCTCGACAACTGCCGCCGCTGCCACGAGCCGATCGTCACGGCGATCGACGGGCCGCACAACAACACGAAAAGGCTCGACTGCCTGCGCTGCCATCAGGGCGTGGGCCACTGAGGAATCGACATGGAAAAGCACGCGAAGACGTATAAGACTCTTACGGCCGGAGTGATCGTGGCCGCGGTCGCCTCGATCGCCGCCCTCGCTTTGCTCGTCAACATCTTCGAGCGCAAGCAGGAGGCCAAGAATCCCTTCTTCCGCGTCGTCGAGCTCGACGAGACCGTGGAGGACGCCTCGGTCTGGGGCAAGAACTTCCCCCTTCAGCACGACGCCTACAAGCGCACCGTCGACATGAAGCGCACCCGCTTCGGCGGCTCCGAGGCCGTGCCCCGCACCCCGACCGACGTCGACCCGCGCTCCGTCGTCGCGCAGTCGCGCATCGAGGAGGACCCGCGGCTGAAGACGATGTGGGCCGGCTACGCCTTCTCCAAGGACTTCCGCGAGGAGCGCGGCCACGCCTTCATGCTCGAGGACCAGACCTTCACCGAGCGCCAGCGGGTCGCGCAGCAGCCGGGGACGTGCATGCACTGCCATGCGTCCGTTTATGTTCCTTACAAAAAGCTCGGCGACGGCGACCTGATCAAGGGCTTCGAGAAGATGAACCAGATGACCTACCAGGACGCGCGCAAGCTCGTCGACCACCCCGTCTCCTGCATCGACTGCCACGACCCCAAGACCATGGAGCTGCGCGTCACCCGCCCCGGCTTCCTCGAGGGCATCAGGAACCTCAAGGCCTCCGAGGGAATCAAAAACTACGATCCCAACAAGACGGCCACCCGCCAGGAGATGCGCACCTTCGTCTGCGGCCAGTGCCACGTCGAGTACTACTTCAAGGGCAAGGAGAAGCGCCTCGTCTACCCGTGGCATAACGGCCTTAAGGTCGAGAACATCCTTGCCTACTACGAGAAGGAGCAGTACAAGGACTGGACGCACGCGGTCTCCGGCGCGCCGGTCCTCAAGGCGCAGCATCCCGAGTTCGAGCTCTGGAACCAGGGCATCCACGCCCGCTCGGGCGTGGCCTGCGCCGACTGCCACATGCCTTACACCCGCGTGGGCGCGCTCAAGATCAGCGACCACCACGTGCGCAGCCCGATGCTCAACGTCAACCGCGCCTGCCAGACCTGCCACAACATTCCCGAGGCGGAGCTCAAGGCCCGCGTCGAGAACATTCAGGAGCGGACCTTCAAGCTGCGCAACAGCGCGATGGACGCGGTCGTCGACCTGATCGCCGACATCGCGAAGGCTCAGAAGGCCGGCAAGCCCGAGGCCGTGCTCGCCCGCGCCCGCGCCTACCAGCGCACGGCGCAGTTCAAGCTCGACTTCATCGAGGCGGAGAACTCCACGGGCTTCCACGCTCCGCAGGAGGCCGCGCGCATCCTCGCCGAGTCCGTCGACGAGGCGCGCCTGGGCCAGGTCGTCCTGCGCGACCCGTCCTACAAGCCGACCGTCACCAAGCTCGAAAAGTGAAGTAAAATCGACCTATGGATCTGACCGCCCTCGCTTTGGCCTTCGGGACCGCCTGGTCCCCCGTCGCCGTGACCGTTCCCAAAGGCGTGCCGGTGGGCCCCGTCGCCGCGCGCCCCGTGGGCGCCGTCTTCGACGCCTCCGGCGCCGCCCGCTCCTGGGCCGAGGCCGCGGCGGCCCTGGCCTCGGCGCGCATCGTCGCGGTGGGCGAGTCGCACGACGACGCCGGGCACCACGCGATCCAAGCCGAGGTCCTCACGGCGCTCGCCGCGCGCGTGCCCTTGGCCGTCGGCCTCGAGATGGTCGAGGCCGAGGATCAGGCCGTGCTCGACGCGTTCATGTCCGGCGCGACGGCCGAGGCGGACTTCGCCGTCTGGTGGAAGGCCAACTGGGGCTTCGACTTCGCGCTGTACAAGCCCGTCTTCGACGCCGCCCGCGCCGCCGGCGTCCCGGTGCGCGGGCTCAACGCCCCGCGCGAGGTGGTCAAGGCCGTCGGCCAAAGGGGCCTCGCGGGCCTGACGCCCGCCGAGCGCGGCCGCATCCCCGCCGTCGTGCTCCAGAGCGCCGACGCCCGCTACCGCAAGTACGTGCTCGACTCCGTGTCCGGCCACGGCGCCCCGGCCGCGGCGATCCCGCGCATGCTCGAGGCGATGGCCGTCTGGAACGAGACCATGGGCGAGAACGCCGCCAAGCTCGCCGCCGAGGGCCGCGTCGTGCTCGTCATCGCGGGCCAGGGCCACGTGTTCTACAAGGCCGGCATCCTCGAGAGCGCCGCCCGCCGCGGCGCCGGCCCCGCCCAGGTCCTTCTTCCCTGGTCGGACGTCCCCCAGGCCGGCGAGCTCCCGCTCGCCGACTGGTTCCGCGTCGCGCCCTGACCTCGCCGTCCAACTGTTTCCGGAAACAGTCGGCGGGCACCCGACCCGGTCACCGGCGGCGCCTACCTGCTTCCCTTCGACGGCGACCCGAACTACCTCGGCGACACGGCCTACCCTCTCAAGACGCTCTACGGGAAGCTCGCCGCCCTCCGGGCCAAGGAGACGATCGTGGCGCTCGACGCCTGCTTCACCGGCGCCGGAGGCCGCTCTGCGCTGAGCGTCAGTCCGGGGAAGCCCCGCGCGCCAGGCGCAGCCAGCGCAGCAGGTTGTGCTGGGTGAGCAGGCGGGGACGGCGGCTCGACGCCGCGCGCGACAGCCGGTCCCGGTAAGCCGCGTCGCTCCACAGGCGGTGCATCGCCGCGGCCGCGGCCATGGGGTCCTTGGGCGCGATGAGCAGGCCGGTGCGCTCGTGCTCGATCTGCAGCGGGATGCCGCCGGTGAGGCTGCCGATCACCGGCACGCCCTTCATGAGCTCCTCGGTGACCTTGATCTCGAAGCCCTCGGCGTCGGAAAGCTGCAGCCCGAACAGGGCGCCGCGCGCCACCGCGTCGAGGACCTGGTCGGAGTGCGGCAAGGACGCGGCCTTGATGTCGCCGGCCCACTCCGGGTACAAGGTTCTCACGGCCTCCAAGGTGCGCAGGAAGACCTCGCCGCCCTCCGCGTCGTCGACCGCGCCGTGGCCGGCGAAGACGAGCTGGGGCGCGCGCGCGTCGGGCACGCCCTCCCGGCGCAGGCGCTCGCGCAGGAGCGCGTAGCCGGCCAGCACGGTGTCGATGCCCTTGGACGGGTCGAAGCGGGCGATCTGGACCATATAGGGACGCTCAGGATCGAGCGGAGTCTGGCCCATCGACTCCAGGCGCCGGTCGAAGGCGGCCATGAGGCGCGCGCGCCGGCCTTCGCTCAGCGGCTTGTTGAGGCCGTCGAGGGCGTCGGTCGTGGCGGGCATGAAGGCGACGATCTCGCGCGGCACCACGGCGGGGACGAACTGCTCGAGGGGATGGCTGACGAAGGCGGCCGCGTGGCGTATGTTCTCCCAGAGGAACGCCCACGTGCGGGCCTGCGCCGTGCCGGGGTGATCGGTGAGCTCGGCGCGGACCTGGATGTGGGAGCGGTACAGGATGCGCGCGGACGGGTTGACCGCGCGGATGAAGGGGATCAGGCCGGAGGGCTGATAGTCGTCGATGACGACCACCGCCGCGGCGCGCAGCACCGGCTCGAACTTCGCGGTCTGGCGGTCCCACCAGCCCTGCAGGAGCGCCTTGTCGGCCGCGTTAAGCTCCACGCCCTCGGGCGCCACGCCCTGAAGGACGTTGTGGATCTTTCGCTTGGTCACCTGGAACACGGCCGGGTCGGGGTCGAGCACGTACCAGCGCGCGTCGACGCCGAGCAGGCGCGCGAGGCGGACCAAGGCGTGGCGCATGAGGGCCACGCCCCCGCCCTGCGGCGTGGAGCTGAAGAAGGCGATCGGCCCCGGCGCGCGGCGGGCCTCCTCGCGCAAAGCCTTGAAGTCCTTGGCCGAGACCTGGCGCCGGTAGGGCGACAGGCGGGTCAAAGCGGCGGGGTCCACCTCGCCGTCGGGGCGCGCGCCGACGACGGGCCAGGCCAGGCCGCCTTGCTCGACGAAGCTCTCCGCCGACGCGCGCGCGGCGGCGGCCGCGTCGGGCGCTCCCGGGACCGGCACCGGCACGGCGTCGTGCTCGAGCCAGAGCCGCTCCGAGAGCGCCCGCGGCGCGCGGCCGGCGAGGCCGACGCTAGCGATCTCGGCGCTTTGCTCGCGCGACCACGCCGCGAGCCACGCCAAGGCCTGGCGGTAGGCGCCGCCCTTGGCGGCCGGCACGAAGCGCGAGAAGGAGCGCTCCCCGTCCCGCACCGCGGCCTCGAAGCCGCCCGGGACGAAGCGCAGGCCGGCGTGGACGATCCGCGGCGCCGCGGGACGCGCCTCGGCCGCGACCGGCGCGGCGGGCGCCGCGGCGGCCGG
>JAKFCD010000111.1:0-133586 GCA_036676805.1 Elusimicrobiota bacterium
GGCGGCGGGCTCGCCGCGGCCGCGGCGGCGCTTGCCTTCGCGCTGCTGACAAGGACTGCCGTCGCCGCGCTGCAGGACCGGGCCCTGGCGTACCGCCTCCCGACGCTCGGCTACGCGCGCCTGCTGCTGGCCGACGCCGCCCTGCTCGCGGCCTGGCCGCTCGCCCTGCGCCGGAGCTACCGTTGGCGCGGCCGCCGCTACCGGCTCTCCCTCGGCGGCCGCTGCGAGCCGGCATAGACGCGGCGCGGACGAATTTGTAAGCTGAGTCCGCCCATGTCCCGCACGATCCTCGTCGTCGACGACGACGTCACCTTGGTCGCACCGCTTAAGGACGGCCTCGAGTCGGCCGGCTACCGGGTCGCCGTCGCCTTCGACGCGACCCAGGGCATACTCCTGGCCCAGGAGCTGCGGCCGGACCTCATCATCCTCGACTTCTATATGCCCGGCGTGGACGGCGGCGCCGCCTACGAGCGCCTGCGCGCCTCGCCGCTGACCGCCGCGACGCCCGTCATCTTCTCGACGGGCCTGACCCTCGAGGAGCTCAAGGGCCGCATCAAGCCCGGCGCCAAGACGTTCTTCCTGCGCAAGCCCGTCGGCTTTTCCGGCATCCTCTCGGTCGTCAACCAAGTCCTGGGCGAGGACCGCCAGGCGATCACGAAGGTGACCCTGCCCAATACGACGGGCACGCCGGCTCCGCCGCCGGCGGAGAAGCCGAAGGCCGCCGCGCCCGCTCCGACGCGCAAGCCGAAGTTCCACGAGTTCCAGGTGCGCGTGACCTACGCCGACACGGACAAGGCCGGGATCATCTACTACGCGAACTATCTGAAGTACCTCGAGCAGGGCCGCACCGAGCTGCTGCGCTCGCTCGGGGTGCGCTACCGCGACCTCGAGGTCCAGCGCAAGCTGTTCCTGCCGGCCGTCTCGGCGCACTGCGAGTATCTGGCCCCGAGCCGCTACGACGACCTGCTGACCATCCGCACCTGGATCTCGGAGCTCGGCCGCGCGAGCATCGCGTTCACGTGCGAGGTCGTCGACGGGGAGCTCGGCGGCAGGATCGCCGCGCGCGTTCGCTCCCGCCACGCGATCGTGACCGACCTGTGGCGCCCGGCGCGCGTGCCCGCCGACCTGCGCGTGCTGCTCGCGCCGTACGTCCAACCTTGAAATCCGCGCTGATCGTCTGGGTCCTCATCCCCGGCGGGACCTTCCTGATGGGCTCCGACGAGCACCCGACGGAGCGCCCCGTCCGTCGCGTGACGGTGAAGGCCTTCGAGCTCGGGCGCACCGAGGTCACCAACCGCCAGTACCGGGCCTGCGTGAAGGCGGGGGCCTGCTCGGCGGTGGACCCGGACTGCCTGGGGCCCGCGTTCCGCGGAGACGATCAGCCGGTGGTCTGCGTGACCTGGGCGCAGGCGCGCGCCTTCGCCGCCTGGGCGGGCGGAAGGCTTCCGACGGAGGCCGAGTGGGAGTACGCCGCGCGCGGCGCGGGGGAGCAGCGGCGCTACCCGTGGGGCGACGCGCCTGCGACGTGCCGCCTGGCCGTGTTCGGCGAGAATCCCGACGCGCTGGGCTGCGGACGCGACGCCGCCTGGCCGGTGTGCTCCAAGCCGGCGGGCAACTCGAAGCAGGGGCTGTGCGACATGGCCGGCAATGTCTGGGAGTGGACCGAGGACTGGTACCACGAGAATTATGAGGGCGCGCCCTCCGACGCCTCGGCCCGGCTCGTGAAGTCGACGAGCTCCTTCCGCTGCGACCGCGGCGGGCAGTGGGACGGCGACGCGCACAACCTGCGGGCGAGCAACCGCGACAGCGAGGACCCGGACATCCGCGACGAGCGCGGGACCGGCTTTCGCGTCGCGCGGGACCTGAAGAAGCCCTAGGAGCCTGAGCAGCACAACTCGCACCGGATTCCGGCGTGACGGCGCCGACTGCCTGCTCGGTTTCTTAGGTGTAGGGCACGCCGACGCCCTCGGCCGCGCCGAGGGCGAGGCCGCGCTCGCTCGCGTACCAGGACCAGGTCACCGAGACGAGGGCCTTGAGGATGCCGGCGGCGGGCACGGCGAACACGAGGCCGAGGAAGCCGAACGTGGCTCCCCCGACGATCAGCGCGAACAGGTTGGTCATCGCGTGCATGTGCAGGGAGTGGCGGGCGATGATCGGCTGGATGAGCGTCTCCTCGACGAGCCGGATGACGACGAACAGCGCGGCGACCTTCACCGCGGCCAGGATGGTGCCGAACTGATAGGCGGCCATCGCGCCGCCGACGAGGATGCCCATCGCGAGGCCGAAGTAGGGCACGATCGAGCTGACGCCCGCGATCGCGGCGATGAACAGGGCGTTGTCGACGCCGAGGGACACCAGGCCGAAGAAGGAGACGACGAAGATCACCGTCACGACGACGACGAGGCCGCGCAGGTAGTTGCCGAGCACGGTGTCGATCTCGCTGAGCAGATGGAGGGCCTGCTCCACGTAGCGGCTCGGGCAGAGCTGGATGCCGCCCGACACGCCGCTCGGCCCGTCGAGCAGGAAGAAGAAGCCGATGAAAGGCACGAGCAGCAGGTGCGCGAGCAGCGGCAGCAAGGCGAGCAGGTGCGAAGGGAGGTTCTGCAGCACGCTTAAGGCTCCGCCGAGCGCGGACTGCAGGGCTTGCTCCGCGGCCTTGGGGGGCAGGGGGAGATTCTTGGTGAGCTGCTCCTGCTGGGCGTAGGCCGTCTTCTGGAGCTTGCTGAGGTAGGCCGGGGCGCGCGTTTGGAACAGCTCGGTCTCCGAGACGATCAGGGTCTTCAGGCCCGCGTAGGCGCCGACGCCGAGGGCGGCGGCGGCCAGGTAGCCGAGCACGACGAGCTGCCCCCGGCGCAGGCCGCGCGCCTCGAAGTAGCTCACCATCGGGTTGAGGACGTAGGCGAAGGCCGCGGCGAGCAGGAAGGGTGCTAGCGCATGATGCAGGCGGGAGAACGCGAACAGGGCCGCGCCCGCGACGAGGAACGCGGCGACGACGGGGAATTCCCGGCGCTGCCTAGTCATTCGCGGCGGCGGAGAGCTTGGGCTCGGCGTTCATGCGGCGCAGGCGGGCCGACAGGAGCCGCGCCAGGTGGCGCATGATCGTGACCCCGATGCGCGGCTCGGAGTGGAGCAGGGCGTCGAGCTTGCTCTTGTAGAGCAGGTGCAGATGGCATTTCTCGGTCGCGGTCGCGGTGGCGGTGCGCGGAAGCGACTCGAGCAGGGCCATCTCCCCGAAGAAGTCGCCGGGCTTGAGCTGATAGAGGCTCTCGGGACGCGGGCCGGCCGATTGCCGCGTCAGCTCGACGGCGCCGGTCTCGAGGACGAACAGGGCCCGGCCGATGTCGCCCTCGACGAAGACGACCTCCCCTTCGCGGTAGGTCCGGGAATGCAGGGCCGAGACGAGGTAGCCGAGCTCCCGGTCGTTCAGCTCCTTGAAGATGTCGAGCGAGCGAAGGAACTCCTTCTTGCGCTCGAACCGGGGATCGATGAACCAGCGCTTGATCGACTTCAGCGCGCTCATGTCAGCGGCGGAGGAAGGCGAAGCCGGCGGAGATGGCGGTGCGCAGCGCCCCGCCCCAGCCGGAGCGGAAGGCCTCTCCGACGGACAGGACCTCCTGGTCGACCCGATAGGCGGCCACCTCGACGGCGGTCGCGGCGTCCTTGACTCGCAGCACCGCGTAGACGAAGGCGCCGATCATGACGGCCAGCTCGAGGACGATCAGGGCGAGGCAGACGGCGATGAAGGTGTCCATGGAGGGCATACTATCAAAATTTGTAGGATAGCGATCATGCCCGAAGCGCGCACCGACTGGTCGGCGACGATCAACCTCCCGAGGACGGATTTCCCCATGAAGGGGGACCTCGCCCGGCGCGAGCCCGATCTGCTCAAGGCCTGGGAGGAGGCGGGCCTCTACGAGAAGCTCCAGGAGCGCCAGAAGGGCCGGCCTCCCTTCGTCCTGCACGACGGACCGCCCTACGCCAACGGCAACATCCACATCGGCCACGCGCTCAACAAGGTCCTCAAGGACATGACGGTCAAGGCGCGCGCGCTCATGGGGCATCACGCCCCCTACGTGCCGGGCTGGGATTGCCACGGGCTTCCGATCGAAACGGCGCTTCTCAAAGAGATGAAGATGAGCAAGCGCGGCGTCACCGACATCCCCAAGTTCCGCCGGGACGCCGCCGCCTTCGCCGAGCGCTTCGTCGCGCTGCAGCGCTCGGAGTTCAAGCGCCTGGGCCTGCTCGGCGATTGGGAAAGGCCTTACAAGACGATGTCCAAGGAGTACGAGGCCAAGATCCTGCGCGCGTTCCGCCTCCTGGTCAAGGGGGGGCGCGTCTATCGCGGGCTCAAGCCCGTGCTGTGGTGCCCGACGTGCGAGACCGCGCTGGCCGACGCCGAGGTGGAGTATAAGGACAAGACCTCGCCCTCGGTGTACGTCGCGCTCAAGCTTCGTCCGTTCAAGGCCGAGTTCGCGAAAAGCGACAAGCAGCTCCTGGAGGGCGCCGAGCTCGTGATCTGGACGACGACCCCCTGGACTTTGCCGGCCAACCGCGCCGCCGCGTTCAATCCGGCCCTCAAGTACACCTTGGTGGCGGCCGAGATCGGCGGCGTCAAGCGCTCGCTGCTCCTGGGCCATGACCGCCTCGAGGCCGTCAAGGCGATCGTCGGCGCGACGAGCTGGGTGGAGGTCAAGACCTGGGACGGCGCCTACTTCGACGACCCCGCGATCACCTACGCCCTGCCTTTCCCGCCCTCTCCCGAGGACAACTCAGGACGGACCGTCGTCGCCGATTACGTGAACGCCGAGGACGGCACGGGGATCGTTCACACCGCGCCCGGCCACGGCGAGGACGACTTCCACACCGGCGTCAGGTACGGCCTTCAGATCCTGAACCCCGTCGACAACTCCGGCGTCTTCACCGACAAGGCCCCGCTTTGGCGGGGCAAGCACATTTTCAAGGAAGCCAACGCCGAGATCGCGGCCGATCTTTCCCAGCGAGGTTTGCTTCTCGCCAAGAAGGACATCTCGCATTCCTACCCTCATTGCTGGCGCTGCAAGAACCCGGTCATCTTCCGCACCACCGAGCAGTGGTTTTTGAAGCTCTCCGAGGACCTGCGCCGGAGCCTGCTCGAGCAGATCGACAAGACGCAGTGGGTCCCCTCCGAGGGCCGCAACCGCATCGCCGCGATGGTGGCCAACCGTCCCGACTGGTGCCTGTCGCGCCAGCGCGTGTGGGGCACGCCGATCACGGTCCTCTATTCGGACAAGACGGGCGAGGCGGTCCTCGACGACGCGATCCTCGAGGCGGTCGAGAAGAAGGCCGCTGCGGAGGGCACGGACTTCTGGTTCGAGCGCTGGGGCGAGGTTCTCAAGCCGGCGGACTGGCCGTTCCTGCCGTCGCACCCCGCGCTCGAGGACGGCTTTCGGCGCGAATCGGACATCCTCGACGTGTGGCTGGACTCGGGGGTGTCGTGGCTCGCCGTTTTAGGCGAGGACGCGGTCGCCGACTTGTACCTGGAGGGCTCCGACCAGCACCGCGGCTGGTTCCAAAGCTCCTTGGTCATGTCGACGGCCCTGCGCGGGAAGGCCCCTTACAAGGCGGTGCTGACGCACGGCTTCGTGCTCGACGAGAAGGGCCGGGCGATGCACAAGTCCACGGGCAACGTGGTCGCCCCCCAGGCGGTCATCGACAAGTGGGGCGCGGACCTGCTGCGCCTCTGGGTCGCCCTGTGCGACTACAGCGACGACGTGCGCATCTCCGACAAGCTCCTCGAGGGGCCGGCGGACTCCTACCGGCGCGTGCGCAACACGTTCAAGCATCTGCTCGGGTGCCTGGACGGCTTCGAGCCCTCTCAGGCCGTGCCCTACGAGCGGCTTCCCGAGATGGAGCGCTACATCCTGCACCGGCTCGCCCGCGTTCAGGAGGAGACGCTCGAGGATTACCGCGCGTACCGTTACCGCGACGCCGCGCGCCGCCTCGTCGACTTCTGCTCGTTCGACCTTTCCGCCCTGTATCTCGACGGGACCAAGGACCGGCTCTACACCTTCAAGAGAGGGTCGGAGGAGCGTCTCGTCGCCCAGACGGTGATGGCCGCGATCCTTTCCCGCCTGTGCGCGCTGCTGTCGCCGATCCTTTCGTTCACGGCCGAGGAAGCTTGGCGTTTCTGGCCGGGGCGGCCGTCTTCGAGCGTCTTCCTCTGGGACCTGCCGGCCCCGGACGAGCGTTGGACCGACGAGGCGCTCGCCGCTAGATGGGACAAGGCCCGCGAGCTGCGCGAGCGCGTCAACAAGAAGATCGAGGAGGCCCGGACGGCGAAGCTGATCGGCAAGTCCCTCGACGCCAAGGTTCTCCTGCCCGCCGGCGCCGCGGAGTTCAGGTCCCTGAACCTCGAGGAGCTGCTCATCGTGTCCCAGGTCGAGTGGGGGGCCGGGGCGGATATCGAAGTATTTCATGCGGAAGGCGCGAAATGCCCGCGCTGCTGGCGGTGGCAGACCGACCTCGGCTCGAACCCGGCCTTCCCGGAGCTATGCGGACGCTGCGCGCGGCAGCTCTAGTCGCGCTGCTCGCGCTGGACCGCGCGACCAAGATATGGGCGGCGACCTCGCTCAAGGCCGTCGGCACCATCCCTCTGCTCCCGTTCTTCGACCTGACCTACGTCGAGAACACCGGCGCGGCGTTCGGCATGGGCCGGGGGGCCAACAAGCTCCTGACCGCGGTCTCGATCGGCCTCGTCATCGGCCTGCAGCTGATCCGGCGTCGATGGCCGCAGGACGACCCGTGGCTGCAGTGGGGGGCCCTGCTCGTCACGGCCGGGGCGGTCGGCAACCTCTACGACCGCGTCGCGTTCGGCTACGTCGTGGATTTCCTGCACCTCCACCATTGGCCCGTGTTCAACGTCGCGGACTCCTGCATCACGGTGGGGGCCTGCATGCTGGCGTGGGGGATGAAGGACGAGAAGACGGCTAAGCGGTGATCTTGGAAAGGCCGTAGCCGATCAGGCCGCCGACCAGCGCTCCGATGCCGAGCCCCAGCAGGCCCCACAGCGAGCCGACGAGCAGGCCGACCATGGCGCCTTTCACGCCGGAGATGATGTGGTCGGACTTGAGCCACTCGTTGGGCTTGGGCGGCGCGATCTCCGCGTCCGGGCCCGGGTTCGGC
This sequence comes from Elusimicrobiota bacterium, assembly GCA_036676805.1. Taxonomy (GTDB): domain Bacteria; phylum Elusimicrobiota; class Elusimicrobia; order UBA1565; family UBA9628; genus GWA2-66-18. The sequence continues at coordinate 7,162 of JAKFCD010000111.1, forward strand.
GCCGCGACATTGACCCGCGCGCGCGCGTCGGCCTTGACCTGCTCGTCCTTCGCGATCTGGGCGGCCGTGCGTCCGTCGGTCGAGGCTCCGGCGGTCACGAAGCTCCCCTCGGGGCGCGAACGGGCGCCGTCGAAATTGGGCGCCTCAAGGGCCGGCGCGGCGGCCGCGGCGCGCAGCGGTAAGGCGAGGGCGCCGGCGGCCAGAAGGGGGAGGACGAGGGCTTTCATGCCCATAGGATAGCGTCCCGCGAGAAGCCCCGTAAGGGGCGTTCGGTCCCTTCCGGCCTGGGCCTTTAGGCCCTCAGCCTCCGGTGACCTTGGTCAGGCCGTAGAACATCGCCGCACCCAGGACCGGTCCGGCGATGAGGCCGACCGGCCCGAACAAGGAGCCGATCAGCAGGCCGATCAGTGCGCCCTTGGCCGCGCTGGTGAGCAGGCTCGGGGTCAGCCATTTGCTCTTTTCCTTTTCCTTGGTTTCCGCGTCGACTCCCGGCGGCACCGGGACGTCGGCGGTGACGGGAGGCTTGGTCGTGGGGCCCGTCGTCACCGGAGGGGTCCTGTACGGCTTGCAGGCCTCGGTCGTCCAATCGGCCGGAGCGTCGGACGACGTCGCGGTCGCGGGCGTCGCGGAACGGCCGTCGGTCTGATTCAGCTGGTTGAGCGCTCCGCCGGTGCCGCCCAGCTCGGCCGCGCGCGCGTCCGCGCCGAGGTTGGCCCCGGACTTCACGAGTTCGGCGCAGAACTTGCGCCTTTGCCATTCCGGAAACTTGGGGTCGTTGAACTCGTCCAGGCTGCCGGGAGCGGCGTAGGCCGGATCCTTGCCCCGGTTCTCGGAGGCGATGAGCGCCCGCAGGCGGGCGGCCTCCCGCTGAAGGTTCGGGTCCTTGGGGTCGCCTTTGGCCGTGTCGAAGATGCTCTGATAGACCGCCAGCTCCGAAGGCGTCAGCAGCTTCTTCTCGTCGTCGGTCAGCAGGGGGACGAGCGGCGCGCCGTCCGGATTCGGGGAGGCCTCGGACGGCGGGACGCCGGCGGCCGCGCGCGCGGCCGCGACGGAGAGGTGGAGGGCGACGGGATCGACGTACGCCGCGTCGAAGGCGGTGCCGTCGCCGGAGGCGCCGTCGGCCGATATGCGGGCGTCGGTGTACGCCTTCAGGTCCGCGGGCTTCTTCTTCAGGAGGTCCCAATCCGCCTTCGAGAGCTGAATCTCGAGGAGCTTGGCCGTCGCGGAGTCCGCCGTCGCCTGGAAGGGCTCCACGATGGACTTGACGTCCTTGGCGTCCTTGCCGCCCCACATCTCGATTCCGCCCACGGCCGCCTTCAGCGTCGCGGAGGCCTCGGCGACGGGCAGGGCGCGGGCCGCCTTGTACGCGGCCTGGGCCTCGGGGCGGGTCTGGGCCTCGACGAAGCCGCGGTACTGGTCGTCGGCGGCCTTGCGCGCGGCGGCGTCCTTCGCGGCCGTCCGCGCGGCGGCGTACGCCGCGGCCTGGCGCTTGGTCAGCCACCGGGTCTCCTCCGGCTCGAGCAGCGCGAGCGAAACGTCCCCGGCCTCCGCGGGGGGAGGCACGGCGGTCACCTTGACGAAGCCCGCCCCTCCGAGCGCGTCGGGCAGCGGCGTCTTCTCGGTCACGACGACCCCGGAGACGCCGGACATGGTCGTGAGCCTGCCGTCCACGTAAGCCAGGTCGAACTGGACGCGGTGGTGGCGCACCTTGAACTTCTTGTCGGTCCCCTGCGTCGCGTCGTCCGTCGGGGCGGCCCAATTGACGCACTCGACGATGAGGGGATGCTTGCGCAGATGCGCGGCGAGCGTCGCGTCGCCGTCCATCTTCTCGTGATAGCAGTAGAAGGTGAGCTTGGGCAGCGGGACCGGGATCGACATGACCGGCAGCTTGGACGTCTCAACGGCGCGCCATTCGCCCACGGCGGTGATCGCGTCCTTCCATTTGCCGGCGCTGTCGAGCTTGCGCAGCGAGCGGGGCGGGGCGGGAAGCGTGGGCCGCCGCCTCACGGGGGGCTCTCTCCGGCCGGGCACCTCGGGCTTGAGCACGTCGTCGGCCATCTTGACGGGAGGGCTCACGGCGATGACGGCTCCGGTCGCCGACCAATACTGCGTCCTGATGTCGGTGCTGGCCGGGTAGCGGTTGGCCCCCTGGACGACGACCAGCTGCGCTCCGCTGTTGTCGAGGGTGAAATTGGACAGCTCGGTGGCGTACTTCGTCCGATGGGAGTCGATGACCTTCGACACCTCCGCGTACTCCTTCCCATAGAGCCGCCGCGGGTCGTATTTCCCCAGCGGGTGGAGCTCGATGATCGTCGCCCGGATGGGCTCGTTGGCCCCGGTCTGCTTCATCACGTAAAGCTTCGACGTGCTCTTATTCTTGACCGGGTCGCACTCGGACAGGCGGCAGCGCAGGCTGCGGAATCCGTCGCCGACCTTGAAGGTGATGGTCGGCCAGGCCCGGAAGCTTTCGTCGACCACGGGCCAGGTGGGCATGGAGGCGTTGGCGGCGGAGGCGCACGCGAGGAGGGTGAGCAGGGCGAGGCGAGGGGTTTTCATGGAGTCCTCTATTTTAAAAGCCTATTAGGGAACACTGGCTCAAATATAAGCCCAAAACCGACAAAGCGCAAGGCCTTTTGGCCCCTTCATCGTCTGGGTCTAAAGGCCTACTTCCGATCCAGCAAGGCGACGAGCTCGACGTGGCTGGTCTGCGGGAAGAGATCGACGGGCTGCACCCGGCGCAGGACCCAGCCGGAATGCGACAGGAAGCCGGCGTCGCGGGAGAAGGTCGCGGGGTCGCAGGAGACGTAAACGAGGCGCTTGAGCTTCTTGTCGGTGAGGAAGCGCCTCACGGGCTGGGACAGCCCGACGCGGGGCGGGTCGACGACCGCGCAGGTCTCAACGGACAATTCGGCGGCGAGCTTGGGCAGCACGGACTCGGCCCGGCCGGCCTTGAAGCGGGCGTTGCGCACGCGGTTGCGCTCCGCGTTGCGGTAGGCGTCGCTGATCGCGTCCTTGTTCTCCTCGACGCCGACGATGCGCGGGAAGACGTCGGCCAGCCAGAGGGTGAGCGTGCCCACGCCGCAGTAAAGGTCCAGGCCCATGGGGAACTTCTTGCCGCCTTCCTTCACCGCGTCCTTGGCCGCGTTGTAGAGGACCTCGGCGGCGGGGGTGTTGACCTGCAGGAAGGCGCCGGGGGAGGCGGAGAAGTGGAATCGACCCAAGGTCTCCTCGAGCTCGCGCTGCCCCCAGAGGCGGCGCCAGACGGAGCCGAGGACGACCGAGGTCCGCTCCGGGTTGACGTTCTGGTGGATGCCGGCGATCTCGGGGAAGTTCGCGCGCAGCTCGGCGGCGAACACCTCGCGGTCGGGGAACTCCTGGTGCGTGGTGACCAGGGCGACGAGCGCCTGGCCCTCGGCGTTGGTGCGGATGTAGAGATGGCGCAGCCAGCCGCGGCCGGTCTTGCCGTCGTAGAAGGTCCAGCCGCGCTCGATGGACATGGACTTCACCTTGAGGGCGATGCGCACCGACAGGTCCGGCTGGATCGGGCATTCCTTCATGTCGACGATCTCGCGCGATCCCGCGGAGAAGAAGCCCATGCGCGGGCCGTGCGCGCCGGCCATGAAGGGGATCTGGACCTTGTTGCGGTAGCCGAACGGCTTGGGCGCGCGCAAAGTCGGGAGGACGAGCTTGTCGGCGTCGGCGAACTTGCCGATGCGGCTCACGCAGTCGACGACGATGCCGCGCTTGTGCTTGAGCTGGCTTTCGTAGGCGAGGTGCTGCCAGTCGCAGCCGCCGCAGAAGGGGCCCTGCCGCGACGGGGCGGCGTGATGGGGGCAGGGAGGGTCGATGCGCTCCGGGCCCGAGGAGAGGACCTTGGTGATGCGCGCGCGGGCGAAGTTGGACTTCGCGTCGAACACCGTGACCTCGAGGCGGTCGCCGGGCGCGGCGCCGGGCACGAACACGACGCGGTTGGAGCCCTCCGCCTTCGCGAGGCCGTCTCCGGCGGGGGCCATGCGGTCCACCTTGACCGTCAGGACTTCGCCGATCGACGGGGAGGCGGTTCGTGGTTCCACGACGAGATGATACCAAACCCGGGGCCCCAACTGTTTCCAGAAACAGCGCCGCGGCAATTTCGTAGAATGAGGGCGTGAAGCGTCATCGCGTTCTCCTCCTCATCGCCGCGGCGTGCGCCGCGTGCATCCCCTATCCCGGCGAGCTGCCCGACGACGGGCGCGGGCGCGCCTACACCGGCGTGATGGAGGGCGTCTACCCCGGCCTCGAGGCGGGGGCGCAGGAGAACTCGAGCCTGCACTTCAAGGTCAAGGCGTACGGCCAGTCCACAGTGCTCGACGTCTCGGCCGTGGCCGAGGCGGCCTACACCCGGATCATGACCGACACCGGCCTGAGCTCCTTCATGCCTCGCGGCCTCTACCAGATCGTCGTCTACGGCACGCAGGACGAGTTCCGCAAGAAGACCGGCCAGCCGGATTGGTCGGGCGGCGTGGCCGTCGGCAACGCGATCTACACCTTCATGTCGCCCCGGCTCGAGGCGGTGCTGTCCCACGAGATCACACACCTGATCTGGTTCGAGTACATGGGCCGCGTCAACCCGGATCACCGCTGGGTCAACGAGGGCCTGGCCGTGCTCCAGGAGAACAAGGCGCTCGGCAGCCGGGGGCAGGGAGACATGTTCTCCGTGCTGCGCGGCAGCCTGCGCTCCCAGCCGGTCCCGATGGACCAGATGATCCGCCTCGTGCCCGCCACGGAGCGCGCCTACGAGGTCAGCCTGTGGTACGCGCAGGCGGAGAGCATGACGCGCTTCATGATCGAGCGCGGAGGCCGCATCGGCTTCTCCCAGTTCCTCAACGCGCTGCGCTACGACAAGAGCCTGGACCAGGCGGTGGCCGAGGGCTTTCCCGGCTCATGGAGGACGCTCGAGGAGCTCGACCGCGACTGGAAGCGGAGCATGCAGTGAGCGCGCCGGCGGCCGAGGGCTCCCGCCGCGTCGTGCTGCCCGTGCGCGGGATGCACTCCTCGGCCTGCGTGGCCAAGGTCGAGGGCGCGCTCAAGAGGCTCGAGGGCGTGGTGCGCGCGGCGGTGGACCTGCCCTCGCGCACCGTCGCCGTCGAGTTCACGCCGATCCCCGGGAGGCTGGACGTGCGCGGCCTGCGCCGAGCCATCGAGAAGGCGGGCTACGACGTGCTCGGCGAGAGCGAGACCCGCACCCAGGCGGAGTCCATCAGCCTGCTGTCCCGGCAGGCCGAGCAGCGCGCGCTGATGACGCGCCTGCAGGTCGCGCTGGTCTTCTCCGTGCCGCTGCTGCTGGCGCGCGCGCTGAACCTGTCCGCCTACAGCGCGCTGTTTCTCGCCGTGCCCGTGCAGCTGTGGGGCGGCTGGCACTTCCATCAGGGATTATCCCGCGCGCTGCTCCGCCGGCGCGCGGGCATGGACGCCCTGGTGTCCCTGTCGACCTGGGCGGCGTTCCTGTACAGCGCCTACGTCGTCCTCTTCCCCGAAACCCTGCCGCCGGCGGCGCGCGCCACGCAGTGGGAGACGGTCAGCGGCCTGATCGTGTTCGTGACGTTCGGCCGCTGGCTCGAGTCGCGCACGCGCGGCAAGACGAGCGAGGCCGTGGCCAAGCTCCTGCGCCTGGCGCCCAGGACCGCCCGCGTCGTGCGCTCAGGGGGGGAGGTCGTCGTGCCGCTGTCCGAGGTCGAGGTCGGGGAGATCGTCCGCGTGCGTCCGGGCGAGCAGATCGGGGCCGACGGCGAGATCGTCGCCGGCGCGTCGACCCTCGACGAGTCCATGCTGAGCGGCGAGAGCCTGCCCATCGAGAAGACCGTCGGCTCGCGCGTGTGGGGCGGCACGCTCAACAAGGGCGGGGCGCTCGAGATCCGGGTGATCCGCCCGGGGGACGAATCGGCGCTGGCGCGGATCGTCGAGGCCGTGCGCGAGAGCCAGGCCACCAAGCCCAAGATTCAGCGCTACGTCGACAAGATCTCGGTCTGGTTCGTGCCCGCGATCGTCGGCCTCTCCATCCTGACGGCCGCCGCCTGGGTGCGGTGGGGCCCGGAGCCGACCTTCCTCCTCGCGGCGGCGTGCGCCGTGTCGGTGCTCGTCGCGGCCTGCCCCTCCGCGTTGGGCCTCGCCACGCCGCTCGCCGTGGTCGCCGGGATCGGCCGCGCGGCGGAAATGGGGGTGTTTCTGCGGAACGCGGAAATTCTCGAGGAAATCGGCAAGCTCGACATCGTCCTCTTCGACAAGACCGGCACGCTCACCGAGGGCCGGCCGCGCGCCTCCGGCGCGATCACCTTGCGAGGGACGGAGGGCGAGATGCTCGCCTGGGCGCTCGCCTGCGAGGAGCGCTCCGAGCATCCCTTCGCCGCCGCCATCGTCGCGCTCGCCCGCGAGCGCAGGATCAAGGCCCCGAAGGTCGACTCCTTCGAGGCGCTGCCGGGCCGCGGCGTGCTCGTCACCTCGGGCGGCCTCGTCGTGCGCGCGGGCAGCCTTCCTTGGCTCAAGGAGGAGGGCGTCTTGATACCCGCCGACCAGGCCCTGCGCTTCTCGGAGTTCGGCTCGCTGCTGGGCGTCGCCGTCGGCGACGCGCTGCTCGGCGCCTTCCAGATGGAGGACGCGCTGCGCGCGTCGGCGCCCGCGGCCGTGGCGGCGCTCAAGGACATGGGCCTCGAGGTCTATCTCGTCTCCGGCGACCGCAACGCGGCGGCCTACCGCGCCGCGGAGCTGTGCGGCATCGGCACCGTTTTCGCGGAGATAAGACCCGAGGAAAAGGCCGGCATCGTCCGCCGCTTCCAGATCGAGGGCAAGAAGGTCGCGATGGTCGGCGAGGGCTTCAACGACGCGCCCGCCCTGGCCCGCGCCGACGTGGGCGTAGCGCTCGCCGCCGGCACCGACGTCGCCATCGAGTCGGCCGACATGACCTTGCTCAATCCCGACCTGATGACGCTCGCGCGCGCGATCAAGCTCAGCCGCCGCATCCGCCGCGTGATTCGCGAGAACCTGGCCTGGGCCTTCGTCTATAATCTCCTGCTGATCCCGGCGGCCGCGGGCGCGCTGTATCCGCGGTTCGGGGTGCTGCTGCGTCCGGAGTACGCGGTCGCGGCGATGGCTCTGAGCTCGATTTCCGTCGCGTTGAATTCGCTGAGACTGAGGAGAAGAGATGTCTAAGAAACCGCTGATTTACGGCTACAACCCCGATCTGTCGCTGTCCGGCGCGGACGCGCCGCTGCCGCCGATCGAGACCTGGCCCAACCAGTACAAGGGCTACGAGATCAAGATCGAGGTCCCCGAGTTCACGTCCGTGTGCCCGAAGACCAAGCTGCCCGACTTCGGCTACATCACGGTGCGCTACCTGCCGAACAAGGAGTGCCTTGAGCTCAAGAGCTTCAAGTACTACATGCTCGGCTACCGCAGCATGGGCATCTTCTATGAGAACGCCGTGAACCGGATCGCCGACGACGTCGCGAAGGCGACCAAGCCGGTCTGGCTCGAGGTCGTCGGCAAGTTCACCCCGCGCGGCGGCATGCAGTCCACGATCACCGCCCGGTGGCCGCGCAAGGCCTTCGGCCCGCATTGACGCGGAGCCTGCGGGCCGGCCTGCTCGTCCTCGGGGCCGGCCTGCTTCTTTTCCGCCTGGGCAGCCCGGCCCTCTGGCAGGACGAGGCGGAGACCGCGCTGCGCGCCGCGTCAATCCAGGCGACCGGCCTGCCCCGCATGTCGCTCGACGGCGTATTGGTGACGGCCCAGCCGTCGCTGGCCAAGCACGAAGGCAACGCCGAAGGCGTCTGGATCTGGAACACCTGGCTGCCCGCGTACATGACCGCGTTGTCGTTCTCCGTCCTCGGCCAAACGCCGTTCGCCGCCCGCCTTCCCTTCGCGCTCGCGGCGTTGTTGATGTTGTGGCTTTTTCCACGGCTGTTCGATGACGACGCCGGTCCTCCGTGGGCCGCCGAAAGCGGTGCCGTTCTTCTCGTTCTTTCTCCCGCCTTTCTGCTCTTCGCCCGCCAGTCACGCTACTACGCCTTGACCGCTCTGGGCACCATCCTCGTCCTGCTGGCGTGGCGCCGCCTTCTGTCCGGCGCGAAGGGCGGGGCCTCCGCGCTCGTCGCCTCCCTTCTCCTTCTTCTTCACTCCTCGTTCGCCTTCTTCGCGATCGCGTCCTTGGCGCTCGCCGCCGACGCGGCTCTGCGCGGACGCGAGTGCCTGCGCCGGCGCTTCGCGCTCGCCTTGGTGTCGACGGCGGCCCTGTCCCTGCCGGTGATCTGGTACTTCCGGGTCTGGGACCGCCCGGGCAACCACCTCTATGCTCCCGTCGAGGCTCTGGAGTTCCTCAAGACCTTCCTCCTGTGGACGGGCCTTTTCGCGATGCCCGCGCTCCTGCCCGCGGCCGTCGCCGCCAAGCGGCGGGCCTGGGCGCTCCCGGCGGCCGGCTTCGTCCTGCTCTGCGGCCTGGCCTCGGAGGGGGCGTTCTCCCGGCTCGCGGGCGCGCTCTGCTTGTTTTGGATGCTGGTCCTCGCCGTTCGCTCCCGCGGCACGGAGCGGTTGGCCTGGCTGTGGCTCGTCGCGACGTTCGGCCTGCTCTCGCTGTCCGCCGCGGAGCCGTACGGCCGCTACCTGATGGGCGCGCTCCCGGCGCTGGCCTATCTCGGCGGCCGCTGGATCTCCGAGCTCGCGGGGGGGCGCGCCGCGCCCGCGCTCGCCCTGGCGGCCGCGCTCGCCGTGACGAACTGGGCCGCCTGGCTGCCGCTGAAGGCGGCCGCGCTCCTCGCCGCCCCCTCGCAACCGGCCGTCTCCGTGTCCGGCATGATGCGCCAGCGCCTGCGCGACGCGGGGCCCCGCTCCGATCTCGCGCGCTTCCTCGGCGAGCTCGCCCGCGGCCCGGAGGGCTATATCGAGGCCGCCGCGCGCGCGATCTCGGCCGGCGGCGGGTCCACCGCGTACTCGGACGCCGACAACCTGTCCTTGCTGTTCGCCGCCGGGGTCATGCCCGTCTATAAGGACGAGCTGGCCTATCTCAAGCCCGATTGGCTCCTGGTCTCCCCGTGGCTGCGCCTCGACCCCCTATGGTCGATCGAGCTGGCCGCCCTCGCCGCGGACTACGAGCCGGTCCCCGTTCCGGCCCCGCGGCTGCTGTGGCAGAACAACCCAGATCCCCTGTTCCGGGACTTCTCGCCGAAGACGGGGCCGCTGGCGCTCTTCCGGCGCCGGCGCTAGAGTCTCCAGGTCTTTGGACCCAGGGGCGCCTGGGCCTTAAGCCCTGGCGCGCGCGGCGTTCTTCGGCTAAGCTTCACGTATGACCCCTCCCGGCTCGACGGTTCGCGTCCTGCTGTCGGCGCTCCTTCTCGGCGCCTCCGCGCCCGCGGGCGCGGGAACGCCCGAGGCCGCGCCGCCCGAGGCCGCCGAGCCCGCGCCCGTCGCGACGCTCAAGCCCGCCGAGCAGATCAAGAACGCCTGCGACGCGAAGGCCGTCTCGGTCCGCCTCAAGGACGACGCCTCCGGGGACAAGCGCGCCAAGGAGGCGCGGCGCGCGGCCGGACGGCTGGGCGACGGGGTGGAGACGGAGGAAAACGAAGGCGGGCAGACGTTGTCGTGGAAGCGCGGCGCCGTCTCGAAGAGCCGCTGCCGCGCCAGGCTCGAGCGCCTGCGGCGCGACTTCCGGGAGCGGGTCACCTTCGAGCCCACGACGGAGGAGCGCGTGGCCGAGGTCCGCCGCCGGCGCGACGCGCTGATCCCGGAGGGCCTGCGCAAGAACGCGGCGGACGAGTCCATCGCGGCCGGCTTTTTCGACGGGGGATTCTTCAGCAGGCTGTTCGGGCCCCGGCCGTCCGGCGGCGCCTCCGCCGCTTCGTTCATCGCCGCGGCTCCGGGTCCGCGCGCGGCCGGCCCCGCCCCGGCCTACGCGCCCGCCCGACAGCTGCCGGCCCAATATCGAGGCGTCCTGTCCTACCCGCCGCCGGCGCCGGTGAGCTACGCGCCCCCGACCTTCACCCAGCGCGTCTCGAACGCCTACGAGGCCACGTCGGCCTACGTCTCCCAGAGCATCGACGAGGCCGGGCAATGGGTCAGCGGCGTCGCGCGCTCGGTGCGCAACCGCTTCTACAGCGGCATCGAGATGATCCAGGGCTACGGCTACAGCCTCATCCGCGCCGGCCGGCGCACGAACTGGGGCACCAAGCCCCTGGTCGACGGCCTGCGGAGCATCGCGGCCTATATGCGCGGCACGGGCAAGGCCGAGACCGATCTCGCGGTCGGCGACATCTCGAGCGCGAGCGGCGGCAAGCTCGGCGGCCACGCGTCGCACCGGACCGGCCGCGACGTGGACATCGGCTTCTACATGACCGACGCCGCCACCGGCAAGGCCGTCAACGCCTTGAACTTCGTGCGCTTCAGCGGCGGGCGCGACGGCCTGACGGGAAGCTACGGGGGCCGCGCGGTGCGCTTCGACGCCGAGCGCAACTGGATGCTGGTCCAGGCCATCCTCGCCAACCCCGATCCCGAGTTCAAGCCGACCTATATCTTCATCAACGCGCACCTGGAGAAGGCGGTGCTCGCCGCCGCGGGAAACTCCCCGGAGCGCGCGCGCGCCGCCGCGCTGATGCGGCCGTGGCCGGGCCACGACAACCACCTGCACCTGCGGGTTCAGTAGCTCATTCGCCGCAGAGCTTGAGGCCGACGATGCCGGCGATGATCATGCCCAGGCAGGCGAGGCGCGCGGCCGAGGCCGATTCCCCGAGAAGCCAGATGCCCCCCAGCGCCGTGCCGGCCGAGCCGATGCCGGTCCACACCGCGTAGGCCGTGCCCGCGGGCAGGCGGCGCATCCCCTGGGATAGTAGAATGAAGCTGACGATCATGCCGGCCACGGTGAGCGCGGAGACGCCCGGGCGCCGGAAGCCGTCCGACATCTTGAGGCCGATCGCCCAGGCGATCTCGAACATTCCGGCCAAGCCGACCCAGATCCATGCGCTCATAAGTTGCATATAAGGTAACAATTCCGCGTATGCCTTGAAACCGTAACATGGACTCGCTAAATTAGTCATACATTGCTTACCCAACCCCGGACATGATAAGATCAACGCCGTCGTCCCGCTCTTTGCTTCGTACATCGTGCCCAGTTGGCGCAGTGGTAGCGCGCTCCCTTGACATGGGAGAGGTCATAGGTTCAAATCCTATACTGGGCACCATTTTTTTGCCCCAGGAGCCCCGCTGAACATGCCCGCAGCCGACATCGTGCGCGCCGCAGACCCGAACTCCCAGGAGGCCCTCGACGCCCTGCGCCATTCGTGCGCTCACGTCATGGCCCAGGCCGTGCAGGAGCTGTTCCCCGGCACGAAGATCACCATCGGCCCCGCCATCGAGCACGGCTTCTACTACGACTTCGACTCCGAGCACCGATTCACGGAGGAGGACTTCAAGGCGATCGAGCGCCGCATGCTCCAGATCGCCGAGGGCAACCACGAGTTCAAGGGCGAGGAAGTCACTTACGAGCAGTCGAAGAAGTACTGGACGGAGCGCGAGGAGCCGTACAAGCTCGAGCTGCTCGAGCAGTTCAAGGACCAGAAGCTCACCCACTACACGCACTCGACCTTCACCGATCTGTGCCGCGGCGGCCACACGCCCAGCACGAAGGCGATCCGTCACTTCAAGCTGCTGACGGTGGCCGGCGCCTACTGGCGCGGCGACGAGAAGCGGCAGATGCTTCAGCGCATTTACGGCACGGCCTGGCCGACCAAGGACCAGCTTCATCAGCATCTCAAGATGCTGGAAGAAGCTAAAAAGCGGGATCACCGCAAGATCGGTCCCGCGCTCGACCTGTTCAGCATTCAGGAGCTGGCCGGCCCCGGCTTGATCTTCTGGCACCCGAAGGGCGGGCGCATGCGCCTGATCATGGAGGACTGGCTGCGCGCCGAGGCGCTCAAGCGCGGCTACGACATGGTCTACACGCCCCACATCGCCAACATCAACCTCTGGCACACCTCGGGGCACACGAGCTTCTACAAGGACAACATGTTCGGCGAGATCGAGGTCGAGAAGGCCGACTACATGCTCAAGCCGATGAACTGCCCGTTCCACATCCTGATCTACAAGAGCGCGCTGCGCAGCTACAAGGCCCTGCCGCTGCGCTTCGCGGAGCTCGGCACGGTGTACCGCTACGAGCGCTCGGGCGTGCTGCACGGCCTGATGCGCGTGCGCGGCTTCACCCAGGACGACGCCCACATCTTCTGCGCGCAGGACCAGATCGAATCCGAGGTCGAGGGCTGCGTCGATTTCGCGCTGGAGGTCTTCAAGACCTACGGCTTCACGAAGTACGCGATGGAGGTCTCGACGTGGGACCCCGAGAAGCCCTCCGACTACGCCGGCGAGGCCGAGGAGTGGGAGCGCGCGACCAACGCTCTGATCGCCGTGCTCACGCGGCGCGGGATCGCGTTCAAGCTCTGCAAGGGCGAGGCGGCCTTCTACGGCCCGAAGATCGACATGAAGCTCATCGACGCGATCGGGCGCCCGTGGCAGCTCTCGACGGTGCAGTTCGACTTCAACCTGCCCAAGAAGTTCAATATGGAGTATGTCGGCGCCGACGGCGCCCGGCACCGCCCGCTCATGGTCCACCGCGCCCTCTACGGCTCCGTCGAGCGCTTCTTCGGCATACTCGTCGAGCATTACGCGGGCAACTTTCCGCTGTGGCTCGCCCCCGTGCAGGTCAAGATCTTGACGATTACGGAAGAGCAGGACGCCGCGGCGCGGGAGTTGAAGGCGAAGCTCGACGGCGCGGGCTTTCGCGTCGAGCTCGACCTGCGCCGCGAGCGCATCAGCCACAAGATTCGCGAGACCACTCTAGAGAAAGTACCCTATATGGTGATCCTGGGGCCGAAGGACGTCGAGGGGGGCACGCTCGCCGTGCGCCTCCGGGACGGCCGGCAGTTCAACGGGCTCGCCCCGGCTGACTTCATCAAGAAGATCTCCGGCGAAGCCGCCGAGAAGCAAACAACCCCCGTCTGGGAATAGGAAGAATGAAAAATATCCTGATCGCCGTGCTTCTGTCCACCTTGGCCCTTCCCGCCCGCGCGGCGAGGCAGGATTTCGACGCCGCGGCCGAGGAGGCGGCCTTCAACGCCGCCACGCAGATGTTCCAGGAGACCGGCCGCGACAAGCTGGCCGTCGTCTCGGCCTTCGAGAACTTCACCTCCCAGTTTTCGCGCTCGCCGCGCACGGCCGACGCGGACTTCCTCAGGGGCGAGGCGTACATGCAGCACGCGCTGTCGATCCTGAAGGCGGAGGCCTCCGCCAAGAAGACCTCCTCGGCCCGGCTGCTCGCCCCCAAAAATCCCGCCGCGGTGAAGGCCCTGCAGGACGCCCGCAAGGCCTATGAGTCCGTGCTCCGCGACAAGAAGTCGGGGCTCGGCGCCTCCGCGCAGTACCGCCTCGGCGAGGTCGCCTACAACGAGAAGGACTGGGAGAAGGCCGTGGTGGAGTTCAAGGAGGTCGACCGCCGCTTCCCGAAGGCCTACGTCAATCCCGAGGCCCTGATGGGCATCATCTACGCCGACCTGGCCCTCGAGCAGTTCTCCCAGGCCGAGGCCAACCTGTTCCTCCTCGGGGAGACCTTCCCGACCTTCCTGCGCGAGCCCGTCGTGCTTTACGCGCAGGGGATCGTGGCCCTGCACAAGGGCGACTACGCGGGAGCGGAGCGCGCGCTCAAGCAGGTCAAGACCGCCGAGGCGCAGTACTACCTCGGCAAGACCTTCCTGCTGTCCAAGCGCGCCTACCTCGCCGCGGCCGCCTTCGAGAACCTGATCCGCGACTATAAAGACTCTGATTTGAAAGAAGAGGCTCAATTTTTCATCGGCGACTCGTTCTTCCTGGCCGAGGACTACAACGGCGCCATCTCCAAGTACCAGGCCTTCATCGCGATCTACCCCGAGAGCCCCCTGCGCGTGTCCGCGCTTTTTCGCATCGGCTCCTCCTACTTCCAGAAGAAGGACTACGTCGAGGCGCGCGCGAACTTCCAGGCCGTGCTCGACCGCTACCCCAAGGACTTCTTCGCGCCGCTGGCGCAGTTCTTCATCGCCGAGTCCCACCTCGTCGCCGGCCAGACGCGCGAGGCGCTGTTCGCCTACACGAAGGTCATCACCCAGTACCCCGACGCGGTCAAGATCACGCCGCTGGCGTACTTCAAGCTCTCCTGGTGCCAGCACCAGGTCGGCGACTACATGCAGGCGATCCAGACGGGGTCGAACTTCGTCGCCCAGTACCCGAATCACGTCCTCGCCAAGAATATCTATCTGATCATGGCCAACTCCCAGATCGCGCTGAAGCGCTACGTCGAGGCGACGTCCTCGCTGCAGCGCATCATCGACCTGGCCCCGTCCTCGGACATAGCGGAGCAGGCGCTGTTCTCCATCCTCAAGAACCAGTACGATCAGAAGGCCTTCAACTCCATCCTGACCTCGTATCAGTTCATCTTCCGGCATCTGCCGCCCTCGAAATCGAAATGGCGCTCGATGAGCTACCTTTACGCCGCCGAGGCCTACCTCGGGATGAACCAGGTCGACGAGGCCGCGGTCATCTACGAGATGATCTTGAAGGTCTACCCCGACGATCCCGCGGCGTTCTACGCGCAGGACGGCCTCGCCTGGTGCCACTCGTACAAGGGCGAGGACGGGCTGGCCCTCGACGCCCGCCGCAAGCTCAAGGACATGATGGCGGTGGCGAACTCCTCGTTCTCCTTCACGGGGCTCAACGAGCTCGGCATCGCCGACTCGATGTTCAACCAGAAGAACTACGAGGACTCCTTCCTGCTCTACGAGAAGTTCGCCCGCGAGAACCCGAAGGCGCCGGAGGCGCCTTCGGCGCTGTATCGCGCCGCGATGAGCTCCTACCATCAGCGCTTCTACACGCAGGCCATCGACCTGTGGCGCAAGCTCGTCGCGGACTACCCCAATGCCGAGGACGCGACGGTCGCGCGCTCGCAGATCGCGGACACCTTGTTCCGCGCCCAGAAATACGGCGAGGCCATCGGCGCCTATCGCGAGATCCTGGCCAGCGACCCGAAGGGGTCCGGCGCGGCGCTCGCGCATCTGCGCATCGCCCAGGCCGCGTTCAACGCCAAGGACGACGCGGCGGCGATCAAGCAGATCCAGGAGCTCGTGGCCGCCTTTCCGTCGGCTCCCGAGGCCAACGACGGCCTCGACATCCTCGAGGGCGTCTTCGACCGGAACCGGGGGCTCGACTATAAGGCGAGCCTGCGCCAAATCGTGACGTCCCAGCCGTCTACGCCGATCGGCGGCGAAGCCCAGTTCCGCCTCGCGCGCCGCGCGTTCGAGTCGAAGGACTGGGCCTCCGCCGCGGCCGACTTCCAGAAGTTCTCGGTGGACTTCACGAACCATCCCGAGCTGCCCAAGGCCCAGTTCTACCTCGGCGAAAGCCGCTTCAACCAGAGCAAATGGCAGGATTCCATCCCGGCCTACGAGCGGCTGCTGAACAACTTCGAGAAGTCCGAGGACACGCCGCTGGCGGTGTTCCATTTGGCGAGCGCTTACTATAATCTGGAGAAGTTCGACGAGGCGACCCGCCACTACTCCCGACTGATCGAGGAATACCCGTCCTCGCCGTATGTCCCGCCCGCGCAGTTCAACCTGGCGCTGGCCTACAAGAAGCTGGGCAAGCTCGACATGGCCCAATACGCCTACCAGAAGTACATCGCGGCCGCCAAGCCCGGCGACGCGCAGGCGCAAAACGCGCTCTGGGAGACCTATCAGATCCAGCGCGACCGCAAGGACTTCGACGGCGCGGTCGCGACGCTCGAGACGATCAAGAACACGGGCAAGGCCGACGGGGAGCTGGCCCTCGAGGTGATGTATCGCATTTCAGAGGTGAACACGGCCGCGGGCCGCCCCGACGAGGCGCAGACGACCTGGGAGAACATGAGGACGATGAAGCCGCTCGCCTCGGCGTTCCGCCTCCAGGCGCTGGCCAAGCTCGGCGAGGCCTACGAGAAGGCGGGCGACGCGTCGGCGGCCGCGGACGTGTACGAGGACTACGCCCGCGCGGCTCCCAAGGACTTAGCGCAGAAGGCCGCGGCGCGCGCGGCGATCCTTCGCAAGTCCCCCGGCGGCGGCAAGGCCAGGAAGGCGCCCGTCAGGGCGGCGCCGGACGTCGACGGGCAGGTCGCCCCGGAGGGCGGCGGCACGATGGTGATGCCGAGCGACGAGCCGCCGGCCAAGAAGTCGGCGGCGAGGAAGCCCGCCAAGTCCGCGGCCAAGGGCCGCCGCGGCGCGACGGAGCCGAATTTGCCGGGCATGCCGGCGGCCGAAGACATCCAATAGGAGAACCGCGATGGGCGAAATTCAGTTTCTGGAGATGTTCCGCGAGAGCTTCACCCTCATCATCCTCTTTTTCTGCTCGGTCCTGTCCATCACCTTCGCGCTCGAGCGCTGGTGGTACTTCCGCACGTCGCAGGCGAGCCCCGACGACGTCCTCGGCCACGTCCGCAGGAGCCTCGAGGGGGGCAAGACGGACGCCGCCGCGGCTTACTGCGCCAAGCATCCATCCGCGGTCGCGCAGGTCGTCCACTACGGCCTGCTGCACGCGTCCCGTTCGCGCAAGGACCTCGAGGAGCTGATGCTGACCAAGCTCAAGGAGGAGCGCGTCAAGCTCGAGCGCTTTCTCGGCGTGCTGGGCACGCTCGGCAACGTCTCGCCGTTCATCGGCCTGTTCGGCACCGTCGTCGGCATCATCAAGGCCTTCCGCGACCTCGCGATGTCGGGCACCGGCGGCCCGGCGGTCGTCGCCAAGGGCATCGCCGAGGCGCTCGTGGCCACGGCCGCGGGCATGCTCGTCGCCATCCCGGCGACCATTCTCTACAATTACTTCATGCGGCGCCTTAAGGTCATCACCGTCGACATGGAGATCGCCTCCGCGCGCCTGCTCGTGATGCTCGGGGCGAAATAAGGGAAATAAGCCATGGCCGGCCCCCAACAGAAAGACGAAGACCCCATCACCGCGATCAACGTCACCCCGCTGGTCGACGTGTGCCTCGTGCTCGTCATCATCTTCATGGCGGTGGCCCCGATGGCCGTCACGCTCGGCATCAAGGTCCTCGAGACCCGGCGCTCCAACGCCGAGGGCAAGGCCTCGGTCGACGAGAACGTCAACATCCGCATCACGCAGGACGGCGCCATAACCGTCAACGGCACGCGCACGGACGGCGTCACGTTCCGCGGCGTGCTCTCCACGGCGCTCGTCTCGAGCAAGGACAAGATGGTGATCGTGACCGCCGACGCGACGAACAAGGTCGGCCTCGTCGTCGAGGTCCTCGACGCCTCGAAGCAGGCCGGCGCGCTCAAGCTCGCGGTCATGAAGGCCGACCTGAAGCCGGAGGAAGGCTGATGGCCGGCTCCGCCATCGAGTCGGACGATCCGATCACGGACATCAACATCACGCCCCTCGTGGACGTGTGCCTCGTGCTCGTCATCATCTTCATGGTGACCGCGCCGATGTTCTCCGAGCCGCCGATCAAGATCGACCTGCCGGTCGCCAACACCCAGGAGGGCGAGGAGGCCGACAAGCTCACGATCACGCTCTCCAAGGACGGCGAGTACGCCATCGACACCCGCAAGTTCACCGATCCGAAGCTGCTCGGCGACGCCTTGAGGGCGGCGCTCGCCCAGAAGGAGTCCAAGGTGGTCATCCTGCGCGCCGACAAGGACGCCCTGCACGGCCACCTCACCGACCTGATGGCGCGCGCCAAGGACGCCGGCGCCCAATCCCTGACGATCGCGACGGAACAGCCGAAATGAAGACGGTGTCCAAATCGTGATGACCCAAAGAGTCCCCGCGTCGGTGATGCTCTCGCTCGCGGCGCACGCGGGCTTCCTCGTGCTCTTCCTCGGCGTCGTCAAGGAGGGGCCGAAGCAGGCCGCCCAGATCATCGACGGCGTGGACCTCCTGATCGCCCCGGCCGCGCCGCGTCCCGCGCCCGTCGCGAAGCCGGCGCTCTCGACGATGGACTTCCTCAAGATGGCCCTGCCGGCGGCGCCCCCGCGCCGCGCCGAGCTCGCCGCCGTGGACGTCAAGGTCCCGGAGACGCGCAAGCCGCTGCTCGCCGAGGCTCCGAAGCTCGAGGAAAGCACGCGCCGCCTGGCCTCGCCCAAGCTCGACGCCCTCGACCTCTCCCGCTCCCGCGTCTCCGAGGCCAAGCTCGACGCCTCGCCGGTCAGCCGCCGCCGCGCGGCGGAGACCTTGGCCGCCCTGCCCAAGCTCGAGGAGGTCGGGCGCCGCCGCGTCAAGAACCTGCCCGAGGCGCTGGCCCTCGAGGACCAGCGCCGCGAGGCGACGGCGATACTCGGCGGCGCCATCGAGGCGCCGCGGGCGACCAGCCGCCGCCAAGCCGCGGCGGCCGCCGCCGTCCTCGCCGAGCCCGAGGCGCCCGCCCCGTCCGCGGCCCGCAAGGGGCTGTCCGTCCTGCCCGACCAGCTCGAGCTGCGGCCCCGCGCCGAGGCCGCGATCGCGCCCAAGTTCGAGGCGATCGCCCCGGCCGCGCCGAAGCTCGAGCGCCGCCAGGCCGCGGCCGCGACCGAGGGGGGGCCCAAGAAGGGCGTGGAGATCGAGGGCCCGCTCAAGGACCGCAGGGTCGTCTCCGCGGACATCCCCAAGTTCCCCGAGTGGGCGCGCGCGCAGGGCATGATGGAGGCCGAGGTCGCCATCCGCTTCAACGTCGACCCCGAGGGCTCCGTGATGCCGGGCATGCGCGTCGAGCGCACCTCGGGCTACGGCCGCCTCGACCGCCTCTGCATGGACAGCCTTCGCAACTGGACCTTCGTCCCCGCGCCGGGCTCCGGCGCGCAATGGGGCGTCATCACCTTCCGCTTCATCCTGGAGTGACCATGAAAATCATCGCCTTCGTCTTCACCTTCGCCCTTAACGCCTCGGCTCAAGCGCCGTCGGGGGGGATGCCCGCCGAGGTCGTCATCAAGGCCGCGGGCGCGGGCTCCAAGCTCAACGACCAGAAGCCGCCGCTGAAGATCGCGGTGGATCCCTTCGAGACGATCCGCCCCTCGCTGGCGCCCGACGAGAACCTGCTGCTCGCGGTGTCCCCGCTGACCGTCTCGTGGCGCCGCACCCATCCCGAGACCGTGATGAACGACCGCGTCATCCAGCCGTGGCGCACCACGTTCAGCCAGCGCTCCGGCATCGGCTTCAAGATCAAGGACCAACTCGAGTCCTTGCTCGGCGGCAAGCTCGACGCCAAGGAGGGCCGCAAGTGGGGCTGGAGCCTCACCATCGCCGACGAGGAAGGCCGGGTCTTCCACAACTACTCCGGCTCCGGCAATCCGCCCGAGGAGCTGCTGTGGACCGGGCAGAACGAGCAGGGCGAGTGGGTGCGGGCGGGGCGTTCGTATTCCGCCGTCTACACCTTCACGAGCCCCGACGGCTCGCCGCGCACGACGGTCGGCAAGCCCCTGATGTTCAAGGGCATCGTCCATCAGGAGGACACCGGGCTGCACCTGAGCCTCGACTCCGCGGCGCTGTTCGGCACGAGCAAGAGCGCCGCCGACGTGCAGGCTCCGGGGGGCGAGGATCTCCTGCGCTCGGCAGCGGACCTCATCAAGCGCAAGTACTCGGGCATCCCGATCTCGGTGCGCGTGTTCGCGAACACCAAGGAGCTCGGCGACGCGCAGGCCAAGGCGATCCTCGACGTGCTGCTGCGGGAGCTGATGGTCGCCACGCGGCACATCGGCGTGGACGCGACGCGGGCTCCGTTCTCGGATCAGCGCACGGAGATCGTCCTGCTCAACCGCTGAGGCGGTCGTCGTCGCAATAAATTAACGGGGCCGTCGCGCGGAGTCCACGCGCCGTGTGCCATCATCAATCCCATGAGATGGCTGGTCCTCGTCGCGATGGTCGGAGCGGGTCTTTTCCTGGGCCCGCTGCTCATCATGCTGTGGGTGGTGGTCATCTTCTCGGCGGCGGGCGCCGCGTCCTTGCTGTCCTTCGCGAGCTCCGTGCTCCATCGGGTGCGCGGGACATGATCCGCGCCTGGCCCCGGCTGTTCGCGCGCGCGCCCCGGACCGTCTACAGCCTGGGGGAGCCGGCGGACGTCCGCGCGGTGGCGCGCCTGGGGCTTGAGGAGGCGCGCGCGCTGCTCGGCGGCAAGGGCGCGGGCCTCTTCGAGATGTCGCGCCTCGGCCTGCCGGTGCCTCCGGGCTTCACCATCACGACCGACGTGTGCCGCGCCTACCACTCGCGCAAGGGCGGGGCCTTCCTGACGCCCGAATTCCACGAGGCCGTCGGCAGGCTGGAGGAGTCCGTCGGGCGCCGGCTCGGCGACCCGCGCGGCCCGCTGCTCGTTTCGGTGCGCTCGGGCTCGAAGTTCTCGATGCCCGGCATGATGGACACCGTCCTCAACCTCGGCCTCAACGACCGGACGGTCCTCGGCCTGCAGTTCCAGACCGGAAATCCCCGCTTCGCCTGGGACTGCTACCGCCGCTTCATCGCGATGTTCGGCGGCGTGGTCAACGGCATCGACAAGGGCGAGTTCGAGGCGGTGCTGAGGCGGGTCAAGGCCGACTGCGGCGCGAGCAGCGACGCCCAGCTCTCCGCCGAGGGGCTGCGCCGGCTCGTCGTCCTCTACCAGGACTTGTTTAAGGATCGCGCCGGCTTCCCTTTCCCTCAGAAGCCCGCCGAGCAGCTGCGCCTCGCGGTCGCCGCCGTGTTCGACTCGTGGAACAACCCTCGCGCCTTCGCCTACCGCCGGCTGCACCGCATCCCCGACGACTTGGGCACCGCGTGCACGGTGCAGGCGATGGTGTTCGGCAACATGGGTGCTGACTGCGCGACCGGCGTCGGCTTCACGCGCGACCCCGCCACCGGCGAGCCCGCCTTCTACGGCGAATTCCTCGTCAACGCGCAGGGGGAGGACGTCGTGGCGGGCGTCCGCACGCCGCGGCCGCTTCAGGAGCTCGAGTCCCATATGCCGCGCGCCTTCCGCCGGCTGCGCGAGATCTCGGGCAGGCTCGAGCGGCACTACGGCGACGTCCAGGACATGGAGTTCACGATCGAGAAGGGGCGTTTGTTCATGCTCCAGACGCGCACCGGAAAGCGATCGGCCATGGCCGCAATCCGCATCGCCGTTGATATGGTGCAGGAAGGTCTTATCACTCCCGATCAGGCCGTCATGCGTCTTTCTCCGGAGCAGCTCGACGAGCTCCTGCGGCCCGTTTTCGACGAGGGGGCCTCCGCGCGCGCCAAGGTCCTCGCCCGGGGCCTGCCCGCCGGCCCCGGCGCCGCCTCGGGCCGGGTGTGCTTCACCTCCGAGCGCGCGGCCGCGGAGGCCGCGAAGGGGCCCGTGATCCTGGTGCGCCCGGAGACGAACCCCGACGACGTCCAGGGCATGGCCGCGGCCGAGGGCATCCTGACGGCGACGGGAGGGATGACGAGCCACGCGGCGGTCGTCGGGCGCGGCATGGGGAAGGTGTGCGTGGTGGGCTGCGCCGAGGTCGAGATGCTCGATCTTAAGGAGGGGGACTGGATTTCCCTCGACGGCTTCAACGGCAGGGTCTTGGAGGGCCGCATCGAGACCCAGCCGTCGGAAATCCTGGACGCGCTTTTGGGAAAGCGCGGCGGGGCGAAGTCCGACCTGTTTCGCCGCTACGAGAAATTCATGGCCTGGGCCGACGACGCTCGCCGTCTCGAGGTGCGCGCCAACGCAGACACGCCCGCGGACGCCGCGGCCGCTACGGCCCTGGGCGCCCGCGGCATCGGCCTATGCCGCACGGAGCACATGTTCTTCGGCGAGGACCGGCTGCCCAAGGTGCTGGCGATGATCCTCGCGGAGTCGCGGGCCGAGCGCCTCGAAGCGGTCAAGGCGCTTTATCCGCTTCAAAAGGCCGACTTCAAGGCGATCTTCAAGACGATGCGGGGCCTGCCCGTCACGGTCCGCGCGATCGACCCGCCCCTGCACGAGTTCCTGCCGCGCACGCGCGAGGACGCGGAGCGCGCGGCGGCCCGGCACGGGCTCGACGCCGGCCGGCTGTGGTCGAAGACGCTCGAGTTGAAGGAGGCCAACCCGATGCTCGGGCACCGGGGCTGCCGCCTCGGCATCACCGCCCCCGAGATCACCGAGATGCAGGCCCGCGCGATCCTCTCGGCGGCCTGCGAGGCCGCCGCCGAGGGAGACGAAGCCGTCCCCGAGATCATGATCCCGCTCGTCGGCCACGCCGCGGAGTTCGTCCATCAGAAGCGGCTCATCGCGGGCGTCGCCGAGGCGGTGTTCCGCGAACAGGGGCGGCGCGCGGCCTACCGGGTGGGCGCGATGATCGAGGTGCCGCGCGCCGCCCTCATCGCGGGCGAGATCGCCGCGGAGGCCGAGTTCTTCTCCTTCGGGACCAACGACCTGACCCAGATGACGCTCGGCTACTCGCGCGACGACTACGGCCGCTACATCGGCCGCTACCTGGAGCTGAAGATCCTCGACGCCGACCCGTTCCGCACGCTGGACGCGGCCGGGGTCGGGCGGCTCGTGCGCCTGGCCGTCGCGGAGGGGCGGCGGTCCCGCGCGGACCTGAAGCTCGGCGTCTGCGGCGAGCACGGGGGCGACCCCGCCTCGATCCGCTTCTTCCACGACGCCGGGCTCGGCTACGTCTCGTGCTCGCCCTATCGCGTGCCGGCCGCGCGCCTGGCGGCCGCCCAGGCCGCGATTTCCTCCGAGGCGCTTCACAACGGACGCCAAAAACGCTAGGATGCCGTCATTCCCGGCCGCGAGGCTGGAACGGAGGTTTCATATGGCCATCAAAGTCGGCATCAACGGTTTCGGTCGCATCGGGCGCCTCGTCCTGCGCGCCTCCCTCAAGAACCCCGACATCCAGGTCGTCGCGGTCAACGACCTGACGGACGCGAAGATGAACGCGAATCTGTTCAAGTACGACTCGACGTTCGGCCCGTATCCCGGGACCGTGGAAGCGGTCGGCAGCGACCTCAAGATCGACGGCCGCGTTATCAAGGTCTTCGCGGAACGCGACCCCGCCAAGCTGCCCTGGTCCTCCGTAGGCGTCGAGATCGTCATCGAGTCCACCGGCCTGTTCACCGACGCGGAGAAGGCCAAGGGCCACCTCGCCGGCGGCGCCAAGAAGGTCGTGATCTCCGCTCCCGCCAAGGGCGAGGACATCACCATCTGCATGGGCATCAACGACGAGCTCTACGACCCGGCGAAGCACACGATCATCTCGAACGCGTCCTGCACGACGAACGCGCTCGCGCCGCTGGGCAAGGTCCTCGACGAGACGTTCGGCCTCAAGAACGGCCTCATGACCACGGTCCACGCGTACACGAACGACCAGAACCTGCTCGACCAGCGGCACACCGACCTGCGCCGCGCCCGCGCGGCCGCCGTATCGATGATCCCGTCGTCGACGGGGGCCGCGAAGGCGATCGGCCTCGTGCTGCCGAAGCTCAAGGGGAAGCTCACGGGCACCTCGCTGCGCGTCCCCGTCCAGGACGTCTCCATCGTCGACCTCACGGCGACGCTCAACAAGACCGTCACGAAGGAAGAGGTGAACGAGGCGTTCAAGAAAGCCGCCGCGTCGGGCAAGCTCAAGGGCTTCATGCAGTACAACGAGGACCAGATCGTGTCGCGCGACGTGATGGGCAACCCGCATTCGTCCGTGTTCGACTCGACCTTGACCGACGTCATCGACGGCAACCTCGTGAAGGTGTTCGGCTGGTACGACAACGAGTGGGGATACTCCAACCGCGTCGTCGACCTCGTCGCCTATATCGCCAAGAAGTCGGCCGTCGCGGCGTAAAGAAGTGAGCGGCAAGAAGCGCCACGCGACGGTCATCGGCGTTCCCCTGGACTACGGCGCCTCCAAAAAGGGCGCCTCGGGGGGGCCCGCCGCCGTGCGGCGGGCCAACCTCGTCGAGGGGCTCGAGGCCCTGGGCCTCGAGGTCACCGACGCCGGCGACCTGACCGTGCCGAAGGTCGTGCCCGCCGCGAAAGGCAAGCTCAAGAACGGCGCGGCGATCCTCAAGGTCTGCCAGTCGCTGGAAAAGCAGACGTATGAGGCCGTCGCCAACGGCTCCGTGCCGATCACCTTGGGGGGCGACCATTCCCTGGCCGTGGGCTCCGTCTCGGGCGTGGCGCGCGCGTTCCGCGACAAGGGCCGCAAGGTCGGCCTGATCTGGGTGGACGCGCACGCCGACATCAACACGCCGGACTCCTCGCCGACGGGCAACGTGCACGGCATGCCGCTGGCGCACCTCCTCGGCATGGGGCATAAGGACTTCGCGCGCTTGGGCGGCTTCTCGCCCAAGATCGACCCGCGCAACGTCGTGCTCGTCGGCATCCGCGACGTGGACCGCGCGGAGGCGGTCAACATCCGCAAGTCCGGCATCCGGGTCTTCTCCATGCAGGAGATCGACCGCTACGGGATGGGCGTCGTGACCGAGCAGGCCATCGACATGGCCAGCGACGGCACCGCGGGCTTCCATCTGAGCTTCGACATCGACGCCGTGGACCCGGGCAACGCGCCGGGCACCGGCACGGTCAAGCGCGGCGGACTGACCTACCGCGAGTCCCACCTGCTCATGGAGCTGTGCGCCGACTCCGAGCGCATGATCGGCCTCGACCTCGTCGAGGTCAACCCGCTCGAGGACACGCAGAACGCGACGGCGGTCCTCGCCAGCGAGCTCATCGCGTCCGCGATGGGCAAGAACATTTATTAAGGACTCTATGACCGACAAGCCGGCGTTGAAGCTCAAGCGACTCCAGGACCTGACCGTCAAGGGCAAGCGCGTGCTGGTGCGCGTGGACTACAACGTGCCCATGAAGGGCTCCAAGATCGAGGACAACGCCCGCATCCGCGAGACGCTGCGGACCCTCGAGCACCTGATCGCCGAGGGCGCCAGGCTCGTCCTGATCGCCCACCTGGGCCGGCCGAAGGGCAAGGTCGAGCCGAAGTACAGTTTGCGGCCCGTGGCCGCGGAACTGTCCAAATTGCTCAAGAAGCCGGTCGCGTTCGCCGAGGACTGCGTCGGCCCGGCCGCGGAGAAGGCCGTCGCCGCGCTCAAGCCCGGCGAGGCGCTGCTCCTCGAGAACCTGCGCTTCCACGCCGAGGAGGAGGCCAACGACCCGGCGTTCGCGAAGGCGCTCGCCAAGAACGGGGAGCTCTTCATCCAGGACGCCTTCGGGGCCCTGCACCGCGCCCACGCCTCGACGGCCGGCGTCACCGCCCATCTGCCCGGCGCGATCGGCTTCCTCGTTCAGCGCGAGCTCGAGTTCCTCGACCGCGTGATCGGCAACCCCCAGCGCCCGTTCCTCGCGATCATCGGCGGCGCCAAGGTCTCCGACAAGCTCGCCGTCCTCGACAAGCTCCTGGAGCGCGTGGACTCCCTGCTCATCGGGGGGGCCATGGCCTACACCTTCCTCGCCGCGCAGGGCATCAACATCGGAAAGTCCCTTCTCGAGAAGGACCAGATCGACGCCGCCAAGGCGATCATCGAGAAGGCCTACAACAAGAAGGTCGAAATCCTCCTGCCCGCCGACCACCGCGTCGTCCGCGAGATCGCCGCCGACGCCGCGGCGGTCGACACCCAGGCGATGGCGATCCCCTCCGACATGATCGGCGTGGACATCGGCCCGCACACGATCGAGTTCTTCACCGAGCACATCGCGAAGGCCCAGACGATCTTCTGGAACGGCCCGATGGGCATCTTCGAGATGCCCGCGTTCGCCTTGGGCAGCCAGGCCGTCGCCAAGGCCATGGCCGAGGCCACGGGCAAGGGTGCCACGACCATCGTGGGCGGCGGCGACAGCCTCTCGGTGCTGGCGAAGACCGGATTGGCCGGCAAGATGAGCCACTGCTCGACCGGCGGCGGCGCTTCCTTGGAGCTGCTCGAGGGCAAGGCCCTTCCCGGCCTGGTCGCGCTCGCGTCATAAATTAGGTATAATCGCTTCCCATGTACACTATTCTGATGGGCATTCACATCTTCGCCTGCGCGGGCATGATCTTCTTCGTGCTCCTGCAGACCGGCCGCGGCGCCGGCCTGTCGATGTTCGGGGGCGGGGGAGATTCCCTGATCAACACGCCCAGCGGCTCCAGCTTCATGAAGAAGATCACGGCCGGGCTGGCCGCGACCTTCGCCTTGACCTCTCTTTTTCTGACGCTTCTCTCCGACCGCACCGGCATGTCCAGCGTGACCTCGTCGGTCCCGCCGATGCCCGCCCCGGCCGCGACGGAGGCGCCCGCGCCGGCCGCGCCGACGTCTCCGGCCGCCGCGGACGCGTACAAGTCTATCGATCCGAAAACCTCGAATAAGAAGCAGCCGTAGACACCCGCACGGGTGGTGGAACTGGCAGACACATACGCTTGAGGTGCGTACGCCCGAAAGGGTTTGGGGGTTCGAGTCCCCCCTCGTGCAAAGATCAACGTAAAGCCGCCGGCCCCCGAAAGGAGGCCGGCGGCTTCATTTATGGTGTCAGGCATGTCGTTCTTTGCATAACTTTCGACGAGTTATGCAAAGAACGACATGCCTGACACCAAGATCGGCTAGTAGGCGACTTCGAACTTCTTGCGGGCGAAGTCGGCGCGCGTCATGGTGACGAGGCCGCTCAAGGTGTCGCCCTTGGAGTCGAAGACGATGTTGCCGACCATCGTGCGGCGGCTGGTGCCGCGCACGGCCTCGAGCACCTTGGCTCGGTCTGGGCCGCCGGCCTTGCGCAGGGCCGCGAGCGCTACGCGCGCGGCCACGTAGCCGTAGTGGTCGAAGGTCCGCGGCGCGGCGCCCGCGTACAGCTTCTGATAGCGCTCGACGAAGTCCGACGCGCTCGGGAGAGCCTCGACGGGAACGCCGCCCACGGAGAAGTAGGCGCCGTCGACGGCCGGGCCCGCCGTGGCGAACAGCTCGGGGTTCTTGGCGCCGTCGCCCGAGAGGAACGTCCCGCGCCAGCCCGAGGCGCGCAGCTGCTTGAGGAGCAAGCCCGCCTCCATGTAGAGGCCGCCGAAGAAGATCGCCTGGGGACGCTCCGCCGCGATCACGGCGACGGCGGCGGAGAAGTCCTTGTCGCCGCGCGAGACGGGCTCGAAGCTCAGCGACTTGCCGCCCTTGCGCTCGAGGGCGCCGCGGAAGGCCTCGGTCAGGCCGAGGCCGTACGGGGTGCGGTCGTGCACGAGGACGAAGCGCTTGAGCGAAAGGCGATTGACCGCGTAGTCGGCCGCGTACTCGCCCTGCACGTCGTCCGACGGGGGCAGGCGGAACACGACGCGCTCTCCGCCCCACCCCGGAGCGTCCTGCTGGGCGGTCAGCTGGGTCGCGGTCGCCGAGGGGGTGATCATCGCCAGCGTCGCCAGGGCGTACACGCGGGAGGCCTCGATGGCGCAGCCCGACGTCATGTGCCCGATGACGGCGAACACGGCCGGATCGTCGACGGCGCGCCGGGCCGCGGCGGCCGCCTCGAAGGGATCGGCCCGGTCGTCGAGCACGACGAGCTCGACGGGCGGCAAGCCGGACTCGGCGGCCTCGTCCGCGACGGCCATGCGCACCGAGCGTTCGAGCCCCTGCCCTTCGCCGGACATGTCCCCGGTCATCGGCGCGGCGACGACCAGGCGGGAGGGGCCGGCGTCGGGCGCGCAGGCGCAGCCCAGGGCCGTGACGGCGGCGAGGACGATCCGTCGGAGCATGCTCCAGTGTACGAAAAAGTTATCATCCTTGCGTGAGCTCCGTGGAGGTTCGCAGCGTGCGTCATTTGGAGCTGGGGGAGGGGGAGACGGCGTGGCCTACGGCCGCCCTTTGCCTGACGGCTCTGGCCGGTCAGGCCGCCTCGAGCGCCGCCGGCCTGAGCGGGCTTTGGCCGGCCGCGCCGGCCGTCCTGCTCAACACCGTCTGCGCCTACGCCCAGTTCACCGTGCTCCACGACGCCCTGCACCGCAGCGTCTCGCGCGTTCCCTGGATCAATGAGCTGTTCGGCCATGCCGCGACCTTCGTCCTGTGCGGTCCCTACGCCGCGATACGCCGAAATCATCTCCATCACCACGCCCATACCAACGACCCCCGGGAGGACCCGGATTTCTGGGCGGCGGGCGCCACGTGGCTCGGCACCTGCCTGCGCTGCCTGACCATGCTCGAGCGCCACTATTGGACCTATCTGACGCGCCTGCGTCGCCGGGACGCCGCCTTCGTCCAATCCGTGCTCACGATCGCCGCGATCCTGGCGCTTCACGACCGGGCCTGGAGGGCGGGGCATCTGCTCGACCTGCTCCTCTATTGGACCCTCCCGGCCCAGCTCGCCGTCGCCGCCTTGGCCCTGACCTTCGACTACTGGCCGCATCGACCTCACACCGGCCGCGGGCGCTTCAAGGACACCGCGAACATCCTTCCGACCTGGCTCGACCCCTTCTTTCTGTGCCAGAATCTCCACGCCGTGCACCATCTCTTCCCCCAGCTCCCCTGGTACCGCTATCGCGAAGCGCACGTCCTCCTCGACGCCGCGCTCCGGCGCGAGGGCGTGCCCCAGTGGGGCTTCGCGGAGGCGGTGAGACAGCTCAAACCGGGGCCCCTCCCATCATGATCCAGCTCGCCGACGGCGCCTTTTGCTGGTCCGCGTTCAATCCGGATAAAAAGCTCAACTTCAACGGCCATATCCTGAGGACCGCCGAGGGCACCGTCATCGTCGACCCGGTCCCGTTCACGGCCGACGACCTCGCCTATCTCGAGGCGGCGGAGCTCAGGCCCGACGCGCTCCTGCTCACGAATCGCAATCATGTACGCGAACGGGACTCGGTGCTCAAGCGGTGGAGCATCCCGACCGTGATGCACGAGTCGGACGTCGAAGCGGCGGGGATCGTTCCCGAGAAGACGGTCGAGGACGGGGACGTCGTCGACGGCCTCGTCTGCGTCCATCTTCCCGGGAAATCGCCGGGAGAGATCGCGCTGTACTGGCCGGAACGGCGATTAATGCTCGTCGGCGACGCCCTGATCGCCCCCGGGGGGAAGCTTAAGACGGTGCCGGCGCAGATGCAGGACGATCCCGCGGCCCTCGCGCGCTCCCTCGGGCTCCTGCGCGCCTTCGACTTCGACCACCTGCTCGTCGGCGACGGCGACCCGCTGCTCGGCGACGCCAAGACCGCCGTGGTGTCCTTCCTCAATAAGGCCAAGTGAGACAGTTCTCCTGCCGCATCTACGGGGTGCTGCGCGAGGACGACAAGGTTCTGCTGACGCGCTCGCGGTTCGCAGGGAGCACCTTCATCAACTTTCCGGGCGGCGGCGTGGAGCTCGGGGAGGGTCCGGGCGACGCCCTGCGCCGCGAGTTCCTCGAGGAGACCGGCCTCGAAATCCGCCCCGTGCGCACCTTGTACGCCAATCAGGAGGCGCACCTGTCCACCTCTCGGCCGATCCAGATCGTGTCGGTGTACTGGCTCGTCGAGCGCGTCGGCGGCGAGCTGCGGCCGGGCGGCAACGGCGAGGATGTGCTCGAGGTGTTCTGGTGCGGGCTTGGCGACCTGCCGCTCAAGGAGATGTTCCCGGCCGAGGTCGAGTTCGCCAACCGCTTGCCCGCTTTGCTCGGGTAGCGGCTCGCCCCCTTGATTCAAGGCCGTTTCGGGGGTATCCTTCCGACGTGAAGCCCGCCTTCCTCGTGCTCGCACTTCTCTGCGCCGTTCGCGCCGCGGCCGGCCCTTCCGGCCGCGTCGACCCGCACGCCGCCCCGGCGACCGGCTATTCCGGCGCGTACCTCGGGATGGTCTCGCGCTCGCTGGCCGCCGACCCGCTGTTCGGCTCGCGCCTGCTGGACTCCTTCGACCTGCATCTGCGCTCGGTCGCGGCGATGACCGCTCCCGTCGCGGTGAAGGACTACCTCGAGGTGGCCGTCATCGGCGCCGGCGTGAGCTCCGCGAGCGCGCTCAAGGCCTCGCTCGGCAAGGAGCCGATGGAACCGCAACGCGCGGCGGCGCTGCTGCTGGCGCACGCGCTCGCGCGCCCGAGGCAGTTCCGCGAGGTGCTCGAGGGCCTCGAGGCGCGCAAGGCGGGCCTGGGCAAGCACACCGCCCGGCTGCTGCGCGAGGCGAACGGCCAGGGAGACCGGTCCCTGCTCGCCGCGCTGCGCGCGCGCGGCGCGGCCGAGCCGTCGGGCTCCGGCCTGACCTACGACCGCTTCGGCCAGCTCGACCGGATGTTCGACGGCGCGGGCCTCGACGCCGGCGACTCCGTAGAGATCTCGGGCGCGGTGGCCGCGCCCCCCGGCTACGACGGCTACGGCCCCGACGGCCGTCCGCGGCGCTCGGGCCTCAGCCCGGCGCGCGACTGAGGCGCCGTCGGCTCGCCGCCGAAAGCCGGCTGTCCTCAAGGATAGTCCGGACATACGACCAGTTGAGAGAACGGCGTCAATCTGGTAGAATTTCCTCACGGGCCTTTAGCTCAGCTGGGAGAGCGCCTGCATGGCATGCAGGAGGTCAGCGGTTCGATCCCGCTAAGGTCCACCACTCGCCCCCTGGATTTTCAGGACTGCCGTCGAGACGGCAACGACGGGGGCGAGTGGTTTCTTTTTTATCCCCCATCACCCCGCTGGCCCCCTCTTCCCTCAAGGGAAGAGGGGGGACTTGCCGCGCGAAGGCTCGGGCCCTATACTGAGGGTATGACCCTCGCGGCCTCGCTGCTGTTGGCGCTCGCGGGAATCGCCGCGGCCGCGGAGACGATCACGAGCATCGGGTTCATCCTCAAGAATCGCGACGCGGCGAACGGCCGTCATTTCTGCGTCGTGGGCCGGCCCGTCATCACCGAGGACAAGGTCGGCCGGGTGACGGGAAAGCACTTGTTCCGCGGAAAGATCGACGACGGGACCGGGGCTCTCGAGCTTTTCGCCTTCGGACGTTTCCCTCGCGTCTCCAGCGGCGAGCTCATCGAGGTCTGCGGAAAATTCCACAAGTACTACCTCCACCGCCACGGCGTCGGCTACCACGACGAGATCGTGGCGGAGGCGATCCTCAAGGGCAAGGGCATAGCCGCGGGACTCGTCGATATCACACCCAAGGGCATCGTCGCGGGAACGAAGGGGAAGCGCTCCGCCCCTCCGGCGCCGTAGAACGGCGGACGCGTTCACCGGACGTTAACGATTTGTTGGGTCGCGCCGAATCGCCGCGCGGGCTATAACCATGGAGAGAGGTGGAACATCATGGATGAGCTTCGACTGGTGCAGTTGACGAAGGAGATGGTCGCCGAAGAGCTTCGTTTGTTGGGGGACCCGTGCGCCGCGGCCGCCGCCGTCGTGCGCAAGACCTTGATGGCCGCTTTGCAGGGCTCGGCTCCCGGGGACACGCCGCCGACGCGGGTGATCGAGGACGCGGTGAAGGGAGCCATGACCGCGCTGCTCCTGGCCGACCACAGCATGACGCGGGGCGCCATCCTCATCCTCGAGGCGGTGATGGACACCGCCTCCAAGCGCGACCTCGATCCGACCGACAGCATGCGCGCGGCGCTCAAAGGCTTGGCCGATCTGCGGCGCTTCGTGGACCCCTCGCGCATCGACGACATACGCCTCGAGATCGAGGCCCACTACATGGGCGCGGGCGAGGTGTTCATGGAATACCTGCGGGGAGTCCCGGTCGGCAAGCGCTAACCGACCCGGGTTGCGGCCCCGGCGGGGGGTCTGCTAGGATGGGGCGTGCTCACGGCACTCCTCGTGATGACCGCGCTGCCCCTCGCCGAGCCGCTGATCGACCTTCAGGCCTTGATTCCCGACGCGGTGCTCGACATCCGCTACGCGACCGAGGACAATCTGACGGGGCGGCCCCTATACCCGTTCGCCGCCGCCTTTTTGCGGCGTTCCGCCGCGAACAAGCTCGCTAAGGCCGCCTCGGACCTCCGCTCGCAGGGCTACCGCCTTGTTATCTACGACGCCTACCGCCCCCTCTCGGCGCAGAGGTCCCTGTGGGCCGCCAAGCCCGACCCCCGGTTCGTCGCTAACCCCGCCAAGGGCTCCTCTCATAACCGCGCCGGCGCGGTGGATGTCGCCCTGGCCGACGACTCGGGCAAGGCGCTGGAGATGCCCTCGGACTACGACGATTTCGGGCCGCTCGGGCGGCACGGAGCCGAGGGCGTCCCGCCCGAGGCGCGGCGGCGCGCGGAGATCCTCAAGGCCGCCCTCGAGACCGCCGGCTTCGTCTCCCTGGCCGACGAGTGGTGGCATTACCGGGACGCCGACGCGCTCGGCTGGCCGGTGCTCGATATACCCTTTGAGCGGGTGCCTCGATGAAGGCGTTCAAAGCCGCGCTGATGTTCGCGGTGGTGCTCGGGGGGATCGCCGCCGGCGCGGTCTCCCTCTGGCTCGGACGCGGGGTCAAGCTCGCGGTGGAGCGGTACGGTCCCGCTTTCGTCGGCGCGCCCGTGACCGTCGGCGCGGTGGTGCTCGCCCCCTGGTCGGGGCGCGGGGCGATCAACGACCTCGTCATCGGCAACCCGCCGGGGTTCAAAGGGGCTCACGCCCTGAGCGTCCGCTCCGCCGAGGTGAATCTCAAGCTGTCCTCCCTGGCCGGCGACACGATCATCATCGAGAGCGTCGTGCTGCGCGAGCCGGAGATTCTTTTCGAGGCGGGAGGCGGGGGAAGCAATCTCTCCCGCCTTCAGCGCAACGCCGAGACGGCCATGCCGCGCGCGAAGGCCGGTCCGGGCCCGGGCGCTCCGACGAGGGCGCTGCTGATCCGGGAGCTCGTCGTGACGGGGGGGACGGTCGGGGTGTCCGCGTCGGCGCTGGGCAAGGACGGCGTGAAGCTGCCCCTGCCGGACGTCCGTCTAACCGGGCTCGGCGGAAAGGGCCGCCCGCCGGCCCAGGCCGTGTCCGAGGCGCTCGCCGCGGTCTCCCGGTCCGCCGGTCAAGCCGTCTCGGGCGCCGGCGCGAAGGCGCTGACCGGGGCGGCGTCCGCCGCGATCGGCAAGCTCGGCGGACTGCTCAAAGGAAAACGATGACCACGCGAACCCCATCCGCCGTCGAGGCCACCGCCGCCGAGTACGCCGAGAAGGCCGGCGCCGCCCGCCGCGCCGCCGAGACCTGGCGCCGCACCACCGTCGAGCAGAGGGTCAAGGTCCTGCGCGCGCTGTGGAAGGCCCTCGCCGCGCGCCGCGAGGAGATCCGCGCCGTCGTGCACGAGGAGACCGGCAAGCCCCTGCTCGAGGTCGACCTGATGGAGCTCGGCGCCGCGGGCCTGCTCGTGGACTGGATGACGTCGGTCGCGCCGCGGGTGCTGGGCGACAAGGCGGCGAGCAAGCCCTGGTCTCTCTTTAATAAACGCGTATATGAGAGACGGGTGCCGCGCGGCGTCATCGGCCTCATCACCCCTTGGAACATGCCCTTCCTCATCCCTTTCGGCGACGCCTTCGCCGCGATGCTCGCGGGCAACGCCGTCCTGCTCAAGCCCTCGGAGTGGACGACGAAGACGGCGGTGTGGCTCGAGGGGGCCGTCGCCGCGACCTCCCTGCTGCCCGCGGGCCTGCTCTCGGTCGTGCCCGGAGGGGGCGCCGCCGGAGAGGCCGTCGTCGACGCGACCGACATGACCGTCTTCACCGGCTCGACGAAGACCGGCCGCTCCGTGGCCGTGCGCGCCGCGGGACAGCTCAAGCCGGTCATCCTCGAGCTCGGCGGCAAGCACGCGATGATCGTGCTGGCCGACGCCGCGCTCGACCGGGCCGCCGCCGCGGCCGTCTGGGCCGCCTGCGGCAACGCCGGCCAGGTCTGCGTCGGCGTCGAGCGCGTCTTCGTCGAGGCCGAGGCCTACGACCGCTTCGTCGAGAAGGTCCGGCCTCGCGTCGCCGCGCTGCGCCAGAGGCTCGACGGCCGCGACTGCGACCTCGGCCGCCTCGTGTTCCCGCCTCTGCTCGACCGCCTGCAGGACCAGCTCGAGGACGCGCGCCAGAAAGGCGCGCGCGTGATCGGCGGCGAGGTCCTCGACCGCGACAACCTGCTGATGTCGCCCGCGCTCGTGCTCGACGCGCGCATGGACATGCGCGTGATGACCGAGGAATGCTTCGGCCCCGTGCTCCCGATCATGAAGATATCCCGGGCCGAGGAGGCGGTCGCGCTCGCCAACGCCGGTCCCGAGGGCCTGGCCGCCAGCGTCTGGACGACGGATCTCGAGAAGGGCGAAAGGCTCGGCGCCGCGCTCGAGGTCGGGCTCGTCGGGGTGAACGAGCCTTCTTCGCATTACGCCTTCGGCGCCCTCCCGTTCGGGGGCATGAAGCAAAGCGGCATGGGAAGACGCCACGGGGAAGAGGGGCTTTTGGCCTTCACGCAGGCGCAATCCGTCGTGGTGCACGAATGGCCCGATTCGACGCCGGATCTTTGGTGGTTCCCGTATGATGAACGAAAAGCCGGGTTTCTCCGCAAGCTGATGGGCCTTCCGTGAAGCTAGGCGTCCATGCCTCGGTCCGTGGAGGCTTCTGCGCTGCGTTGGATGAAGCCGTAGCGCTCGGCTGCGACTCCCTGCAAATATTGCCGTACCGCCGTCATATCAAGTCGACCCCGGAAGAGCTCTCCGCCTTCAACGCCGCGCGAAGCGCGGCGAAGCTCCAACTGCTCGTCCACTCCCGCTTCGTGCCGAGTTTGGCGTCGTCGGAAGACGCTCGTCGCTCCAGGTCCATCCAGCTCCTCGCCTATGAATTGTCGTTGACGAAAGGTTTAGGCGGGGATGCATACGTGATTCATGGGGGAGCGTACTCTCCGGACTCTTCCTTGGAGGCAGGCGTTAAAAACTTCGCCGAGTCCGTCATAATGGCCGTCGAACAGAGCGCCTGCCGTACGCCGTTGCTGTTGGAAAACGTCCCGGGCGGGGGGCGTAGAATGGGCGGGAGCCTCGAGGATCTAGCGCGTCTGCAAGACGCGCTCAAGCCGTCTCTCCCCGATATCGGCGTCTGCCTCGACACCGCGCACGCGTACGCCGCCGGCTATGACTGCTCCACCGCCGATGGCGCGTTATCCTTCCTCGCCCGCGCCCACCGCCTCCTCGGCTTCGGCTCCGTCCGTGCTTTCCACCTGAACGACACGAGGGCGTTATTGTCCTCCCACCGCGAGCACCACGAGCACTGGGGAAAAGGCCGCCTCGGCAGCGAGGGCCTCAAAGCCTTGCTCGACCGCGAAGAGTTCTCCTCCGCCCCCGCGATCCTCGAGACCCCCAAGGACTTCCCCGGCGCCGACCGCGCGAACCTCGAGTTCGCACGCGGCCTATCTCGATAGAAGCTTGTCCTCTGGAACCTTCTCTGGCTGGCATGGTGGAAAGGGCTTGCCATCAGGATTGGTGGCGCCGACCTGTTCAGCGGAAATAATTTCCGCCCAATTGCGGAGGGCTAATACCGCGCATGCCCGATCATTGGTCACCGCCTCTTCCTTGGCCGCTATGGCTCCAACGTTGAGCCCCACGAGGGAGGACTGAAGGGCCACCCGATCGAAACCGAATCGATCTCTCCGGCCAACGCAGCATCGCTGCGGTTGGGCATCAAGTTCGAAACGAGCATGGCCGAGAGGTAAGCTGAGATCGTGAACGCGCGGAGTCGTCGTATCATCGATCGAGTCTCCTGACCCGCTCAGACAGCGCGTGAATAGGCGGTTCCTGAAACGCCTGACCCAGCGCCGCGACGAAAGCCGAGGCGGCGGGCCAGCGTTTCGTCGGCTCCGGATCGAGGGCGCGGGCGATGACCGGGTCCACGGCGGAGGGAAGCCCCGCCAGCTCCGACAGCGGCCGGTAGCGCTTCTCCACCTTGATCATGACGTGCCCGCCGGGAAACGGCATCTGGCCCGACAGGCACTCGTAGGCGCATGCGCCGAAGGCGAAGATGTCGGCCGCCGGGGCCGCCGCGGCCCCGCCCAGCTCCTGCTCGGGCGCCATATAGGCCGGCGTGCCCGCGACCTCCAGCTTCGACATCGTCGACAGCGTCTCCCGCACGCAGCGGGCGATGCCGAAATCCATCACCTTGGCGGCGTCCGCGGCGATCATGATGTTGCCCGGCTTCAAATCCTGATGGACCACGCCCTGCCCGTGCGCGTAGTCGAGCGCGGCGGCGACCTGGCCGAGGATATTGAGAGCCTTCGACGCCGGAAGCTTCCCGCTCCCGAGCAGTTCGTGCAGGGTCTCGCCCTGGATGTGCTCGAAGACGAGCCAGACGGAGCCGTTCTCGTCGTGCACCGAGTGGATGTCGACGATATTCGGGTGCTTGAGCTTGGCGACCGTCCGGGCTTCCTTTAAGAAGCGCTGCCGCTCGCGGGGGCTCTCCGACACCTCGGGGCGCAGGACCTTGATGGCCACCTTGCGCTTGAGCGCCCGGTCCTCGCCGGCGTAGACCACGCCCATGCCGCCCATCCCGAGTTGCTCTCCCAGCGTGTAGCCGGTCGGGACCGTCTCGGGACGGGGCGTGGCCGCGGCGGCGCGGTCGGCCGCGCGAGTCTCCGTATTTCCACGGCTCCAGATCTTCGGCCAAAGCGGATAGGAGATGAACAAGAGGGCGGTCCCGATCAGGGCCAGCCAGAGGACCACGGGGCGCGGACGCGAGGGCGCCGCGCCCGCGCCCCTGAACTCCGCCCTTTTGCGCTCGTCCTCCGCGCGCTGCGCCGCGTCGAGCGACGCGAGGAACTGAGGATCGAGCGCCGCCGCTTCCTTTAAATAAGCGAGATTCTCCGCATCGCGTCCCAGGCTTTCCGCCACCGCGGCCCGCGCGACCAACGCATGCGCGTTGCCCGGGTAGGCCGCGGTCGCCCGGTCGGAGAGCCTCAGCGCATCCTCCCGGCGTCCCAAGTCCAGGAGGTTCTGGACCAGGATCAGCAGCGCCCGCATGTCCATCGGCATGAGAGTCAAAATCCCGCGCGCGTCCTCCGCGGACGAGTCGAATTTCTTCATCATCCGCCGCGCCCACGCCCGCTGGTGCAGCGCCGTCAAGTCGCTTGGGTTTTCCTCGAGTCTGCGCGTGAGCAAGGTCTCGGCTCCGGCATAATCCCCGAGTTGGAGCTTGGTCCCCGCCGCGCGCGTCAAGGGGCTGATGAAACGAACGTCGCCGCCCGAAGCCGGCGCCGCGACGGCGGGACCGGCGACGCCGGCCCCCGGAGCGCGCGAAGCCGCCCCGGCCAGCGCGCCATAGGAGATCGGCGCGGCGAGGATGGCGCCGCCCGCTTCCTCGCCCCGGCTCATGCCCGCCGCCAGCTCCGCGATGCGGGACCTGACCGTCTTCTGGTCGACGTTCGACTTGACGGGCTCTGAGAGCTTGACGAAGGCATTGAGGGCGGGGTCGGTCGGGTTGCGTTCCAGGGCGGCGAGCGCGTACTCGCGGGCCGCCTCGCGGTTGCCGGCTTGGTCGAGGCGGGCCACTTTCTGGCGGTCGCGCTCCGTCTCGGGGTTCGAGGCGGGCGGGAAGACGACGGGGGCGGGGGGCACCCCCGAGGCGCGGGTTTTGGCTTTGTTTTTTTCGGTCTGGAGGCGGTTGTTTGAGGCCTGATCGTCGTTGAGGTCTTCCGCCGCGGATCTTCTATAGACGTTGTTTCCGGTGTTGGCGGCTGCTTCCAGCAAACTCTCCTGATTATCGGCGGTTGCCTCGGGAACCACCGGCCTACTCACGGATTCACTTTCATCGTCCAGCCCTCCTCCCGCATGGAGAGAGGACCCAAGAATCGAAAAGACGAAGAGCAAGGGAAGGTATCGCATAGGGGGTTAAGCGGAGTGTAACTCCGGCACCCAAACCTGTCAACCCGGCTTTAACCGCCTTTTAATCTAGGTCCGTTGGCGCAATCCGTCCTGGGCCGCATAGCGAAGCCGCACCGGGACTCTTGCCCCAGGGAACGGTCCCAAGAAGCCGCTATTATTCCATGGTCGGGACCTAGGAGACTAGACTATGAAGATTCGACGGATTCGCACGCTCATGATCTCAGCCTACCTTACCGCCATGCTCGCCTCGAGCCTGGCGCCTGTTCGCGGTGACGTTGCCCTCGCCGGGGCGATCGATTCGGCCGCCGCGAGGCAGGCCCTTCAGTCCGCTATCGCGGAGCTCAATGTTGGAGGTTGGGCCCCGCCGGTCACGGCGCCCGCGAACGTCACGGTGCCGCCGGCCGCCTCGGTCCCTGCCCCGGTAATCCCGCCAGCCGATCCCGTTATCAGTCAGGAGTTGATGGCGCGGCTGATCAAGAGAACTTTGGCCTCAAAGAAAGAAGCGGTGATCATCGCTCAGTTATGCGCAGCCTTTGATCTCTGCGATGGGACGGGCGATATTCCTGCGAAACAGGTCAGCACCACCGAGCCCGACGGCAAGCACTTTTTTTCCATGCCGATCAGAGAAGGTTCCCAGGACATCATCATCGCCCTGAAGCGGACCGACGTCACCTTTGTCTATCTGACGGATAAGAGCGGCAAACTGCGCGCCGCCATGATCTTGGACCCCGTCGCCGGCGACCGCATGATCCCGAATGAACAGGCCGCCGAGAAGTTCAAGGCCGAGCTGCGGCTCTTCGCCAAGCTCGCCCAGGATCTTCCTCCCACTGGCACCGAAGTCGCCGGCAACAGCTAGTTTTCATCGGCGATAAAGCGGTGGGCGCGGCAAGCCTCGTTGAACAGGTCGTTGCAGAGGCTCTCCGCGAAGTCGACGGCCTTCGCGGCAGCGAGTTTGTCAGGGCGGCTGGATCAATGAATTCAACCACGTCCCGCTCTGGTGGCACCTCGTCAGGCCTTGATCTGAGGCGGCTGTCGCCGGAACTATCCCGCGGCAGGAAGACCAGACTTGAAGGGAATTCAAGTCCCCTCAGCCCGCCTCGGTCGTCCGGTCTATCCCGCAAGGACCCCCCACGGCGTGGGCCCTGGGCCTAGGCTGCGGGACCCATGCCCGCCTGCCCAACCCGACCTTATCAAGGCTCCTAGCGCCGCAGCCCCGCGACCCGCCCTCTTTCGTCTATGCGCACCTCGAGCGCCCCTCCCCAGCGCCGATCCCCGGCGCGCCGCGTCCTCACTCGCAGCGTCCCCGTGAAATCCGGGGGCAGGTCCAGCTCCGGCCGCGACGTGACCTCCGCCGGCGCTCCCGGCCGTTCCCAGCGATAGCGCGCTCCCTCTGCGCAGCCTCCCCGCTCCCCGAGGTCTCTCAGCACGAGGCGTCCGTCCTCGAGCCGGGGCTCGTCGAGCGAGCTGACCTCGTGCGAGCACAGCCAGCGCCGGGCGATCTCGTCGCGCCGCCGGGAGAGAATCCCCCGCAGGTAGTCCCGGGCGCCCGGCGTCGGAAAAATCCCGGCCGAGAGCACCGCGTCGAGGTCGGCGTCGGTGAAGGCCGTCGCCAGGCGCGCGCCCCAGAAGCCGTCCGCCGGCGTACGCCGCTCGAAGGCGGGATTGGCGAAGGACGGCTTCCAGCGGGCGGGCTCGAAGGGTCCCGAGGGAAAGGGCCCGAGCTCGGGGTAGACGTCGGGCGCGGGACGCTCCCACGGCTTGACCCAGAGGCCGAGCGTCAGCCACGAGCGCGCGACGGCGCCGGGGTCGAAGGCGTATTCATGGCCTTCGAAGGACGCCTTGGGCTCGGAGTTCCCCGAGCCGAAGGAGGCGGAGAAATCGAGCAGGTAATGGCGCAGGAAGCCGCGCCCGTCCTCCTCGAGGTACGCGTCGAACGTGTTTCCCCCGCGGGCGTCGGTGTTGTTGACCCAGGCGAAGAGCACCTGCAGGGCGCGCAGCTCCCGGCGGTCCTCGTGGCGGACCTCGTCGTCCGGGTCGTCGCGGCGGCGCCCGAGATAGCCGAACGGCCCCTTGGGTTTTCCCGGGATCGCCCGGCTCACCGCCGCCGAGAGGCGGCCGTCGGGCGCGCGGGCCGCGCGGGCAAAGGCCTCGTCGAGATCGGCTCGGGTCATAGGAACCTTGCGCCGGTAGCGGTCGCGCGTCGTCGCGCGCGTCGAGAGAGAGACGGACGACGGGTCCACCCAGACGTGATCGACGGCCGGCACGTGGTAGCCGGCGGCGTGCAAAAGCCGCGAGACGACGACCTCGCCGTTGGAGGCCAGGCCCGGGCGCCCCGGCGGGTCGAACTTGACGAACAGGCGCCTTCCCTCCGCGTCGCGCGCGATGAAGCCGGGGTTCTCACCCGTGGTCTTGCCGCTCTCGACGGTCCAGGGGTAGGCCGGCGGCGAGCCTTCTCCCGGGCCGCGCGCCAGCGCCTCGGAGCGCAGCCGGCGGCGGCCGTGACGCGGGACGAACCAGGCCGTGTCGCGCGGCTCGCCGAAGGCGTCGAGTCCTCCCGCCTCGGCCGGGGGCCAGAGGCCGAGGCGCTTGAGCCAGAAGGCGGGGTTGAGGCCTTTCTCGAGCTGGTAGACGGACATCAGGTAGGCGCCCTCGGACCAGAACAGGTCCTCGTCGCTCACCGCCGCCGGCTCCGCCGCGGCGGGCGCGGGCCAAAGCGCGAGGCAGAGAAGCAGGGCCCTCAAAAGACTTTCCCCAACGCGAGCGCGAAGCGTCGTTCCTCACCGGTGAACGCGAGATGCGCGCTCATCAGCAGGCGGTCCTTCGACAGGAAGCGCAGGCCGGGCCCGTGGCCGGCGGACCAGCGGTTCGGCCTCAACTCCGCCTCGCGCGAGAAGCTCTGTCCGGCGTCGAGAAAGTAGAAGGCGTCCCATGAGACCCAGATGGGCCAGCGGTACTCCGCCGAGACGGCCGCCGCGCCGGGGGCGCGGAAGCGCAGGCGGCGGTAGCCGCGCAGGCGGTTCTCGTTGTCGAGCACGGGATACGCGAAGAAGGGCGCCCGTCGCGCGCCCAGATCCCGCAGCCGTTCCCACGAGCCGCTCAGCGCGAGGACCCTTCCCGGCGCGAACAAGGGCGCGAACGCCTGCCCCTCGAGAGATCCGCGCGCGTAGCCGTGCTCTCCGTCGCCGGCCGCCTGAGCCTCGAGCTCGCCGGACAGGCGGGCTCCGCGGACGGGGCGTTCGCCGCCCGGCGCGTCGTCCCACTCGAGCCTCAGCCCGGCGCCGCCGAGGATGATGCGGCGGGAAAAGCCCGTGAGCCCGGCGGGAGGCTCCTGCCCTCCGAGCCCCATGGAGGTCTCGCCGTCGTCGGCGGCCCCGAAAAGCCCGGCGCGCAGGGAGCCCAGTCGCCGCTCGCCCCAGATCCGTCCGCGCAGGCGCGTCAAGGCGTGGCTGCTCCGGTCCGACGGAGAGGTCTCCCACCCGAGCGCCGGCCCGGGCCGGGCGTAAAGCTCGGTGTCGGAGTCCCGGGTGAAGTCGACGACGGCTCCGCCCCGGCGAGGCGCCCGGGGCGGCCCGGCGTAGCGGACCCGGGCGAAGACCTGCTTCGTGCCGGCCATGGTGAATGACGCCTGGGCCTTGCGTCCCTCTCCAAAGAGGTTATCGTGGAAGACCAGCAGGCCCGCGCCGCGCCCCGAGCCGGAGGAGGCTATGTTGGGAAACCAGCCGGCCGTGCGCTCCTCGTTGAAGTAAAAAAGATCCCGCAGGCGCTCGAACAGCGCGCGGCGCTGGGCGAAATCGAGCGCCTTCTCGACGGGCCACCAGGGAAGCTCGAGGATCCGGCCGGGCAGGCCCAGCGCCCGTTCCGCCTCCCGCCAAGGCGCCGCGGCCGCGCAGGACGGAAGGAGAATCGCCAGGACCAGGCGCAGCAGCTAGCCCTCCTTCAGCCGGTCGAAGCTCTTTCCGGCCGAGACCGCCGCCGGCACCCAGACCAACAGGCAGAGCAGAATGACGGTGGTCAAGGTCCTCAGCGGCCAGCCCCGCGGCAGCAGCCAGACGTTGAAGGCCGCGATCAACAAAGCGCTGAAGGCCTTGGCGAAACGGAAGAGGACCATGTCGATGAAGGCTTTGGCCTCGTATTTGACCTGGCGCGCGGCGGGGGTGTAAAGTGCCTCCTTGCTCGTCTGGTTGACCGA
Organism: Elusimicrobiota bacterium; assembly: GCA_036676805.1. GTDB lineage: Bacteria > Elusimicrobiota > Elusimicrobia > UBA1565 > UBA9628 > GWA2-66-18. Next base: position 49,024 of record JAKFCD010000111.1, read on the forward strand.
GTAATGCAGGCTGCCGTCGCTGAAAAACAGGAAGGCGGCCGCCGGCAGGGCGGGTGCGGCGAGGAAGAGCAAGGAGCCCGCGGCGAACGCGGCGGGAAGGACGAGGAGGCCGGGGCGAGCGCCCCGGCGGCGAAGGAGATAGCTCGTCAGAAACAGCTGAAAAACCACGGACGCGCCGATGACGCCGGCGTTGAATCGGCCGAGGAAGGAGGAGAGGACGGATTCCTCGGAGAAGGCTTTCAGCGCGTGGGCATGGAACAGGTAGTCGACGACGTTCGAGCTCACCTCGTAGAAGACGACGAGGGCCGCGATGGCCAGGAGATAGGGCGAGGCCCAGGTCAGCCGCGCCCCGTTCCAAGCCGCGTGAATATCGGGGCCGCCGTTCTCGGCTCCGCGGGAGGGAGGCCCCAGGGCCCGGGCCAGCGGCGCGAGGGGTGCGAGCAGCGCGGCCGCCGTCCACAGCAGGACCTCGGGGGACGCGACCGGGGACAGCCAGCCGGTCAGCGCGCTGCCCGCTATGCCGCCGGCGATGCCGCCGGCCCCAACGATAGGGTAAGTGCGGCGGGCCTGGGGCGGCGGCGTCGCCTCATGGGCCAAGCTCCAGAACAGGGCCACCATGACGGTCACGTAGAGGTCAACGAAGAGGTAGTAGGCGAAGGCGGCGGCGGTCGTCCTCCGGCCGAGGACGGCGAACAGCGCCAGTCCGAGCATGAAAGCTCCGGCGCAGGCCCGCACGAGAACGTCGCGGGGGCGGTCTCGCAGGCGCCGGGTCAGGGCGGCATAGACGACGAGCGCGGGCAGGACGACGGCGGCCACGAGCAGCTTCGCCCACGGCAGGGCTACGATGCCTCCGCTGGTCAGCAGGCCCGAGGTCCGCAGCGGCTTCTGGATCCAGAAGGCGGCGATGACCAGGAAAAAGAAAAGGAACAGCACCGCCGTCTTTTTTTTCTCCTCGGCGGAGAGCTGGAACAGCTCCGATGGGCGCATGGCCGATTATATCAGCGCCGTTTGTCGGGACGTTGCCGCCGGTGTAACGGCTAGAAGGGAATCCGGAAGTAGAGGCCCCGGCCGTCGGTGTAGAGAAAGCGGGCCCAGCCGGCGCCGCGCTCCCAGCGCGAGATGCCCTTGCCGACCAGCAGGCCCAGCGCGGCCCCGCCGACGACGTCGCTGGCCCAGTGCTGGTCCTGATGGATGCGCGCGACGCCGACGGTCCCGGCCAGGCCGTAGGCGAAGAAATCGACGGCGAGCGAGTCGTACTCCTCGGCGACGACGGAGGCCATGGTGAAGGCCATGGAGGTATGGCCCGAGGGGAATGACGCGTTGGCGTGGCCGCCGCCGTTGCCCCAGCCGCCGGGCCCCTCGTTGGTGAACGGGCGGCTGCGGCCCGCGGCGCTCTTGAGGCCCCAGGTCGCCAAGCCGTTGACAGCCAGGGCCGCGGTGCCGACGGCGCCGATGCGGCGGGCCCGCTCCGAGTCGGTGAGCCAGCCCGCGCCGTAGAAGGCGCCGGCGAGGCCGAACTGCGCGACCGGCTGGCCCAGCAGGTCGATCGGGGAGTCCTTGCCCGCGAACACGCCGCGCGGGCCGGCGTACTCTCCGTTGCCCGCGGGGCGGCGCAGCGAGCCGTCGAGCCAGAACGCGCCCGCCGCCGCCCCGGTCAGGGACAGCGTCCAGGCGAGATCCTTATTATTCGAGGGGGCCGCTTTGAGGGGGGAGGGAAGAGAGCCGGCCAAGGTCAAGGACAGCACGACGAGGAGCTTACGTCCGATGCCTTAATTGTAGCCGTCCGGGAAGAGGTCCGCTTGGCGTCAGGCCGTGATGCGCAGGCCTTCGCGGCCCAGCACGACCTTCAGCTTGTAGCCGCGCTCGTCCGCGCGGGCCTGGGCTTCCTTGCCCATCTGCTCGAGCACCGCGTCGGCGTAGCTGTCGTCCTGATGGACCAGCACGAGGGCCTTGACGAGGTTCTTGCCGGCGAAATCGACCGCGGCGAGAAAGCTCGAATGTCCCTGGTTGCGGTTCTTCTTGTAGTCCTCGGCCGTGTAGCGGCCGTCGTGGAACATCAGATCCGCGCCGCGGCACACCGCGCCGATCTTCTCGTCGTAGTCCTGCAGCGCGGTCGCGTACTCTCCGTACAGCTCGCTGTCGGGGCAGTACACGATCTTGCGTCCCTCGGTCTGGAGCACGAAGGCGAGCGTCGTGCCGGGGTGGTTGGCGTAGAAAACCGAGAGGCGCACGCCGGGCAGAATCTCGTAGGTCTGCTCCAGCAGCTCGTAGAGCTCGAGCTTCGCGGGAACGGGCTTGTCGCCGAAGCCGGGCTCGAAGGCCGCCTCGAGCGCCTTCTCGAAGGGCTTGTCCGCCTCGGAGGCGCCGCTGATGTGGAGGGTGTAGTCCTTGTCGTGCGCGCAGGGGAAGCCCGCGAGGCCTTCGACGTGGTCGTGGTGGAAATGGGTCAGGAAGAGCCAGATCTCCTTGTGCTTGCCCGATTTCATCAGTTCGTTGCCGAGGAGGCTGATGCCCGAGCCGGCGTCGAAGACGAAGATGTGGGAGGGCGTCTCCACCGACACGCAGGAGGTGTGCTTGCCGTAGCGGGTCACGACGGGCGACACGGCCGAGGAGGTCGAGCGGCAGCCCCAGACCACGGCCTTGAGCTCGCTGCGCACTATCGGCGCGGGCGCCGAAGGCGGACGCGCCGTCTTCATCGGGTCCACGCCCTGCTTCTTCATGATCTCGTTGACCTTCTGCGCGAAAAGCTCCACGTCGTAGGGCTTCTCGATGAAGGCCTCGGCGCCGTACTGCGCCGCGCGCTGCTTCTCGGCCTCGAACGACTTGCCGGAGACGATGATCGCGCGGATGGGCTCGGTCTCGGGGTCGGACTTGAGCCTGTGAAGAAGGGTCAGGCCATCGAGCCCGGGCATCAGGATGTCGAGGATGACGAGCGCGGGCTTCTCGGCCTTGATGATGTCCTGGGCCTTGAGGCTGTCCTGGATCAGGCGGGAGGTATAGCCGGCGTCGTTGAGCAGCTCGAGCGTCAGCCCGCCTACGAGGGGGTCGTCGTCCACGATGATGATCTGAGCGCCCATTGGGTCCGGTATTCTATAATAATCCCCATGCGAATCATCGCCGGCGAAAGTCGCGGCCGCGCCCTCAAGAGCGTGCCCAAGGAAATGATGGTCAAGCCCATCTCGGCCCGCATCAAGAAATCCGTGTTCGACATCCTCCGTCCCCGCCTGGGAGGCGCGCGGGTGCTCGACCTGTACGCGGGCACCGGCGCCGTCGGCATCGAGGCCCTTTCCCGCGGCGCCGCGTCGGCGTTCTTCGTCGACGCCGACAAGCGCTGCGTCGCCGTCATCGAGGAGAATCTCAAGCGCCTCGACCTTGCCGCGAAGGGCCGCGCCTGCTACGGCGACATACTTCAAGATCTGTCGTGGATATCCTACCGCGCGGGCGTCTCCGAGTTCGACATCATCTACCTGGGCCCGCCGTACCGGACGGAAGACAACAAGATGCTGGCCTACTCCACTCCGACGTTGGCGCGCGTGGCGGAGGCCAACCTCCTGGCCGCCGGGGGCGTCGCCCTCCTGCAGCGCTATAAAAAGGAGAAGGTGGAGCTCCCCGCCGGCTACGAAAAATATCGCGAGGAAAGGTACGGGGACACCGACGTCGAATTCATCCGCCGCGCCGTCCCGGCCGTTTAGCTTGGAAATCTCGTACACCCGGTACCGCATTTACCGGGAGTGCCCCTGGAAGTACAAGCTGCTGTTTGTCGATGGGTGCCGCATTCCGTTGAACCCTAAATCCTCCTTCGGCCTGTCCTTGCACCGCGCGCTCGAGGCGTGGCTGGAGAGCGGCGAGCTTTCCCTCGAGTCCCTGCTCTCCTTCCTGCGCTCGCGCTGGCTCACCGACGGCTACCCCGACGAGGACTCCGAGGCGCGCGCCTACGCGAAGGCCGTGCGCGCGATGACGCGCTTCCACGGCGAGGAAGAGTCCCGCCGGGCGCGGACCGTCTGCGTGGAGAAGGAGTTCGTCTGGGCGTCCGGGGCGCACGTGATCCGCGGGATGATCGATCGCGTCGACCAGAGTCCCGACGGCGCCTACGAGCTCATCGACTACAAGACCGGCCCCAAGGCGCCGACGCCGGAGCAGGTCGCCGCGGACCGGCAGATGCGCTTCTACGCCCTCGGCGCGCGCCGCGGCCTGGGGCTCGACCCCTCCGTGCTGACCGTCGACTGCGTCGTCGCCGGGGAGCGCGTCAGCGCGCCCTACGACGGGGCGGGCGAGGACGCCCTCGACGCGGACATCCGGGCGGCCGCGTCGGGCATCGAGGCGGCGGCCTTTCCTCCCGACGTGAAGTACTGCCCGCGCTGCGACTTCAAGTCGGACTGCCCGTACTCGGCCGCCAAATAGGCGAACTGTTTCCGGAAACAGTTCGGGGGAAACGAGAGGGAGGGACCCGGACTACTCTTTTACGTCGGTCTGGCGGCGCCGCGGCACGTCGGGCAGGGCGCAGTAGTCGCGCACACAGTTCTTGCCGTCGTGCTTGGCCTGGTAGAGGTTCATGTCCGCGCGATGGAGGAGCTCGGCGGACGTCTCCTTGCCCGGGTCCTCGCTGGTGGCCACGCCGACGCTGATCGTCGCGAGGTAGCCGTTCTTGGCGATGCCGGCGCGGGAGCGGCCCGCGACGTGCACCGCCGTCGCGGCGTCGGCGCCGGGCATGATCACGACGAACTCGTCGCCGCCGTAGCGGCCGAGTATGTCGTCGGAGCGCACGTTCGCGGAGATCGTCTCGGCGGTCTCTTTGATGACGCGGTCGCCGAATAAATGCCCGTGGGAATCATTTATCCGCTTGAAGTCGTCGATGTCGACCAGCATGACCGACAGAGGGGTCTTCTGCGTCAGCGAGCGCTGGATTTCGAGCTCGAGGATCTCCTGAAGGTAGCCGTGCGTGAAGGCGCCGGTCAGGCCGTCCGTCACGGATTTCAGGTGCAGCTCCTCGACGCGCGCGGAGAGGACGCGGTTGCTCACGCGTTGGCGCTCGGAGCGCAGGCCGATCACATAGCCGAAGAGCAGAAACGCGAGGACGGAGCCCACGCCCATGTAGGCGTAGAACAGGAAGTTGTAATCGAGCTCGTGCCGGGCCCAAACGCCCTTGAGCAGCGGGTCGGCGAGCCAGAAGCGAAGCAGGAAGGCGCCCAGCGGGGAGGCGAGGCCCAGCACCGCACCGGCCGCCGGGTAGAGCAGGTAGTGCGGCGCCGTGCGCATGCCGGCGCGGAAGTCCGCGTGGTCGCTCTGGCGGCGGCCCTGCGTGGTCATTTCGAGCGTTCGGGGCTCATCGCCCAGAGGACGCGGGGCTTGGGGGAGAGCTCGACGGCGACGATGGTGGCCGGGCGGAACTCGAAGACGGTCTCCGAGAGCAGGGCGGCGAGCTCGCCGATCTGGGGCTGATGGCCGACGGCGAGGACCTCGTCGACGGCGGCGCCGCGGGCGGCGAGCTCCGCCGCGACCTCCTCGGCGGGGCGCGTGTTGTCGAGGGGCGCGAAGAGCTCGCGGCCTACCGACGGCTTGAGGACCGAGGCCAGCTCGGCGGCGGTCTGCACCGCCCGGAGCAGCGGCGAGTGCAGGATGAGGCCCGGGGCGCAGCCCAGGCGGGCGAGCTCCCCGGCCATCCGGCGCGCGTCCTCCCGGCCGAGGTCGGAGAGGGGCCGCAAGGCGTCGGAGGACACGCCCGCCTCCATCGTCGTGGGCGAGTGTCCGTGGCGCATCAGATAAAGCCGCTTCATGGGAGGGGAGACTACCAAATTCTCAGAAGAAGTACCCGAACGAGGCGAAGAACCGTTCGAGCCCGCGCTCCGCGGGGGAGCGGCGGCTCCAGGCGTACGGCGTGATCTCGAGGGCGCCCTCGATGCCGGCCTCGAAGCGCTTGCTTAGCTCGGCGGCGAAGGCGGCGTCGGTCGTCTGCAGGTTGACCTCGAGGTTGTGCTGCAGCGAGCGGTGGTCGAGGTTGTAGGAGCCGACCGCGCACCACCTGCGGTCGACGACGACGGCCTTCGCGTGCATCATCGGCCCCTGCCACTCGAAGATGCGCACGCCGCGCGACAGCAGGGAGCCGTAGGTGGCGCGCATCGCGTACCAGACGGAGCGGATGTCGGAGCGCCCCGGCACCAGCACGCGCACGTCGACCCCGCGGCGCACCGCCTGGACGAGCGAGCGCCGCACGCGCCAGTCGGGGATGAAGTAGGAGTTCGCGATCGAGACCTCGGTCCGGGCCGCGCGCAGCGCGTTGACGTAGCCCTCGCGGATCGCGAAGCGCTTGAGGATCTCGTGGTTGCCGACGACGCGCACCGGCGAGGGCCCGGGCTTGAGCCCGGGCACGGGGTGGGACTCGAACCAACGGCCCGTCTCCTTATGCCACACCGCCCGGAACAGGCGCTCGAGCTCGTGGACGGCGGGCCCTTCGACGCGCGCGTGCGCGTCGGGCCAGTCCAGGCCGCCCTCCTCGCGCGGCGCGTGCTCGTCGCTGATGTTCATCCCGCCGATGAAGCCGGTCCTGCCGTCGCAGACGAGAATCTTGCGGTGATCGCGCTTGTTCCAGGCCCAGCGGGGGCGCCAGGGGGCCACGGGGTGGTACTCGAGGATCTGCACCCCGGCGTTGCGCATCGCGGTCTCCGTCTCCGGCGCGAGCTCGATGGAGCCGACGGAATCGTAGATCAGCCGCACGCGCACGCCGCGGCGGGCGGCCCGGGAGAGCCGCTCGGCGAAGGCCTTGCCGGTCTCGTCGCCGGCGAAGCGGTACGTCTCGAGGTGCACGGTCTCCCGGGCCGCGTCGATGGCCTCGGCCATCGCCGCGAACAGGTCCTTGCCGCGGACGTACAGCGCCAAGGTGTTGCCCGCGACCTGCTCGTCGGCGTCCCACGTGAAGTCGCCCGAGCTCGGCTTGGGCCGGCGCAGGTACTTCCGGACGGGCGGCGGCAGGGACGGGATCTCGGGAAGCTCCACGAGGGGCATGTTATCAAAGAAGCTTATGGAATTCCGCGACGGATAGCCCTGCGTCCGCGAGGATGCCTTTCTGCGTCCAGCGGCCTCGCGGTAAAGCTTGACACGGCTTCCGCGTTGCCCGACGACGCGCCAGCCCGCGCGCTTGAGCGCCCTGACGGCCTTTTCCCCTGAAACCAGGGGAGGCTTCACAAGGTGACGCTGAGGACCTTTTGCTTCGAGGTGGGCTTGAAGCTCTTCTCGCCGGCATCGAGATACTGGAGTATGGCCTCCATGATGTTCTCGAGGGTAGACCCCCCCGGCGTCGCATTGCAAGGCCGCGAGCGCCTGATACCATGCGATTGAGGGCGCTGAAAAGTTTCATGCCGCCCGTAATTGCTAGAGTGTTGCTTCCCCATGGCCGGCAAGGAACATTTCGCGAAGCTGCAGGAGCTGATCGACCTCGAGCGCGAGGCCGAGAAGGCGGAGAACCTGCGCGAGCTGCGCAAGTTCCCGGTGTCCCAGCGCGAGGCGCGGGGCAAGACGGTCACCGGCCTCGTCGTCGACGGCGTGGAAGGCGGCATGGGCGGGCTGACCATGGTCACGTTGTCGCGGGCGCCCAGGGGCGAGGAGCTTGCCCCGTTCCACGCGATGAACGCCGGCGACAATGTTTTATTGACGTTGTCGCCCAAGAACGAGTTCGAGTCCGTGGAAGGCACGTTGTATAAGGTCGACGAGTACCGCGCGACCGTGGCGATGAGCCGCGCCGCCCCCGAGGAGGATATCCGCGGCCACTGCCAGATCGACCTGCTGGGCTCCGACGCGACCTACCAGCGCATGCGCAAGGCGCTCGTCACCGTCGCGGAGTCGAAGCGCTCCCGCGTCTCGACCTTGAGGGAGATATTCCTCGGCGAGCAGGTCCCCGAGCGGACCAAGGTCCCCAAGATCATCTGGTTCAACCGCGCCTTGAACGAATACCAGCAGACCGCGGTCAAGGCCTCCCTGGCCGCGCAGGACGCAGCGCTCGTGCACGGCCCGCCCGGCACCGGCAAGACGACCGTGCTCGTCGAGATCATCCGCCAGCACGTCGCCCGCGGCGGGCGCGTGCTCGCCACGGCGCCCTCGAACATCGCCGTCGACAATATCCTGGAGAAGCTCATCGGCACCGGCCTGCGCGTGACAAGGCTGGGCCACCCCGCGCGCACGCTCGAGAGCCTGCGCCACGGCAACCTCGCCGCGCAGATCGAGGAGGACCCGGCGTACGAGGAGGTCCGGGAGCTCGACGCGTACCGCGAGCGCCTGATCCACCGCAAGTCGCGTCACGGCCGAGGCATCGCCCAGCTGGGCCATGAGGAACGCCAGCTGCGCGAGCGCGAGGTGGGCAAGCTCTGGCGCCAGGCGCGCGACCTCGAGGCCGAGATCGCGCGGCACATCGTCGCGGGCGCCAACGTGGTGCTCGCCACGCACGCGGGCATTTCTAAAAGGTATGTCAAAGGGGAGTTCGATCTCGTCGTGCTCGACGAGGCCTCTCAGGCCAGCGAGCCGCTGTCCTGGGTGCCGCTGACGATCGCGCGCAAGGCGGTCTTCGCGGGCGACGCCAACCAGTTGCCGCCCACGATCTACTCCAAGGAGGCCGCCGAGGGCGGGCTGGCGACGACCTTGTTCGACCGCCTCAAAGACATCCTGCCCGCTTCGGCGCAGACTTTGCTGCGAGTTCAATATCGCATGCACGAGGACATCATGCGCTTCCCGTCGCGGGAGTTCTACGAGGGCAAGCTCATCGCCGACGAGTCGGTGGCGAAGCACGTCGCCGCGGAGCTTCCGGGCGCCGCCCCCTCGGACCTCACGAGCCGCCCGGTCGCCTACGTCGACACGGCCGGCGCGGGCTTCGACGAGGCCTGGAACGACGTGCTCGAGAGCCGCGAGAACAAGGGCGAGGCGGAGCTGGCCGTAAAGCTCTTATATGAACTGCTCGGATCCGGGCTCAAGCCCAAGGACGTCGCCATCCTCACCCCGTACGTCGCGCAGGCGAAGCTGATCAAGACCATGGTGCGCGAGCCCGGTCTCGAGATCGGCTCCGTGGACGGCTTTCAGGGGCGCGAGAAGGAGGCGGTCATCCTGAGCCTCGTGCGCTCGAGCGACTCCGGCCAGATCGGCTTCCTGTCCGACATGCGCCGCCTCAACGTCGCGATCACGCGCGCCCGCCGCTGCCTCATCGTCGTCGGCGACTCGGCCACCGTGGGGCGCCACCCCGTCTACGCGCGCTTCGTCGCGTACGCCGACGAGCTCGACAGCCATCGCTCGGCCTACGAGTGGATGAATGGCTGATGCGGGCGGCCGCGACCTTTCCCGGCTGACGCCGGAGCTGCGCGCGGCGCTCGTCGCCGAGCTGGGCCGCCTCATCGACCGCGCCGCCGCGCTCACCCCCGACGAGGTCACCGTCCTGCTCCACCTGCTGGCCTACGCCGGCTTCAGCGGCGAGGGCGTGCTGGTCGTCCCCGAATTGGCGGCGTTGTGGGGGGGTGCGGACTCCTACATCCCGGCGGCGCACCTGCCGCCCGACCGGGCCCGCGCGGCGGTCAAGATTCTGCGCCGCCGCGGCGTCCTGAAGGACGCCGAGGAAGGCGCCGTCCTCGTAGACAACGGCGTCCTGCGCGCGCTCGCCGCCTAAGGCGCGGATGCAACTTTTTCGACCCCTCAATCGTATGTAGAGTGGGACGCCATGAAGGCGTCCCGAAAGGGGGAAGAAAAAATGGAAAACCTGCCGAAGCTGGACGCGCGCGTGCGGCCGTACCAGGACCCGTCGGACCGTCCCACCAAGCTGATGGCGTTCGCGGAGCTGATGATCGCCGACGCCTTCGTGATCAAGGGCATCCGCGTATTGAAAAAAGCGGAGCCGGGAAATGATGACCCGTTCGTCGTCTTTCCGGCCGAGAAAGGGAGAGGGGCCACGGCCGACCGCTGGTTCGACCTGGCGCACCCGATCACCGCGGAGGCCCGCACCGCCGCGATCGGCCTGATCCTGGAGAAGTACCACCAGGCCGTGCCGGGGGGAGGGGCGCCGGCGGGGGTCTAGGCCCTTGATGCGCATTGGAATACACACTATACTGACGGTGTGAAATACCAGCGCATGAACATCACCTTGCCCCAGCCGGTCGTCAAGAAGCTCGCGAAGATTCCGAATAAGAGCGAGTTCATCGCCCTCGCGCTCGTCGAGCGTTTCAAAGCGCTCGAACGGGACGACTTCCGTCGCCGTCTGATTGAGGGCTACAAAGAAGCGGCCCGAAACAAGGACGACGAAAAGGACGCCGGGGCCGATTGGTGATCCGGAGAGGAGAGGTGTACTGGGTGGATTTCCGCGGCTCGACCGGCGCGGAGATCAGGAAGGTCCGGCCGGCCGTCGTCGTTTCCGGCGACGCGCACAACGAGAATATGGCGACCGTCACGGTCGCGCCTTTGTCCTCGTCGGCCGCGCCGATCAGGCCGCACGAGGCGGCCGTCCCCGAGGGCCTGATCGGGGACGGCCGCCCAGCACGGGTGAAGACCCATCAATTGCGGGCCGTGGACAAGAGCCGGCTGCGCGAGAAGCTGGGCGTCCTGCCCGTCGGCGCGATGGCCGACGTGGACGCGACCCTGAGGATCCACCTGGAGTTGTGAGGCGCGGGCCTTTCCCGTTTAGTATCATGACCGCCATGCTCAAGTTCGATCGAGGGGACCTCGGGACCTTCGCCCGCGGCGTGCTGATGGGCGCGGCCGACGTCGTGCCCGGGATATCGGGAGGCACCGTCGCGCTGATCGTCGGGATCTACCCGCGCTTGATCCGCGCGATCGGGGCCTTCGACGCCGAGCTGCTGCGGCTCGCCGTGAAGGGCGACCTCGAGGGCGGCGCCCGCCATATCGACCTGCGCTTCCTCGCGGCACTCGCCTCGGGCATCGCGCTCGCGATCCTCACTCTGGCCAAGGCCGTGACCTGGCTGATCCTCAATAAGCCCGTCACGACCTGGAGCCTTTTCTTCGGGCTGATCCTCGGCTCGACCTTGCTCGTGATCGGCCTCGTGGGCCGTTGGAACGTCCCGCGCGTCCTGGCCGCGGCCGCCGGCGCGGCGCTGGCCTATTGGATCAGCGGGCTGCTGCCCGGAGAGACGGGCGGCGGCCTGCCCGCGCTGTTCGTCGCGGGGATGATCGCGATCTGCGCGATGATCCTGCCCGGCATCAGCGGGGCCTTCGTGCTCGTGCTCCTCGGAAAGTACCGGCTCGTTCTGGAGGCCCTGCACCAGCGCGACCTCGTCGTGGTCGTCGTGTTCTCCGCGGGCTGCGCGATCGGGCTGATCGCCTTCACCAAGCTCCTGCGCGCCTTGCTCGCGCGCTGGGAGGCCGCGACGCTGGCCTTCCTCTGCGGCCTGATGGCCGGCTCCCTGCGCAAAATCTGGCCCTTCAAGCTGGACGCCGCCGGCCAGGAGCTGCTCGAGGCCAAACGCCGGATACAGGTCAATGTGGTGCCCGACGCCTTCGACGGCAACGCGCTGTGGGCGCTGGGCCTGGCCGCCGCCGGAGTCCTCCTCGTGATCGGCGTCGAAAAGCTCGGTCGCCGCGCCCGCGATTAGCGGTCGAATTCGGGCCAAAAGCGGTATAATCCTGGCTCATCCTCCGGCAGCGCTTTCGACCTTGACCCCCTCTCTCGAAACGAATCAGGCGCCCTCCGACACCGCGGGCCTCCGCGCGCGCCTGCGCGACCTCCGGTCGCCGGTTTCCTCCGCAAACGCCTCCGCTCCCGCCCTCTTGCCCGAGAACCTGGGCGATCCGGCGTTCCTGAGCGAGCACGGCGTGCGCTACGCCTACGCGACGGGGGCGATGGCCAACGGAATCGCCTCCGAGCGTCTCGTGGAGAGCGGCTCGAGAGCCGGGCTCCTGTCCTTCTTCGGCGCCGCGGGCCTGCCGCCGGCCCGCGTCGAGGCCGCGATCGACCGCCTCGAGAAATCGCTCGGGGCGTCGCCCCGCGGCTTCAACCTGATCCACAGCCCGAACGAGACCGATCTCGAGAACGCGGTGTGCGACCTGTACCTGCGGCGCGGCGTGCGCCTCGTCGAGGCCTCGGCCTTCATGGGCCTCACGCCCGCCATCGTGCGCTACCGCCTGCACGGGATCGCCCGCGGAGCCGACGGGCGCGTCCGCGCCCCGAACAAGGTCGTCGCGAAGGTCTCCCGCGTCGAGGTCGCCGCCAAGTTCCTCGCTCCCGCCGAGGAGCGCCTCCTGCGCGAGATGGCCGCCTCGAACCTGCTCACGAGCGAGCAGGTGGCGCTCGCCGCCGAGATCCCGACCGCGCAGGACCTCACCGTGGAGGCCGACAGCGGCGGCCACACCGACAACCGCCCGCTCGTCGCGATGTTCCCCGCCATGATCGCCCTGCGCGACCGCCTCCAGGCCCAGCACCGCTTCCAGAGCCCCGCGCGCGTCGGCGCGGCGGGGGGCATCGCCACCCCGGACGCGGCCGCCGCGGCCTACATGATGGGCGCGGCGTACGTCATGACCGGCTCGGTCAACCAGGCCTGCGTCGAGTCCGGCTCGAGCGACAAGGTCCGCGCGATGCTCGCCGCCGCCGGTCAGGCCGACTGCGTCATGGCCCCCGCCGCCGACATGTTCGAGCTGGGCGTGAAGGTCCAGGTGCTCAAGCGCGGCACGATGTTCGCGCAACGGGGAATGAAGCTGTACGAGATCTGGAAGTCGAGCGACTCGCTCGAAGCCGTTCCCGCGGCGGTGCGCTCTTCGATCGAGAAGGATCTGTTCAAGGAGAATCTCGACGCCGTTTGGGCTTCCACCCGGGAGTTCTTCCTCAAGCGCGATCCCTCCCAGGTCGCCCGCGCCGAGAAGGAGCCGAAGCACAAGCTGGCGCTGATCTTCCGCTCGTATCTCGGCCAGGCCTCCCGCTGGGCCAACGCCGGCGTCCCCGACCGCGTGCTCGACTACCAAGTCTGGTGCGGCCCGGCGATGGGCGCGTTCAACGAGTGGGTATCAGGCAGCTTTCTGCAGTCCCCCGACAACCGGGCCGTGGCGCTCGTCGCCCGCAATATCCTCTACGGCGCGGCCGTGCTGACCCGCGCGCACTTCCTCCGCTGCCAGGGCGTCGCCTTGGACCCCGACACCACACGCATCGAGCCCCTGCAGGCCGCCGAGCTCGAGCGTCTCCTCGACTAGAGAGATCATGAAAAAAACCGACAAAGCCCCTGAGTTCATCCCGCTCGCCGTGGTCGGCCTCGGAGGCGTGTTCCCCAAGGCGAAGACCTTGCGCCGGTACTGGGCGAACATCAAGAACAAGGTGGACGCGATCCAGGACGTGCCCGCGACGCACTGGAGCAAGGAGGACTATTTCGACGCGGACCCCAAGAAGCAGGACAAGGTGTACTCGTACAAGGGCGGCTTCCTCGACGCCTACGACTTCGACCCCTCGGAGTTCGGCCTGTCCCCGAACACCCTCGAGGCGACCGACCCGGCGCAGCTGTTCGCCCTCGTCGCCGCGAAGATGGCGCTCGCCGACGCGGGCTATCCCGTCGACAAGGACGGCTGGGACCGCGGCCGCGTGTCGTGCATCCTCGGCGTCACCGGCGCCCTCGAGATCGTCATCCCTCTCGGCGCCCGCCTGAGCCTGCCCGCCTGGCGCAAGGCGATCCTGGCCGCCGGCGTGCCCCCGACGCAGGCCGAGGACGCGCTCGCGCGCATGTCCGACGAGTTCGTCCCCTGGCAGGAGGCCTCCTTCCCCGGCCTGCTCGGCAACGTCATCGCCGGCCGCGTGGCCAACCGCTTCAACCTCGGCGGCACCAACTGCGTCGTGGACGCCGCCTGCGGCTCCTCCCTCTCCGCGATGCACATGGCTGCATTGGAGCTTCAAGCGGGACGGGCCAAGATGGTCGTGACCGGCGGGGTGGATACGTTCAACGATATTTTTATGTATACGTGCTTTACCAAGACGCCCGCGCTCTCGAAGTCCGGCCATGCGAAGCCGTTCGACGCGTCGGCCGACGGGACCACTCTCGGAGAGGGCGTCGGAATGATCGTGCTCAAGCGGCTCGACGACGCCGTTAAAGACGGCGACACGGTTCACGCGATTTTACGCGGCTTGGGGACCTCGTCCGACGGCCGCGGAAAATCGATTTACGCCCCCTCGGCCGGGGGGCAGACCCGAGCCATCGAAGAAGCCTACCGCCTCTCCGGGCTGTCGCCCGAAACCGTGGAGCTCGTCGAAGCCCACGGCACCGGCACCGCCGTCGGCGACGGCATCGAGGTCGAGGCGATCTCCGGCGTGTACAAGAAAACGGGCCGCGAGGGCGCCTGGGTCGCTTTGGGTTCCGTGAAGTCCATGGTCGGCCACACCAAGGCCGCCGCCGGCTCCGCCGCCTTCATCAAGGCCGCGATGGCCCTGCGCCACAAGGTTTTGCCTCCGACCATCAAGGTCTCGGAGCCGCTCCCGATCCTGGCCGGCGGCGAGACGCCGTTCTATCTGAGCCTCGAGAAGCGCCCGTGGATGGCCTCCAAGGACCATCCTCGCCGCGCAGCGTGCTCCGCTCTCGGATTCGGCGGCACGAACTTCCACGCGATTCTGGAAGAGGGTTCGTCGGCCAAGACCGAGACCGACTGGGACGCCGAGCACGAGCTGTTCGCCGTGTCCGGCGATTGCGCGGCGAAGCTCGCGCCGCTGTCCGCCGCGAGGAATTGGGACGAGGTCCGCTCCGCCTGCCAGGCGTCGCGCGCGTCGTTCGACCCGTCCGCCGATTCCCGTCTCGTGATCGCCCTCGAGAAGGGCTGCGACTGGAAGGCCCTCGCCGAGAAAGCCAAGGCCCTGAAGTCCTCGCCCATCGACGGTATTTATTGCGGCACGGGGAAGCCCGGCAAGCTGGGAGTCCTCTTTCCCGGCCAGGGCGCGCAGTACGTCGGCATGTCGCGCGACCTCGTCTGCGCGTTCCCCGAAGCCTTCAGCGCGCTCTCCGAGGCGGACGACGCGTTCGAGGGCATGAAGCTCTCGTCGTTGATGTTCCCTCAGCCCGCTTGGAAGCCGGAGCAGAAGGAAAAGCAGGAGCTGTCGCTGCGCGACACGTCCGTCGCCCAACCCGCGCTCGGCGCAGCGGCCCTCGCCGCGTGGGGCGTGCTCTCGCGCTTCGGCCTGAAGGCCGACGCGGCCGCCGGCCATTCGTACGGCGAATTGGTCGCTCTTCACGCCGCGGGGCGTTATGACGCGAACGCGCTGCACTCGCTCTCGGGCCTTCGGGGCCGTTTGATGAAAGGCGACGGGAGCGACAAAGGCTCCATGCTCGCGGTCATCGCGTCTTTCGACGAAGTCGAAAAAGCCGTTAAGGATGAGAAGCTCGATCTCGTGATCGCTAATCGCAACGCGCCCGCGCAGAATGTTCTCTCGGGCGCGACCAACGAGATCGACAAGGCTGAAAAGGTGTTGGCCGCTCGCGGCCACAAGGTGGTCCGCCTCCCGGTGGCCGCGGCGTTTCACTCCGCGCTCGTCGCTCCGGCGTTGAAGCCCTTCGCGGCGGTTCTCGATTCGTTGCCGTTCTCAAAGCCGTCCATGCCGGTCTACTCGAACACCACCGGCTCCGTCTATCCCGAACCCGCGCCGAAGGCGCGGGAGGTTTTGTCCCAGCAGCTCGCCCACCCCGTCGAGTTCGTCAAGCTCATCGAGGCCATGCGCCGCGACGGCATCACGACCTTCGTCGAATGCGGCGCCGGCAATAGACTTTCCGGTCTCGTCGGCCAGATCCTCAAGGGTCAGGACTTCGCCGCCGTCGCGGTGGATGCCTCGAACGGCAAGAAGAACGGAATGGGCGACCTCGCGCGCGCCTTCGCCCAGCTCGCCGCCCTCGGCCACGCGATCGATCTGAAGGATTGGCAGGGAGGGGAGAAAGGCCTTTCCGACTGCCGCCCCAAGCCCAAAATGTCCGTCGTCCTCACGGGCGCCGTCTACCGCTCGACGCCCCGGAAGAATTTTCCCGCGTCCCAGCCGCCGCTGGACGCTGTCAGGCCTTCGGCTGCCGCGTCCGTGTCGGGTGCGAAGCATCCCGATCCAGGCGGCGACGCCGGGCTCCTCGGCCAAGCCCTGTCCGCCGCCCAGGCAAGCATCGACGCCTTGACCCGTCTCCAAGAGCAGACCGCCGCCCTCCATCTCCAGTTCCTTCAGGGCCAGGATTCTGCTCAACGTTCCGTCCAAGCGCTCGTCGAGCAGCAGCAGGCGCTTTACGCGCGAATGTCGGGCGGCATGCCCGCGAACGTCGCGGCGCCCATAACGGCTCCCCGATCCGTCGCCGTTCCGCCGCCGTCGCTCGCCGTAACGCCGAAGGCGGACGTCCTTCCCGTCCTCGTCGCCGTCGTGTCCGAGAAAACCGGCTACCCCGCCGAAACCATCAACCCCGACATGGATCTGGAAGGCGACCTCGGCATCGATTCCATCAAGCGTGTCGAGATCCTGTCCGCCGTTTCCGACAAGCTGCCCGGCGCCCCGAAAGTAAAGCCCGAGCACCTCGGCACCCTCCGTACCCTCAAGCAGATCGCCGCCTATTTGTCAGCGGGGATGTCGGGATCAGCCGCCGTGTCGAAGACGGCGCAAGCCGACGTGCTTCCGGTGCTCTTGGCCGTCGTGTCCGAAAAGACCGGCTATCCGGCCGAAACCATCAATCCCGATATGGATCTAGAGGGAGACCTCGGCATCGATTCCATCAAGCGCGTGGAGATCCTGTCCGCCGTTTCCGAAAAATTACCCGGCGCTCCTAAGGTAAAGCCCGAGCACCTCGGGACTCTCCGCACCCTCAAGCAGATCGCCGCCTACCTGTCCGAAGGAATCGACGCTGCGACTGTCGTCGCAGCTCCGGTCGCCCTCAGCGTTCCCGGTAATGCGCCGTCGACCGAGATCTTGCCTATTCTGTTGTCGGTCGTCGCCGACAAGACCGGCTACCCCGCCGACACCATCAACCCCGACATGGATTTGGAGGGGGACCTTGGCATCGATTCCATCAAGAGGGTCGAAATCCTGTCCGCCGTTTCCGAAAAATTGCCCGGCGCTCCAAAGGTGAAGCCCGAGCACCTCGGCACCCTCCGCACCCTCAAACAGATCGCGTCATATCTGTCCGAAGGCGCCGCGGTTTCCGTGCCCGCCTCCGCCCCCGCGGCCGTCGTCAACGTTCCTTCCGCGAAGCCGTCGGAAGGCCCCTGCGTCATCACCCGTCTCGTCCCCGAATTGGTCCCCGCCGGCCCCCGCGACGCGTTCCCTCTCGACAAGTCCCTGACCATCGCCGTCACCAAGGACAGCGGCCTGGACACCGCCCTCATCCGCGAGCTCTCCGCCAAGGGCTGCAAGACCGCCCTCGTCTCCGTCGACGACGCGAATTCCCTTCCCGCGGAGCTCGGCGCCCTGATCCTCGTCGCCCCCGTCCGCCCCGGCGCCAAGGGCTGCCCCTGGACGGCCGAGTCGGAGTCCTACCTCAAGAAGTCCTTCGCTCTCGTGCAGGCCGCCGGCCGCTCCTTCGAGTCCCGCGGCGTCCGCGGCATGATCATGACCGTGACCCGCCTCGACGGCGCGCTCGGCCTGCAGGGCGGCCGGGACCAGGACCCCGCCTTCGGCGGCCTGGCCGGCCTCATGAAAACCGCCGCGCGCGAGTGGAAGTCCGTCTGCCGCGCCGTCGACGTCTCCCCGTCTTTGCCGCTCGACGCCGCCGCGAAGCTGCTGGCCAAGGAGCTGTCCTTCGACGGCCCCGTCGAGGCCGGCCTCTCCGAGACGGGCCCGCGCGCCGTCGCGCTCGTCGAGCGCCCCGCGTCCCCGTCGGGCCGCGAGCCGCTCAAGCCCGGCGACGCCGTCATCGTCACCGGCGGCGCGCGCGGCGTCACCGCCGAGTGCGCGCTCGCCCTCGCGAAGGCCTTCAAGCCCCGCCTCGTCCTCGTCGGCCGCAGCCCCCTGCCCGCCGCCGAGCCCGCGGAGTACGCGTCCGCCGCGACCGAAGCCGCCCTGCGCTCGCTGATCGCCTCGACCGTGAAAGGCCTTTCCCCCAAGGAGATCGGCGCGCGCGCGAAGGAGCTGATGGCCGCGCGCGAGATCAGGTCGACGTTGTCTCGATTGGCCGACGCCGGCGCCGAAACCCGCTACCGAGCCGTCGACGCGCGCGACGCGGCCGCGGTCAAGGCGCTCGTCGCCGAGACCGTCAAGGATTTCGGCCCTATCCGCGGGATCGTGCACGGCGCGGGCGTCCTCGCCGACAAGAGCATACTCGAGAAAACGCCGTCGATGCTGGACGCCGTGCTGGACACCAAGCTCTCGAGCCTGCGTCATCTGCTCGACGCCGTCAAGCCGTCCGACCTTCGCCTCCTCGCCCTCTTCTCCTCCTCGACGGCCCGCTACGGCCGGGCGGGGCAGGCGGATTACGCGATCGCCAACGAGTCCCTGAACAAGGCCGCTCACGTCCTCGCCGCGCGCCTGCCCGAGTGCCGCGTCGCCTCGATCGGCTGGGGGCCGTGGGACGGGGGGATGGTCGACGCCAATCTCAAGAAGCTGTTCGCCTCGGAAGGCGTCGGCGTCATCGGCCTCGCGGCCGGCGGCGAGCACCTCATCGCCGAGCTGCGCGGCTCCGGCCCGGCCGAGACCGTGGTCCTGGCCGCCCTGCCCGGGACGAAGGCCGCTTTGCCGGTCAGCTTCGAGCGCGACCTGACGCTCGAGGCGTACCCGTTCCTGTCCTCTCACGTCCTCAACGGGCGCGCGGTCCTGCCGCTGGCCGTCTCCGCCGAGTGGCTGGCGCACGCCGCCCTGCACTCCAACCCCGGCTTCGCCTTCGTCGGCTTCGACGACCTGCGCGTGGCCAAGGGCATCGTCGTGCGGCCCGCCGCCGCGACGACGGTGAAGGCCCACGCCGGACCCGCGGAGAAGCGGGACGGCCTGTTCGCCGTCGCCGCCGAGCTGCGCGGAGAGGGCGGGGCGCTCCATATCTCCGCGAAGGTGCTGCTGGCCGCCAAGCGGCCCGCCGCTCCGGCGGCGGCGCTGAAGGTCTCGGGCCCGGCCTACGGCCGCACGATCGACAAGGCCTATAGCGAGGTGCTGTTTCACGGGCCCGACATGAGATTCCTTTTGTCCATACCGCATTGCGGGCCGGACGGCATCGTCGTGGAGTCGAAGACGGCCCTGCCGCCTTCCGCTTGGACGCGGTCTCCGATCCGAGACCGGTGGCTGAGCGATCCCGCCGCCCTCGACGCCGCCTTCCAGGCCATGATCCTCTGGACCGACGCGCAGATGGGCGCGCCTTCGCTGCCCAGCTTCGCCGCGCGCTACCGGCAGTACGCGGAGCGCTTCCCGGAGTCCGGGGTGCGCGTCGTGACCAAGGCCGCCAGACGCGCCGACGGCCTGGCCGGCGCCGACATCGAGTTCGTCGATGAGCGCGGCGCGCTCGTCGCCCGGCTCGACGGCTTCGAGTGCGCGGCGGACGCCTCGCTTTCCGCCGCTTTCCGCCGCAACGCCGTGGAGGCGGCCATATGAAAAGCGCGATGTTGAAGGCCTCTCTGCTCGCCGCCTCGTTTACCGCGGCCGGCTGCATGCCGCCGGCTCCCCAGCGGCTGGATCCCATGCTCGCGAAGTCCCAATACGCGCTGAACCCCGATCTCAAGCGCCTGACGCTCGGCGTCGTCGTTACGGAGAATACCCGCGCGGCCTCGGAGTACATCAAGACGATCAGCGCCAAGGCGGCGCGCTGGGGAGCCGCGCAACTCGACGACACGGCGGCGACGCGCGGCGTGATGGACGCGCTCAAGGCGTCCTTCCGCGAGGTGAGCGTCGTCGGCGCCCCCGAGGCGGCGAGGGCGGCCGGCCTCGACCTGGTCGGCGTCGTCGACATCTACGCCAAGATCGGCGGGCTCTCGGGCGCGGACACGAAGGCCGACATTGGCGTGGACTTCCGCACGAACGACATGAGACCGGTCGCCGTGGTGCGCGGCTACGGCGCGCGAAAGATCCCCTTTCCCGCGAGCACGACCAACTGGGAGGCTGCCGCCGCGGCCGCGGTGGATTCCTTCGCCGTGGCGCTGTCGACGAACGCCGAACTCGCCGCGTTCGCGGCCAAGGCGCCGCCGCTCCAGAGAGCGCCCGCCGCGCCCCCCGCCGTCGCGGCGGCCCCCGCCGCGCCCTCCTTCCGTTCGGACGTCGAGGCGCCGGCCTTCAGGCTGCCCGAGGACGAGTCGAAGTTCGCGATCGTCGTCGGCGTGGAGTCCTACCAGGCCCTGCCCAAGGCGGATCACGCCGCGCGCGACGCGCGGGCCGTCAAGGCGCACCTCCTCGGGCTCGGCTACCCCGAGCGCAACGTCGTCCTGCTGACCGACCAGCAGGCCGGGAAGTCGGGCCTCGAGAAATACCTCGAGTCGTGGCTGCAGCGGAACACGAACGCCGATTCCAAGGTCCTGTTTTACTTCTCCGGGCACGGCGCGCCGAACCCCGAGGACGGTCAGGCCTACCTGATGCCCTGGGACGGCGACCCGAAGTTCCTCGAGGCGACGGGCTATCCCGTCAAGCGCCTTTACGCGAAGCTCAACACCCTCAAGGCCAAGCAGGTCCTCGTCGCGATGGACGCCTGCTTCTCGGGCGTCGGCGGCCGCTCCGTCGTCGCGAAGGGAACGCGTCCGCTGGTCGGCAAGGTGGATTTGGGCGCCGGCGTCGCGGGCCGCGTCGCCGGGCTGACCGCGTCGGCGTCCGACGAGATCACCGGGACCGACGAGGCCTCCGGGCACGGGCTCTTCACCTATCAGCTTCTTAAGTCGCTCAACGCCCGCTCCGGCAAGGCCACGATGAAGGAGCTTTACGACGCCCTGTCCCCGAAGGTGCGCGACGCCGCGCGCCGCGACAACCGGGACCAGACGCCCCAGTTGATCGGAGACGGAGCCGCATCCCTCTAGGAGGCTTATGAAGAAAATTCTACTCGTGCTCGTCGTCCTGTCCGCGTTCGCCGCCGCCTGCAAGGAGCGCAAGGAGCCGCGTCCCAACTACGAGGGCTCTCACTCCGCCTCGGAGAAGGCGCATAAGGCCCTCGACAACGAGGCGGGCGGCTATTAAATGAGCAGGCTCCTTCCCCTCGCCGCGCTCGCGTTCGCGCTGTCCGCCTGCGGCGGCGGCAAGGCCGCGCTCAAGACCGAATCCGGCCCGGAATACGAGGCCGTGAAGGTCCGCGCGGACAAGGCCCACGGCGGCGTGGAGGCTCGAACCGGCGGGAGCGAGGTCAAGACCGAGAAGGGCGCATCCAAGGAGTCGGCTCCGCGCAACGAGGTGGTCGAGCGCGGCGGCAAGGTGCTCGGCGTCGACCCCGACGGCTGCACCTGGCTCGAGGGCTCCGCGTCGGTCGCCGTCGGCGCCCAGGACACGCGCCACCAGACGCGCGCCGCCGCGATGGAGCAGGCCCGCGCCGCCGCGGTCCAGGATTTCCTCGGCGTCGAGGTGAAGTCGAAGTTCATGGACTTCCAGCAGGAAGGCCTGCGCCGCGAGTCGCGCCTGACCGAGGGCATCCTGCAGACGACGCGCAGCGGGCGCATCCTCAAGGAGCAAGTGCTCGAGGAAGGCTACCGCGACGCGCCGGACTGCCCCGGCTGCCTCTACCGCATGAAGCTCAAGGCCTGCGCGGTCCCGCGCGAGGCCGCGGCCGACAAGGATTTCTTCGTGGAGCTCCAGGTCTCCAACCAGCGCTTCCTGCACGGGGAGGAGGCCAAGCTCAAGGTGACCGCGACGCGCGACTGCTGGATTTACCTGTACAACATCTACGACCTCGGCTCGAAGGATCAGACCGCGCTCGTCGTGCCGAACGAGAACGTGACCGAGAAGCGCCTGAAGGCCGGCGAGTCCTGGGAGTACCCCGACGAGGAGGCCAAGAAGCTCGGCGTGCGGCTCATCGCCGAGCTGCCTCAGGAAGGCGACGCCGTCTCGGCGGAGACGATCCGGGTAATCGCGTCGAAGGCGGCGCTGACGCCCAAGGTCACGAGCCCCGCCGACGGCGGCTGGCTCGGCGTCCTGCGGCGCCTGAACCGGGCCAGCGTCGAGTGGACCGACGACGCCGAGGCGTACACCATCTATAAGCGATGAGCCGGAATCCGGAGCCGATCGCGATCGTGGGCGCGGGAGGGGTCTTCCCCGACGCCCCCACGCAGGCGCGGTTCTGGGAGAACCTGGTCGCGCGCCGCTGCTCCGCGCGCGACGTGCCGGCCGGCCGCTGGGCGCTCGCTCCCGATGCGGCCTTCGATCCCGCCAAGGGCGCCGCCGACAGGGTCTACTCCAAGAAGGCCTGCTTCGTCTCCGAATTCGTCTTCGATCCCGCGGGCCTGGCGCTCGACCCGGGGTGGGCGTCGTCCCTCGATCCGGCCTTCCACCTGGCCCTCCACGCCGCCCGGGAGGCGCTCGCCGGCGCTAAGCTGACCGCCGCCGACAAGTCCCGCATGGGCGTCGTCCTGGGCCAGCTCGTCCTGCCCACCGACGGCGCCGCCGCCTGGTCGCGCGAGCTGCTGCTGCCCGCCTTCGAGCGCGACGCGCTGGGGCTGGCGCCGCGGCAGCCCTCGTCCCGCGTCAATCCCGCCAACCGCTTCGTCGCCGGCCTTCCCGGCGGCGTGCTGACCAAGGCCTTCGGCCTCGGCGGCGGCTCCTGGACGCTCGACGCGGCCTGCGCGTCGTCCTTGTACGCGCTCAAGTTCGCGATGGAGGAGCTGCGCGCCGGCCGCGCCGACGCGATGCTCGCCGGCGGCATGGCGCGCCCTCAGTCGCTGTACACGCAGATGGGCTTCGCCCAGCTGAGGGCGCTGTCGCCGTCGGGCATCCCGTCGCCGTTCGACGCGGCGGCCGACGGCCTCGTCGTGGGAGAGGGCGCGGGCCTTTTCGTCTTGAAGAGATTGTCGGACGCGCAGCGCGACGGGGACCGCATCCGCGGCGTGCTGCTGGCGGGCGGCTTGTCCAACGACGTGGGGGGCAGCCTGCTCGCGCCCAACACCGTCGGCCAGCTGCGCGCGATGCGGGCGGCGTATCTGGAATCGGGGCTGTCGCCGTCGCAGATCGACTTCATCGAGTGCCACGCCACGGGAACGCCGACAGGCGATCCGATCGAGGTCGCGAGCTTGAAAGCGTTGTGGGGGGAAAGGGGCTGGACCAAGGGACAGTGCTCCTTAGGGTCGGTGAAAAGCAATATCGGCCACCTGCTGACCGCGGCGGGTTCGGCGGGCCTGATGAAAGTCCTTTTGGCGTTTGAAAACGAAACGCTGCCGCCCAATGCGAATTTCCGTTCGGAGAATCCGGCAGCGAATTTAACGGGCAGTCCTTTCAAGGTTCAGTCCGAAGCGGCGCCGTGGACTCGTCGTGACGCGAAAACTCCGCGCCGCGCCGCGCTGTCGGCGTTCGGCTTCGGCGGCATAAATGCTCATCTCCTCGTCGAAGAGGCTCCGGAGCGTCGTAAGGCTCCGTCGAAGAGTTCTCCATCCGTTCGCCGTGCAAATCCGTCCTCCGTTCCCATCGCGATTGTCGGTATGGACGCCCGCTTCGGGACCCTCGAAAATCTCCGTTCGTACCAAGAAGCCGTTTTAGGAGGCGTCGAACAAGAAAGCTCCTACGCCGAGGACCGTTGGTGGGGGATCGACGCCCCGGCCGGCTTCAAGGGCCGGTTTCTGCGCGAGGCCGGCTCGGACGCCTCCTCATTTCGCATCCCTCCTAAAGAGATGGAGGAAATGCTGCCCCAGCAGCTCCTCGCTTTGCAAAGCGCCGCCTCCGCCATCGCCGACGCCAAGCTGTCGGAAGAGGGCCGCGACCGCGTGGGCGTCTTCCTCGGCGTCGCCTTCGACCTGGCGATCACGCACTATGACCTGCGCTGGTCGCTGGAAAGCTCGGCCGACGCCTGGTCCAAGGCGAAGGGCTGGGCGCTTTCCCCCGCCGAGCGTTCCTCCTGGCTGTCCTCCTTGCGCGACGCCTGCGGCCCCGCGCTCACCGCGAACCGCGTGATGGGCGGACTGGCGAGCGTCGCCGCCAGCCGCGTCGCGCGCGAGTTCCGCCTCGGCGGCCCGAGCTTCACGGTTTCCGCCGAGGAGAACTCCGGCCTCAAGGCGCTCGAGGCGGCCGCCCGCGCCCTTCAGCGCGGCGAGGTGGACGCCGCCCTCGCCGGCGCCGCCGACGTGGCGGGCGAGGCCCGAGCGCTGGCCGGCGCGCACGCGCTCAAGCCCTTCTCGCCCGGCGGACGACCCCGGCCGTTCGACGCCTCCGCCGACGGCTCGACCCCCGGCGAGGGCGCCGCCACGGTCGTGCTCAAGCGCCTCGACGACGCCCTGCGCGACGGCGACCGGATTTACGCGGTGATCAAGGGCCTCGGAGCCGCCTCGGGCGGGGGGGGCGACGCGGCCGCCCCGACGCCGGAGGCCTGCGTCGAGGCTTTTCGCCGGGCCTACGACGACGCGAAGGTGGACCCGAGCACCGTCGGCCTCCTCGAATGCCACGGCTCCGGCGACGCGCGCGAAGACCGCTGCGAGGCCGCCGCCGCCGTCGAGTTCTTCGGCACCGCCGCGGCCGAGCTGCCCCTCGCGCTGTCCTCCTCCAAGTCCGTGATCGGCCACGCCGGCGCGGCCGCCGGCCTCGCGGGGCTCGTCAAGGCCGCGCTGGCGCTGTACCAGGAGATCTTGCCCGCCGGCCCCGCGATCGTCAAACCGATCGCGCCGCTGTCGGCGGCCTCCAAGCGCTTCCACTCTCCTCGCCGCCCCGCCTTCTGGCTGCGCAACCGCGCCGACGGCCCGCGCCGCGCCGGCGTCACCTCCCTGGGCGTCGACGGCGGCTGCGTCCACGCCGTTTTGGAGGGGCTCGAGCGGGACGCCGCCGATATCCTCGTCGAGGACGAGCGCCGCCAGCCGCTGGGCGCCCGCGCCGAGGCCCTGTTCGCCGTCGAGGCCGCCGACCCCGTCTTCCTGCTCGCCGCGCTCGACGCCCTGATCGACTGGGCCGCCGACCAGGACCCCGGCGACGGCATCGAGGCCCTCGCGCGGCGCTGGTGGCTCAAGCGCGGCTCGTCGCCCGAGGCTTCTCACGCCTGCGCCATCGTCGCCCGCGACTGGAAGGAGCTCCTCGCCGTCGCGCGCATGGCCGTCGAGTCCTTGCGCGACAACCCCGAGCGCCCGCTGCCCTCCGACCGGGCCTTCCTCACCACGCGCCCTCCGCTGGGCGGGGACCTCGCCTTCGTCTTCCCGGGCTCCGGCAACCAATACCTCGGCATGACCGCCTCCCTCGGGGCCCAGTGGCCCGAGGTCCTGCGCCGCCAGGACGCGGAGAACGGCCACCTGCGCGACCAGATGACGCCCGCGCGCGTCGCCCCCTGGCGCCTCGCCTTCGACCCCGCCTGGGAGAGCAAGGCCGACAGCGAGCTCAACGCCGACTACCACGCCTTGATCTTCGCCTCGGTCGCGCATGGGACCGTGACGAGCGACCTGCTGCGCTCCCTGGGCGTCCACCCGAACGCCGTCGTCGGCTACAGCCTGGGCGAGACCGCGGGCCTGTTCGCCACGCGCGCCTGGACCGCCCGCGACGAGATGCTTCGCCGCATGAAGCAGTCCTCGCTTTTCACCTCCGAGCTTGCCGGCCCCTGCGACGCCGCCCGCCAGTTCTGGCGCCTGCCCGCGAACGAAAAAGTGGACTGGGTGCTCGGCGTGGTCGACCGCCCGGCCGACGCGGTCAACATGGCTCTGAAAGGCGCCGAGCGCGCGGCATTATTGATCGTGAACGCTCCCGTCGAGTGCGTCGTGGGCGGGTATCGCTCCGCGGTCGAGAAGCTCGTGGAAGGCTTGGGCTGCGTTTTTCTGCCATTACAAGGCGTCTCGACGGTGCACTTTCCCGCGGCCAAATTGGTGGAGAAGCAGTACCGTGATCTCCATCTTTTCCCGACCCGCGCCCCGAAGGGAATCAGGTACTACTCCGGCGCCTTCGGGAAGGCGTACGAGGTCACGCGCGAGTCCGCCGCGGAGAGCATCACGACGCAGGCGATCCGCTCGGTTAATTTCGCCGCCTTGATCAAGACGGCCTACGAAGACGGGGTGCGCACGTTCATCGAGCTCGGCCCCCAGGGAAGCTGCACGCGCATGATCGGAAAGATTCTCGGTCCTTTGACCCACAACGCAAGGTCGGTCGACAGTCGAGGTCTCGACGACGTGTCGGGAATCTTGAAAACTTTGGCGTTTCTGATCGCCGAACGCGTCCCCGTCGATTTGAAGCCGTTATACGGCGTTCGTTCCTTCTGCGCCGGTCATATGCCGTCGCCGGCGCGGCCGGCGCAATTCGTCCGTCTGCCGTTGGGCGGCCGCCCCTCCAAAGTATCGTGGTCTCCTCCGTCGCCGCCGAAGGCGGCAAGTCCAACCCCCGCTCCTCGCAACGAGCCCGTGCCGGTCGTCGCTCCGTCCCTGCGCATCCCCGAGCCCCGCCTCCCCGGTGACGAGTTCTCTCCGCGCGCGCCGCAGGCGCCGCGCCGACTGTTTCCGGAAACAGTCGTAACCCCGCAGGCGGCGCCGTCCGCGGCCTCAAGCCTGTCCCACGCGGCCGCGCTGACGGCGCAGGCCCATCAGTTGTATCTGAAGCTGGCTGAAAACTTCGCCGAGCTCCAAACCCAAAATCTCGCTCAGCAGATCCGCATCGCTTCGGGACAATCCGTCGTCCCGGCTCCAGTATCCGCGCCCCATCCGTTGCCGTTGAAAAACCCCGTCTTCATGGACCGCAAGGCCTGTCTCGAGTACGCCTCCGGCAAGATCGGCGCGGTCCTCGGCGAAGCCTTCGCCCACGTGGACTCCTACCCCACCCGCGTCCGCCTGCCCGAAGAGCCGCTCATGCTGTGCGACCGCATCATCTCCGTGGCGGGCGTTCCCAATTCGATGAAGTCCGGGTCCTGCGTCACCGAGCACGATGTCCTCCACAACGGCTGGTATTTGGACTCCGGCCGCATCCCCACCTGCATCGCCGTCGAAGCCGGCCAAGCCGACCTCTTTTTGTCCGGTTACCTCGGCATCGACACCCAGACCAAGGGCAACGCCGTCTACCGTCTGCTCGACGCGATCGTGACCTTCCACGACCATTTGCCCAAGCCGGGCCAGGTGATCAAGTACGACATCAGCATCGACGGCTTCGGCCAGCACGACGACATCTGGCTTTTCTTCTTCAGATACGATTCGACGGTCGATGGGAAGCCCTTGCTCACGATGCGCAAAGGCTGCGCCGGCTTCTTCACCAACGCTGAACTCGCCAAAGGCAAGGGGATCGTTCTAACGGACGCCGAAAAGATGCCGGTCCCGGGTAAGCTTCCCGCCGATTGGAAGCCCCTCGCTCCGTTCGACGAAGCCGTGTCGTTGACCGAAGGTCAATTCGAGTCCCTGCGCGCCGGAGATTTAAAGGCCGCCTTCGGTCCGTCATTCGCGTCCCTGCCTTTCGTTCCGGATACTCTGCCGGGCGGCCGCATGAAGCTCGTCGACCGGATCCTCGAATTGGATCCCAATGGCGGCCGTTATGGGTTGGGCCGCGCCGTCGGCGAGATGGACATTCACGCCGACGATTGGCACTTGGTCTGTCATTTCAAAGACGACAACGTCATGCCTGGCACCCTCATGTACGAGTGCTGCCTGCACACGCTCCGCGTCCAATTGATGCGCATGGGCTGGGTGGGGGAGAAAGGCAAGGTCTGGCACGAGCCCGTCCCCGGCGTCGCCTCCCAGCTCAAGTGCCGCGGCCAGGTCCTCGCCTCGACCAAGAAGGCCCGCTACGAGCTTCACATCAAAGAATTGGGGTACGAAGCGGACGGGACGCCGTTCTGCGTCGCGGATGCGTTCATGTACTCTGACGAAAAAAATATCGTTCAGATCACGGATATGTCCGTCAGACTTTCCGGCACGAATCGGTCTTCCATCGAGTCCCTGTGGCTCAAGAACGAGAAGACGGTCTTGTACGGTCCCGACAAGATCATGGCCTACTCCAACGGCAACCCCTCCGAGGCTTTCGGCGCGCCCTACAAGGTCTTCGACAAGGACCGCATACTCGCCCGCCTGCCCGGCCCGCCGTACCAGTTCCTGGATCGCATCGTCGGCCTGAAAGGCGAGCCGTTCGTCCTCAAGGCGGGCGCCTCCGCCACCGCCGAGTACGAGATCCCCAAGGACGCCTGGTACTTCCGCGAGAACGGCCAGGCCACCATGCCCTTCGCGATACTTTTGGAAGTGGCGCTGCAGCCCTGCGGCTGGCTCGCGGCTTACTGCGGCTCCGCGCTGACGAGCCCCATCGATCTGTCGTTCCGGAACCTCGGCGGCGACGCCATACAGCACTTCGAGGTCACCCCCGAGACCGGCACGCTCGTCACGACCGTCGTTATGACGAAGGTCTCGCTCGCGGGCGGCATGGTCATCCAGAACTACGACATGTCGATGCGCACGACTGACGGATTGTTAGTGTACTCGGGCAAGACCGAGTTCGGGTTCTTCACCAAGGAGTCGCTGGCCCAGCAGGTCGGCTTGCGCGGCGCGAAGCAGTTCGTTCCGACGACCAAGCCGAGGGCTCTTTCCTTGAAGGGGAGGGCGCCCGCCTTGCCCGGCCCCATGCTTCTGCTGCTCGATTCCGTCGAGCAGTACGATAACGTCGGACCCAAGGGCCTCGGCGCGCTCATCGGCCGCCGTGCCGTGAACCCCAGTGAATGGTTCTTCTCGGCTCATTTCTATCAGGACCCTGTCTGCCCCGGCTCCCTCGGCCTCGAGTCGTTCATCGAGCTCATGAAGTGCCACGCCCGCGACCGCTGGCCCGGCGCCGGCCGCTTCGAGTCCATGGTCCTCGGCAAGACTCATAAGTGGCTGTACCGAGGCCAGTACACCCCCGCGAACAAGGCTGTCGAGGTCCAGTGTTGGATCACCGCCGTCGACGAGGCGGCCAAGACCCTCACGGCTGACGGCTATCTCCTGCGCGACGGCCTCGTCGTCTACGAAATGCGCGACTTCACCCTGAAGATCAACTCATGAAATACTCCAAGGTCACCCTCGATGGTCTGGCGTACGAGCTCGCCCCCAACGTCGTCACCTCCTCCGAACTCGAGAAGCGCATACAGCCCGTCTACGACGCGCTCCGCTTCCAGGTCGGGCAGATCGAGGCCCTGACCGGCATCCGCGAGCGCCGCTGGTGGGACCCCGGGTTCAAGCTCTCCGACGGCGCCTCGCGCGCCGGCAAAAAGGCCCTCGAGAAAGCCGGCGTGAAGCCCTCCGACCTCGGCGTCGTCGTCTACGCCGGCGTGTGCAAGGAGTCCTCCGAACCCGCGACGGCTTGCGCCGTCGCCTCTAAAATCGGCGTGAGCAAGGATTGCGCCGTCTTCGATATCTCAAACGCCTGCCTGGGCGTGCTGTCCGGGATGATCGACATCGCCAACCGCATCGAGCTCGGCCAGATAAAAGCGGGCCTCGTCGTCTCCTGCGAGTCGGCCCGCGAGATCAACGAGGCGATGATCGCCTCCATGCTCAAGACCCCGACCATGGAGCACTTCAAGCTCTCGATCGCGACCTTGACCGGCGGCTCCGGCGCCGTCGGCGTGGTCCTGACCGACGGCAGCTTCGGCGGGACCGGCCCGAAGCTGCTCGGCGGCACGGTGCAGGCCGCGCCCCAGCACTGGGACCTGTGCCAGTGGGAGCGCGACTTCATGAGGACCGACGCGCCCGCCGTTCTCAGGAACGGCATGGAGCTGGCGAAGGTCACCTGGCGGAGCTTTTCGAAGAAAATGAACTGGAGCAGCGGGGACATGGACAAGACCATCACCCACCAGGTCGGCGGCCCGCAGACGACCGCGCTCCTGACGGCGTGCGGCGTCGGCTCCGACAAGGACTTCCCGACCTACGAGTTCCTCGGCAACATCGGCACGGTGAGCCTGCCGCTGACGGCC
Source organism: Elusimicrobiota bacterium (assembly GCA_036676805.1). GTDB lineage: Bacteria > Elusimicrobiota > Elusimicrobia > UBA1565 > UBA9628 > GWA2-66-18. The sequence continues at coordinate 78,894 of JAKFCD010000111.1, forward strand.
GCTTTGGCCAATGAACGCGGGTTTCTGGAGAAAGGGGACAAGGTCGGCTTCATCGGCATCGGCTCGGGGCTCAACTGCATGATGCTGGGCCTGGAGTGGTGATGGACTCCTGGAAAGCGCTTTATCCGTTCAAGGGCCGCCGCATCGACCTCGGCGGCGTCGCCATGCATTACCTGGACGAGGGCAAGGGCGAGACCGTCCTGATGGTCCACGGCAACCCCACCTGGTCTTTTTATTTCAGGGAGGTCGTCAAAGCCCTTTCACCCACGCACCGCTGCATCGTGCCCGACCACATCGGCATGGGCCTCTCCGACCGGCCCCCGGACAAGCGCTACGCGTACACGCTCAAGAGCCGCGTCGACGACCTCGACGCCTTGATGGAGCGCGCGGCTCCCAAGGGCCCAGTGACCTTGATCGTCCACGACTGGGGCGGCATGATCGGCATGTCCTGGGCCGTGCGCCATCCGGAGCGGGTCAAGGCCATCGTGGCTCTCAATACCTCCTGCTTTCGCCTGCCCGCGGAGAAGAAGTTCCCCAAGGGCCTGGAGATCATGAGGGGAGCCCTGACCGGAATCCCGCTGCGCGCGCTCGGCTTCGCGCGTGGGGTCGTGCTGCGCACCTGCACCGCGAAGAAGACCTTGTCGCCCGAGGAGAGGGCCGGCTACCTCGAGCCCTACGACGGCTGGGGCGCCAGCCGCGCCGTGCACCGCTTCGTGCGGGACATCCCGCTTCAGCCCGGCGACCCCGCCTGGGACGTCGTCGTGGACACCGAGAGAAAGGTCGGCGCGTTCAAGGACACGCCCATGCTCCTGCCCTGGGGCATGAAGGATTGGGTGTTCGACGAGGCCTTCCTGAACGGGTGGATCAAGCGCTTTCCCAAGGCGACGGTGAAGCGCTTCCCGGACTGCGGGCACTTCCTGCTCGAGGACGCGGGCGAGGAGGTCGTGGCGCTGATCAAGGAATTCGTCGCGCGGCCCGTCCCCGCATGAACGACCTCGGCTCGCGGGTCCTCGACAACGCGCGCCGCCTGGGTGACCAGCCCGCGCTGATCCATCACGACGAGGTCACCTCGTTTGCGGAGCTCGGGCGCGACGTCGAACTCCTGGCCCACGGCTTCCTGCGCGCGGGGCTCAAGAAGAACGACCGCGTCGCCGTGCTCATCCCGCCGTCGCGGGACTTCTTCGCGGCCGCCTTCGCCCTGTTCCGCGCCGGCGTCACCCCGGTGCTCGTGGACCCGGGCATCGGCTTCGCCAATATGGGCCGCTGCCTGTCCGAGGCGGAGCCGGTCGCGTTCGTGGGCTCGGCCAAGGCGCACCTGGCGCGCGCGCTGGGCGGCTGGGCGCCGTCGGCGAATCTCAAGATCGTCGCCGGGGGGCCGTCCCTGGGCCTGGCGACGCTCGAGACGATGCGCGAGCTCGGCCGGGGGCGGACGCTCGAGCTCCCGCCGGTGCTCGCCGACGGTCGCGCGGCGATCCTGTTCACCTCGGGCAGCACCGGGGCCCCGAAGGGCGCGGTGTATGAGCACTCGATGTTCTCCGCCCAGGTCGACCAGCTCCGGGAGCTGTTCGACATAAAGGAGGGGGAGGTGTCCCTGGCGACCTTCCCCCTGTTCGGATTGTTCGACATCGCCCTCGGCCAGACGGTCGTGATCCCGGACATGGACTTCACGCGCCCCGGCCTGGTGGACCCGATGGCGATCATCGTGCCGGCGCAGAAATACCGGATCGACCAGCTGTTCGGCTCGCCCGCCTTGCTCGACCGGGTGGGCCGCTTCGGCGCGCGGCACGGGATCGCCTTGCCCACCCTCAAGCGCGTGATGTCGGCCGGGGCGCCGGTGCCGGCCCGGACCTTGGCCCGGTTCTCGCGTATGCTCAATGAGAACGTGCCCATCTACACGCCCTACGGCGCCACCGAGGCCCTGCCGGTCGCGCTCACCTCGTCGACGGAGATATTGGGGGAGACCGCGGCCAGGACGTTGCGAGGCGAGGGAGTGTGCGTGGGCCTCCCCGTGAAGGGCATCGAGGCGGCGGTGATCCGCGTGTCGGACGGGCCGATCAAGTCGTGGTCTGAGGACCTGCGCGTGCCGCGGGGCGGGATCGGGGAGATCGCGGTGAAGGGGCCCGTCGTGACGGGGGAGTACTTCCGGCGCGTCGAGGACATGGCCAAGGCCAAGATCGGCGACGCCCAGGGCTTCTGGCACCGGATGGGGGACCTCGGCTACTGCGACGAGCGGGGGAGGCTCTGGTTCTGCGGCCGCAAGGCTCACCGCGTGCGCACGGAGAGGGGGGAGCACTATACGATCTGCGTCGAGGGCGTGTTCAACGCGCATCCGAGGGTGAAGAGGACGGCGCTCGTCGGCGTCGGCCTCAACCCCGTGCTGTGCGTGGAGCTCGAGCCGGGAACGGACCCGACCGACGCCCTCAAAAACGACATTTTGAATCTCCCCGGAAGACCGGAATTCACGAAGGACATCAAGGACATCCTCTTCCATCCCGGCTTCCCGGTCGATACCCGCCACAACGCGAAGATCAACCGCGAGGCGTTGGCGGTCTGGGCCGCGGGGCGGCTCGGGTGAGGGCGCTCGTCACCGGCGGGGGCGGCTTCCTGGGCGCGGCGCTGGCGCGCCGGCTGCGCGAGCGCGGCGACGAGGTGCGCGTGTTCGGTCGCGGCTCCTACCCGGACCTCGAGGCGCTCGGCATCGACTGCGCGAAGGGCGACGTCGGCGACTACGAGGCCTTGAAGGCGGCCTGCGACGACCGCGACGTGGTTTTCCACGCCGCAGCGAAGGTCGGCCTGTGGGGCCCGTACGAGGAATTCCACGCGGTGAACGTGGAGGGGACCAAGAACGTGCTGCGCGCGTGCCAGGAGCTGGGCATACGCAAGCTCGTGTTCACCGGCTCGCCGAGCGTCGTGTTCCACGGCGGCGACATCGAGGGCGTCGACGAGAGCGCGCCGTACCCAGAGAAGTTCGACTCGTTCTACTCCCAGACCAAGGCCCTCTCCGAGCGGATGGCGCTCGCCGCCAACCACGACCGCCTCTCGACCGTGTCCCTGCGCCCGCATTTCATCTGGGGCCCGGGCGACAAGAGCATCCTGCCGCGCGTGCTCGCCCGGCAGAAGGCCGGGCGGCTCTTCCGCATCGGGGACGACAACAAGCGCGTGGACACGATCTACATCGACGACGCCGTCGAGGCCCACGTGCTGGCCGCCATCCAGCTCTCGCCGCTGTCGGAGATCTCCGGCAAGGCCTACTTCCTGTCCGGGGGCGATCCCCGTCCGATCTGGGAGTTCATGGAGCGCATGCTCGCGGCGGCGGGGCTGGGGCCGGTGAAGCAGCGCATTCCGAAGGCCGTCGCCTTCGGATTGGCCGCGGTCTGCGAGGGGACGTGGCGCGCCCTGCGCCTGACGTCGGAGCCCCCTCTGACCAGGTTCCTGGTGCAGACCTTGACCACGGCCCATTGGTTCGACATCTCGGCGGCCAGGCGCGAGTTGGGCTGGGAGCCGAGGGTGAAAATCGAGGACGGCATGGCCCGCCTGGCCCACTGGATCAAGGCCACGCAAAGATTTATTTAACAGCTTAAAGCCAGGCACCGGCGGGCGTTCCCTCGGGCCGAAAGCCTCTAAAACGCGAGCATCGCAATCATTTAAGCCTGACACCGAGTAGGCTGATTAGGCCCGGGTCCTCTGGGCCTAAAGGCCTATGGGCATGGCGCGAAATTCCGTTAAACTCCGGGCATGAGACGATTGCTTCCCATCGCCGCCCTCGTCCTCGCCGCCGGCGCCTTGACCGGCTGCGACGAGAATCAGGATCAGGCCGGCTCCGCCCCATCCTCCCGGCCGGGCTCTCCTCGCGAGTACAGCGCGCCCGCCCGCCGCCTCTCCGGCAAGAACCTCATGGCGTACGCGCCCGCCACCGATTTCGTCGGAGCCGCCCCGGAGGACGCCGCTCGCGGCGCCGGCGCCATGTTCGACGGCTCCCGCATGCGGGACGGGGTGTCCACGGCGGGCTATGTCCCCGGAGGCGCGCCCGGCGCGCGCTCCGGCAAGCGCCTGCCCTACACGGCCGCCGCGAGCGCTCGCATCACCGACCTCGGCGGCGTCGAGCCGCCCCTGCCCGACAGCTACGACTATTCCCGCAGCGGGGCGACCCCGGGCTCGGCGAAGGACGCCGGCTCGACCTTGCTCGGCTTCGCCTCCTTCCAGATCGCGCAGAAGTTTCCGACCGTCGCCCCGATCATGAGCCGTCTGGGCTGGCGCGCGGCGCCGCGAAGAGGCTCCAACACCGCGCACTCCCCCTATCGCGTGACGGTCCACCACACCCAGGGCAAGCAGCCGATGAACGAGGCGGAGACCGCGCGGGCGGTCAAGAACATCCAGCACTATCACATGGTCGGCCGGGCCCGCGAGGGGAAGGAGGCCTTCGACGACATCGGCTATCATTTCCTGCTGGCCGGAGACGGGCGCGTGGTCGAGGGACGGCGCGCGGAGTATCTCGGCGCGCACGCCGGCGGCTCCAACGACGACAATATCGGCGTGGCGATGATGGGCGACTTCAACAAGGTCCAGCCCACCGCGGCGCAGCTCGAGAGCCTGACCCGCCTCGTCACCTATCTCTCGATCAAGTACAAGAAGGATCCGAACACCAAGGGCTTCCTCGAAGCCCATAATCACTACAGCAATACCGACTGCCCCGGCCGCCACCTGATGTCCCGGCTCGAGGCCCTGCGCCGCGTGATCGACAAGGAGAACGAGATCATCGTGGGCGGCGGCAGCGTCGGCGACTTCACCCCGCTGGCCGTCATCAAGGCGTGAGGCGGGGCCTTGCGGCCGTCCTGCTCCTGGCCGCCTGCTCCCGGGAGGCCCGCGTGCCCCCCGGCGCGACCGTCGAGCTCGACTACGAGCTGACCTCCGCCGGGACCTTGATCGAGTCCAACGCCGGCCGCGAGCTGTTGGTCGTGGTCCAGGGCGACGGCCACCTGCCCGGCCCGGTCGACGAGGCCCTGGCGGGCATGAAGATCGGCGAGACGAAGGTCGTCGAGCTGACCCCCATGCAGGGCTTCGGCCCGTCCGACCCCGACAAGATCAAGGCCATCCCGCTTGAGAAGTTCGGCTCCATGGCCAAGGACCTGGCACCCGGCGCGCTCGTCGGCGGCGCCCAAGGCGGCAAGGCGGCCCAGGGCCGCGTCCTGAAGGTCGAGAACGGCTTCGTCACCCTCGACTTCAACCATCCCCTCGCGGGCAAGCCCCTGCGCTACAAGATCAAGGTCGCGTCGTTTCGCTGAGCCGCTGCGGAGCGAACTATCCTTGAGGACAGCCGTTATGCCAGGATAGGCAATGCCCAGGATTTTACCGGCGCTCGCGGCGGCCTGGCTCCTTGCCCCTGCACCCGCCCTCGCCTCGGCGATCGACCTCCACCTCCACATCCCCATGATCGAGGAACAGGTGAGGCTCGCGGACCTCGAGGCGGCGGAAATGCGCCTCGTCGTGGTCCCGCTGTACGCGACCCCGGTCCTGTCCCTGCTCCGAGGCGGCTACCACCGGACCTTGCTTCGCGAGATCGAGGGGCTCGAGCGTTGGGCGGCCGAGGATGCCCGCGTCTCGATCGTGCTGACCCCGGACGAGGCCGAGGCGGTGCTCAAGGCCAAGGAGTGGCGCCTCGGCGTGATCCTCGCCGTCGAGGGGGCGGGCGGCGCCGACACGCCCGAGCGGCTCGACCGGCTGTGGGAACGCGGCGTGCGCATGCTCACCATCGCGCATTTCGTGGATTCGGCCTTTGGCGGGGCGGCCGTCGGACGCTACTGGCCCATGCCGACCTGCGTTCCCGGCGGCAAGGCCGAAGTGAGGCTCAATCCGAAGGGCCTCTCGAAGGCGGGGGAAGCCCTCGTCGACCATGCCGTCGCCAAAGGCCTCATGCTGGACCTCACTCACGCGAGCGACAAGACGGCGTTCGATCTGGCGGCCCGGCATCCGGAGCTGCCGTTGATGTTCTCCCATCAGGCGGCGCGCGAGCTCACGCCTTGCGAGAGGACCATCTCCCCCGGGCTCCTGCGCGAGGTGAAGCGCAGCGGGGGGATGGTCGGCCTGGCGCTGGCCGCGAACTACGCGGGAGGGGACGTGGGCTCCCTGATGAAGCACGCGGCGCTCCTGGCCCGCGACGCGGGACCGCAGGCGGTGGCGCTCGGCTCCGACTTCAACGGCGTCATCGGCCTCATCGAGGGCGTTCCGGGGCCGTCCGCCTACGCCCTCGTCCTAAAAGAGCTGGCCTCCGCGGGCGTTCCCGCGACGGCCAGCGCCGAAGCCTTCGTGAAGTTCTGGCGCCGGACTAATGACGCTCGTAGTAGAAACCTACGTCCTTGGCGTCGTCGGGGTTGATCAGCAGGAGCTCGTCGGTCGTGAAGAACGGCTTCCAGTTCACGATGTCGACGAAGACGCCGATGCGGCCGGCGATCTTGTCGGCGCCCTTGGCGATCGCGCCGTTCGGCGCGAACACGAACATGCCCGGCGCCTTCTCGGCGGCGGTGAACTTCCCGGCGATGTCCTGCTGGAAGAAGTCGGCGCTCTTGTCCTTGCCCAGGCGCGTGTTGACGCGCTTGTGGGTGTAGTCGCCGCCGGTGCTGTCCTTGGAGCCGAAGTAGTCGCCCGGGACCCAGCCTTCCCAGGTGGAGCTGACCTTGCCCTCGAAGGAGATCGTCTCGACGGCGGAGGCCTGGCCTTTCTCGAAGCGGGTCATGGTGGCGCCGACGAGCGTCCCGGACTTGGCGAGCGCGAGCTCCCCGGCGGGATGAGCGGAGTCGACGACGATCTCGCCCGCGGCGACGCGCAGGGGCTTCATCGCGAAGCGGTCCTTTCCGGTCTGCTCGACGCGGTAGATGTACAGGCGCGGCACCCAGCGGGCGATCTCCAGGCGCTCGGGCCCGGGGATGTAGGGAAGGCGCGTGTACTCGGCGAGGATCGCGTACCCCGCGGTGGGGTTCACGGGGTCCCGCCGGACGATAAGGGCCATCACGTCGGGGCCGCCGATCAACGGCGAGGAGCCGCCCCAGGAGCCCGCGGGAAGCGGACCGGCGTGGGCGGCGGAGGCGAGGACGGAGGCGAGCAGCAGAGAGCGGAGAAGGTTCTTCATCGGAGCTCCTAGAAAATCCCCTTGTAGATGAGGTAGGGGATGAGAAGGTAGAGGATCGAGTCTCGGATCAGGTAGTACAGGACGACCGCCGCGATCGCGATCCAGCCGAGGCGGAACAAGGTCTTGAAGAACGTCCCGAACGCTCGGGCGTCGGTCATGACCCGCGAGGGCGTGTACGGCAGGACGAGGCTGCGGCGCAAGGTCCCTATGCTCGCGAACAGCGTGCCGAGGTCGGCCTTGGCCCGCTCCTTCAGCGTCGGCTTGGCTCCCTCGACGATGGGCTTCGCGGGACGAAGGTCCGGATGGACACCGTCGAGCGCCCGCTCCGCCATGATGTCTTCCTGCGCGGTGCCCTGATAGACCCGCAGCAGCATGTCGCGGCTGATCGCGGGCACGAGGACCTTGTCCTCGTTGGCCACGCGGTCCGCGTACAGCTGCAGGAGCTGGTCGGTGCGGTGCTTGACCGCGATCGAGCCGAGGAAGCGCGAGACCGGCCCGCCGACGCCCTCCCGGGACGCCCGCCAGCGGTTGCCCTCGCGCAGGCGCGAGAAGTCGTAGGCGGTCATGTAGTCCCGGCCCGGAGCGTACGTGCTGAACATCCGGTCGAATTCATCGAGGTCCACGTCGCCGGGCGTAATACCCTTCGCGTTGCCTTCCTGCGCGAAGATGCGCGTCGTCGACGGACCCTGCGCCTGCACCATGTTCGGGACGTAGATGGCGAAGGGGTTGAAGAGGGTGCCCGCCTTCCAGCGCCCCTTGATCCCCAGGCCGCGCTGGGTGCGGGGCCCGAAGATGAGATGGGACATCAGCGAGGTCTTGAAGGCCTGGATTCTGCCCAGGCCGTGCTCGTGGAGGACGCGGTAGGTGTGCCAGACCCGAGCCACCGGCTGCTTGGCGTCCTTGGGGATCAGGAACCAGTAGCGCCGCTCGAGGGCGGTGGCGCCGGGGTTCGCGGAGGCCGCCGTCGTGACGGGCGCATAGCCCTCGCGCAGGCGGTTTTGAAGCGCGATCTTCAAGACCTGCATGTCGTTCTCGTAGGTCTTCGTCGCGCTCAGGATGCCCAGCGAGGAGAGTCCCGCGACGCCGGCGAGGACCGCGACGACGGGGTTCGTGGCGAAGAGCGTCCACGCCGCTACGCCGCCGGCGAGCAGCGCGGCCTTCGCGCCCAGGCGGCCGAGGCCGGCCGCGCGGCCCGCCCACTTCTCTCCCAGGAACAACGTCGGGAACATCGAGCGGCGGCGGTCGGTGTGCGCGCTCTGCCACGCCTTCTGCATGAAGCGCCCAGCGAGCATGCGCTTGTAGTAGAGGAACACCGGCAAGCCCAGCGCCAGCGACACGACCGGCACGATCGCGAAGCCGGAGACGGCCACGCCCATCCAGGCCGAGAACGCGGCGAACGAGCCCAGCGCCGCGGTCCGCAAGGTCGCCTTCAGGATCCTCGACGAGTTCTCCGCGGCCTTATCGAGCAGGCGCACGGGGAAGGTCTCGGTGTCGGGCCACGGCGTGAACCAGCGCGTCACGCCCTCCATCGAGGCGACGACCGCGGGCCCCTGCGGCAGGCCCTTCATCGCGCGGGCGATCACGCCGCCCATGCCGCCGGACTGCAGCACCCACTCCATGCCCTCGAACGTGTAGTCCTTGTGCGTGAAGTACTCGGTGAGGTGGCGGTTGCTCTTCACGCGCCGGGGCGCGTTGAGCACGAACTGATAGAACTGCGTGAAGCCGAGCGCGAAGCCCGCGGGCTTGGGCTCGGCGAGGATGCCGATGCCGGCGTCCACCTTCTCGATGTCGCCCTCGTATTTCAGCTCGATCTCACGCGCCAGCTCGGCGTCGCCGCCGGTCAGCTCCAGGAAGCTCTTCACGGGCGGCTCGCCGACGGAGCGGCGGAACTCGTTGTAGGAGCCCGTCCCGTCGGTGCGCTCGCGGAAGATGTCCAGCTCGGCCAGGTCGGTGAGTTGACCGTTCTGCTGGTTCTTGAACTGGCTCAAGGTCCGCGGGAAATTGTGGAGCTTGAGCGCGCCGGCGGACTTCATCGTGAAGGAGTGCGCGAGGACGTCGTAGCCGAACTTCTCGACGATCGGGCGGGTGTTGCCGTGGACGAAGTCGATGAGCTGAATGCGGTCGAGCGTGCGGCCGCTGCCCGGATCGATCATCTCCTGCTCGTCGAGGACCAGCTCGTGCAGGCGATAGACCATGCGGAAGTGCAGCGGCACCTGGAACGGGCCGTCGTGATGCTCCCACTTCGAGCCGGGCATGCCCCAGATCACGTCGTTGTTCGTGATGGGCTTGATCAGGCGCCCGAACCACGGATGGCGGAAGGAGAGGCGCATGAGCCAGGCCTTGATCTTCGGACCGAACAGCCCGTAGAACTCCGCGTGCATGCCCTCCTGAAGAGTCGGGTGCTGAAGGAGGTCCTCGGTCCATTCGACGGTGTGGATCATGTCGATGCTGGCGACGTTGATCTTGCGGGCGTATTGGAAAAGCGTCTCGTCGTCCCACCCCGGGTTGAATTTGCGGAGGTGGTCGACGATGCTGTTGTGGTTGACCACGAACGACCAGTGCAGGAAGCTCAGCAGGGGGTTGTAGTTGTTGGTGAAGCCGCTGAGGTCGATGCCGGGCTTGGCGGGGTTGGGCGGCAGGTTCCCGTTGGCGTCGAGGAGCATCTTGCCGTCCGTCCAGGTGCGCAGGGGCTTCTGCTCGGCCTCGTTGGTGCCGTAGATCTGCGCCTGGATCCAGGCCTGGGTCCGCTCGTTCATGATCGTCGGGCGGCCGTTGTCGGTCACGCGCGTCGGATCCTTGGTCGTGCGGTCGACGGTCGCTTCCTTCTCGGGCCAGTTGTCGCCCTCGGTGCGGGGGAGCTTGTGCGGGTTCTGCTCGATGGGGTCGCGCTTGGTGTTGCCTCCGAAGTTGTGGAACTGGAACTGGATCCAGCCGCCGGCGAGGTTGTTGAGGATGCCGGCGGGCTGGACGATCGCCTTGCCGTTCTCGTCGAGCTTGCGCCATTTGAGCTTGCCGACCTCGCGGGCCGCGGGCGTCATGTTCTCGACGTCGGGACGGACCTTCCTGGGCGGCATGTTCGAGCCGAAGCGCGTATTCTCCGCGCCCATGCGCGGGTTCTCGCGGTCGGAGACCCAGCTGCCGTCGGCGGTGTAGCCGGTCTTGGCGGCCTCGGGCTCCTTGCCGGCGGGCTTCTGGTCGTTGGCGGCGTAGTCGTAGGGGTCGGTGATGGTCCCGGAGCGCACGAAGCGGATCTTGCCGATCAGGTACAGGAGGCCGAGCTTGGTCGGCCACTTGTCCCAGGAAACGCGGCGGTTGGGATCCTTGGCGAATTTGAGGTTGGCCCACTGGAGGATGTTGTACAGCGCGTTCCAGTAGACGAACTTCGCGGGCCCGACGCCGACGCGCGAGGAGCGCGGCGCGAACAGCTCGGGATTGGTCTCGGGCGAGACGGGCTTGGAGGGGTCCAGGCGCGGGGCGGGGGACTTGGCGGCGTCTCCGGCGGGCACGGCCGAGCCGTCGTCCTTCGACGCCGCGAGGGCGCCGTTGGTCCAGAAGCGCTGGAGCGCCGGCGCGGAATCGGCGTTGTCGCGGGCGGCGGCCTGGATCTGGGTCTGCAGGGCCCGGGCGGCCGCGATGACGGTCGCGGGCTTGGCCGCGACGGGCGCGGCGGCGGCGACGGGGCGCAGGGCGGAAGGAGCGGCGAGCGCTCGAAGCGCGGGCGCGGCGAGCGCGGCCGGCGCGGGAGCGAGCAGGTTCGGCGCCGCGAGGCTCGGCGCGGAGAGCGGGGCGAAGCTCGGAGCGCTGAGGGGGACGATGACGCCCGTCCCGATGCCGGCGGCGGGAGCGGCGCGGCCGATCGTCTGGGCCAGCGCGGTGGCCGCGAACGGGCCGGGGGCGGAGACGACTAGAGCGGCGGAGACGAGGACCGAGACGGCCTTGCGCGGGGAGAGTATGACGTTGATCATAGGGGCATACTACCAACCTCGGCGGAGGAACCCGAGAGGCGAAGGTCCTAGGAGTGATAAATCTTACGGCCTAGGCCGGGTGGGCCTTAATTTTGCGCGCGCGGGGGGGGCGAAGTTCTACCATTATCGCCATGATCTCGATCTTCACCGACGGCGCGTGCTCCGGCAACCCCGGCCCGGGCGGCTGGGGCGCGATCATCTGCTCGCCGGAGGGGAAGGTCATCGAGCTCGGCGGCCGCGAGGAGCCCACGACGAACAACCGCATGGAGCTCGGCGGCGTCATCGCGAGCCTCGCCGCCGTTCGCGGCATGGCGGGGGTCGCCGTGGTCCACAGCGACTCGACCTACGTCATCGAGGGCATCACGAAGTGGATCCTGGGCTGGAAGCGCCGCGGCTGGAGGACCGCCGCCGGCGAGCCGGTCAAGAACGAGAATCTTTGGCGGACGCTCGACCGCGTCGTCTCCGAGCGCGGCCGCGGCGGCGTGCAGTGGCGCTGGGTCAAGGGCCACTCCGGCCACGACGCCAACGAGCGCTGCGACGAGATCGCGGTCGCCCTCGCCATGCGCAGGCCGGTCGAGCTCTACGAGGGGCCGCTGCTGAACTATCCCTACGGCTCCTTGCTGCCCTCCGAGGCCAAGGCCCTGCCTGCCCGCCCCAAGGACCGCAAGGCCGCCGACACGCGCCCCGCTTCCTATATAAGCCTCCTCGACGGCGAGGTCCGGCGCCATGCGACGTGGGCGGAGTGCGAGGCCCGCGTGAAGGGCCGCGCCGCGAAGTTCAAGAAGGTGCGCTCCGAGGAAGAAACCGCCGAGGCGCTCAAGTCCTGGGGCTTGCGGTAGCCGCAAAGCTCGGAGGCCTCGAAAAAAAAGGCGGGAAGGCCGAAGCCTTCCCGCCTTTCGCGTCTCGAGCTTAGTTGGAGATGCCGTTGCCCTTGCCCTTGCGGATCACCGCGCCGGTGCTGATGCGGCTGTTGACGCGCGCGAACTCCCAAGACTCGATGAACACGCTCGAGCGCACGGCGTTGGCGGGCGCCGGCGCGCTGGCCGGCGCCGTCAGGTCGGTGACGTTCTGGGGGCTGAGCGCCGACGCGAGCACGTCCACCGGGCCGGAGTGGACGACCGTGTCGACGTTCTTCTCGTTCCAGCCCCAGAACCGGCCCTTGACCTTGATGACGACGCGGCGCACGACCTTGACGTTGACGCGCAGGGTCTCTCCCTCGTAGAACGAGGCCCGGTCGTCGTTGATCACGAGCTCGATGCGTCCCGCGTTGTTTCGCAGGAACGCCTGGACCTTGTCCGCCTCGGGCGCGCGCAGGACCTTGGCGCCGGCGACGAGAGTCACGCTCTCGCTGCCGCCGCGCTGGTCGTCGAGCCGCGAGGAGTAGCGGTAGGCCGCGCCGGAGAAGTCGTAGCGCGGCTGTCCCGCGCCGTCATAGGAGACGCGGATGACGTCGGACTCCCAGGGAAGGTCGGGGCCCTGCACCATGCCCATGTCGAAGGAGACGTGAACGGTGTAGACGCGGGGCTGCCCGTACTGGCGGGGCAGGCGGAGGCAGCGCGCCTCATAGTGATCGAAGCGCTCCTCCCAATGCGAGCCGTTGAAGCCGCCCTGGACCCAATCATAGCGGTACACGGCCTGGTAGTAGCATTCCTTGGCGTCGCGATAGGTCTGGCTGGTCAGCGAGCGAGAGTGCACCTGTCCCTGGTTGGCCGCGGTACGGCTGATCGTCGCCGTATCCTCCGTGCGCCCCCAGTTCGTGACGAACACGTCCCGCCAACGGTACCAGCCGCTGTAATAATAGAACCTGTCCGGGTTGCTCTGGTCCCGGCGAGGCCGGTCGTAGCCGGAGGGCAGGCCGCTCCACCAGTCGTAGTGATCGAAGTCGGTGTTCCACCAGTTCGGCGCGGGCGGCGGGAAATTGCTGCGCCAGACGGGAGCAGGGCGCGAGGGCGGGGTGCTTCCGCCGCCGGGAGGCGTCTGGCCGGGCGGGTTGCCGCTGCCGGGAGGCCCGGTGCGAGGCGGGTTCTGGCTGCCGCTGCCTGGAGGTCCCGAGCGCGGAGGGTTCTGCTGATCGCCGCCGCTGCCGGGGGGCCCGCCGCGGCGCGGAGGGTCCTGCTGTTGGCCGCCGCTGCCGGGGGGACCGCCGGCGCTGCCGGGAGGGCCCTGCTGCACGAGGACGAGCCGGGCGTCCTTGCCCGACGACATGTCCGCCTTGACGAGAGGAGCGCTCGCGACGGAGTCGCGCAGCGCCTCATCGGGGCCGGCGGCCGCTGCGCGGCGCGCGACGGCGTTGTCGAAGTCGGCGGCGACGGCCTGCGTCATGATGCGCGCCCGCGCCGCCTTCAACTCGGCGGCCTGCGCGGCGGCGACGGTCGCGGACGGCTCGGGCAGCGAAGGAAGCGCCGCCGCGGTCTTGCCGTTGACGACGGGGTAGCCGAGGAAGCGGCGCTGGGGGAACAGCCCTTGCTTCTCCAGTTCCTGGAGCCGGGCTTCCGTCACGCCGCTCACGAGCAGGGCGGCGGCGGTCGGGTCGCAGCGCAGCGAAGGCGCCTTCAAGGCCCGGGCCTTCGCCTCGAGCGTCTTGCAGGCGTCGGCGGGGCCGACGGCGGGCGTCTGTGCCCGCGCCGGCGCGGCGGCGAGAACGAACAACAAAGTCGCGTTAACTATGGTCATGTTCTCTCCTGTCTATAGCGTCAGATCTCGAAACGGTCCTTGAGCCACTGGATGATCCAGCCGTAGGCGCTTTGCGAGTCGAGCCCGCCTTGCGGCGCGCTTCCCTTTCCGTCGGCGCCGTAAGCGGTCTGCGCCGCGCGGTCGTAGGTCGCCTGGTCGATGCGCGGGGCGCCGGGAGGAAGGGGCTGTCCGTTCCTCGCGTCGCCGGGGCGGTAGAAATGCCCGTCGAGCTGCTCCCAGAGCGAGTACTGGAAGGCGGGGATCGACGCCTTGTCCTGCGGCGCGGTCCAGTCGCGGGCCCAGGAGAAGAGCGTGCTGTCGATGAGGTGCCCGGAGTTCGTGCCCACCCCGCGCGCGGCGTCGCGCGCGGCCGAGACGAGCTGCTCGAACCAGTTCCACTGCGTGTAGGTGGAGCGGTCGCCCGACACGGCCTGGTAGTCCTTGTCGGTGGCCCACGAGCGCGACGTGCCGTTCGTCAGGTCGACGAACACGCGAGACATGTTCATAAAGGAAACGGCCAGCTTCTCCGCCGAGGCGGGGATGACGGAATACCAGGAATTGAAGAACACCTGCTCGCGGGCGATCACCGAGGCGATGAACTCCCACGGCGCGCCGCGGTACATGTCCTCGGAGCGGCCGTTGTAGCGGTTGAGCAGGTCGTGCGTCAGGATGATGACCGGGCGGTTGGCGGAGTCCATGGCGGCGGCGGCCATGTACTTGGCGTTCGGATTGCGGTCGAGGACGAAGTAGCCGCCCTGGGCGCGGAACTCGCCGTTGAGCGACGCGAACACCGCGGAGCCCGCGGCGCCGTAGCGCAAAGTGGCCTCGACCTTGGCCTGCTCGCTGCCGTAGAGGCGGCGCGAGCCGTCGAAGAGGCGGCCGGAGTCTTCCCAGCCGCGCGCCGGCAAGGACGGTCCCTCGGGAACGGCCGCGGCGAGGGCGCGGGCCGTCGTCAAGGCCTGAGGAACCGCGTCGCCTCGGACGGGAGCGGGCCGGGCCTTGAGCGCGATCGGCGCGAGCGACGCGGGCGTGAGCGCGGCGGGCGTCGCGGCCAGCGCGGCGACGGGGGCCGCGGGAGCGAGCAGCGCCGGGGCCGTGAGCGAGAGGCTCGGCGCCAACGCGGGCGCGGTCAAGGACATCAGCGACGGCGCGCCGCTCATGACCGTGGACTGCACCCGGATCGGGGCGACATAAGACCCGGGCATCGCGCCGGGGCGGGCGAGGGTCTGGGCGAGCACGGAAATGGGAGCGAATAAAACCAGCAGCACTGCTCTCTTCATGGTCTGTCCTCCACGGCGAAGTCCACGGCGTCTCGTCAGGGCGAACTTTAGTAATAGCGGCCGAACCCGCATAAGGGCCCTTGGGCCCAGAACGCGCCGGGTATGAGGCCCAGGCTCAAGCGGGACCTCCGATGATTCCTTTCATCAGGACCTGCCAGACGCTCATGAGCGGCTATGCGCAATCGCACTTGACCGTCCGACGGGGATGGGCTATCCTTCGGTCATGCGGCATACCCTTGCAGTGCTGCTCGTTTGCGCGCTTGCGGGCAACGCTTCGGCCGTCAATCCGGTCGCGTTGGTCCTGGCGAACGCGCAAGCCGCTCCGGAGGTCGCCGATCCGGCCGCCTCGAGTTCCCACGAGGCCGCGGGCGAACCCGCTCCCGAAGGCGAACTCGACGCGGCCGATCTATCCAAGTTGGGTGCCCGGCTTGCGGCGATCGCCCTCGCCTACGAGTCGTTTGGCGACGCGGCGCATCGCGACGCCGACTCCAAGCGGATCGTCGATTACACCTTGCCCCAGGGCCTGATCCCGAATCCGGACGACCACGCGCAAACGCTTGATCGCGTCTATCGCGCGCTCGCCCTTCTTGATGACACCCAAGCGCTGCGCTATCCCGAAGGTGAAGCCTGCGCCCGGGCGCATCGCCTCACGTTGCTTCGCTCTCCCGACGGCCTGTTCGCCGACCCGAAAACCGGTGAATTGGCACAGTGGCTGAAGGCAGAGCTCAAGCGCGCCAAGGCCAACGAAGCGCCAGGCGGCCTGATAGCCGCCTCCTCGCGCGAATGGACGACTGGCCGAGGCCCGGGCCTTGTCGCTCCGGTTGGGCGACCGGACCTTTTTAGGGGCTCCGCGCGCCGCCGCGTATTGCCGCCGCGCCAAGGTCTACGAAGAGCTGGCCGGGGCTCAAGCGGCTCTCCAATGGAATGATCCTGACCTGTCCGAGCAGGCGAAGGCCGTTGTCGAGGTCGTCTGGGGGAACGAGAAAGGCGCCGGCACGGTCATCCTCGTGGAAGGCAAAGTCGTCGTGCTCGTCTCCGGCAGGTTCACGGAGAATCCCTACGAAGCTCCCGATCTGATCACGAAATCCGGGGTGCATTTGCCCGCCTCCTATCTTCGGCGCGGCCCCATTTTCTCGCTCCTGTCCATTCAGCCCTCGCCTGACGTCGCGCCGCTGGTTCTTCCGGAGATCGTCGAACAGGGTGACCGTGTCAGTTACGCCGTCGGACATCCGATCCAGGGCGGCCCTTGGTCGGTGACCCGCGGCTTGGCCCGGCCGGACGGCGCGCTGATCCTCACCGACGCCGCTATCGACGGCGTCCAGGCGGGCGGACCACTGTTCGACGGGCTTGGGCGTTTGACGGGAATCATCGCCGGGCCGAACTTGGCCTATGAACTCTCCTCGATCAACGATTGGATCAATAACGAGAATGTTGAATTCCCCGCATCACCCGTCGCTTCGGAAGCGGGAACAGGCGCGCTACTGACCGCCGCCGTCTCCTTCGATCTAAAGGAAAATGGCGGGCTGATCGAAGCCGGATCGTCCTGGAATAGAAATCCGACTCCAGTCTGCGCCGATCCTCGCGGCTGCAATCTGCCGCCGGCGGCGCCGAGTTACAGTAGTCCCTCCAGCAATGTTCCCTATAACGGTCCCAATCTATGGTCGATGCTCGGGAAGCTGAAAAAGCTGCTCCAGGTTCACATCAATGGCGGCAAAGAACATTTGCCGCCTAACACCCCGTATCCGGAGGGCAAACATTGATTCCTAACTCGAAATCCCGGTTTGAACAATTAGAAATCCACGATGCCGATTTAGGGGAAATCAGCGTAAAACAGGACGATCGTGGAAATTGGAGCCTAACGATCTTCATCCATTGCGAATCGTTGTCTCTGCAGCTCCTATTTAAAAATTGCAGATTAATCACCACTAAAATCAAAGGGGGCATGGCTCGGGCGGATGTAATCGACAAATATGAAGCCCGATCCGATTCTGAGAAATTCCAGGCGGCGAGCAGTTGGCCTTCGCCGTTACCTGAAGATTCATTCCACTATTCCATTACCACTAACAGCGGATCGAGAATTGACGTCGTCTCTGAAATCTTCGAGTTGGTCACATAAATTGAATCCCATGTCAAAGCTGACCGTCGGTCAATATGTAATCTTCGAAAAACTTCCCGACTGGATTTCAACCCTTCCCGCGGAGACCCGGCGGATCTTTGAATTTTGCCAAGGCAAGCCTTATCCAATCGCGGAAATCCAAAAGGACATGCTCGTCCTTGACGTAAGCTCGGATGTCGACGCTAAGTTCGGAGGGCGTTTCAATGACCTGCGAATTGAGCCGAAGTATGTCCGCGCAGCCGGTCCGCCAAAGAAGCCTCGCTAGTTATGTGAAGACGATTATCTGAGAAGCCAGCTCGATTCGGGGGGAAGGGGAATAAACGAAGCTTGTCGGACGGGGCCCAGGGCCTCCGAGCCCCTAGACGGCCGCGGAGACGCGGCGGGACTGCAGCCAGAGGAAGGCGTTGAAGAGGTGGGAGCCGACCGCCGCCGCCCAGACGAACCAGTCGAGGCGGCCGATCGCGGTGAGCGCCACGATGAGGTAGACGTAGTCGCGGCTGGCGATGCGCTCGACGGCGAGCGCGAGCGGCCCGCGCTCGGCCTCGGGCACGCGCAGGACGAGATGCCACACCGAGAAGCCGCAGGCGAGGAAGCCGGTGACGAGCAGGACCCCGGGAAGAAGCCAGTCGCCGCCGGGATGAAGGCGGGCGACGCCGACCGGGAGTGCCACGAAGGTCGCGAGGTGGGAGAAGTGGTCGGCCCATAGGTCGTAGGCGGCGCCCTGCGGCGAGGAGAGGTGCTTGAGCCTCGCGATCTCCCCGTCGCAGCCGTCGAGCAGGCAGCAGAACCAGAGCACGAGCGCGCCGTGGAACTGCGTGCGAGCCGAGGGCGCCGCCAGCCACCACGCGCCGAGCAGGCCGAGGACGAGCCCGGCCGTCGTGATGTGGTTCGGCGTCACGGGAAAGGGGAGCAGCAGGCGGGAGATGGCGATGGACAAGGTCCGGTCGAGCTTGGCGATGTAGCCGTCGTTGTCCTTGGCGAGCCGCCCGTACAGGACGGCGGCCGAGCGCGCGGCCGCGGCGGGGCGCGCGTCGAGGAAGACGCCCTTGCCGGTCTCGGAGGAGGGCGCGGCCAGCGCCTTGGCGAGGACCTCCGCGGCCGGCGCCGTGCCGGCGCCGAGCTCGCCGGGGCTGAGGCGCGCCGCGGCGACGCAAACCCCGTCGCGCAGCCGGCGCGAGTCTTTGCCTCCGGCGGCCGCGGCGAACTCGCGCAGGGCGCCCTCGTCGGGGAAGGACAGCGGGTCGAGCGCCAGCAGCGGGAGGGCCGCGTCGAGCGCGGAGGGCCCGGCCTCGTCGCCGAGCACGGGCGCGCCCGCGGCCTCGAGCTGGAACGCCCATTTGCGCAGGAAGGCGTCGCCGGCGCCGGAGATCACGATGCGCGCGGGCGAGAGCTCCAGCCCCGCGCGCGCCGCGGCGCGCACGGCGGGCGGCAGGCCGGCCACGAGCGGGGCGTCCGCCCGCGCCTCGAGAAGGACCTGCCAGGCGCTCACGAGCGTCTCGTCATCTCGAAGAGGTTCGCGGCCTGGGCGCCCAGGAAGCCCTCGAACCGGCGGCCGTCGACCAGCGGGCGCTCGGCGAGCTCGAAATAGGCGTAGGTCCACGGCCGCTTGACGACGCGGGCCCCGGAGCGCATCTCGACCGGGGCGACCACGGCCTTCGTCGAGGATTGGCGAAGGCGCGAGCCCCCCTCGCCCTCGATCTCGGGCTTCATCGGCACGCCCGCGGCCTTCAGCGCGGCGACGGTCTTCTCGATGTCGTCGAGCGCCGGCACGCCGTGCGCGTGCACGGCGGCGGTGAAGTGGTTGACGCTGTGCCCGTGCAGCAAGGTCCAGGCCGCGAACTGCGACTCGCGCTCGAGGGCCGCCGCGTCGGCCGCGCGGGGCGCCGGCCAGGGGCGCGCGAACTGGGAGATCCAGCGGCGCAGGAGCCGGTCGCGCTGCCTGGCCCCGACCCTGGGCAGGTCCGACAGCGCGGCCAGCTCCGCGTCGCCGAGCCGCGGCGCGGAGCGCGCCGTCGCCCGCAGGATGATCCCGCGCGCCTTCGGCGAGAGCTCCCAGACCCGCAGCTCGGAGATGAAGAGCTTGGGCAGGCTCTCCGCGGGCGGGGCGAAATGAATCGAGGTCAGGCCTTTGTCGGGAAAGTCGTATACGCCCGCGGGACGGTAGCCCAGGGCCTCGAACGGGCGCGAGAGCGCGGCGATGCCCGACCAGCGGGATTGGACCGCGAAGGTGCGCAAGGCGACATGGTCGTTGCGAAAGGTCCCTCCCAGGCGGAGGACGAGGTCCTCGTAGACCTTCGCGTAGGACACCCTTTCCCGGTACTCCTGCCAGAGGCAGTCGAAGAGCCTCTCGAGAAACGACGTGTGCGCGATGATCATCGGCGTGATTTTATCAGAAAAGGTCGCCCTGGGCGTCGACGGCGAGGTCGCGCAAGGAGGGCTCGTCGAGGGCGGTGGAGCCGATGCGCGGGGAGACGGAGCGCGCGGCGAGGAGCTCGGAGGGGTAGGGGCGCAGCAGCTCCTTGAGGCGGTCGACCGGGGTCTTCGGGTCGAGCCACTCCGCCTCGGCGTCGCGGGCGAGCAAGGCGGGCATGCGGTCGTGGAAGCGGGCCACGACGGGGTTCGGCTCGCAGGTGATCATGGCGAAATTGCCCGGCTCCCAGAGCCCGGCGAAGGCGAACAGCTCGCCGGACTTCAGCGAGAAGTACCGAGGCGCGCGGTCGGGGCCCTTCTTCGGCCACTCGTACCAGCCGTCGGCGGGGATGAGCGCTCGGCGCCACCGGAAGGCCTCCCGGAAATAGGGCTTGTCGAGCAAGGTCTCGGAGCGGGCGTTGATCTGCGGCTTGGCCTGCGGGCCCTTGGCCCAGGCCGGCAGCAGGCCCCATTTAAGGAAAGTCATGCGCTTTTCGGGAGCGGCGAAGAGGACGGGCGCTTCCTGGCTCGGCGCGAGGTTGAAGCGCGGGGAGAGCCCCGGAGCCGCCGCGGCGCCGAAGCGCAGCGCCGTGACTTTCGGGTCCGCCCCGACGGTGTAGCGGCTGCACATGCGCGCAATCGTAGCACACGCGGGGCGCTCATGCTAGAATGCAGGCCTCATGGCGGCCAAGCCGACGCTGTCGCGGCGCTCCAGCGGAGTGCTCCTTCATCCGACGTCCCTGCCCGGGGCGCGCGGCGGCGCGCTCGGCGCCGAGGCGCTGGCCTTCGTGGATTTCCTGGCGGACTGCGGCCAGTCGTGGTGGCAGATGCTGCCCGTGTGCCCGCCGGACGAGATCGGCTCGCCCTACGCCTCGCCCTCGAGCTTCGCCGGCAGCCCGGCCCTGATCGACACGGACCTGCTCTGCGTCGAGGGCCTCCTGAAGAAGGCCGAGCTCGGGCAGTCGAAGCCGAAGGCCCTGCGCGCGGCGTTCGCGCGCTTCGGCCGCCGGGGCTCTCGCGAGGACAAGGAGGACTTCGAGGCCTTTCGCGCCCGCGAGTCCTGGTGGCTCGACGATCACGCCCTGTTCATGGCCCTCAAGCACGCCTTCCACGGCCGGCCCTGGACCGAGTGGGACGAGCGCCTGCGCCGCCGGGACCCCGCGCGGCTCGACGAGGCGCGCGCCAACGAGGCCGACGAGATCCGCTTCCAGGAGTTCGCGCAGTGGCTGTTCTCCCGGCAGTGGCTGGCCGTGCGACGTCACGCCGCCGCGCGCGGCGTGGGCCTGATGGGCGACGCGCCGATCTACGTGCGGCACGACAGCGCGGACTGCTGGGCGCACCAAGAGCTCTTTTTCATAAACGCAGCCGGAGCCCCCGAGGTTGTCGCGGGCGTGCCGCCGGATTATTTCTCCGCCGACGGCCAGCTGTGGGGCAACCCGCTGTACCGTTGGGAGCGCCACCGGGAGACCGGCTTCGCGTGGTGGGTGTCGCGGCTGAAGGCCTGCGCCGAGCGCTTCGACGCGCTGCGCCTGGACCACTTCATCGGCTTCCGCAACTACTGGGAGATCCCCGCCGGGGAGACGACCGCCATCAAGGGCCGTTGGGTCCACGCGCCGGGCGATGAGCTCTTCGAGACCGTGCGCCGCGAGCTCAGGGGCCTCGAGATCGTCGCCGAGGACCTGGGGGTGGCCACCCCCGCCGTCCTAGCACTCCGCGACAAGTTCAAGTTCCCGGGCATGCGCCTGGCGCAGTTCTCCTTCGGCGGCGAGGAGAAGGACTGGCCGGAGAATTGGCCGGAAAACTGCGTGGGCTACACCGGCACGCACGACAACGACACCACGCGCGGCTGGTGGGAGGACGACGGCACGGCGAACGCCCAGCGCTCCCCGGCCCAGGCCGAAAAGGAGCGGCGCGCCTTTCGCCGGGCCGTCGGCCGCGAGCCCGAGCTTCCCTCGTGGGACATGCTCAAGCTCGTCTGGCGCTCGCCGGCGCGGACCGTGATCGCCCCGATGACCGACCTTGTCAACTGCGGCGGCGAGTCGCGCATGAACCGGCCCGGCACCGTCACGGACAACTGGCGCTGGCGCATGGAGCCGGGCACGCTGACGCCGCGGCTGGCGGGCCGACTGGGCGTGCTGACGGGCGCTTGCGGACGCGCCCCGGAGGCCGAATGAGCGTTGGAAACGTCGACCACAAGCCGTCGGGCCTGACCGAGCTCGACCTGCACCTCTTCAACGAGGGCACCCATGTCCGTCTCTACGACAAGCTCGGCGCGCACCTCGAGACGCACGACGGAAAACAAGGCGCCCGCTTCGCCGTCTGGGCGCCCAACGCCAAAAAGGTCTCCGTCATCGGCGACTTCAACGGCTGGGCCAAGACCAAGCATCCGCTCAAGCCGCGCGCCTCCTCCGGAATATGGGAGGGGTTCGTTCCCGGCGTGGAGAAGGGCGCGGTCTACAAGTACTGCATCTCGTCCCATGTCCGCGGCCACAACGGCGAGAAGGCCGACCCATACGGCTTCCGCCACGAGGAGCCGCCGCGCACCGCCTCGGTGGTCTGGGACCTCGGCTATGAGTGGAACGACGCCGGGTGGATGAGGACCCGCAAGGACCGTTCCGCCCTGACGGCCCCGCTGTCCTTCTACGAGGCGCACTTGGGCTCCTGGCGCCGCGTCCCCGAGGAAGGCAACCGCTCCCTGAACTACCGGGAAATCGCGCCCCTGCTGTCCGCGCACGTCAAGAAGCTGGGCTTCACCCACGTCGAGCTCATGCCGATCATGGAGCATCCGTTCTACGGCTCATGGGGCTATCAGACCACCGGCTACTTCGCGCCGACCTCGCGCTACGGTTCGGCGCAGGACTTCATGCATCTCGTCGACCACCTTCATCAAGAAGGCATCGGCGTGATCCTCGACTGGGTCCCTTCTCATTTTCCCACCGACGGGCACGGGCTTCATTTTTTCGACGGGACCGCTTTATACGAGCATGAGGACCCGAGGCTCGGCTTCCATCCGGACTGGAAGTCCTCCATCTACAACTATGGACGCAACGAGGTGCGGGCGTTCCTGATATCGAACGCGCTGTTCTGGCTCGACAAGTTCCACGCCGACGGCCTGCGCGTCGACGCGGTCGCCTCGATGCTCTACCTCGACTATTCGCGCAAGGAAGGGGAGTGGATCCCCAACAGGTTCGGCGGCCGCGAGAACCTCGAGGCCATCGACTTCCTGAAAAAGCTGAACGAACAGATTTATCTTCACCACTCCGACGCGCAGACGATCGCCGAGGAGAGCACGGCCTGGGGGGGCGTCTCCAAGCCCACCTACCTCGGCGGCCTGGGCTTCGGCCTGAAGTGGGACATGGGCTGGATGCACGACACGCTCAAGTACTTCCGCGAGGACCCCGTACACCGCAAGTACCACCAGAACGACATCACCTTCCGCGCGATCTACCAGTTCCACGAGAACTTCGTCATGCCGCTCTCGCACGACGAGGTGGTTCATGGGAAAGGGGCGCTTCTGGAGCAGATGCCGGGCGACGACTGGCAGAAGTTCGCCAACCTGCGCCTGCTGTACGGCTGGCAGTGGGCCATGCCCGGCAAGAAGCTCCTGTTCCAGGGCGGAGAGCTGGGCCAGCGCCAGGAGTGGAGCCACGACCGCTCGCTCGACTGGCACCTGCTCGTGCACGACAGCCACAAGGGAGTCATGCGCTGGGTCGAGCATTTGAACCGGATATATCGCTCCGAGCCCGCCCTGCACGAGCGCGACTGCGATCATCGGGGCTTCGAATGGGTGGACGCCTCCGACGCCGACAACTCCGTGCTGTCCTTCCTGAGAAAGGGAGCGTCCGAGGAGGAGCAGGTTCTCTGCGTCTTCAACTTCACGCCGGTGCCGCGCGGCGACTATCGCGTCGGCGTGCCCTGCGGCGGCTGGTGGGCGGAACTGGCGGACTCCGACGCGGCCGAGTTCGGCGGCTCCGGCGTCACCTTGGGCGGCGGCGTCAAGGCCGATAAGGAGCCCTGGCACGGCCGGCCGTACTCGGTCAAGATGCAGATTCCGCCGATGGCGGCGGTCTTCCTGAAGCGCCCCGCCAAGTAACTGTTTTTGGAAACAGTTGGTTGCGGCTCGCACCGGCGCGAGTCGCGGCTTAGAAGCGGGCGGAGTAGTTCACGCCGACCTTCTCGGACGCCATGCGGCCGCCCTGGAGCCCCCACTCGGTCTTCAGCGAGAGGGGGGAGCCGCGGCGGCCCACGGTCAGGGCCGCGAGGCCGCGGCCCTCGCCGTTCTCCAGCGCGGAGCGCAGCGAGCCGCCGGTGCACGTGTCGAAGTCCACGCGCAGCGGGCCCACGGGGAAATCGGTGCGCAGGCCCGCGACGTACAGGTACGCGCCGCCGAGCACGCTCGCGGACATCAGGAACTCGGGGTCCCAGTTGGAGAGGTTGGAGGCGTAGGCGCCGCTGTCCCTGCCGAAGCGCTCGAGCTGGTAGCGGCCGACCAAAGCGTCGGCCAGCGCGTCGGTGAGGACGGTCACGTGGGCGCCGGCGGCGTCGCGCTGCCAGGAGGCCATTCCGGACGGGCCGACGGGCCCGACGGGGCGGGTCTCGAGGAGGCGCCGGGAGGCCCTTTCCTGGCGGTAGCGCAGACGCTCGGCGAAAAGCTTGTCGGAGGTGTGGACGGGGACCGCGCTCATCCGCCGCGACAAGCGTCCGGGAAGCACCGCCGAGAACAGGTGGCCGCGCATCAGGCCGTAGACTCCGTCGGCGACGGCCTCCACTCCCCGGTAGACCGGGCGGGCGGACTCGGCCCAGTCTTCGGCGCGGGCGGGGGCGGCCAGGAGCAGGAGGAGGGCGAAGGCCTTCATTGCTCCAAGGGTAGCCGGGAAGGCGCCCGTCGTCGGGGGTCTGCGGCCCAAGGAGGGGCCGGCGTAGGACCCGGAGTAAAGGGGGCCTTTGGACCTAGAAACGGCGGAAACGCCTCGGCGCGTCATCGTGCTGTGAACCTCTCGTGGACGTCTGGGCGGGAGGATAGCGCCGGCGTGTTGCAGGTTCATTTCGGCGGCGGTGATTTGATATCCTCCCTACCATGAAAAACGCTATCCTGGCCTGCGCGCTCCTCTTCGCCGCCATCATGCCCGCCCACGCCCTCATCAAGACCCGCGCCGTCGAGTACAAGGACGGAGACGTCGTGCTCCAGGGCTGGGCCGCCTGGGAGGACGGGTTCAAGGATTCCCGGCCCGGCATTCTGGTCGTGCACGAGTGGAAGGGGCACGGCCCCTACGCCCGCCGCCGCGCCGAGCAGCTCGCGAAGCTGGGCTACACCGCCTTCGCGGTGGACATGTACGGCAAGGGCGTGTTCGCGAAGGACCACGAGGAGGCCGGAAAGCTCGCCGGCGTGTTCTTCAAGGACCGCTCCTTGATGCGGCAGCGGGCTCTGGCCGGCCTCGAGGAGCTGCGCAAGCTCCCGTTCGTCGACAAGAGCAAGCTCGGCGCGATCGGCTACTGTTTCGGCGGCACGACCGTGCTCGAGCTTGCGCGGGCGGGGACCGACCTCAAGGGCGTGGCCAGCTTCCACGGCAACCTGACCACGCCGATGCCCGCGGCCGAGCGCCCCAAGGCCTCCATCCTCGTCCTCCACGGCGCGGAGGACGCCTCGGTCAACCCCGGCGTGCCGGGCTTCCTCGAGGAAATGCGCGCCGTCAACGCCGATTGGGTGCTCACTCAATACGGCGGCGCGGTGCACAGCTTCACCGTCCCCGAGGCCGGAAGCGACCCCTCGAAGGGCGCGGCCTATAATAAGGAAGCCGATGAGCGCTCCTGGGACGCGATGCAGTCCTTCTTCCGCCGTCAGTTCTCCGAGAAATTCGGGAAATAGACACCTGAGCGGTTATAGGCCGCTCTAGGTCCAAAGACCCCCGACGCGCGGCGCGCCATGGCTTACAATTATGTCATGAGCCAACGCCCCCGCCTCGCCGCCTGGATAGCCGCCGCCGTCGTCGCCTCCTCGATTCCCGCCCGCGCGCAGGTGATGCTCATGAGCGAGCCGGACAGCGAGTGGGACGCGGTCCTGCCCCCGGCGGACCCGGGCTCCACTCCCGGCACTCCGATCGGCCCGACGACCCCGGAAGGCGGCTTCTCCGCCCCCGAGCGCGTCACCTTCGGCGAGAAGATGCGCGAGCGCGTCCTCGACCAGCTCTGCCGCAACGTCAAGCTCAAGTACGACTACAACCTGCCCGGGGACTTCGGCGGCACCGGCGCCGGCTTCAAGCGCTGGCTGGCGCCGCTGCCCGACGGCCGCCTGACGATCGTCGACGAGGAGCGCCTGAGCGTGGGCTACGGCACCGCCTTCACCAAGGTCATAAGCGAGGCCGCCGGCGCCACCATCGGCCTATGGGTCGGCGGCCGCATCGAAGGCTCCTCGATGGTCATCCGCCCGCTCGAAGGGAAGGCCACCTGCAAGGAGCTCGACACCCTCGTCGATCTGCGCGATATAAAGACGGTGCTGCCCTTCAAGGCGTCGCGCGTCAGCGCGATGCGGGTCGGCGAGCTGTGGCGCATGCCCTTCCGCCTGACCATCGGCCACACCGAGTCGATCGGCGACGCGCTCGCCGAGAACCTCAACGTGTCGCTGTCCTTCAACGGCACCGAGGCCGGCGCCGCGACCCTGACCGTGTACCGCCTCTCCGAGTCCCAGCTGCGCTTCCGCTTCCGCGTCGACCGCGTCGAGGTCCGCACGCGGGGGGGAAACCTCGTGCAGACCATCCCGGCGGCGGAGTTCGCCTCGATCGGCGCGAACGTCCTCGCCAATCTCATCGACCGCGAGCTCGCCAAGCAGATGCGGCGCTACACCGTCGCCGCCCTCGGCCTCGCCAACGCCCGCTCGCAGGGCAAGCGCGTCGTCCTCGAGTACGTCGTGGACCCCCGCGATCCGAAGCAGGCCGAGGCCGTCGCCGACGCCCTGCACGGCGACTTCAAGTCCCTCGTGAAGATGGGCTGGAAGCTCGGCACCCAGCAGTCGACCAACGAGTCCACCGAGCAGGCCTATCTCGACCTCAAGGAGATCCACGACGCCCAGCTCGGGCCGGCGCAGTTCGCGGCGATCAACGCCTACAATCAGAAGGCGAAGTCGATCACCTTGAACCTGCCTTTCTTGACGTCGCAGAACTGGGCGAGCCTGAAGAGCGACGACACGATGACGCGCTACACCGGCGTCGAGGGCCAGATCCACTTCCAGCGCGCGGACAAGTCCCGCCAGTCGGAGTACTTCAACATCCCCTGGGTCGGGCCGCTGGTCAAGGACAACGTCCAGCGCGACGTCCAGGTCGTGACCGCGGCCCGCAAGGGTGACGAGTACGGCGATCCCATCGTGGTCTATCTGCAGCAGCACGGCTTCCTGCGCGCCACCGAGAGCTCGGTGCGCGAGAAGGCCCAGGAGCTCAGCGAGATCATGGCGTTGGCCGGCACGCGCGGCGAAGGTCCGAACCGGCGCCTGGCTCTTCCTCTCGAGAAGCACTTCCCGGAGCCGCCCGCCCCGGAGCGGTCCTACAACGACGATTTCGGCCGCGGCAATCAGGAGTCGGCGAGCCGCAAGGGCTCGATCGCGATGACCTTGGTCTTCAACCAGAACGCGGTCAAGGAGCTGCTCGCCGCGACCGCCCACGACGTCGTGAAGGCCTACGCGGCCGTCTCCGACTCGCAGCCGGCGATGCGCTGGCTGCTCGCCAACGGCAAGGTCGCCGACGACGGGTCCATCTCCTACGATTGGCGCGCGGCGCGCCGGGCCTTCCCCGACGACCCCTACGGGCACGGCGGAAGGGGCAATGGCGGCCGCGCGGAGGAGATCTCCGACATGGCGACGATCGCCAGGGAGACGGCCGGCATCGTGGCCGACCTCATGGCCGCGCGCAACGCGCCGGACAACCAGGCGCGCTCCGCGGCCTTGGCCAAGGCCTTCGGCGGCCTGGGCGAGAGCAAGCTCCCCTACGATCAGGCGCTGCGCGTGTTCGTCCAGCTCGTGGACCCGATGAACCTGACCGGCGACTTCACGGCCCGGGTGGACCGGCCTAAGAAGGAGGAGGACCTCAAGCTTCACTACGCCCTCAAGAAGGGGCGGCCCGACAACGAGCTGCTTCGGCTCGCGGGCGAGGCCAAGTCCCGCTTCGCCGAGCCCTCCATCCTCGTCGACTAGCGCCCCCCGGAAACACGAAACCCCCCGCTTTGCTCGCGGAGGGTCTTGGTCCCGACATTTCTAGTTACGGGTTCGAAATCGACAATCACATAATAGCAGGTCCAGGCGGTCTTGTCCAGTCTTTTTTGCGGCGGAAAAAAGTCGCCCCCGGCGCCGCGAGCGGCGCCGGGGGCCGATTCGCCCACGGCGAATCTTCAAGGTCGAAGCTCTCTTAGAGCTTGCGAACGTTCGCGGCGCGCGGTCCCTTGTCGGACTGCTGCACGTCGAACTCGACGGCCTGATTCT
Organism: Elusimicrobiota bacterium; assembly: GCA_036676805.1. GTDB lineage: Bacteria > Elusimicrobiota > Elusimicrobia > UBA1565 > UBA9628 > GWA2-66-18. The sequence goes on from JAKFCD010000111.1 coordinate 106,924, forward strand.
CAGCCAAAGTCTTGAACCCTTCGCCCGTGATGGACGAGTGGTGGACGAACAGGTCCTTGGACCCGTCGTCCGGCGTGATGAAACCGAAGCCCTTCTGATCGTTGAACCACTTCACTTTGCCCGTAGCCATGCTGGTTGCTTCCTCTTTGTTTGCGTCTTGCTCACGTACGTCTGTGTGGAGAGACCATGCGGCGTCTCTGTTGGTATTATACCACAGATCACCGTCGGAGAAGGGAATAATTGTCATTAAAAAAGCGGGGGGCGGGCCTGAAGGCCCGCCCCCCGCCGACGGAGAGGATTACAGCCCCTGCCAGAGCTCCGGATTCTGGAGGGAGGCGGCCAGCGCGGGCGTCTTCGGATGCGCGGGCTGCAGCGCCAGGCCTTCGGGCTCGACCGGAGGCGCCGCGGGCCGCTTATACCAGCACTGCGGGCGCAGGCCCGAGGTCTGGCCGCCGGCGACCGTGCAGGTTCCCTTCGCCGGGTCCTGCTGGTCAACCTCGTCGCCGACCGCGCGGGCGCAGACCGAGCCCGCGAAGTAGGTGTCGAGCCGGCACTGCGTGCCGGGGTGGGAGTCGGACGTGCGGGTCACCACCGCCGGGTCCGGGGTGTCGAAGCGGGGGATGACCGTCTCCCGCCGCAACGCCCGGAACAGCTCGGTCACCGACATGCCGGCCATCGAGCCGCGCACGCAGGCCGCGCGGTCGCTCTCCGACTTGAAGGACTCCTCGCAGGCCGCGCGCGGGCCGGCGTCGTCGCCCTTGGGCCGCGTGAACGACGAGGCTCCCTCGCTCGCGAAGACCCGGCGCAGGCACTTCATGTTGGCGAAGTAGTCCGACTGGCCCTCGTTCGAGGCCCAGTTGTTGTAGCCGCCGTACTTCGGCGCGCCGCCGATGTGGTGGCCCATCTCGTGGCAGGCGACGAGGGCCATGCCGTCCTGCGTGATGGACTCGTGCCGGGCGAGGCCGCCGTACATATTAAGGATGTAGTCTGAGCCGGAGCGCTGGGCCGAGGCGTTGACGGTCGGGTTGCTCCACAGGCGCTTGAGGACGAGGCGCCCGCCGCGCGCCGCGATCTCGGGCGCGTAGATCGCCTCGACGCGGTCCATCACCTCGTTGAACTGGGCCTCCGTGATCCCCTTGGCTTCCATCGAGCCCATGGGGATCTTCATGTCGTTTTCCGGCACGAACCCTTCGCACAGCTCGCCCGCGCGGGGCACGGCGGACAGCGCGGCCGCGATCATCACGCTCACCAGGATGCTTCTCTTCATGGACCACCTCCAAGAGAGTCCATCCTGGCATAACGCGAATTTGGGATGCAAGCGGAAATAGGCCTTTGGGCCCTGGTATTTTCTGGGCCCTTTGGCCCCGCGCCTAACCGTCGAGCAGCTCGCGGACCTTGTGGAGAAGGTCCGCGGCGCTGAACGGCTTGGGGATGAAAGGCTCCGCCGTCTCGGCGGCCTCTCCCGTTCCGCCCTCGGCGTAGCCCGACGTGAACAGGACCTTGCGGCCCGGGTGGGCCTCCTTGAGGCGCCGCGCCAGCTCCGGTCCGCTCATCCCCGCCAGCACGACGTCGCTCAGCACGAGGTCGACCGCGCGCGCGGGGTCGGCGCACAGGCGCAGGGCCTCCTCTCCGTCGCGCGCGGCGAGGACCGCGTAGCCGCGGCTTTCCAGGATGCGGCGCGCGACGAGCGCGACGGAGGGGTCGTCGTCGACGACGAGGACGGTCTCGGCGCCGTCGAGGGATCTGGGCGCCGCGGGCTTGCGCGCCTCGTCGGCGGGCTCCTCGAGGGCGGGCAGATGGACGCGGAAGACGCAGCCTCCTCCGGGCCGGCTGTCCGCCTCGATGAAGCCGCCGGACTGCCTGACGATGCCGTACACCGTGGCCAGCCCCAGGCCGGTGCCCTTGTCCTTCGTGGTGAAGAACGGCTCGAACATGCGGGCCATCGTCTCGGCGTCCATTCCCTCGCCGGTGTCCTCGACGCAAAGGCGCACGTAGGTTCCCGGGCTCAGCCCGGGCTGGGCGCGAAGGGCCGCCGCGTCGAGCGCGGCGTTCTCGGTCCGCAGGGTGATCGTCCCGCCCTTGGGCATGGCGTCGCGCGCGTTGACCACGAGGTTCATGACGACCTGGCCGAGCTGGTCGGCGTCGGCGCGGACGCGGAGCAGGGCCGGGTCCGGGACGATCTCGAGCTTGACGTCCTCGCCGATGATGCGCTGGAGCATCCGGTCGAGCTCGGCGAGCGCGCGGTTGAGGTCCAGAATCCTCGGCGCGAAGGCCTGGCGGCGGCTGAACGCCAGCAGCTGCTTGGTCAGCGCCGCCGCGCGGAAGGCGGAGTTGAAGATCTCCTTGATGTCGGCCCGCAGGCCCTCCTCGAGCCTCGGGTTCATGAGCGCCAGCTCGCTGTAGCCCGTGATGGCCGTCAGGATGTTGTTGAAGTCATGGGCGACGCCGCCGGACAGGCGGCCCATCGCCTCCATTTTCTGCGACTGCAGGAGCTGGGCCTGGCTTTCCTTCAGGGCCGCCTCGGCCCTGAGCCGGTCCTCGCGCTCGCGGCGCTCGCGCAGCGCCCTCCCCAGCACGAGGTCGAGCCGCTCGAGGTGCTGCTTGAGCACGTAGTCCGTGGCGCCGCACTTGAGCGCCTCGACGGCCATCTCCTCGCCGATCGTTCCTGAGATCAGGATGAACGGAGTTTCCGGCGACCGCTCCCGGACGAGCGCGAGAGCGGTCAAGCCGTCGAAGCCGGGCAGCTTGTAGTCCGAGAGAACGATCTGGGGGAAGAGGGCGTCGAGCTCCCGGACGAAGTCCTCCCGCGTGCGCGCCCAGCGCACGTCCGCGCGCGGGGTCAGGCGGCCCAGATAGCGGCGGAGCAGGGCGGCGTCGCCGGGGTCGTCCTCTAGGACCACGATATTTAGGATTTCTTCGGAGGTCATGCCCGGCATGGTCACCTTCCCGGCGGCGGCTCGTTGAGCACGAGCCAGTACAGCCCGAGATGCTTGACGGCCTCGACGAACTGGTTGAAGTCCACGGGCTTGCGGATGTAGCTGTTCGCGCCGAGCTTGTAGCCGGAGATGAGGTCCTGCTCCTCTTTCGACGAAGTCAGGATGACCACGGGGATCAAGGACGTGCGCTCATCGGCGCGGATGGCCTTGAGCACCTCGAGGCCGTCGACCTTCGGCAGCTTGAGGTCCAGCAGGACCATGGAGGGCGCGGCGGCCCGCGCAGTCGGTCCGTGCAGAAGCTCCAGCGCCTGCGCGCCGTCGCGGGCGACGACGACTTCGTTGGCGACGTTGTTCTTCTTCAGCGCCCGCAGGGTCAGGACCTCGTCGCCTTGGTTGTCCTCGACGAGCAGTATGAATTTGTCGTTGTTCATGATGTCCTCTCGGGCTGATTTGGGATCGTGAAATAGAAGGTGGCGCCCCTCCCGGGGGCGCCCTCCGCCCAGGTCCGGCCGCCGTGGCGGGAGATGATGCGCGCCACCGTCGCGAGGCCGACCCCGGTGCCCGGGTAGTCCTCCTCGCCGTGAAGGCGCTGGAACGCCCCGAACAGCTTGTGCGCGTAGGCGCCGTCGAAGCCGGCCCCGTTGTCGCGCACGTAGTACGCCGGCGTCTCGTCCGGCTGGAGAAAGGCCGAAACCTCGATGCGCGCCCTCGCCGTCTTGGAGGTGAATTTCCAGGCGTTCCCCATAAGATTTTGCAGGACCACGCGCAGAAGGCCCTCGTCGCCCTCGACGGCGAGCCCGGGCGCGATGATCCAATCGACGGCGCGCCCCGGCTCCGCGCTCCGGAGGTCCCGGGCGACGGACTCTGCCAGCGCGCTCAGGTTCACCGTCGTCCGGCGCAGCTCGGCGCGCGTGACGCGCGAGAGGCCGAGCAGGTCGTCGATGAGGCGGGACATGCGCTGGCTGGCCGCGCGCACGCGGCCGAGGTCCTTGGCGCTCTCCGGGCCAAGCTTCCCGGCGCTGTCCTCGAGGACCGCCTGGCTGAACCCGTCGATCAGCCTCAAGGGGGCGCGCAGGTCATGGGAGACCGAGTAGCTGAAGGACTCGAGCTCCTTGTTGGCTCCTTCGAGCTGGGCATAGGCGGCGCTCAAGGCGGCCGCCTTGTCCCTCTCATCGGTGACGTCGGAGATGACGCCGGTCATCCGGGCGGGCTCTCCGCGCGCGTCGCGAAAGAGGGTTCCCTCGGCGAGAATCCAGCGCCGCGCCCCGTCCTTGCGCGTGATCGGGCACTCGAGGCGGAACGCGCCGCTCGCGTTGGACGCGTCCCGGGCCGCCGCGAATGCCCGCTCCACGATCGCCTGGTGCTCGGAAGCCACGTGTTCCTTGATGAATCGGCCGACGCTCCAATCCGTCTGGAGAGCCTCATACCCGAAGATCTGATCGTGGCGTAAAGTGTGGGTCGCTCGACCGGTGCGCATGTCGATCTCCCATATGCCCATTTTCGCCGCGTCGAGCGCGAGGTTGAGCCGCTCCTCGCTGTCACGCAGGGCGCTCTCCGACTTCTCCTTCAGCCCGATGCTCCGCTCTATGAGGACGCCCCAGCCGGCCGCCATGAGCAAAGCGAGGGCCGCCAGAAGAGCCAAATTTTGGAACGCTCGGCGAGCGTCCGCGCCCGCGCGGGCGCGGCGCTCGGCGAGCAGGCGGTTTTCCTCGTCCTGAAGCTCCTCCAGTAAGTACTCGATCTGGTCCATCAGGACCTTGCCGCGGTTCGTTTTGAAGACCCGGGAGGACGCTCCGAACCCTTCTTTTTCGCGCAGGCGGATCGTCGCGGCGATCCAGTCCAGCTTGTCCGCGATGAGCGGTTCCATGGCTCCCAATCGCTTGAGCTGGGATGGGTTGTCGGCGCTGAGCTGTCTCATCTGGCCCATGAGGGCGGGAACGGGACTGCTCGGGTCCGGAAGATACCGCCGGTCCCCTGAGAGCGCGTAGCCGCGATGGCCGGATTCCACGTCTTTGAGGGTGGAGGAGAGGCGGTGGGAGGCCTTGAGCACCTCGAGGGTGTGCTCGACCGTATCGTGGGCCGCGAGCAGGCTCCTCAGGCTCTTGTAAGACACCGCGCCCATGGCGCCGAGCAGCAGCAGTCCGAGAGCTGCGGCCGCCGCGACGCTGGCGCGAAGTGACCATTTCATCCGAGGGCAATCTAGCGTGATTGCCCGGCGGAGTCAATTACAGACTGTAAGGTCCGATTAAGAGCCGATAGCCGGCGGGGACCGTCTCGATGCGCAGGAACGGGAGGTCCTTCAGGTCCTGGCGCAGGCGCAGGACGGTCACGTCGACGACGTTGAGATTGTCCTTCCCGTCCCAGGCTCCTTCCAGGAGCTCCTCGCGGCTCATGGCGCGAGGCTCGCGCAGAAGCGCGCACAGCAGTTGGAAGCGGCGGGCGGGCAGCTCCGGCAGCTGGACGCCGCCGATCCGGACCGTCCTTTTGAGCGGATCGATGACGACTTGCCGCTCGTCCTGCGGCCGGAGCAGCCCCGCGACGCGAGTCATGAGGTCTTGGAGGTCGCCGCCTTTGATGAAGACCGGCCCGACGTCGAGGCTCGCGGAGGCGGCCTCCAGCAGTCCCCGGGGAAGCGCGAGGCCGGACATCAAGATCGCCGGAATGCGGGCCGTCCCCGGAGCGGCGCGCAGGGCCTTGATCAGGGCGGCGCCGTCCAGGCCGGGCATGGAGATGTCGCTCAGGATGAGGTCGGGACGGGCCTGCGCGTCGCCGAGCAGACACACGGCCTCTTCGGCGGACGCGGCGACGCGCGTCGCGAGGCCGTGCGCCTCGAACAGGCGGCTGAACAGCCGGCGCTGCGCGCTTTCATCATCGACGACGAGTATTCGATGAGGCGGGATGTGGAATTATACCAATTACCATGCGCTTAAGGCCGAATTAAGGCCGCCTTAACCGATTGCACAGCCGGCGGCCCCACACTTTGGGCATGAGGGACGATCACTCCTTCAAGCGCCGGGGAACGACGCGATGAGCAAGACCATCTTGATATGCGACGACGACGCGGGCCTGCGCCGCTTCCTGGCGCGCCTGCTCTCGCCGCGCTGCGGCGTCGTCGAGGCGCGCGACGGACGCGAAGCCTTGAGCAGCATCGCCGAGCGGTGTCCCGACCTGGTCCTCCTCGACATGACGATGCCGGAATTGAGCGGGCTCCAAGCGCTGGAGGCTTACCGCGGGTCGCATCCGTTCCTGCCGACGGTCGTCCTCACCGGCGAGCACGAGTTGGATCTAGCGCGGCGCGCGCTGTCCCTGGGAGCGCGCGCCTACATCACCAAGCCTTTCGACGCGGGCGAGCTTCTTGAAGAGGTTCGCTTCATCTTCGAATCGGGGACGCGGGAAGCGGCCGGCCCGGACCTGAGGCCCCCGTGGCGCTTGAAAATCTAAGCGGGAGTCGAGCACCCCTTGCGGCGGGCCTTGCGAGCGGATGCGTGAAAATTGAACAAGAAAGGGAAGCCGCCGGGGTGGATCCCAATGCCTTGCAGTATCAGGAAATCCTATTCTCGCTTGGGATGAGCGTCGTGGCCATCCTCGCCCGGGAAAACCCCCTGGTTCGATACCCGGATATCCTCTGGGCCTTCACGGGCATGCTCGCCTTCAACCTGTCTTATCATCGGCTGCTTCGCGCCCATGGGGGCGCGGCGGTGCCGTTGATCTCGATTGCGGTCAACGTGGCGCTGAGCTCCATCGTCGTGGGCCTTTCGGGCGGCGGGCAGTCCAGCTTCTGGCCCCTGTACCTGCTGCCGATCTTCACCGCCTGCCTGCATCTCAAGGGCCGCCACGTGCTGGGGGCCTGGGCCGCGGCGGGGGCGTTCTTGGTCTGCTTCTACTTGGAGGATTTCTGGGGAGGCCGGCGCTGGGAGGCGTGCGAATTCCTCATCAAGCTCGGAGTGTTGGGATTCGCCGCGGCCGTGACGGCCCGCATATCCTTCAAGGAACGCGCCCAGCGGCTCGACCTGACCGCGAGCCGCGAGCGCATCGAGACCCTGGACCGGACCCTCGGACAGTCCCAGAAGATGGAGGCCATCGGCCGTCTGGCGGGAGGCATCGCCCACGATTTCAACAACATTCTCACCGCGATAAAGGGCTACAGCACCTTCCTCAAGGACGCTCCCGGATTAGGCGGCGAGATGCGTCAAGACGTGGAGGAGATCGAGAAGGCGGCGGACCGCGCCGCGGCGCTCACCCATCAGCTCCTCGCCTTCAGCCGCAAGCAGGTCCTGCAGCCCGAGGTCCTGGACGTCAATCGGGCGCTTGCGGAGCTGGAGAGCATGATGCGCCGCCTCATTCCCGAGGACATCGAGCTTGTCATGCTCCTGAAGCCCGGCTTGGGACGTATCATGGCGGATCCAAGCCAGATGGCTCAGGTCTTCATGAACTTGATCGTCAACGCCCGCGACGCCATGCCCCACGGAGGGAAAGTCGTCATCGAGACCGGCGACGTCCAGGCGGGTGCCAGCCCTCTCGGAGTTCCGTCGGTCATGATCGCGGTGAGCGACGGGGGGGGCGGCATGGAACCCGAGGTTCTCGCGCGTGTCTTCGAGCCGTTCTTCACGACCAAGGAGAAGGGGAAGGGGACGGGCCTGGGGCTCTCGACGGTTTACGGCATCGTCAGCCAAAGCGGCGGGCGCATCGAGGCCGCGAGCGCGCCGGGGCAGGGCACGCGGTTCACGATCCATCTGCCGCGGCTGGCGAGCGGCGCCGAGCCCGCGGCCGCGCCCTCCCCGCCCGGCGCGGAGGCCTGCGGGGGCTGCGAGACCGTCTTCGTCGTGGAGGACGAGGCGGCGGTGCGTACGCTGATCTGCCGGACCTTGCGGGGGCAGGGGTACGATGTCCTGGCCGCCGCCGGCGGCGAGGAGGCGCTTCGGCTGCTTCAGGGCCATCCCGGGCCGGTCCACGCGGTCATCACCGACATCATCATGCCGGGAATGAACGGGAGGATGCTCGCCGAGCGTCTCGCCGCGCTGAGGCCCGCCATCCGCGTCCTCTACATGTCGGGCTACACGGGCGACGAGGCCGCCAGGCACGGCGGCCTTCCCCCCGGAACCCCCTTCCTCCAGAAGCCGTTCTCCCCGCGCGCGCTGGCGGAAAAGATGCGGGAGGTTTTGGTCTAGCCTTTCGCGCCGGCCCGCTCGCGTTTGCGGGCGGACGCCTTCTCGATCAAGGAGCAAAGTGCCGTCATCTCATAGGGCTTCGCCAGGTAATCGAAAGCCCCCAACTCCATGGCGCGCGCGGACGTCTCGTCGGTGGGAAAGCCCGTGACCATGACGACCTCGAGCAGCGGACGCTCGCGCTTGAGGATCTCGAGGACCGCGATGCCGTCCATGCCCGGCATCATGACGTCGCAAACGACGACGTCGAAATCGGCGCCGAGGGCGGCGGCCACGCCCTTCTCGCCGTCCTCGGCGACGGCCACGGCGAACTTCAGGCGCCTGAAGGTGTAGGCCAGCATGTCGCGCAGGCCCTTCTCATCGTCGATGACGAGCACGTGCGCCGGCGCGATGGGGGAGCTCATGAGATTAGGATACAAGATTCGTCGATTAAGTATGCGCGAACGCGTCTTCGACAATCTTAAGGCGAGGTTAACGGAGGCTGAAAACGGAGCTTAAGGATGCGTTAAGGCGGTGATAACCTTCCACGAAGCGTCGGGGGCTACTATGTGCGCATGGATCAAATCAAGCCGAGAATCCTCGTGATAGACGATGAGAAAGGCCTGCGCGACATGCTCGTCTACGCCTTGACCGGCCGGGGCTATGCCGTGACGACGGCGGAGAACGGCAAGGACGCCGTCGCGAAGGCGAAGGGGGAGGCCTTCGATTTGGCGCTGTGCGATTTGATGATGCCGGAGATGGGCGGCGTGGAGACCTTGAAGGAGCTCAAGGCCGCGCATCCCCATATCGAGGTCGTCATGGTCACCGGCTACGCCACGCTCGAGAACGCGGTGGAGTCGATGAAGCAGGGCGCCTACGACTACGTCAGCAAGCCGTACGATCTCGAGCAGCTCTGCGGCACCCTGGCGAAGGCGCTGGAGCGCGGGCGCCTCAAGGCTAAGGTGGGAGAGCTCGAGCAGCTCAACCGCCTCAAGTCGGAGTTCCTCGCCAACATGAGCCACGAGCTGCGCACCCCGCTGAACGCGATCGTCGGCTACGCGTCGCTCATCCTCGACGAGATCTACGGCGCGGTCCCGGCCTCCCAGGCGCAGGCGCTGAGCCGGGTACTGATCAACTCGAGGAACCTCCTCGCGCTGATCAACAACATCCTCGATTTCTCCAAGCTCAACGCGGGCATGATGCCGACGCATATCGAGGAGTTCGACCTGTGCGGGCTGGTCCGCGAGGTCGCGGACACGATGCGCTGCCTCGCCGACGAGAAGCGCCTCGCGCTGACGGTCGAGGCCGAGGGGACGATCATTATCCGCAGCGACAAGACGAAGATCAAGCAGATCCTGATCAACCTGGCCGGAAACGCGATCAAGTTCACCTCCGAGGGCGGCGTGACCCTGCGGGCGCAGGGGGGTGGTCCCGGCGCGGCGGTGCTTCTCGGCGTGCTGGACACCGGCCCCGGGCTTGAGGCCGAGGACATCCCTCGGATCTTCGAGGAGTTCAAGCAGCTCGACGGCGCGGCCACGCGCAAGTTCGGGGGGACGGGGCTGGGCCTCTCGATTACGAAGAAGCTCGTCGATATTCTGGGCGGGACGATAGCGGTGGACAGCGCGCCCGGCCGCGGGGCGGCCTTCCTCGTGAGCCTGGCTCAATCGGTGGTCCCGCAGGATTCGCTGCCACCGGCGCCGGCCGACGCGGGCGCGAGAAAGGTCCTGCTCGCCATCGACGACGACCCCGAGGTGCTCCGCCTGCTGCGCGACAGCCTCACGGGAACCGGCTACGCGATGACCGGGGCGTCCTCCGGAGCGGAGGGGCTGGCGCTCGCGCGCAAGCTCAAGCCGTTCGTCATCACGCTCGACATCATGATGCCGCACCGCGACGGCTGGTCCGTCCTGCAGGCCTTGAAGAGCGACCCGGAGCTCCGCCAAATCCCGGTCATCATCCTCTCGATCATGGAGAACAGGGCGCTGGGCTTTTCGCTCGGCATCGCCGACTACATCGTCAAGCCGTTCGAGCGGCGCGCTCTGATCGAGAAGCTCAAGGGCCTTGAGCTCGTGCGAGGCAAGCGGGTCCTGGTCGTCGACGACGACGAGGACATCCGGGAATTGGTCGAGCTCGGGCTCGAGAGCGAAGGCTACCGCGTGGAGTCGGCGGCCACCGGCGCCGAGGCGCTGGCCGCGCTCGCCGCCAAGCCGCCGCCCGACGTCCTCTTCCTCGACCTGAACCTCCCGGATATGAACGGCTTCGAGATCCTGGGCAAGATCGAGAAGAACCGGGAGTTCAGCGAGATCCGGGTGTTCATCCTGACGGGGCGCAACCTCGGCGCCGCCGAGCTGGCCGAGCTCGAGAGCAAGGAGGTCAAGGTGATCGAGAAGGGCTCGATCAGCCTCACGGCGATCCTGGACGCGCTCAAGGATAAACTCACGGCCTTGGCGGCGGCGAAATGACTCCTCCCACGATCCTGGTCGTCGACGACGAGCCCGACAATCGCGCGATCATGGCGGCCGCTCTTTCGGCGGCCGGCTACCGGATTTGCGAGGCGTCGGGGGGGGAGGAGGCCGTGGCGCTCGCCCTGCGCGAGCTCCCGGACCTGATCCTTCTCGATATGGCGATGCCCGGCGTGAGCGGCTGGGAGGCGGTCCGCCGCCTCAAGGCGCTGCCGCGGACCCGCGCCATCCCCGTGTTCGCGTTCACCGCTTACGCACTGGCGGGAGACGAGCTCAGGTCTCAGGAGGCCGGCTGCGACGGCTATGTCTCCAAGCCCTGCGTGCCCAGGGAAGTCGTCGAAAAAGTCCGCGTCAAGGTGGGCCGGCCATGACGACGTCAACGCGCTGCGCCGACGAGTGGCTGGCCCGTCTTCTCATGCGAAAGGGCCTGTTGGACGAAGGTCTCGGCCAGGAGCTCCTGCGCGACGCTCCGCCGTACGTTTCTCAGGAATTGGTGCGGCGCGGTGTGATCTCGAAGAGCGTCCTGGCCGAGACCGTCAAGGGCCATTACGGCATCCGGTTCGCGGAGCCGGCGCGGGACTCCCTCGACAAGATGGCGCTCGCGCTCGTGCCGGAGCGGCTCTGCCGTCGGCGCATGATGATTCCCATCTCCCTCGACGGCGAGAGCATCGAGCTCCTGATGGCCAACCCTCTTGACGCGGCCGCTTTAGACGAGGTCTCGGCTTTGTCCGGCCGCCGCGCCGCGGCGAGGTACGGGCTGCCGGACAAGATCGAGGAATTGATCGCCGGCGGCTACGGCTCCGACGCCGCCATCTTCGATCTCTTGAAGAAGCTTCCCGACGAGGCGGTCGTCGAGTGCCTCAAGCCCGACGAGGACGAGAGCAGCGCCAAGGGTCCGGCCTCCGTCGCCCTCCCCGTGATTCGCCTGGCGAACCTGCTGATCGCTCAGGCGGTGCGCTTGAAGGCCTCGGACATTCACATCGAGCACGACGACAAAACCACCTTGATCCGCTACCGCATCGACGGGGACCTGCGGAACATGATGAAGGTGCCCAAGTCGATCGGCGAGGGCCCGCTCGTCTCGCGCATCAAGATCATGGCCAGCCTGGACGTCTCCGACCGGCGCCGCCCCCAGGACGGCCGCGCCAAGCTGATGGTCGGCGCGGAGGAGATCGGCCTGCGCGTGTCGACGATCCCGACCTCCTTCGGCGAGAAGGCGGTGCTGCGCATCCTCGATAAGCGCTCGGCCGAGGTGCCGCTTGAGTCCCTGGGCCTGCGCCCGGACCTGCTGGCGCGCCTGACGTCCCTGGCCGCCTGCGACTCGGGCATGATGCTGATCACGGGACCCACCGGATCGGGCAAGACGACGACCCTCTACTCCCTGCTCCATCGTTTGAAGTCCGAGGACATCAACATCGTGACGGTCGAGGATCCCATAGAGTACCGCCTGGACGGCATCAGCCAGGTCCAGGTCAACGAGAGGGCGGGGATGACCTTCGCCTCGGTGCTGCGCTCCGTCCTGCGCCAGGATCCGGACGTGGTCCTGGTGGGCGAGATTCGCGACCGCGAAACCGCCGACATCGCCTTCCAAGCCGCCCTGACCGGACACATGGTCTTCTCGACCTTGCACACCAACGACGCCGTCGCCACGATCAGCCGCCTGCTCGACATGGGCGTCGAGCGCTTCAAGATGGCGCCCGCCCTCATCGGCGTGGCCGCGCAGCGGCTCGTTCATCGCGTCTGTCCGGACTGCCGCGCTCCCGTCCCCGCCGGGGCCTCTCTCGCGGCGAGAATGCGCGCGGCGGGACTGCCGGAGAGGAGCTTCAAGGGGAAGGGCTGCGAGCGCTGCTCCTATACCGGCCTCGCGGGCCGAATCGCCTTGACGGAGCTTCTCGACCTGCGCGATCCTTCGGCGCGGGAGCGCCTCAACGCCGCGCCGGGCGCGGGGGGGCTGCGGGAGGAGGCGCTGTCCAAGGGCTGGCTGACGACCCTGTCCGACGACGCCCTGTGGCACGTCGCGCAGGGGGACATCACGCTCGAGGAAGGCGCTTTCTACCTGGAGCCCCGCGCGCCCGCGGGTCCCGGGCCGCAGCCGGGCGCGAAGCGCCGCAAGCGCGTGCTCGTCGTCGACGACGTCTCCGACAACCGGGCCGTGATCTCCGCGGCGCTCGGGACGGAGGGCTGGGAGCTCCTCGAGGCGGACGGCGGCGCCGCGGCCCTCGAGGCGATCGTCCGCGCCAAGCCGGACCTGGTGCTTCTCGACTTGATGATGCCCGAGCTCGACGGCTTCGCGGTGCTCAAGAAGCTTCGCGGCGAGATGGGCATGGCGGAGCTGCCGATCATGATCATCACGGCGATGAGCGAGGCGGAGTCCCAGGCCTTGGCGCTTGAGGTCGGCGCCGACGACTACATGACCAAGCCCTTCAGCCCGAAGGTGCTGCGCGCCCGCGTCAGGGCTCTGTTTCGCCGCGGCGAGTACGCGAAGGCTTCCCTGTGAATGTGAAGCCGTCCGTGCTCAAGAGCCTTTTGGCCGTGCTCCTCGCCGCGGCTCAAGCCGCCGCCGCTCGCGCGGACGACGACGCCTTCGAGCTCTTCGAGGAGGAGGCGAAGGTCGTCTCGGCGTCCTTTCTGCCCAAGTCCCTCGCCCGCGCGCCGGCCACGGTGCGCGTGGTCACGAGCGAGGAGATCAAGGCTTCGGGCGCGCAGACGATTTGGGACGCCCTCAGGGGCGTGCCCGGCGTTGAGGTGGCTCAGACCGCCGCGTTCCAGGGCGAGGTCGGCATCCGCGGCCTCAATGGGCCGCTGAACAACCGCGTCCTCGTCCTGCTGGACGGGCGGACGGTCATGAACGCGAACTTCGACTGGATCATATGGGAGAGCATCCCGGTGACGATGGAGGAGATCGCGCGCATCGAGGTCGTCCAGGGCCCCGCCTCGGCCCTTTACGGCGCGAACGCGATCGGCGGCGTGATCAACATCATTACGAAGTCGCCGGCGCAGATGAAGGGCGGCGCGGTCGGATTCTCCGCGGGCGAGGCCGGCTTCCGCTCGGGCTACGCGCTGTACGGCACCCGCAAGGGCAGTCTCGACTACAAGGTCGCCGCGGGTTCCCGCTACGGAAACGGCTTCGAGAATGAAGGCATTCAGGCTTCCCAGACGAGCAAACTCCACGCCCTCGCGGGTTGGGAATTCTCCCCGGACGCGCGCCTCAGCCTATCCGGGGGATTGACGAAACTGAATACGCGGACGACGACCGGCTCGATCGGCACCGCCTTCGTGGACGGCTACACCGGCTTCCTGAGAGCGGACTATCGCTACCGCGAAACCAACCTCACTGCGTTCTGGAACCAGGAGCGCTCGACGGGAAGGGAGGTCCCCGCCTTCGGTGATCCGACGATCGACTACGATACCTGGGACGTGAATTTTCGCCGCGCCTGGCGCCTCCCGCTCGACAACAGGCTCGTCCTTGGGGGAAACTACCGGAGGAATTCCGTGCGCTCCACCCTTCTCAACGTCGGCGGCTCGGATCGGGATTTGTGGTCGCTATTCCTCGAGAACGAGTGGTCGCCCCGCGAGGACTGGCTGTTCATCGCCGGCGGGCGTTTGGACCGGCATCCGCTGACGCCGTTCACCTTCTCTCCGCGCGGCAGCGCGATTTATGAGCCGTCGGACGCGCATGTCTTTCGTTTGTCCGCCGGCACGGCGTTCCGAAACCCGACGGCGATAGAAAGCGATATGCACATCACTCAAATCGTGTCGAACCCGCCCGGCGGCGCCCTTCCGAACCCGCCGTTTACGGGCATCCACGTTCTCAGCCGGGGCTCGAGGGTCCTGTCTCCGGAGAAAATCTTCCAGGCAGAGCTGTCTCACGGCGGGAAATTCGGCCCCGTGAGGACCGCGCTCACGGGGTTCTACTACGAGCTCAGGAACCTTATCCGCCGATCGGACGCCGTGCTCATCTCCGCGGTTCCGCCCACGGCCGGCTTCACCGCCACTTTTCAGAATCACGGCGGAACCCGCGCGCTCGGCTTCGAGGGCGAAGCCGAGGCGGCCGTACGCCCGGGACTCTCGCTCTTCGGAAATTATTCCTATCAGAGCTTGCGCGACGACGATCCCCGGGGCCAGACCCATGCTCGCGCCGCGCCCCGGCACAAGGCCAGCGCGGGCGCGCGCGTCAGGAGCGTCGGCCTCACCGCCGGCCTCTGGGCGCACTGGGTGGACAAGACCTTCTGGAACCGGAACCCCATCGGCAGTCCCATCTCCTACGGAAAAGTCCCTGACTATCTGCTGCTCAACGGCCGCGTCGGCTACGAGTTCTCGGGACGCTGGGAAGGCTGGGAGGCCTCGGTCGCCGTGTTCAACCTCGCCGCCCGCAGGCACTTCGAGATGCTGCCCGCGTCCGGCGCGCTGCCCGGCATGAACAGCGAGGTCGTGCGCGGCCGTTGGACGGGGGCGGTCTCCTACCGATTCCGATGAGGGTACTCCTGTTCGCCGTCCTCGCGCCGGCCCTGGCCGGAGCGGCGCGCGCCCAGGAGGTCGTGGCCGTGATCGGCGCGGAGAATCGGACCTCACGCGAGACCTACGAGAGCTTCCAGGCCTCCTATGGACGGGCGATCCCCGTTCTGCCGCCGGGCCAGGCCATCCCCGCCGAGACCAGGGTCGTCGCGGCGTTCGGGGGCAAGGCCGCCCTGCGGCGCTACCCACGCCGCGTCGCTCTGATCTACGCGATCTCGCCCGGCGTCCTCGTTGATCGCGGGGCGAGCGGCGGGCCCGCGATCAAGATCATGATGGAGCCGGAGGCGGGAGCGCTGCTCGAAAGGCTGAGCGCGCTCCAGCCCCGGCTCAAGAGACTGGCGGTGCTGTGGTCCGGCCCGGCCCGCGCCGGGAGCGCCCAGCGCCTGGCCGACGCGGGCGCGGCGCGCGGCATGGCCGTGTCCGCGGAGCGTCTTGAGGTCCCCGGCGATCTGCCGGACCGGCTGCGAGAGCTCAAGGGCAAGGTCGACGCGATCTGGCTGCCGCCGGATCCGCTGCTCATCAACGCGGGCAATTTCGAGACCATCAAGCGCTTTTCCTACGACAACAATATTCCCGTTTACGCCCCGACCATGGGGCTGGCCGAGCAAGGGGCGACGGCGGGGGTGTCCGTGAGCGCCGAGGAGATGGGACGGACCATGGCCGGCGCCGCGAAAGCCGCCGCGGAGGGCTCCGCCTTCCCGGGGGAGATATACTCGGCGCGGCTTCACGTGTCGATCAACCGCGAGGCGGCCGCGGAGGCGGAACTCGCCGTCCCGGACGCGGCGTTGAAGGCGGCCGACAAGGTTCTCCCATGAGGCTCTACACGAAGATCCTTCTGAGCTGCGCGCTGGCCTCGGTGTTCGCCGGGCAGGGGATCATCGTCTACTCGCGCAGGGCCGTCAGCGAAGCCCTGCTGGCCCACATCGAAGGTGCCGCGTTGGGCGAGGTCCGAAAATCCGAGGGCGCCCTCGCCGAGGCGATGATATCGGGCGACGAATCAAGCATACTCCCGCTCCTCCAGGCAGGCATGAAGGCGACGGGGGCCGTCTATGCGTCCGCGCTCGACGGCGACGGGCGGGTTCTCGGCCACAGCAACGTCGCCGAGGTCGGGAAGATCTATCGCGACCCGTATACCGCGTCGTCCTTGACGCTCGAGCGCCCCTCGTCCCGCGTGATCGAGGAGCGGAAGATGCCCGTGCTCGAGCTGGCGGTCCCGATCCTCTATGGATTGGAACAGGCCGCTGAGGAGGACTTTCTCCTGCAGGACTCGAAGGGCACGAAGAGGGGCGCGCGCGTCGGCCACGTTCGCTTCGGACTGCCTATCCGGGAGGCGCTCGCGACCGTGGGGCATATCTCCGCGCGCATACTGCGCGTGGTCCTGCTTCTCGGCGGCGCCGCGGCGCTCATCCTCTTCTTTCTCATGCGGCGTTTCCTGGCTCCGATCGGCCTGCTCGAGGCCGCGACGGCGAAAATCCGCGGCGGCGACTATCGCGGCGTCGTCCCCGTCACGACTAACGACGAGATCGGCGCTCTGGCCCGGAGCTTCAACGAGATGAGCCGGGAGCTCGGGCGGACGACGGTCTCGAAGGATTTCTTCAACGACATCCTCGACAGCATCCAGGACCAGGTCATCGTGACCGACGCGGCGGGATTGATCGTGCTGGTCAACCCCGCCGTCGTCAGGCTTCTGGGCTGGACCAAGGAGGAGCTGATCGGGCTGCCCGCGGCGGCTTTGCTCGACGGCCCGGGCGCCTCCTTCCTCGCGCCCTCGCAGAACGTCGCCGCGCAGCTGGTCGGGAAATCCCGGGAGACGGTGTCCGTGCTGTTCTCCTCGTCGGCCATCACGGACGCGGACGGGCGGGTCTCCGGCTATATCGGCGCGGCCAAGGACGTCCGCGACATGCGCAGGCTCGAGGCGCGCATGCACCAGTCCGAGAAGCTTTCCGCCGTCGGCCAGCTCGCGGCCGGCGTCGCCCACGAGATCAACAACCCGCTCGGCGTGATCCTGGGGTTTGCCCAGGGCATGGCTTGCCGGCTCAAGGAGGGCGACGAGCTCGAGCTGCCTATCAAGTCGATCGAGCGAGAGGCCCTGCGCTGCAAGGCGCTCGTGCAGAACCTGCTGACCTTCGCCCGGACCTCGCGTTCCGAGCGGACCGCGACGGACGTCAACTCGGTCGTCGAGCAGGCGCTCTCGCTCATAGCGCCCCAAGCGAAGATCAGCCGGGTCGCCGTCGCGACGGCGCTCGCCGAGGGACTTCCTCCGGTCCTCGGCAATAAAAACCAGCTCGAGCAGGTGATCATGAACCTGGCCAAGAACGCCATCGACGCGATGTCCGGCGGCGGCGCCTTGAGCTTGTCGACCGAGCTGCTCGAGCAGGCGCCGCATTCCTGGGTCTGCCTGAGCTGCGCCGACGACGGCGCGGGCATCGCGCCCGCCGTGCTGGCGAAGATATTCGATCCTTTCTTCACGACCAAGCCGATCGGCCAGGGCACGGGTCTGGGGCTGAGCCTCGTCAGCGAGATAGTGAAAAAACACTCCGGCGAGATCGCCGTGGAGAGCCGCCCGGGCAGGACCGTTTTCACGGTCAAGCTGCCCGTCCGCACCGGCCGAGAGAACGACCGGCGCGTCGAGACGGAGACGAAGGGGACGATCTCCCATGGCTGAGCCGAGAAAGGTCGTGCTCATCGTCGACGACGAGCCGGGCATGCGCGACATGCTGCGCTGGAGCCTGGGCGACTCCGAGTTCGAGATCGTCGCGGCGCGGGACGGGGTGGAGGCGAACGCGCTGCTCGCGGCGGGCGGCATCGATCTCGTGATCACCGATCTCACCATGCCGCGCCTGGGCGGCTTCGACGTTCTCGAGGCCGCGGCGAGGACCCGCCCGCGGACGCCGGTGATCGTGATGACCGGCTTCGGAACGGTCGAGCTGGCCGTCTATGCCATGCGGCGCGGGGCGTCCGACTTCCTGCTCAAGCCCTTCGACGCCCTGCGCCTGGCGCAGCGGATTCAGGAGACGCTGAAGCCGACGGGGAGTCGAGCGCCTCTCGCACCTTCTTGACCTGGTCCGCGACCGTGAAATGACAAAACCTTTCCTAAGCGAAAATTAAGGGACAGCTAACCGTGGATTCACGCCGGGGTGTTATCCTGGGGGCATGAAGATCGAACAGGGCCAGTGGACGGAGCGCGACGGCTGGAAGCCGGCGGCTCCGAGCCTCTCGACGTCCGCTGATCTGCTCCTGGTCTTCGGGGGGACCGCCGCGTTCGGCGACCTCGCCAAGATCGCGACCCTGCGAGCGATGTATCCCCGCGCGCGCCTGATGGGCTGCTCGACGGCCGGCGAGATCAGGGACGCGCGCGTCAGCGACGACTCCGTCGTCTTCACGGCGGTCCAGTTCGAGCATTCGCGCATCCAGGGACACAGCGTCCTTCTTGAAGAGGCCGGCGGAAGCTTCGAAGCCGGACGCCGATTGGCCGCCGCCCTCGAACCGAGGGGCCTGGTCCACGCCTTCGTGCTCAGCGACGGGATCCAGGCCAACGGCAGCGAGCTCGCCCGGGGCCTCAACTCCGCCCTGCCGCCGGGCGTCTCCGTCACCGGGGGCCTTTCGGGTGACGGGGCGAAACTGAAGGAAACGCGCGTCATCTGGGACGGAGGGCGGCCGGAGCGCGGAGCGGTCGCGATCCTCGGGCTGTACGGGGAGCGCCTGAAGGTGGGCTACGGCTCGATGGGCGGCTGGGACCCCTTCGGCCCGGAGCGCCTCGTGACCGAGGCCAAGGCGAACGTCCTCTACCGGCTCAATGGCGAATCCGCGCTCGACCTGTACAAGAAATACCTGGGCGCGCACGCGCTCGGCCTTCCCGCCGCCGCGCTCCTCTTTCCCTTGGCCCTGCGGACCCGGGAGGGGGGAGCGAGCGTCGTCCGGACCGTCCTGTCGATCGATGAGGCAGCCCAAAGCATGACTTTCGGAGGCGACGTCCCCGAAGGAGCCTACGTGCGCCTGATGAAGTCCAACGTCGACCGCCTCATCGACGGGGCGATGGACGCGGCGCGGACCAGCACGGGAGCGCCCTTCTCCGCCGATCCCGACTTGGCCGTATTGATCAGCTGCGTCGGACGCAAGCTGGTCCTGGGGCAGCGGGTCGAGGAGGAGGTCGAGGGGGTCCGGGAAATCCTGGGAGCGCGCACCGTGACGGCGGGCTTCTACTCCTACGGCGAGCTGTCCCCGTTCACGCCGTCGGCCGGCTGCGAGCTCCACAATCAGACCATGACGATCACGACCTTCAAGGAAATCTGAGGTGACCGGATTCCACAACCTGCTGTCCCGCCAGCTGAAAAAGCACGGCCTCGACGCCGGCGACCGGTCGCCGCAGGAGCGGGCGTTCCTCGACGCGGTGGACGCGGCCTACCGAATGGCGGACGAGGAGCGCGCGCTCCTGGAGCGCTCCCTCGATCTGACGTCCCAGGAGATGCTCCGCGACCTCGACGCGCTGCGGCGAGTGAAGGAGTCCCTGTCCGAGAGCCAGCGCTTTCTCGAGAGCGCGCAGGAGGTGGCGAGCATCGGCAGCTGGTCGACCCCGCTCGGCCCAGGCGGCGGCCTGCTGATGTCGAAAGAGTGCCGGCGAATCCTGGGGCTGGCGCCGGAAGAGCCGCTGAGCTTCGAGTCCTTCGTCGACCTGGTGCACCCCGACGACCGGAAATCTTACCTCCTCTCGCGCGAGGCCGCGATCCGCGGCGAGACGGCCTACTCGCTTCAGTACCGGATCAAGCGGCCCGACGGAGCGGTCCGCTGGGTGCGCTCGGAGGCGGACGTGGTCCGCGACGAGGCCGGCGCGGCGCTGAAGCTCATCGGCATCATACAGGACGTCACGGAGCGCCGCGAGCTCGAGGAGAAGCTGTGCCAGGCGCAGAAGATGGAGGCGGTCGGACGCCTGGCGGGCGGCATCGCCCACGACTTCAACAACATCCTCACCGCGATGAAGGGCTACACCTTCTTCCTCATGGCGGCCGTCGAGAAGGACGGCTCCCTGTACCGTGACGTGCAGGAGATCGAGAACGCGGCGGAGCGGGCGACGGCGCTCACCCGGCAGCTCCTGGCCTTCAGCCGCAAGCAGGTGCTCAAGCCCGCGGTGCTGGACCTCAACGCCGTGGTGGCGGGGCTCGACAGCATGATGCGCCTGCTGATCCGCGCGGACATCGAGCTCGTCACGACCCTCCAGCCCGGCCTGGGGAGGATCATGGCCGATCCCGGGCAGGTCGCCCAGGTCGTCATCAACCTGATCGTCAACGGGCGAGACGCCATGCCCGACGGGGGGCGGCTCGTCATCGAGACCGCCGACGTGCCGGCCGGCGCCGGCCCGCTCGGGTCGCCGTCCGTGATGCTCTCGGTGGCCGACGAGGGGGTCGGCATGGAGAGCGCCGTCCTCTCCCGCATCTTCGAGCCGTTCTTCACCACCAAGGAGCAGGGGAAGGGGACGGGCATGGGTCTTTCCACCGTCTACGGCATCGTGAGCCAAAGCGGCGGCCATATAAGCGCGGAGAGCGTCCCCGGACGGGGCACGCGGTTCATCATCCATCTGCCGAGGCTCGCGGGCGCCGAGGAGCCCGCGTCCCTCCCCGCGCAGCCCGCCGCGAGGGACATGCGGGGCAGCGAGACGGTCTTCGTGGTGGAGGACGAGGCCGGCGTCCGGGAGATGCTCTCCCGGACCTTGAGGGGGCAGGGCTACGACGTATTGGAAGCCTCCGGCGGGGAGGAGGCGCTGCTCCGATGCGAGGCTCATCGCGGGCCGATCCATGCCGTCGTCACCGACATCATCATGCCGGGGATGAACGGCAGCGCGCTCGCGGAGCGGATCAAGGAGCTGAAGCCCGAGGTCCGCGTCCTCTATATGTCGGGCTACACGGACGACGTGATCGGCCGGCACGGCGTCCTCGAGCCCGGGACCCCGTTCCTCCAGAAGCCGTTCACGCCGCGGGCTCTGGGCGAGAAGCTTCGGGAGCTGCTGGCGGGCGCGCCCGCCTAGCAACGCGAAGCCCCCGGGCTTTCGCTCGAGGGCCGGTCCCGACATTTCTGGTTTCGGGTTCGTTGCGGTAAGAATAATACCCCGGTCGAAAATTAACCATGTCGAACGGGTTACGCTTCCGCTAACAAAGCTTGACGCGCCCGCCACGGCGGAGGGCCTCACGCGGGGCTACACTAGGCGCATGAAGCCCCTAACCCGAAAGACGCTGGACATCGCGGATCAAAAGCCGGAGGGAGGCGTCACGCGTGCTGCGGACGCGCCGCTCGACATGGGCGCGGTCGAATCCTTCGAGGCCGTGGAGCCGCCGGGCTTTCGGGACGACGCGCGCTGGTCGATCGAGGCCGCGGTATCCGATCCGGACGTCGAGGACACGATCGGCGGGGAGTAGCGCCGCAGCGCGGCCTTCGGCTCGCGAACATATTAATCTCACGAGGCGGCCATTGCGGCGGCGAGGCCGGCCGGGCTATGATCGGGGCATGAACGAATTGAGGGAGAAGCACTGCGTCCCCTGCGAGGGCGGGGTCCGGCCCATGGCCGCGAAGGAGGCCCGCGAGCGGCTGGAGGAGCTGCAGGGCTGGAGGCTCGTGAAGGGCAAGGCGCTGAGGCTCGAGCTCGAGATGCTGGATTTCCCGGCGGCGATCGAGTTCATCCACGACGTGGCGCAGACGGCCGAGTCCGAGGGGCACCATCCCGATCTCCACCTCACCGGCTACCGGCACCTGGCCGTGGAGCTCTCGACCCACGCCATCGGCGGGCTGTCCCTCAACGACTTCATCCTCGCGGCGAAGATCGACGCCTTGCCGCGCAAGCTCAAAACGGCGGTGCCGGCATGAAGCGCATGGCCTCGGCGGTCTGGGCCGGCGGGCTCAAGGACGGAAAGGGCCTGCTCTCGTCGGAGAGCGGCGCGCTCGTCAACGTCCATTACGGGTTCGCGACGCGCTTCGGCGAGGAGCGGGGCACGAACCCCGAGGAGCTGATCGCGGCCGCGCACGCGGGCTGCTTCTCGATGGCGCTGTCGGGCAAGCTCGCCGAGGCGGGGCTGGCGCCCGAGACCATCTCCACGCAGGCCGCGGTCACCCTCGAGAAGCTCGAGGGCGGCTTCACGGTCACGGAGATACATCTCACGGTTAAGGCCAAGGTCCCGGGCGCCTCCGCGGAGGCGTTCGCGGAGGCGGCCGGGAAGGCGAAGACCGGCTGCCCGATCTCGCGCCTGCTCGGCGCGGCGGCCAAGATCACGATGGACGCCGCCCTCGCTTAGCCGCGCTTGGTGACTTCGATGAGGTGGAAGCCGAACTGCGTCTTGACCGGCCCCTGCACCTTGCCGACCGGGGCGCTGAAGACGACCGTGTCGAACTCGGGGACCATCTGGCCGGGGCCGAACTCCCCCAGGCTTCCGCCCTCGCGCCCGGACGGGCACTTGGAGTGCTGCTTGGCGAGCGCGGCGAAATCCGCGCCGCCCTCGATGTCCTTCTTGAGCTTCGCGCACTCGGCTTCGGAGGGCACGAGGATGTGACGGGCCTGGGCTTTGGGCATGTGGGTCTCCTGTTTTGCGGCGTCCCCGATTCTACAAGATAACGTCCGGAGCGCGCAGGCGCTACCGGGCCAGGGCCAGGAGCGCGCCGGGCGCGTGCGCCGCCGCGTGCACGCGCAGCATGGTGAGGCGCTCCACGGCCTCGGGCGTGGGCTCGACGTCCTCGTTCTCGAGGTTGACCTCGAACGCGTAGGCCGGGAAGCCCGCGGGCTCCCGGAAGATCACGAGATAGGAGCCGCTCTCGGTCTTCTCCGCGCTCCAGGCCCGAGGATAGGCGGGATTGCGCACCGTCGGAGCGAGCCGGACCAGGACCGTCTCCTCGTCGCCGGCCGCCTTCCAATCCTGGACCAAGGCGATCGCCTCGAGCCCGTCCGGATCGACGGGCGCGGGGAGCGCCGCGCGCCTCTCCGGGGCGAAGCGGACCTCGCCGATCACGTCGACGCAGCCGAGGAAGCCCGCGAGCAAAGCGCCCACCGACAGCGCGGCCGACATGTGCCGGCGGTAGCCTTCATCGCGCCAGGTCTCGGCGGAAACCATGTCTCAGCATAGGTCCGCGGGCGCGAATACGCCAGGAAACATCTGGTAAATTCGGGGAAATCAGGTCATACTCAATCCGAGTCCATGGAAAAGCCCAAGCCGCCGGCCGATGAAGACAAGCGCCTCGCGGCGCTGAGGCGGCTCTCGGTCCTCGACACCGCCCCGGAGGAGCGCTTCGACCGGCTCGCCCGGCTGGCCCAGAACCTCATGGGCGTGCCCACGGCGATGGTCAGCCTCGTCGACGCCGGGCGCGTGTGGTTCAAGTCCCGCGAGGGCCTCGACCTCAAGGAGACGCCGCGGGACGTCTCCTTCTGCGGCCACGCGATACTGGGCGCGGAGCCGTTCATCGTCGCCGACGCGTCGAAGGATCCGCGCTTCGCGGACAACCCCCTCGTCGTCTCCGCGCCCAACATCCGCTTCTACGCCGGGGTGCCTCTGCGCCTGTCGACCGGTGAGACGGTGGGGACGCTCGGCGTCGCCGACCGCATTCCGCGCGCGCTCGACGCGCGCCGCGTGCGGCTCCTGCGCGACCTGGCCGCCCTGGTCTGCAACGAGCTGGAGGGGGCGAGCCTCGACGCCGCGCTGGACTCCATCCGGGAAGCGGAGGGGAGATGCCGCGCGCTCGAGGACGAGCGCGCCGCGCTCTTGAGCGCCGCCGCGTCCCGCGAGGCGGCGGACCGGCGCCGGGCGGCCCGCCTCGCGGCGGCGGCGGCCGTCGCGGAGGCGGCGAGCTGGCGCGCGGGGCTCGAGGGCGTCCTGCGCGGGGTGGCGGGAGCGATGGGGTGGGCCGCGGCGGGCGCCTGGGAGGTCGATCATGAGGCCGCGGAGCTGTACTGCGCGGACTTCTGGGCCGCCGACGGGCGGAGCACGGCCTTCACCCGCGGCGCCCGCGAGCGCCGCTTCAAGAGCGGGGAAGGGCTCGCGGGAAAGGCCTGGCGCGACGCGCGGCCGGCCTGGGAGGCGGGCGTCGAGGCGGACGGCCCCAAGGCGGCGCTCGCCGTGCCGGTGCTGCTCGACGGCAAGGTCGAGGGTGTCCTCGAGTTCTTCGACGCGTCGGGCGCGGCGCCCGACGCCGAGGTCCTGGACCTGTGCGCCCGCGCCGGAGCGCAGCTGGGCTCGCTGCTGCGCCGGCGCCGGGACGAGCGCGGTCAGCTCCGCGCGGTGAAGGAGATGCGGGACCTCCAGACCGCGCTCGACTCCTCGGCGATCGTGGCCGTGACCGACGCCGCGGGCCGCATCACCCGCGTCAACGAGCGCCTCACGGCGATCACGGGCTACTCGCGCGAGGAGCTCATCGGCGCGACGCACAAGCTCCTCGGCTCGGGGACGCATCCGGACGCGTTCTTCAAGACCCTGTGGGAGACCATCTCCGCCGGCAAGACCTGGCGCGGCGAATTCCGCAACCTCACCCGCGGCGGGGACGCCTACTGGGTCGACACGACGATCACGCCGTTCCTGAACGAGGACGGCAAGCCGTTCCAATACGTCGCGATCAGCCACGACATCACCGAGCGCAAGCTCTCCGAGGCGCGCGCCGCCGAGGCCGGCGCGCGGCTGCGGGCCGTCCTCGACGGGGCCTCCCAGGTCGCGATCATCGCGACCGGGCCCGACGGGCTCGTCACGGTCTTCAGCAAGGGGGCCGAGGCCCTGCTCGGCCGCTCCTCCGCCGAGGCCGCCGGCCGGCCCGCGGACGGGCTTTCGGCGGATCCGGGGGGCTTCGGCGCTTTGTTCGAGGCGGCGCGCGGGGGCGGCTCGCCTTCGCGGGAAGGATCATTGCTCCGCAGGGACGGGACCGCGCTTCCCGCGCGGCTGACGGCGAGCGCGCTGCGCGGCCCGGCGGGCGCCGTCGAGGGCTTTCTGCTCCTCGCCTTCGACAACTCCTCGGACCGCGTCGCGCGCGAGGAGGCGGCCAAGGCCCGGGAGACCCTCCGCGACCTGGCCGACGCCAAATCGCTGTTCTTCGCGCGCATGAGCCGCGAGGTGAGCGCTCCGGTGAACGCGGTCAACGGCGCGGCCGGGCTGCTGCTGGGCACGGGCCTGGACGCGCGCCAGCGGGAGCTCGCCGAGGGCATCCGCGCGGCGGGCGAAGCGCTGCTCGCGACGCTCGGGGACATCCTGGATTTCTCGAAGCTCGAGGCCGGGGCCCTGCCGCTCGAGGAGGGCGACGTCTCCCCGAGAGGCATCGTCGAGGACGTCGCCTCCCTGTACGCCGAGCGCGCGCGGGCGAAGGGTCTCGAGCTCGCGGTGTTCGTCGACGACGCCCTGCCGCCGCGCCTGCGCGGCGACGCGGGGCGCCTGCGCCAGCTCCTCGCCGTCTTCGTCGAGAACGCCGT
The DNA here is from genome assembly GCA_036676805.1 of Elusimicrobiota bacterium. Taxonomy (GTDB): domain Bacteria; phylum Elusimicrobiota; class Elusimicrobia; order UBA1565; family UBA9628; genus GWA2-66-18. The sequence continues at coordinate 132,398 of JAKFCD010000111.1, forward strand.
CCGGCTCACCGTATCCGGCGAGGTCGTCATCGGCGCGCGCCCGGCGCCGGGCGAAGGCGGGGCGGTCCGCCTGCGCTTCGAGGTGCAGGACACCGGCCCCGGAATCGAGCCGGCGGCGGCGGCCGTGCTCTTTTCGCCCGCGCGCGCCGGCGGCGGCGCGGGGCTCGGGCTGCCCATCTGCGCGAAGCTCGCCGAGATGATGAAGGGGGCCGTCGGCGTCGCCAGCGTCCCGGGCCGGGGCTCGACCTTCTGGTTCGAGGCGCCCTTGTCCAAGGGCGAGGCCGTGCCCGAGGCGTGCGCCCCGGAGCTGGCCGGCGCGCGCGTGCTCATCGTGGACGCCGGGGAGACCGCGCGGCGCATCGCGTCGCATCTCGCGGCCTCCTGGCGCATGCGGCCCCAGGCCGTCGCGGACGCGGCCGCCGCGCTGGCGGCGCTGCGCGCGGCCGAGGCGCAGGGAGATCCCTTCAGCCTCGCGCTCATCGACGCCCGCCTGCCCGACATGGAGGGCGCGCAGCTGGCCGAGGAGATCAAGGGCGACGCGGCGCTGGTCGCCGTGCGGACCTTGCCGCTGGAGGGTCCGCTGGCCAAGCCTCTGTTCAAGGCCCCGCTCCACGACGCCGTCTGCGCCGTGCTCGGCGTCGCGCCCTCGGCGCAGGCGTCGGCCCTTCAGGCGCTGAAGGCCGAGCCCCTGGCCTCCTGGCGGGAGCTGCGCATTCTTCTCGCCGATGACAACCCCGTCGACCGGCGGATGGCGCTCCTGCGCCTGCGCGCCCTGGGGTGCGGGGCGGCGGAGGCCGCCGACGGCCGCGAGGCGCTCGCGGCGGCCGCGGCGGTCCCGTACGACCTGGTGCTGATGGACTGCCGGATGCCGGAGCTCGACGGGTTCGAGGCGACGGCCGCCCTGCGCGCGCGTCCGGCGGCGGCGGGCCGCGGGCCGGTGATCATCGCCATGACCTCCGCCCTCGACGGGGACCGGGAGCGCTGCCTCGCCGCCGGCATGGACGACGCGCTCGCCAAGCCCGTGCGCGGCGAGGACCTCGCGGCGGTGATCGCCCGCTGGTTCGGCCCGATCGAGCCGGCCGCGCTTCAGGGGCTCAAGGACCTCCACGACGACGCGGCCGTGCGCGCGATCATCGAGGGCTTCGCCGCGGACGCGCAGGGGCGGCTCGCCGGCCTGCGCGCGGCCTCC